>NZ_QSPW01000001.1:1228947-1237187 GCF_003466565.1 Collinsella sp. TM04-29
CGCGACAATCTGGGGCCCGTCCCCCTTAATATGTATAAATATGCAGGTCAGCGAGGTTGCTAGCGATGTGCCAGCGGATGCGCCGCCAGATAGACCTCGGTCAGTTGCGTGCGGTCGACATGCGTGTAGACCTGCGTGGTCGAAATATCGGCATGGCCCAAAATCTCCTGCAGCACACGCAGGTCGGCACCGCCCGCGAGCGTGTGGGTGGCAAAGGAGTGGCGCAAGGTATGGGGATGGAGCCCCACCAGCCCCACCTGGCGCCCATACCGCTCGCATATCGCATGCACGGCCTGGCGCGACAGGCGACGTCCGTTCTTATTTAAAAAGACCGCCGAGGTCTCCGTCCCGTGAGCATGAGCGGCCAGGAGCGTGCGCCCGTCACCTATATAGTGTGTCAAGGCGCGAGCCGCGCTTCCCACCAACGGGGCCAGACGCTCCTTGGAGCCCTTACCGCGCACCAGGACAAACCCGTCATCGATATGGATATCGCCCACATCGAGCCCAACCAGTTCACTCACGCGCAAGCCGCAACCGTAAAGCACTTCCAAGATGGCATGATCGCGCAGCCCCATCTCGCCCTCGGGAAAGTCTTGATCGAGCAGTGCCGAGACATCCTCCACCGAAAGGTATTCCGGCAGGCGATCTGCCTTTTTGGGCAGGCGCAACGCCGCCGTCGGGTTTTGGGCCACGGCCCCATCGCGCACCAAAAAGGCATGCAGGCCCTTCACGGCAGCAAGCGCGCGCTCCACCGAGGCGTCGGAATAGCCTCCGTCGCGGCGATCGGCAACAAAGCCCTCCACGACCTGACGGCTCACATCTTCAAAAGACGCAATGTCAGCCCGCTCCAGATAGGCGCAATACGTCGTCAGGTCACGACGGTAGGCCGCAATCGTATTGCGCGCCAAACCCCGTTCGACCGCAAGGTAATCGAGATACTCCCCCGCCACCACAGTGAGCGACGAGGGAGCAGCTTCGGTATGTTCTTGGTTCGCCGACACCCTTAGTCCGTAGCGAGGTTCTTGGGCGTCACCTGCACGCGATCGACGCCCTCATGCTGGCCAATCGAGGCGCGCACGAACTCGCGGAACAGCGGCTGCGGGTTGGTCGGACGGCTCTTGAACTCGGGATGAGCTTGGGTGGCCACATACCACGGATGTACATCGCGCGGCAGCTCGACCATCTCGACCAGACGCTCGTCGGGCGAAAGGCCCGAGATTACCAGACCGGCGTCCTCGAGCTGGTCACGGAAGGCGTTGTTGAACTCAAAACGGTGACGGTGACGCTCGTAGACGAGCTCCTCGCCATAGGCCTCGCGCGCGAGGGAATCGGCAGCAAGCTTGCACGGATAGGCACCCAGACGCATGGTGCCGCCCTTCTCGGTCACGTCCTCCTGCGAGCTCATCAGGTCGATGACGCTATACGGGCCATCCGGATCGAACTCGGAAGAGCTGGCGCCGGCAAGGCCGACGACGTTGCGGGCAAATTCGCACACGGCCACCTGCATACCCAGGCAAATGCCCAGATACGGAATCTTGTGCTCGCGGGCAAACTCGGCCGCGAGGATCTTGCCCTCCAGGGCGCGCTTGCCAAAGCCGCCGGGGACCAGGATGCCCGAGGCGTCGCCCAGAACTTCGGAGACATTCTGCTCGTCGAGGCTCTCGCCGTCGACCAGCTGGACGTCCACATGGCGATCGTAGAAGACGCCCGCATGGTGCAGGGCCTCGATAACCGACAGGTACGCATCGGGCAGCTGCGTGTACTTGCCAACGACGGCGATCTTCACCTTGTCGGCGTGATGGTTGGCGTGATTCTGTTTGCGCAGGAACTCGTTCCACTCGCTCATGTCGCGCTCACGCGGGTCCAGACCCAGGCGCTCGCAAATGCGCAGGTCAAAGTCCTGCTCGGCAAGCAGCTGCGGAACATCGTAAATACTCGCGCAGTCCTCGTTGGTAAAGACGCAATCGGTGTCGACGTCGCAGAAGCTTGCGATCTTTCCGCGGATAGCGTCATCGATATGGTGGTCGGAGCGCAACACGATAATATCGGGCTGGATGCCAAAGCTGCGGAGCTCCTTGACGGAATGCTGCGTGGGCTTGGTCTTGACCTCGTGGGCGGCGGCGATATAGGGAACGAGCGACACGTGGATGTAGCAGACGTTCTCGGGGCCGGCCTCCTTGCGGTACTGACGAATGGCCTCGACAAACGGTTGGGACTCGATGTCGCCGATCGTGCCGCCCAGCTCGGTGATGACTACATCGGAGCCGGTCTGCTCTTCGATGCGGCGGAACTTATCCTTAATGGCATTGGTGACGTGAGGAATCACCTGCACGGTACCGCCCAAAAAGTCGCCGCGACGCTCGCGGGCGATTAGGCTTTTGTAGATGGCACCGGTCGTAAAGTTGGAATCGCGGGTCAGGTTCTCATCAATAAAGCGCTCGTAATGACCCAGGTCCAGGTCGGACTCGTAACCATCCTCGGTAACGAAGACCTCACCATGCTGGAACGGGCTCATGGTACCGGGGTCGACGTTCAGATACGGGTCGGCCTTCTGCATCGTTACTTTGTAGCCACGCGACTTGAGCAGACGGCCCAGCGAGGCCGCGGTGATACCCTTGCCCAGGGACGAAACCACGCCACCGGTTACGAACACATGCTTGGTCATATTGAGTTACCTGCGCTTCCCGTAGAAGTTGTTTATCCACATCTTACGGGTCTTCATTGTAATACTCGCGCCGCGGACCGTTCGCAATTTTTCTCGCGTGCGATTGCATTTCTCAATCTTGAAACAAAACGCCGCCCGGTTTCCCAGGCGGCGTCACTATGGCAAGGGTTACATGCTGCTATCGATCAGCAACCTCGTCCTCAAGCATTTCTTGAACGAGCATGCCGGTACGGACGCCCTCAAGATACCACTCACCACGTTCGGTGAGGCAAATGCCATTTGCAAGCTGACCGCCGTCGTCGCTATAACGCGAGACGACATCAATCATACCTTCGGAATCCAAGCGATCGATTGCGGCGCGGGCACGATACGGCGAAACCCCCACGCGCTCGGCAAGCGTTTTGCGCGAGAAACCATACGGCCCGCCATTGTCTTCGGTTTGCTGGTCGATCTCCATCAACACCAGCACCTCGACACGCTTCATATCGTTGACACTCGCACGACCCTTGCCCGCCATAGCAGCCTCCTCAAACCGAGCACGAGCATCTAACGCGCCGTGCGCGACCGACACACCTCACGATGGCAGGTAATATCCATCATGCGGCATCCCGCTAAGGATGAAACAGTTACAGTTATTGTATACCGCTCAAATTGTTTCTAGGCAGGTAAACAGCTATTTTTCGCCGAAATAGACGCTTTATTGATCAAAAAGCCGTACCGGGCGCTAACACGATACGGCCAAAATGCAATGCAATTACCGCGGTGCTTCAAACTTAGCGATGGAAGAAACCGCGGCGCTCAAACTTGGGCTCGCAGCACACGTTGATGCCCAACTTGCGCAGTACCGTCTCGTCCGTCGGCGAGATAATCACGCTAAAGAAGGCATCGCAACCGCGCAGCTGCTCCAGGCCCGAAAGGACGCGAGCGGCCGTCTCACTCGTGGCCGAGGTGATCGACAGCGCCATAAGCGTCTCGTCGGTGTGGAGGCGCGGGTTTTTGCTGCCCAGGAAATGCGTCTTGAGCTTGCTGATGGGCTCGATCGCCTCATCGCTAATGACCTCGAGCTCAAGGTCGACGCCCGAGACATGCTTGAGGGCGTTCATAATGAGCGAACTTGCGGCGCCCAGGCGCGTGGAGGTCTTACCGGTCACCACGGAGCCATCGGGCATGACCATGGCACCCACGGGACCACCCGTCAGCTGCTCCCTGGTGAGGGCCGCCGAGCGCGCCGGTGAGTAGTTCTTATCGATGCCGGCTTTCTTCATAATAATCTTGAGACGGTCGACTTGCTCATCGCCCACGCCGGTACGGCGCACATTTTCGACCGCGGTAAAGTAGCGGCGGACGATCTCCATCTTGGAAGCGTCGCGGCAGGCATCGTCATCGGTGATGGCAAAACCGACCATATTGACGCCCATGTCCGTAGGGCTCTGGTAGGGGCTCTTGCCCAGGATCTTTTCCATCAGGGCACGGACTACCGGGAAGGCCTCGACGTCGCGGTTGTAGTTGACCGTGGTCTTGTTGTAGGCCTCCAGGTGGAAGGAGTCGATGATGTTGGCGTCATCGAGGTCTGCCGTGGCGGCCTCGTAGGCAATATTGACCGGATGCGTAAGGGGCAGATTCCAAACCGGGAAGGTCTCGAATTTGGCATAGCCGGCGGCCGTGCCATGCTTGTGCTCGTGATAGAGCTGAGACAGGCAAGTGGCGAGCTTGCCCGAGCCAGGGCCGGGCGCCGTCACGACAACGAGCGGTCGGGTGGTCTCGACAAACTCGTTCTTGCCATAGCCGTCGTCGGACACGATCAGATCGACATCGTGCGGATACCCCTCGATGGGATAGTGCAGCTTGGCGGGAATACCGAGCGCGTTCAGGCGGTTGCGGAACACATCGGCAGCGGGCTGTCCAGCGTACTGGGTGATGACCACGGCCGCGACAGCAAAGCCGTTGCCGCGGAACAGGTCAACCAGGCGCAGCACATCCTCGTCATAGGTAATGCCAAGGTCACCACGAGCCTTGTTTTTCTCGATGTGGTTCGCGTTGATCGCGATGATAACCTCGACATCGTCGGCGATGCTTTTGAGCATGCGGAACTTGCTGTCCGGCTCAAAACCCGGTAGCACGCGGCTGGCATGATAGTCATCGAACAGCTTGCCGCCAAACTCCAAATACAGCTTGCCGCCAAACTGCGAGATGCGCTCCTTAATGTGAGCAGCCTGCAGCTCGATATACTTCGCGTTGTCGAAACCCTGGCGCATGTATGGCTCCCGTCCCGTTTCGTAAATTAAGTTCCTACGCGATTATAACGGAGCCTGCCCCTCGCAAGGGCCTGGCCACCAACAGGCACCAACCAAACACGCCCACCGCAACCCACGGGGAACCGGGGTAGCTAATTTGAAGCAGGAACCAAGTCACTCCGCACCAACAATGGAAACGTCACAGGCAGAGCCAAAGTCAACGAACGGGCACCAGAGCGGGCAAGCTGTTCCCCTGCACCAACAATAACAGCGTCGCAGGTTGAGCATAAGTCAGCGAGCGCCGTCCAGAACGTACAAGTTGGCATGAAAAAGGCAAGGCATAGACCTTTTGGTCATGCCTTGCCTTTTGAATGACAAATTGTAGTTCTGGGCGGCGCGCAGCGTCGAGTGGTTCCGCGGTTTGGTAAAACCGCGGAACATAAGTGCGCCCCCTCCCGCGCACGGAACGGGAGGGGGCCAAAGGTAGGAGTCTACCGGTGGGGTTACCCCACCGGACAGACGATGACCAGGTGATCCGTTATAGGATCGTCATGGTTTCCGTGGGGTACCCAGGGGGTACTTAGATCATCACGCAAGCGATGGTCAGGATGATGGCGCAGACGACGGAGAGAGCGACGATGAGCTTAAGAGCAAACTTGAGCCAGGTCGTCCACTCGATCTTAGCCAGAGCGAGACCGCCCATGATGGCACCAGAGGTCGGGGTGAACAGATTCACGACGCCGATGGCGGCGGAGAAGATCATGACCATGACCTCGGGCGAGAAGCCGAGCTTAACAGCCAGCGGTCCCATGATGGGCATGGAGACAGTAGCCATACCGGAGGTCGAGGGGATCAGGAAGGACAGGCCAAAGTAGACCAGGAAGCTCATGGGAGCGAAGATCACGCCGGACAGGCCAGCCAGAGCATTGGCGGCAGCGTCGAGGACGTAGACGTCGAGGCCGGTGCTAGCCATGAGGACGGAGATACCACGGGCGAGAGCGATGACGAGGACAACGGACATCATGTCGGCAGCGCCGGTGATGAAGGTGTTGACGATCTGCTTCTCGGACAGGCCACCGATGATACCGATCAGGACAGCCATGAGGAAGAACCAGGTGGAAGCCTCGTCGAAGTACCACTGGCCAATGGGCAGGCCGGTGATCAGGGCAGACCAGCCCTGAACGATGGCGTTACCGTCGGCGTCATAGACAGCGCCAGCATCGAAGAAGTTGGCGACGCCCTCGTTGAGGTCGGCCAGCGGGATGAAGCCGACGATCATGACGACGAAGGTGAAGGCAAAGGCGATCAGAACACCCTTCTGACGACCGGTGAGCTTGACCTCCTTGTGAACCTCGGAAGCAGCCTTGCCGTGAGCCTCTTCGGCGTCCTTGAGCTCCTGCATCGAAAGGATGGTGGAACCCTTGTCAGCCTTGACCTTCTTGGCATAGCTCATGACGAAGAGGATGGACATAACAGTGGTAACAATCCACAGGACGGCACCGAGGCCGATGATGATGGACTGGTTGACCTCAATGCCAACGCCGGTCAGAGCGTCGACGGCAGCGCCGACGGCGAACGGGTTAACCGTGGAGCCCAGGCAGCCGCAGCCAGCGCCGAGCAGGACGGTGGCAGCACCGACCATAGGGTCGAAGCCAGCGGCCATCATGGTAGCGGCAAGCAGGGCGTAGAAGGGAACGGTCTCCTCGCACATACCATAGGTGGTACCACCGAGGGAGAAGATGAACATCAGCACGGGAATGAGCATGATCTCATTGCCCTTAAGCTTCTGCACCAGAACAGCAATGCCGTTGTCCAGGGCGCCGGTCTCGGTCATCATGCCGAGGAAGCCGCCGAGGATCATAACGAAGAGGCAGACGGGCAGAGCGTCAGCGAAGCCCTTGACCGGGGCGGTGCAGAAATCGCTCAGGCGGGCAGCGGTAACCTCGCCACCGGACGTACCGGAGACGATAACGGTAACAACCGCGACGATTGCCAGCAGAGCAAGAAGAATGGTGAACGATGAAGGCATACCGCGCTTTTTCTTAGCGGTCTCAGTCATAGTTCTCATCCCCCCTTCATAAATCATTTACTGATCTCGCCCGAAGCGGCTCTTCCGTGCCGTGCATGTCGCTCGGTGCGAGATTTTTACCAGACAAAAGCGCTCGGGGTGCGCAGCAATGCACCCCGAGCGAGATGCTAGATGCTCTTACTTGAGCGTAGCGTACATGACAGCCTTGATGGTGTGCATGCGGTTCTCGGCCTCGTCGAAGACCTTGGAAGCGGGGCTCTCGAAGACCTCGTCGGTGACCTCCTGCTCGGTGATGCCGAACTGCTCGCACTTCTCGGCGCCAATCGTGGTGTTGGTGTCGTGGAAGCTGGGCAGGCAGTGCAGGAAGATGGCACCCGGGTTGGCCATAGCCATGACCTCGGAGGTAACGCGATACGGGGTGAGCTGAGCGATGCGCTCGGCCCAGACCTCGTCGGGCTCGCCCATGGAGACCCAAACGTCGGTGTAGAGAACGTCGGCACCGGTGACGCCGTCCTTGACGTCGGTGGTCAGCTTGATGGTGCAGCCGTTGGCCTCGGCGATGGGCTTGCAGGCCTCGATGACGTCGTCAGCGGGCATGCACTCCTCGGGGCCGCAGGCCACGAAGTTCATGCCGAGCTTGGAGCAGACAACCATGAGGGAGCGAGCGACGTTGTTCTTGCAGTCGCCCATGAAGACGAGGGTCTTGCCCTTGATGTCGTAGTTGAAGTTCTCCTGGACGGTCAGGATGTCGGCGAGCATCTGGGTGGGGTGCCACTCAGTGGTCAGGCCGTTCCACACGGGCACGCCGGACTTAGCGGCGAGCTCCTCGACGTCGTCCTGGGCAAAGCCGCGGAACTCGATGCCGTCATACATGCGGCCGAGAACGCGAGCGGTGTCCTCGATGGACTCCTTCTTGCCCATCTGGGACGAACCGGGATCGAGGTAGGTAACGCCCATGCCCAGGTCCATGCCGCCGACCTCGAAGGCGCAGCGGGTACGAGTGGAGGTCTTCTGGAAGAGCAGGACGATGTTCTTGCCCTCGAGATAGCGGTGCGGAACGCCAGCACGCTTCATGTCCTTGAAGTTCTTGGAGAGCTTGAGCAGGTACTCAATCTCCTCGGTGGTGAGGTCGAGGAGCTTGAGGAAGCTACGGCCGGAGAGGTTAACACCCATGGTTCGTTTCCTTTCGAAGAAATGAATTACGTAAGTATTAGTGTTGCCCGTTTGACGGGCGAAACCGGTGCGGTTGTAGGGGGACCGCACCGGAAACGGAAAACCTTAGAGGTCCTCGCGCCAGAAGGGCATGCTCATG
>NZ_QSPW01000010.1:0-2058 GCF_003466565.1 Collinsella sp. TM04-29
AGAAGGGGGGAGGCCTCGCGGCCTCCCCCTTTTTGCGTTAAAAGGCGACATTCTCTATGTAATTAAATCAATCCAATCATCCACCGGTGAATATAAACGTTCACCGTTCTGTGGCCGGTTCTCTGTTCTCAATGGACTAATATTTGCTTTAGCGCGCTGATGCGCTTGTCCTGTTTTACACGGGTCGTTTTATTGATTGTGACGGAAGGACTCACATGGCAGATGTTCATGAGCTGCTTGATACTTGGATTGCCAATGTCAAGGACGAGGAGCTCCTCGCAGAGCTCAACACGATGAAGGAGCAGGGTGATGAGGACGCCATCACCGACGCTTTTTTCCAGGATCTCGCCTTCGGTACTGCCGGTCTTCGCGGCACTATCGGTGCGGGCACTAACCGTATGAATATCTATACGGTCGGTCGCGCGACGCAGGGTTTTGCTGACTATCTCAATGCGACCTTTGAGCATCCGACGGTTGCCATCGCTCGCGATAGCCGCAATAAGGGTGAACTGTTCGTTAAGACGACGGCTGCCATTCTTGCAGCAAACGGCGTGACTGCCCTCGTGTATCCCAAGATTTCTCCTGTGCCGACGCTCTCCTGGGCCGTCCGTGATCTTAAGTGCTCCGGTGGCATTTGCATGACCGCTAGTCATAACCCGGCGCCGTATAACGGCTATAAGGCCTATGGCCCCGACGGCTGCCAGATCACCAGCGAGGCCGCCGATGCAATTTCTAAGGCTATCGCCGAGACGGATACGTTCACCGGCGTGAAGTCCATGGACTTCGATGAGGCTCTTGAGCAGGGTCTGGTCAAATGGATCGATGACTCGTGCCTCGAGCGTTATTACGACGCCGTTCTCGCCCGCGGTGTTACGAATCTTTCTGCCGAGGAGATTGCTGGCGCACCGCTCAAGCTTGTCTATACGCCGCTGAATGGTACCGGCCTCATTCCCGTCACCACGGTGCTCGAACGCGCTGGCATCACTGATGTCACGGTTGTTCCCGAGCAGAAGGAACCTAACGGCGATTTCCCGACCTGCCCGTATCCTAACCCCGAGATCCGTCAGGCCATGCAGAAAGGCATCGATCTCTGTGAGCTGGTTCACCCTGATTTGCTGCTTGCAACCGATCCTGACGCCGACCGTGTTGGCGTTGCCGTTAAGAATGGCGACGACTATCTGCTGCTGACCGGCAATGAGATGGGCGTTCTGCTGCTCGACTATATCTGCAAGACCCGTGCTGCCCGCGGTGAGGACCTCACTAAGAAGGTTGCCGTTACTACTATCGTTTCTTCCGCCATGGTCGATGCTCTGGCCGAGGAGTATGGCTTTGAGCTTCGTCGCTGCCTGACGGGCTTCAAGTACATCGGTGACATCATTACCTCACTTTCCGATGCTGGTGAAGTCGATCGCTTTATCTTCGGTTTTGAGGAGAGCTACGGCTATCTGGCTGGCGACCATGTGCGCGACAAGGACGCCGTGAGCACTTCGTTGCTGATTTGCCAGATGGCTCAGTATTACAAGCTGCAAGGTAAGAACCTCGCCGATGCGATGCACGAGCTGTACGAGAAGTATGGCTACTATCACAATAAGACGATTTCGCTGAGCTATCCGGGTGCTGAGGGTGCGGCAAAGATGGCCGGCATCATGGCCGGTCTGCGCGAGAACCCGCCTGCGGAGCTCGCCGGTTCTAAGATTGAGGCCGTCGTGGATTACAACACCTGCGTGAACGGCCTGCCGAAGGCTAATGTCATTGAGTTCGATCTCGAGGGTGGCAACAAGGGTATCGTCCGTCCTTCTGGCACCGAGCCCAAGATCAAGCTGTATATCTTTGCCAAGGGCGCGGATGTCGCCGAGGCTGATGCAGCACTTGACGCGATTGAGGAGTCCGGTCGCAAGCTGTTGGCCTAAGGCTTTGAAAGCCTATTTCTATAGATAGACGAAAGAGGGGGTCTCGGAAACGAGGCCCCCTCTTATATTATCCAGTCAGCCGAGAGTCCTTATATGTGAAGGAAATGTGTACGCCCAGATTCCCGCCCACGGCGCCCCTCCGGTCTGG
>NZ_QSPW01000011.1:0-1885 GCF_003466565.1 Collinsella sp. TM04-29
CATGAGCATGCCCTTCTGGCGCGAGGACCTCTAAGGTTTTCAAAGACCCGTACAGGTCTTACTACAAACATCTAGCTGCCATTAGATGTCTCCCATTGGGGCGGTGCGGATCTTTCGCACCGCCCCATTCATGTTTAATGACGCTAAATGAAGATCAGATAAGGTGGCCATGGATATCAAGACAATCGGTGTTGAGGAATGGCTCAACGTTTGGGAGAAGAGTGCTACCTGGGATATCGCTCAGTCGACGATCTCGTCGCTGACCATGGGCGAGCTTCGCGCACTGGACGAGCAGGACGGCGCCACGTTCTACGAGCGCCTGGATCGCGAGAAGATGAACTACGGCTGGATCGAGGGATCGCCGGAATTTAAGGCCGAGGTCGCCAAGCTGTATCGTCGCGATGTCAATCCCGATCACATTCTGCAGACCAATGGCTGCACGGGCGCCAACCTCAACGCCATCATGGCCGTTGTGGAGCCCGGCGATCACGTGATTGCCGAGTGGCCTACCTATGCGCCGCTCTACGAGATTCCGCGTACGCTGGGTGCCGAGGTCGAGTATTGGGAGCTCCGCGAGGAGCTCGGCTGGAAGCCCGATATCGATGAGCTCAAGCGCTTGGTGCGCCCCAACACCAAGCTCATCTGCATCAATAACGCATCGAACCCCATCGGTACGGTGCTCGATGCCGATATGCTCGGGCAGATTGCCGAGATTGCCCGTTCGGTGGGCGCCTACGTGCTGTGCGACGAGGTGTATCTGCCGCTCGGGAACACCGAGTCCTTTATGTCGATGGCCGACGTGTACGAGAAGGCCATTGTCACCAACTCGGTGTCCAAGACCTATTCGACGCCTGCGGCCCGCGTGGGCTGGGTCGTGGCCAACGAAGAGGTGTCCAACCGCATCCGCACCTATCGTGACTACACCATGATCTGCGGCGGCGTGTTCAACGACGCCCTGGCGACCTACGTGCTCGAGCACAAGGACAAGATTCTCGAGCGCAACCGTAAGATCGTGTTTGGCAACCGCGATATCGCGCAGGCTTGGATCGATACGCAGCATCGCGTTTCCTGGACGGCCCCGCAGGGAATATCCACCTCGTTTATCCAGCTGGATATTCCCGAGGATGACGAGGAATTCTGTAAGCGCCTGTTGGCCGAGAGGGGAGTGCTGCTGGTCCCCGGCAGCCGCTTTGAGCTTCCCTGCGGCGCACGCCTGGGCTACTGCGCGAGCGAAGACGTTCTTCGCGAGGGCCTGAGGCTTTTGGGCGAGGCACTGGCGGAGTTCGATCGCTAGGATTCCGACGATTTTCGAGGGCCTTATCCAAATTGGCCGAAGATAATCGAAAACGGACCCGTTTCCCTAGGGGAAGCGGGTCCGTTTTTCTATACCGAGAAGTCAAGTTGTTACAAATGGGGCCGTAAAGCGAGCCGGTATCCGCTGGGCCTTATACTGAACTTCCGGTGAACGGTACCAAGCGTCTGGTAAACGGTAATATGCATACCAGAAATGAATAGGACAAACTTTTTTCTGAATAAAAATGAAAATGGTTGAGACGCGGTATGAATCGCTAATTCTATTCATAGCTTTATTAGAAATATGCAATTTGAGGGTGGTTCAATAAAGTTAAGTTCCATTTGCTATTTGGACTGAAAACGCGTTTTAGCACGTAAATACACTTTATTATATCAAAGTGTGCCATGCGTGAAGTATATGTGTATGCCGTTCACCCCCTATAAAAAACCGTTCGGGGGCAAGGTGGAAGTATGGGCTGATTTTGGATATAAATATGTCGTCAGCAATAACGCCTCACACGGAGGGGCGCTAACGAATCGGCCCTGACAAGGGCCCGAAAGAAAGGTAGGAGGCCATGACGAAAGGTCTGCA
>NZ_QSPW01000012.1:0-1693 GCF_003466565.1 Collinsella sp. TM04-29
CCCTAAGAGCGAACCACCCTTTTTAAGGGTGGTTCTGATTGCCTGCATGTCCTCGGCAGCATTTGCCCAAATGGTGAATGCTGGTGCCGGCAGGTTGCCGAGCGTGTATCGCGGGTATACCTCATGCGTACCATGATCCAAACACTGTGAGGTGTCTGCGCGTGTGCGCGATAATTCATTTTGGAACTGACGGTTGGCGCGCTCGCGTCGATGAGGACTTCACTGCCGATAACGTTGCCCGTATCGCCGATGCCGTCGGCGAGTTGTGGCAAAAGACCAATCCGGGCAAAACGGTATATATAGGGTTCGACACTCGGCCCCTGGCGCGCGAGTTCGCTGAGCTTGCGGCGGGTGTGCTAGCAGCGCACAGGCTAGACGCCGTGCTCGCTTCGCGACCTGTTCCGACCCCTGCCCTTACGTGGGCGGCGGCTTATGACGGTGAGGCGTGCGGCGCGCTCATGGTGACGGGGTCCCATCATCCGCAGGGTTATCTGTGTCTCAAGATTCGCATGGGTGACGGCTCGACCGCCAACCAGGATGTCATCGAAGAGCTCGAAGAGACCATGGCTCCCGAGCCAATGGGGATCGAGGGGCAATATCGCACCGCGGATATCATTCCTGACTATATGCAGGCGGTGGCATCGTTTGTCGATGCCGAAGCCATCCGCGCCGCGCACCTGCGCGTGGTTGTTGATCCCATGGGCGGCGCAGCTCAGGGCTATCTAGCCGACTTGCTGCGCGAGCTTGGCGTTGAGGTGCACGAGATTCATGCCGGGCAGGCACCTGACCAAGAAGATATCTGCCCCGACCCCGTTGAGCCGTGGGTGGACGCTTGCGAGCGCACGGTTATCGAGGACGGAGCTTGCGCTGGCCTGGTGACCGACGGCGACGCCGACCGTATCGGCGCGGTTGACGAGCGCGGCAGATATATACATCCGCATCAGATCATGGCGCTCGTTTTGGGCGACTTGGTTCAATTTCGTAATTTGGAGGGGCGCGTCGTTGTCAATCTTTCATGCTCGACGCTCGTGCGTCGCATTGCCGAGGCGCTTGGCTGCCGCGTGACCGTCAAACCAGTCGGTTTCAAATATATAGCGGCGGAGATGAAGAAGGGCGGCGTCCTCATGGGCGGCGAAGAAGCCGGTGGTATCGGCATCGCCGCGCATATGCCCGAGCGCGATGGAATCCTCGCCTGTCTGATTCTGTGCGAGCTTATGGCAAAGACGGACGCGCCTTTGGGCGTTCTGGTCGACCAACTCGAGGACAGTTTTGGTAAGACGAGTTACGGTCGACGTGATTTGCGCCTTGAGGCCGAAGATGCCGAAACGTTACGAACCCTGCTGCCGGGCGTAAACCCCAAGTCGATTTGTGGCAAGGTGCCGCAAAACGTTAGTCATATGGACGGCTTGCGTCTGTCATTCGAGGATGACACGTGGCTGCTGGTCCGTCCTAGCGGGACCGAACCAGTGGTGCGCGTCTACGCCGAGGGGTTCTCGGTGGAAGAACGCGATGAGTTGCTCGATGCTGGCTGTGCTTTAGCTAGGGGGACGTATCCGCTTTAACCATGAGACTGCCTTATATAAAGAGATGCTCGGCGAGTGGTAGTTAACGGCTGGCAAACGTTAGTCGGATCACAAGATATGTAGGAAATATGTACGCCCAGATTCCCGCCCACGGCGCCCCTCCGGTCTGG
>NZ_QSPW01000013.1:0-1273 GCF_003466565.1 Collinsella sp. TM04-29
GAAAACCTTAGAGGTCCTCGCGCCAGAAGGGCATGCTCATGCAGCGCGGGCCGCCACGGCCGCGGGAGAGCTCGGCGGAGGGCACGACGAGAAGGTCCAGGCCCTCCTTGTACAGCACGTCGTTGGTGACGGTGTTGCGGGCGTAGACGCAGATCTTGCCGGGCTCGACGCACAGGGTGTTGGAGCCGTCGTTCCACTGCTCGCGGGAGGCCGCGATCGGGTCGCCGCCGCCGCAGGGGATCAGCTTGACCTGGTCGACGCCGGTGGCGTCCTCCAGGACGTGCTCGAGGGTGTCCTCGATCAGGCGGATGTTCACGTCGCCCGGGTTCTTGCCGGCGGTCAGCTCGTAGACGCGCAGGGTGCCCATGATGGCGGGGTGGATCGTGAACTTATCGACGTCGATCTGGGTGAAGACCGTGTCGAGGTGCATGAAGGCGCGCGAGACGGGGATGTCGAAGGCCAGGATGCGCTCGACCTTGGAGTCGGAGTTCCAGAAGATGTTCTGGGCCATGACGTCGATCGCGGCGGCCTGGGTGCGCTGGGAGATGCCGACGGCGAGGGTCTTCTCGTTGATGTTCAGCACGTCGCCGCCCTCGGTGTGGAACTGGCAGTCGCGGCGGAAGTACAGGGAGACGTCCTTGTAGTCGGGGTGGTACTTGAAGACGTACTTGCCGTACAGGGTCTCGCGGTTGCGGGTGACCGAGTACATGCGGTTGAGGTTGACGCCCTCGCCGACGACCGCGAACGGGTCGCGGGTGAAGTAGAGGTTGGGCATCGGGTCGATGATCAGGTCGGACTCGGACTCGGAGTTGACCAGGGAGTCGAGGGTCGTGGACGCCGTGAGGGGCATGTCGATCTCGGCCTTGGTCATGCCGGCCATGGTCTTCTTGACGAACTCGAGGTTGTCCTCGATGGAGTCCAGCTTCTCGCGGACGATCTGCGGCATCTGCTGGCCGCGGATGCCCGCCTCGGCGATGTACTGGTCGGTGAACTCGGCGCGGGCGCCGGGGACCTGGTCGAACACCTCTGCGACGAGGTTCTCGAGGTAGAGCACCTCCACGCCCTGGTCCCTCAGGATCTGGGCGAAGGTGTCGTGCTCCTGCTGCGCGACCTCAAGGAACGGGACGTCGTCGAACAGGAGTCGCTCGAGCTCGTCGGGCGGCAGGTTGAGGAGCTCGTCGCCGGGACGGTGCAGGCAGACCTTCCTGAGCTTGCCGATCTCGGAAGGCACGTGCAGACCTTTCGTCATGGCCTCCTACCTTTCTTTCGGGCC
>NZ_QSPW01000014.1:0-988 GCF_003466565.1 Collinsella sp. TM04-29
CCCCCCCACACCTAGCGTCCATCGTTTACGGCTGGGACTACCAGGGTATCTAATCCTGTTCGCTCCCCCAGCTTTCGCGCCTCAGCGTCGGTCTCGGCCCAGAGGGCCGCCTTCGCCACCGGTGTTCCACCCGATATCTGCGCATTCCACCGCTACACCGGGTGTTCCACCCTCCCCTACCGGACCCAAGCCGCGGAGGTTCCGGGGGCTTCGGGGGGTTGAGCCCCCCGCTTCGACCCCCGGCCTGCCGGGCCGCCTACGCGCGCTTTACGCCCAATGAATCCGGATAACGCTCGCCCCCTACGTATTACCGCGGCTGCTGGCACGTAGTTAGCCGGGGCTTCTTCTGCAGGTACAGTCTTGACTCTTCCCTGCTGAAAGCGGTTTACGACCCGAAGGCCTCCGTCCCGCACGCGGCGTCGCTGCGTCAGGGTTCCCCCCATTGCGCAAGATTCCCCACTGCTGCCTCCCGTAGGAGTCTGGGCCGTGTCTCAGTCCCAATCTGGCCGGTCGGTCTCTCAACCCGGCTACCCGTTGTCGGCACGGTGGGCCGTCACCCCGCCGTCTACCTGATGGGCCGCGGAGCCATCCCCTCCCGTCGGGGCTTTAGCCGGGGTGCCATGCGGCACCCCGGGGTATCCGGTATTACCCGTCCTTTCGGGCGGCTATCCCGGGGGAGGGGGCAGGTTCTCCACGTGTTACTCAGCCGTTCGCCACTCGCTTCCCTCCGGAGAGGGGTGCCGTTCGACTTGCATGTGTTAGGCGCGCCGCCAGCGTTCATCCTGAGCCAGGATCGAACTCTCCGTCCAAAATATATGGGCTTCGAGCCCGTCCGGTCCTCACAACTGTTACGCTGATCGGTTCCGTTCGATTCATATGGTTCTGTATAGGAAAAGGAATTTCTCGGGGCCGCCTCTCGGCGGCCTTGCGAAAAACAAATCCAAGTTAGACCATTTCAAATGGTTCGATGTCTGCCCGGATGCGACAC
>NZ_QSPW01000016.1:0-588 GCF_003466565.1 Collinsella sp. TM04-29
CACAAGGTCAAAGGCGGCACCATGATCCTCCTGGTCGACAAGATCGTGCGTTGAACGGGTGCCGCGAGCATGGTAGTATTTCACGACGTGGTGCAACGCTTCTCTACACGGAAGTCCTCCATTACCTTTGCAACCACTAATCATAAGGGCTCTTGGCGCAACGGTTAGCGCAGGGGACTCATAATCCCTGGGTTCTGGGTTCGAATCCCGGAGGGCCCACCAGGTTTTTCAACAGACCAGGCAATATGTCTGGTCTGTTTTCTTTTTCATCGCAGTGGTTTTCACTTACAAATAGCCTGCCTACTCACTTCCGGGCGCCCTCGGTCGGCTGCGCGCGACGCTGCCGCACGGAACCGGCCCATCTACTACGTTTAGCCCCGACCCCTCGACCATACCCCGTATTTCGCGAAAACCGCAGGCCGTCTACCTGCGGATTTATTTTTGCCCGAGACGTCATGGTCGGGGGATGTGGGCCAAACGTAGTAGATGGCCCGGTTCCGTGGCGTGAGGTCCCCGGGGGCGGCCGGGCGGGTGCCGGGAAGGAGGGCGGCGGCCACGCCGCCGCCCGCGGGGCGCGCCCCGCGGGCA
>NZ_QSPW01000017.1:0-586 GCF_003466565.1 Collinsella sp. TM04-29
CGAACTTAGAAGGGGGGAGGCCTCGCGGCCTCCCCCTTTTTTGCGTTATATAAACCGACATTTGCCCTATCTGTTTTAGGTGTGTTCGGATTGGCTTTAGTCGAGGGCATCGTAGTCGTTCGCGGTGAGGCAGAGCCGATCTTTTTACTCATGTCGCTTTCTGGTGGCGCTCAGTCGGCTCCAGAGTTCTGTCGCCACGTATATCCGGACGGATTTTTTGCTCCTTATTTCCAGTACATTAATTAAGGGGCATTGTTTTAATCAAATACACTCCGCCAGTGGGGACTCTATCTAATTAGTGATAGAGCCCCCACTGGCGTTTATATAGGTTTGTTAACGTTGTCCTTCAATTTATTACGGGCTAACTAGCGGAGATCGATGAGGGTATAAAGATACTATGTCTACAGTGGACAGCAAGATTCCCGAGGTCATACGGTCTGTCCAAGTTTTATGACCATACGCGTGACTCTGAGCATCTCGGAGCCCAGTTAGTTGATTTGTGAACAAAATATGGAGTGCGCGATTCCCGCCCCCGGCGCCCCTCGGGTCTGGCAATATATCTCCTTGCCGCGCGGCCCGGTCGGAC
>NZ_QSPW01000018.1:0-560 GCF_003466565.1 Collinsella sp. TM04-29
CGCATCCGGCAGCTTCGCGGTCATGCTCCAGAACGGGAGCGTGATGATGCCGGGGGTCATCTCGCCCACGCCGAGCTCCAGCAACAGCACGCGGCGATCGCTGCGCTCGCGCACGAAGCGCTCGTATCGTCCGAGGCTCTCGCGCCATGCCGCACCTTGCAGAAACGTGTCGTCGCGCACCCACGGCACAAGCTGCCAGCCGCAATGCGGGCATCGGGGGACATCCTCGCTGCGGACCTCGAACCCCGCCATGCCCGCGAGCATGCGCTCGACGTAGGGGCTCGCATCGAAGAGCTCGTCGCAGCATGGCTGCTTGCACTGAAGGTGCGCGAAGCTTCCCTGATAGTTGCAGATCCTCTCGGTGGGAAACGTCTTCTCGACTTGGGTGTCTACATTGGTGCTCAGGATGAAGTAGTCCTTATGGCCGATGAGGGACCGTAGGTCGAGATAGGGCTGCGAGGCCAGCTCGCGCAGCATGAAGTCGATGTATCGCGCGTAGTAGGCCCATTGCTGCTCGAGGCTGGGGTAGAGGTGGTAGAAGCCGTCGAAAAGGCTCTTGA
>NZ_QSPW01000002.1:0-291842 GCF_003466565.1 Collinsella sp. TM04-29
AGATATATTGCCAGACCGGAGGGGCGCCGTGGGCGGGAATCGCGCACTCCATATTTTGTTCACAAATGAATAGAACCCTCAGTTGCTTCACTGAGGCCGCATTCGAAGCAGCAGCTTCTGATATTGGCGATGACCAGCTGGTTTATAGGTGTTAAGGCATCGGTCATCTCTGGAGCGCCACTTTACTCCAAAAGCATGAGCTATTTGTTTCCCGTCGGTAAAAGGCGGGTTTTGTTCGCCAAGCGTTCTTATATATCTTATATATAGAGAAGTTCGGGTTCGAACCCGTGCACCGTCAACTAAAAAGCGACCAGCCGGAGCCGATCGCTTTCTATTCTATGCTGGAGCATCCAGAGGGTGCTTCCGAACTCATTTTCTCGCTGCCATTCATGCTTTCGAAGCATCGTTTGACCTCCGCAGCCTCATGTTTTGAGGATCTGCCGTGTTTATCACTGTTATCCATGAGTGTGTGGAAGTGATCCTCATACAGATACATGCAATCCGCCAGAAAACTGAGAAGCATCTTTCTGCAGCCCTCGTTGTCTATCCTCGCATCTCTCAGGTCTTCCTGAAATTCACAAGCAGTCTTAGGGTCAATTTGTTTCTGCTTTCAGAGACTTGTTTGAGAGTTTTTAAAGACAGTTCAAAACAATAAGTGAGACACCATAAAGCAGAGCAAGATGTGCCGGATAGAAAATGTAGAAGAAGTATTTCAGCCTCAGCCCTCGCTTGCCATTATAAAAATTGATAAGCAGCAACGAAACAACCGCGGCAGCAACATCAGGATTAAGTACATTAGCTGCAGCAAGCTCAAATCCGCCGCCAACTATATGGCATGACGAAAGGAGCACTGCGCATACTGCAGCAAAGAACATCTTGCCCTTGCTGTCGTGGAATAAATAGAATGCAGCCACAAGCAGAATGCCATACACACCGCCATCTAGTTTAGTGTATTCAGCTGCCAGTGCTGTCAAAACAATCAGAGCAATTTCTGCGATGCATCTCTTCCATTTTGAAAGGCTTCGTATCTTTTCCAGAATAATCAAAAAGACCAAGGAAAGCAGGAGCTCACACATAACATTTTGTTGCCGAAGGTCGAATAGTTGCCCGGTTTGAACGAAATCGTATATGGGCTCCGCAATGATTGCGAAGACAAGCATATTTCGCAGGTACTTCTTTATGTCATGAGTATGCAAAAATCCCTCAACTATCAAAAAGCAAAATAAGGGAAATGCAATTCTGCCAAGAACATGAAGCACATCCGAAGCCTCGCTTAGAATCGCCCACTGTTCGTCTGATATCTGACTGTACGATGCGTGAGTCATGATTCCATTGGTCAGGACGATCCTGCTTACATGATCGAGAACCATCGAAATGGCTGCTATTATCTTTAATGTGCTGCCGCTAATTCCGTATCTATTTGTTTTCATTTCGTATTCCTTACTTTGGGTGGGCCGTCAGGGGTTCAGCCTGCTCCGCAGGCGGCCGCTGCGGCGCTTTCGCGCCTTGCGCGCTGCGCTGGCAAACGCTCACGCGTTTACTCAGCTCCGCGCCCCGACGGGTTCGAACCCGTGGCGCGGCAACAAAAAAGCGGCCGGCGTTCGCCAGTCGCTTTTCTATTCTATGGTGGGCCGTCAGGGGTTCGAACCCTGGACCTTGGGATTAAAAGTCCCCTGCTCTGCCAGCTGAGCTAACGGCCCGCGGGTGGCATTGTACCACGGTCTGGGACTATTCCCAACTCCATTGGCCGTTCTGGAAAATCACAACTTCACGTCCATCAGGCGTAATGCCCGTAATATCGATGTCGTCCGTGCCGATCATAAAATCGACGTGCGTGCTCGAGACGTTAACGCCATGCTTCAGGAGCTCCTCCTTGGACATGTCGTACCCATCCTCGATACATTCGGGGAAACCAACACCTAGCGCGAGATGACAACTAGCGTTCTCGTCATAGAGCGTATCGTAGAACAGAACGCCACTTTCGCGAATCGGCGTGTTCTTGGAGATGAGCGCGACCTCGCCCAGACGAGCGGCACCTTCATCGGTGTCAATAATGCTCGCAAGCGTCGCCTTGCCCACGCGGGCATCGTAGTCCACTACGCGGCCCGCCTCGAACTTAATCCAAAAATCGTCAACCTTGTTACCGTGATGAATGAGCGGCGTAGCCGAATACACGATACCGTCGGCACGCATACGATCAGGCGAGGTGAAGACTTCCTCGGTGGGAATGTTGGGGAAGAATGGGTGCCCATCGGGCGTCTCGCCCTTGCCGCCGGCCCACTCGTGACCTTTCGTCATGCCAATCGTCAGATCGGTTCCATTTGCCGAGGTGTAATGCAGATAGTCGAAACGATTGTCGTTCAGGAAACGCAGATTCTTTTCGAATGCGGCGTCATGGAGTTCCCAGTCGCTCTCCGGGTCCTGGCCATCGGCACGAGCGGTGTGCAGAATCGCATTCCATAGTTTATAGATCGCAACCTCATCCGCATCGCCCGAGAACACCTCGCGAGCCCAGGCAACGACCGGCGCGCCGGCGATGCACCACGGGTTGATGTTGTAGTCCAGCCCACGGCGGAAGACCTTGCACTGCGTATTCCTTGCCTTGGAAGCCGCGGCGGGCTTGGCGGGGTCAATGCCCTTCAGAGCCGCTGGGTCCGCACCCTCGATAAAGATAAAGCAGGCGCCGTCCTGGGCCAACGAATCCAGCTGCATGCGCTTCCACTCGGGCGTCTGCTCAAAATAGCTTTTATCGACATGCTCGTACGTAAGCCTTGTCGCGGCATCGTCAGCCCAAATAACCGTCACGTGACCGGCACCGGCGGCATAAGCCTCCGCGACCACCACGCGCGCAAACGGCGCGCACTCAACCGGAGACTGAACGACAACCTCCTGGCCGGGCTTGACGTTTACGCCCTTGCGAACAATCAGGCGCGCGTAGTTTTTAATCTTGGGCTCCAGGGCCTTCATACCCTCCAGAGCTTCTTCGACCGTCAGGGCAGCTCGAATCATGTGCCACTCCATCTATCTATAGAACAGTAAAAAGGCGCGCCGCAAAAACGACGCGCCTTATATCTTAGCGATAAGTATGGATACAAGCGCTACTTCTTCTTGGAGGCCTTCGTGTCCTCCTCGGCAGCCGCGCGCTCAATAAGAGCGTTGAGCTTGTTCTCGGACATGCCCTCGGCCTGCGTGCGGTACATGTTGCGCAGGGGACGAATACGAACGAAGTCGTAGATAAAGTCACCCAGAATGATGACATAGGACAAAACGATGCCGACCATCTGGACGGGACTGGACACCGTGCCGCCGGGAACGAAGTAGAACGAAACCCAAATTGCCACGATGAACACCATGCCGATAGCGAGCACGGCCCACCAAATACGGCGGCGCTTGGTGTAGTCCTCATCCTGCTTGAGAAGGATATTCGACACCGTGTAGATACGATCCTCCTTGGCGCGCTGCTTGGCCTTGCGGGCGCGCTTTTCCTCCTTGGAAAGGCCTTCCAGGTTTTCGCCCTTCTCGAGCTCTTTACGGCGTGCCTTGGATGATGCCGGCACGACGTGAACAGAGCTCGCTGCCTGACGGGCGGGCTTAGCGGATGCGGCGGACTTGCGCGCAACCCCGGTAACCTCGCGGGATTGCGTGCGCTTGTTCGTGGCGCTGCGGGTACTCACTTATGCGTTCTCCTTCATGCTTGTGAACTGGGAGCCCGTGATGATTTGGAAGGCCTCGCGATAGCGCTCGGACGTGCCATCGATGACCTCGGCGGGCAGGTGCGGGGTCTCCCCCGTCATATCCCAGTTGGCCTTGAGCCAATTGCGGACGAATTGTTTGTCGTAGCTGGGCTGAATCTTGCCCTCCTCGTAGCTGGCGGCAGGCCAGAAACGGCTGGAGTCGGGCGTGAGGCACTCGTCGATCAGCGTAACCTTACCATCGATGACACCAAACTCGAACTTGGTGTCGGCGATGATGATGCCTCGAGTCGCGGCATACTCGGCAGCGGCCTTGTAGATCTTGAGAGATAGGTCGCGAATCTGCGTGGCGATGTCCTCGCCCACGATCTCGCAGCAACGCTCGAACGAAATGTTCTCGTCGTGGTCGCCGATCTCGGCCTTCGTGGACGGCGTGAACAGCGGCTCGGGAAGCTTGGAGGCCTCGGTCAGACCCTCGGGCAGCTGAATGCCGCAGACGGTACCGTTCTCGTCATAGGTCTTCTTGCCCGAACCGGTCAGATAGCCGCGGACGATGCACTCGATAGGAATCGTCTGGGCCTTCTTGACCAGCATGGCGCGGCCTGCGAGATAGTCACGGTACTCAGCAAACTCCTCGGGGAAATCCGCCGGGTCGATGGAAACGAGATGGTTGGGGACGATGTCGGCAAACTTATCGAACCAGAATGCCGAGATGCGATTGAGCACCTCTCCCTTAAACGGAATCTCGTCGGGAAGAATGAAGTCGAACGCAGAAATGCGGTCGGTGGCGACCATCAGCAGGTTTTCACCGGCATCGTAAATATCACGAACCTTGCCACGGGAATCCGGACGACGCTCCATCGTTGTCACGTGAGTCACTCCTTACCTAAATACGACAGAAATGCGGGCTCTTTCCCGCATGTTTTCGCAAACTCGGAGCGGCAGGGACGCGGCCCCTCCTTCACCGAATAGCGAAAAGCTAGTGCTCCATTGTAGTAGATGCCGCGTCTGCCGTGTGCTCGCGGGGCAGATGAATTGTAAAAGTCGTACCCTTTCCAAGCTCCGACTCCACGGATATGTAGCCATGGTGACGCTCGACGATCTGCTTGGTCACGGCGAGGCCAACGCCCAGGCCGCCAGCTTCGCGGGCGCGGCTGGCATCGGCGCGCCAAAAACGACCGAAGATGCGCGACAGATCGTCCTTGGCGATACCGATGCCCGTATCCGAAACCGCGATATCGACGTGCTTGCGGTCGCTGAGCACCGACACCACGACCCAACCCCCCTCGGGGGTGTAACGCATGGCGTTGCTCATGAGGTTAATAACGCATTGCGTGATCATGTCGGGATCTGCCTCGACAACGTCATCGTGGCCCTGCGTCTCATCCGCAAAGCGCAAACGCAGGTCACGGTCGGCAAACAGGCGCTCCTGGCCATTCACAATCGAACGCACAAACGGCACCATATCCACCGGCTCCAGGTTGAGCGGCGCGGTACTGTTTTCCATGC
This sequence comes from Collinsella sp. TM04-29, assembly GCF_003466565.1. NCBI lineage: Bacteria > Bacillati > Actinomycetota > Coriobacteriia > Coriobacteriales > Coriobacteriaceae > Collinsella > Collinsella sp. TM04-29. The sequence continues at coordinate 5,202 of NZ_QSPW01000002.1, forward strand.
GCGACAGGTCGAGCATCTGCTGCACCAGACGGGCCAGACGACGCGTCTCGGATGCGACTGTCTCCAGGTGTTCGTCGTCGGTGGGATACACACCGTCTTGCATGGCCTCGACCGTTGCAAGCATGGCCATGAGCGGCGTGCGCAGCTCGTGAGCAACATCAGAGGTCAGGCGCTTCTCGTGCTTCATATCCTTTTCGAGTGAGGTGGCCATCTCGTCGAAGGTCTCTCCCAGCTGATCGATCTCATCATCGCCGCGCAAGCCCGTACGAGCGGACAGGTCTCCATCGCGAATCTGCTTGGCGGTGCTGGTAATACGATGAATCGGCTTGGTGAGCATGCGCGACATGAGCGCTCCGATAACGACCGAGATGCAGACGGCCACAACCGCGGCAAGGGCCATGGCGTTAAAGGTCTTCTCTCTGAATGCTGAGTCTGCCTTGGTGAGCAGGGCATCGGAGCCAATCGCCCACAATTTGACCTGACCCACGTGCTCGCCGGAGGACGTCACGATCTCAACGTTGGCAACACTATTGGAATCGGTGGGAGCAGACGAGACTGGGCTGTGCGATGCCTTCTTTCCGCTCGTACCGTCGGTCGTCGCCTGATTTTCGCGCACATCGGCAGTAGCGCTTGCCGAGGGCCACGAGTCGTCGTAGACGATGACGCCCTTTTTATTGACAACCTGCATGCCAAGATCGTCGGACACCAAGCTCGATGTCGCGACCGCACGCAACTCCCCCGCGGTCCAAGAACCGTTTTCCTTATATGACGTTGCCAACTTTTCGGCTGCGGAATTGGCGATTTCGACAATATTGGAGCGCGTGTAATCCGTAAAAACCGTGCCCCATACAACGGAGACAACGCCCACCAGCACCAGTACCGTCATGAGCGATGTCAGGGCAAAAGCCAGGGCCATGCGCGAGGGATAGCTCATCGTTGGCCGTGAATCGGAACGAGGCGTGTTCCAACTAGCCTTGGAACCCGCCTCGTTCTCCTGCTTATGCTTTTGCCCGATTTCAAAGCGCGCAGGTGTCATATGTGATTTCCTTTATTTCTCGTCCGACTTATCGGTCTTGGTCGGAGCCTCGAAGCGGTAGCCGACACCGTGGACGGTGTAGAGCCACTTGGGCTTCTTGGGGTCGTCGCCCAGCTTGGCGCGAAGGTTCTTCACATGGCTGTCGATGGTGCGCTCGTAACCCTCAAAGTCGTAGCCGAGCACTTTCTCGACCAACTCCATGCGGTTGTAGACGCGGCCGGGGTGACGGGCAAGCGTGGTGAGCAGCTTGAACTCGGAAGCCGTCAGGTCGACTTCCTTGCCCTCGACCAAAATCTTGTGGCCCGAGATGTCAATGACCAGATCGCCAAAGTCGAGCACCTCGACGGCCGGCTCATCGGCCTGGTGGGCACGGCGGAACAAGGCGCGTACGCGCGCGACAAGCTCGCGCGGCGAGAACGGCTTGATCAGGTAGTCGTCGGCTCCGAGCTCGAGGCCGATAATACGGTCCTCGATCTCGCCCTTGGCCGTCAGCATAATGATGGGGACATCCGAGGTGTCGCGAATGGTGCGGCAAACGCGCTCGCCGGGAATCTTGGGGAGCATGAGGTCGAGCACAACCAGGTCGAACTGGTGCTTCTCGAACTCCTCGATTGCAGACTGGCCGTCGCCGACGCCAACAACCCAGTAGCCCTCGCGCTCGAGATAGGCAGCGACGGCGTCACGGATTGCCTTCTCGTCCTCGACCAGCAGAATCTTTTTTGCATCTGAAGCCATAACACGGCCCCCCTGTCTCAATTAGCTAAGAACAAGCTCATTTTAACGCACCTGAGCCCACCGGGTATCGCATGGACGCGACAGCTCGGCGGGCGGTACTCATAGTCACAACGCGTTTATTCCCCTGTCGACGCCTTTTTAACCCCTCGGAGACTAAAGAGAGAACAGGCGAGCGGTAACCGTCTCGGGAATTCCCTGGCTGTTACGCACCGTTGCGTACGTTAAGAACGAGTTCGATTTACCCGCCGTAGCAGGATAATCGCCATACTCCAAGGCTCGGTCGGGCGACAGAAGCGAGCCGTAGGTCTTGGCCGAAGTGTCAATCAAAAAATGCGACGCCTGAACTTTAACCAGGTATTTATTTTTCCTTCCCGCAGCGCACGCGAGCGGCTCACGCGAAAGGAAGAGGTACGGCCCACCCTCGTTACCGATATAGGTGCCCATATTGCCCAGGCTACCCACACCGCTATACGTCGCCTCAATGGAGAACACGAAGGTGTCGCCCATATACACGGCCTCGAAAGGCGAAACCGACGAAGGAAGCACCAGCTGAGCTCGCTTCGTGTTGTTGCCGTCAGTCAGGTCGATCGCCGTCATACCGTAATAGACGCCCTCATCATTGTGCACGCGGGGCGAGATGGTCAGGATGCCGTCGCTCACACGCGGGGCGGATGCGAAGCGCCCCGTTGACTTCCAAATAGTCTCAGGCTTGGACTCGCTGGGCGACTGACGGTAGCAGTACGAATCGTTACTCGTCTTGCTGCCGCCGGACGAGGGCATCTTATACCAGATGACCGACGACCCATACGCTGTGAAGAGCGGCGGATCGTAGTTTTCGCCACCGCGGTCGAGCTCGACAGCGTTGCCGGTAAGGGAGGAGCCTGCAAGGTTTTGCGCATAGAGTTTCCAAGACGCATTGGCAAAGTTCATCTCGACCCACGCGAACACGCCATCACCCGCGCGAACGTCGTAAAACGCATAACCGGTTCCCTCAACGGGATCCTCGATAAGTGTGGTAAGCGAGCCATCGCCCAGGTTGAGCACACCAAGCGTATTGGCATGCAGGGCAGAAGCAGGCGCCATCATCGCGGCAGCATAGTCGCCATCGCAGTAGTACAGCAGCGTGCCCAGCGGCAGCGTCCACGAGGCCGCGGGCTCAAGATCGATATCGACAGCTTCGTACTCATCAGTGATCGAGACAATCTTCGAATCGTCCTTGATAACCTGTGGCTCGCCAGCGGCGTCGTCGCTGGTACCCGTTTTCTTTGAGCATCCGGCAAGCACCGTGGCAGCGCCCGCGGCAGCCCCTCCGAGCACAAAGCCGCGGCGCGATATTCCGTTCTTGATCTGGTCGGCGATACTCATTAGGCGATCTCGGCGCGAGCGGCCTCGATAGCGCGCGTGAGCTGATCGGCGCAAGAAGTATTCTTCATACCGCAGGTGTTACCAGCGAGAACCTCGATGACGCGATCGGCAGGAGCGCCCTCGACCAGCTTAGAGATAGCCTTGAGATTGCCGTTGCAGCCACCGGTAAACTCGACGCCCACCACCTTGTTGCCGTCATCAGAAAGATCAAGGTGGATATTGCGAGTGCATACGCCCTGAGGCTTGTAATCAAAACTAATCATTGCATTCCCCTCTCGTAAAGCAATTTCAGACGTCTATTATCCCCGTCCGAACCGATAAAGTATCGCGGGCACCGATTCAACATTCCCCAATGCGCAAACCAGCGGCAGCAATATTAGCAATCTGCTTCCCGAGCGTGGACTTTTCGTTTCTCTTGATACATGTTGTGGTCAGCGATGTGGTAAATCTCGGTCAGCGTATAACCGGGTGCCTCTGCCGTCGCGACGCCAAACGACGCACTGACTGTCAGCACCTCATCGCTCGCAGCAGCAAGGCTGAGGCGAAGATCTTGCACTATTTCACATGCGGATTCGCGATCGGTGTGAGGGCAAATCAGCAAGAACTCGTCGCCACCAATGCGCATAGGCACAAACTTCTCTCCTGCCGTTTGCCTCAATACAGACGCCGTACGCCGTAGCAGCTCATCGCCCATTTCGTGACCGTAGAGATCGTTGGTACGCTTGAGGAAATTGCAGTCCATCATGATCACACTCACGGGCAGGGACTCGTTCACCAGGTCGTCGCCAAGGGACTCAAGGTAATTTCTATTGCGAAGTCTCGTCAGCTTATCCTGGAAAGAAAGCTCCTCGGCGCGCTTTGTCATCGAGATGTTATGCGTCGCCACGACGACCGACTCCAGTCGACCCTGCTCATCGCGGCGCTGTGGAACAACCTGCAGCGAATACCACGTACCTCGGCAGTCTCGTACCTCGGCATCCAAGTACGGCACGCCCTCCATACGATCCCGAAGCGTCTTTATATCTAAGAGCTCCATGACCGCCTCGCGACTTTCGGGACTCACAATGTCTCGGCAAACCGTTGCAAAAAAGTCATATGCCTCGGCGTGCTCGGCAAATATCTTCGCCACCGATGGCGACATGTTAATCCCCTCGATCTCAAGCGTGTCGAGATGCAACAGGAGGGTCGACTCATACGTGGTACTGATGGCATTGATGATGCCGAGCTGCTTGTCCTTTTCGGCCAAATTGCGACGATCGGCGACGATACGCACCAACAGCACTACAACCAAAAACACCAGGAACGCCAGCACGCCGACAGCGATAAATGAAATCCTGCCCGACATGACCTCAGATTTGGGATAGAGCGCAAACAGGCGATAGTCCTCATACGCCGCACGCACGGCATACCAGGTACTTCCCCGATATTCGACACGTGTTAGACCTTCGTCTTTCCAATCAATTCCGCTATCGGCAAGAAGCCGGGCGAGAGCTATATCGACGGTCGAATCGTTTGAAGAAACGATTTGCGCATCGCGCATCACGAACACCGTTGGGCTCTGATGGAATGTGTTGTTCACGAGCACGTCGGCGATCGTATACGAATAATCATCGGCGGGCTCGGGCGCAAGCGATCGATACCCCAGCGCTACGCCATCACCGTACGGAACAACACTCACGGCAAAGTCGACATCTCGACGCTCAACGACCGTCGAGTAGGACACCTTGGAACCTCGATACATCGATGCGACCGACGAACAGGCAAGCTCCTCTCGCCACAGCATCAGCGGATCGCGACCGTCGATATCGTAATGAGCGGTCATATGGCCGTCGGCGTCCATGACCAACATTCCCGAAAGGTGCTCGGAATGGACGTACTCCTCGACACGATCATCGTTGACTTCAACGCGATCAGGCGGCAAGAACGTCGAAAACGACTCGAGCGCGGCATCCAAATTGTGCGTCGCCTCGGTTTTTCTTCCCTGTTCATATCGGTCATATTTTTCGCAGGCGTTTTTTAAAAACACCATGGTTTCCTGACCAAATCCAAGCGTTTTATCGAGGCAGCGGTGCGTGCCGACCACGTATAGCAGACCCAACAAGACAACGCTGGCCACAACGCAGATAGCCGCGGTGACTAATGCCTTTCGGCGCAAGCGGCGCTCATCATTTGTCATGATTCCGCTCCTTGCCCGTCCGTCGTCGCCCCTGCCTTGTACTTGCCCACAATGCGCTCAATCGTGCCATCTCGATCCATCTCGAACAGCACGGTATTGAGGTTTTTGACGTACTCCCCCTCATAGCCGTCCTTAAACGCGACGCCAAGGTCAACCGTCATAACGTTGTCGGCAAACACGCGATAAACACCGGGATACTGCGCGACGAGCCGGTCGAGCGATTGGACGTCCGCCATCCAACAGTCAACATGCCCCTTGACGAGGGCGGCTTTGCAGAGCTCGGCAGAGCCATATGATTTGATATGCACGTCCGACGAGATTTCCAGATCGCCTGCAAGCAATCGGCGTTCACTCACCGAACCGGCAATCACCGCAACAGTCTTGCTGCCATCGAGATACGCCAAGGACTTGATACCACTCGTTTTCTTGGTGGCAACCGAAACCGTCAAGGTTAGATACGGCTCAGTCCAGCAATACTCGTCTTCGCGATAACAGGGTGAATAGTCGCACCACAGGCAATCGATCTCGCCGTTTTTGAGCAGGCGGTCACGATCATTCCAAGATATGTCAATGAATTGCGGCTTGATTCCCGCACGCTTGCAAGCCTCGCGGGCGATATCGATATCGATACCGGCGTAATCGCCCGTGGTATCGATATACACATAGGGATCGTTATCCGTAACGCCGATTTTAAGTACCGGGAGATCTTTATCGGCTTCGCTCGATGAGGTAGAGCTGCTCCGAACGGTATACGTCAGGGCGACCGCACAAACGGCAACAAGGAGTATGAGCACGGACGAGACGATGGCGCCTCGTTTGACACGTCTGGGCACACGGCTCTTTTCATCGAAACAGCAGATAAGGTTCATTTTATTACCAGGGGGCCAGTGCAACAGCGAAAAAAGCGCCTTGCCCAAGACGGGCAAGGCGCCAATGGTTGAAATGTATCCGTAAGCGGTCGAATTAGGTCAACCCTACTCGAAGCTCAGCTGCTCCAGGCGATCGAAGACCGTGTCGATACGGGTGAGGAAGTCCCACGGATCGAAGATCTCGTCGAGCTTCTCCTGGCTGACGGTGCAGCGCGGATCGGCCTCGAGGCGCTCCTTAAAGGTGGGGCCAGAGACACAATCCTGCACCTCGTGCCAGGTGGCCATGGCATTTTCCTGCACGATAGCGTAAGCGTCCTCGCGGGTGATGCCCGTATCGACGAGGGCAAGCAGGACCTTGGAGGAGAAGATGAGGCCGCGAGTCTTGTTGAGGTTGGCCATCATGCGAGCCGGATACAGCTGCAGGCCGTCGATAACACGAATGAGGCACTGGAACATATGGTCAAGCGCGATGAAGCTATCTGCCTGGGCGACGCGCTCGGCAGAGGAGTGCGAAATGTCGCGCTCGTGCCACAGGGCGACGTTGTCAAAGGCGACCTGGGCGTTGGACTTCACGACGCGCGACAGGCCGCAGACCTTCTCCATGGTGATGGGGTTGCGCTTGTGCGGCATGGCGGAGCTGCCCTTTTGGCCCTTGCGGAAGGGCTCCTCGGCCTCGAGCGTATCGGTCTTCTGCAGGTTGCGGACCTCGGTCGCGATGCGCTCGCAGGTGGCCGCCGTAGTGGCAAGCACGCCGGCAAGGTAGGCATGGTGATCGCGGCTGATGACCTGCGTGGACAGCGGATCGTGGACCAGGCCCAGGTGCTCGCAGACGTACTCCTCGACGAACGGCTCGATGGAGCTGTAGGTGCCGACGGCACCGGAGATGGCACCGAAGGCAACATTCTTGCGAGCGTCCTCAAGACGATCGAGATCGCGCTTGAGCTCCCACGCCCAAGAGCCAAACTTCATACCGAAGGTCATCGGCTCGGCATGAATGCCGTGGGTGCGGCCGGCGCAGAGCGTATTGCGCTCCTCGAAGGCGCGGCGCTTGCAGATCACGCCGAGCTTCTTGACGTCCTCGATAATCAGGTCACACGCTTGAGTAAGCTGATAGCACAGAGCCGTATCACCCAGGTCGGAGCTGGTCATACCGTAGTGAACCCAGCGGCTAGGCTTGGGCTCGCCCTCGGGAACATCGGCGTCGATATATTCCTTCATGTTGGTCAGGAAGGCGATGACATCGTGGCGCGTGACTTCCTCGATCTCGTCGACCTTTGCCTTCTCAAAGTTGGCATGGTCGCGGATCCACTGGGCTTCTTCTTTAGAAATGCCGATCTTGCCGAGCTCCGCCTGGGCCTCGCAGGCCAGGACCTCAATCTCCTGCCAAATGGCGTACTTGTTCTCGAGGGAGAAGATGTGTCCCATCTCCGGGCGGGTATAGCGATCGATCATAGCGGCTCCTTTTTGGTTATTGGCACGTTGGTCGTAACCCAACCATTGTACCGTGCGCGGGTGCGAGTATGGGCTGCAGGCATTAACCTAACATTTTGCCGCAAGAGCGGCCATGAGGACGTCCGCGTATTTGCTTCGCAAATCCGCACCGGCTGCGGCGACACACCCGGACCTACGCCCATGCGCGGGCAAAATGGGTTGAATCCGACGCTCCCGAGGTCTCCCGTGCTCGGTGGAGCGGGCAACGGGACATCCGCGTATTTGCTTCGCAAATCCGCACCGGCTTCAGGCGGCATGTCCCGGTCCGGGGAAGCGGCGTTAACGTCGGTTGAATCCGCTTTTCCCAAAATCCGCCCTGGTCGATGGAGCGGGCAACGGGACATCCGCGTATTTGCTTCGCAAATCCGCACCGGCTGCGGTCGCCTATCGGCGACCTTGCCTGCTCGCTATAAACGCTTCGCGTTTATTTAACGCTCGCACCCTGGCGGGTTCGAGTCCCGGCACTTTATTGAAAAAAGCACGGCACCGTGATGGCGCCGTGCTTGTGCTTTTTACTGGAGCGGGCAACGGGACTCGAACCCGCGAGTGTCAGCTTGGGAAGCTGATGCCTTACCACTTGGCGATGCCCGCTTGTGTGTTGGCTAGTATAACGCGGTTGTCTTGTTCGATACAAGGGTGTCGATGCTTGTTTTAGCTGTGGAGAATCGTTTGAAAACTACGCCAATTGTGGAGATGAGGACCTTTGTCTTTCTTTCCTTACTATCTTTTACCTGCGCCTTTATCTGATTGTTGTATTTGAGCCCGGTTTGTCAGAAATCGGGCAAGCTTTTGGTCAGCTTCTGGTACTTACCCGCATGAACCATGGCGGTAGCCTCACCCCAAGCGCCGCGGCCTCCCCGTGCGGCGCACGAGGGATAAGGAGCAGCCATGTCCAACGCACCCACGCACTCTGTCCACAGCGCAATCGCAACAGGTCCGCTGCTCCTGCTCCTCTTTTTTCTGATCGGCTGCTTGGCCCCAGAGGCCGCACTCGCCGTCGACGGGAGTGACGCCCTTAATTTCCGCACCATAAGCGACGGTTGCGGCCCCTTCGGTGTCGGTAAATACGAGGCACAGGACACTTCGATTTCGTACTGCATGAATCAAGACTGCCCCGGTCCCAGCAAGCCGGGAGGACCATGGCGCACATATGACCAGGGCTGGACATGGCTCGATGACGAATTCGCCGCCATCGTCTGTCACGGATACCCCTCCAGTACATCCTTTGGCGGCCACAATCTGTCGCCCGATCTCGCCCGTGCCGCCACCCAGATTGCCGTGTGGATGCTCAACGGAACCACGCACCCCGACGGCACCTATTCGTATACAAATAGCAAGGGAGTTGCCAGGAGCGGTAGGTTTTACGAAAACGCCGAAGCCGTAGCGGCTGCACGTTGGCTCTACGACAGCGCTAAGTCCGGATCCATTAAGGCGGCCCCACATCGAGCCAGGCGTTATCACGGCCCGGTCTCGGGCGAGGGTCGACACCAGGACATGCTCTATGTTCTGCCCGCCGTCTCCGTATCTTTCCAAAAACAATCGTCCCAGGCTGACATCACCGCCGGTAACGACACCTACAGACTCGGTGGTGCAACCTTCGATATCTTTGAAAGTGCGGGCGATGCGCGGGTCGGCACTATCCAGATGGACGAAAACGGGCGTGCACAAGCAACACTTTTGCCCAATACGGTATATTACCTGGTCGAAACCAAAGCCCCGGCAGGCTATATCCCTCGAGGCGACCGAATAGCCTTCACCACACAAAACAGCGGCGAACATGTCACTATCAACGAGCAGCCCGGCACCATCACCTTGCGTATTGCAAAAATCGATGCCGCCACGAATGCCGGCGCCCAGGTTGGGGCGTCGCTTGCGAGCGCTGAATTCACCTGCGTCTCGCAATCCACTCCCGGCTGGACTCGCACCCTTACGACCGACGAAAACGGACGGGCGATCCTCAATGACGTTCCTCTGGGCACCTTTACCATCTATGAATCGAAAGCACCCGAGGGCTACCTGATTTCAAACGACTGTTGGAGCTACACCGTCGGTGCCGAACAGCTCGGAGATACGGGCATCGTTGAGCTCGAAAGCCGTATTCCCAACACCCCCATCGCTTTTGACCTTGAAATCTCGAAGTTTAAGGACCATGGCGATAACGATGAGTCCGGCCTTGAGCAGCCGGCGGGAGGCGTCGTTTTTGAGGTTGTCAGCAATAGCTCCCAACAAGTCGTCGGCACGTTGACCACAAACGTTTACGGCTTTGCCTCCACCAAAGACCAGCCCGAAGCGTGGTTTGGAGCAGGCAAGCGACCCGCCGGCGCTCACGGTGCCATTCCCTACGACCGCGCGGGCTACACCATTCGCGAGGTCGCAGGAACGGTCCCTGAAGGATTTAAGCAAGCAGGGGAATGGGCCATCACAGCAGAGCAGACCGCAGACGGCGCCGAGCTTCAGTACATCATTGACAACCACGCCCTATCGACACACCTTCAAATCGTAAAGCGCGATGCTCAGACCGGCGGCACCGTACCACTTGCCGGCTTTACGTTCCAGCTGCTCGATAGCCACCACGAGCCCGTCTCGCAAACATGTTGGTATCCGGCCCACAATGTAATGAATACCTTCACAACCGATACGGCCGGCGCCGTCACGCTGCCCGAATCACTTAATCCCGGAACATACTACGTGCACGAGGCATCGGCCAAGGAACCGTATCTGCGCGGAGAAGACCTAGAGATAACGATTCCCGCCGACAGGAATCTGACACCGGTCGCCGTCGCCTCGTTCTATGATGACGCCGCAACCGGAAGCATCGAAATCATTAAGACGGGTGCCGTAGATGGGCACGCCCTCGCTGGAGCCACGTTTGACATCCGCGCTGGCGGCGACATCGTACGAGCCGACGACAGCATCGTCGCCCTGGATGGCGAAACCGTCGCCACCGTTACAACCGACGAACAGGGGCATGCACGAGTCAACCACCTTTCGCTGGGATGCGGTACCGCCACCTACGAGGTCGTCGAGACACAAGCGCCCAAAGGTTATCTGCTCGACCCGACCCCACATACCGTGAAGTTGTCGTACGCTGATCAGCAAACACCCGTGATTGAAGTGCACCTTGACATTTCCAACGACTACACCAAGCTCGATGTCTCCAAAGTCGACGCGTGCGGAGATCAGGAAGTGACAGGCGCCGAGCTTGTCCTCTGCGACTCCAATGGCAACGAAATCGATTCTTGGACTTCATTCGGCAAACCGCACCGCATTGAGCACCTTTCACCCGGCACCTACACCTTGCGCGAAACGATGTCTCCGCGTACCTACGACCTCGCCAAAGAGATAACGTTTGAAGTGAAGGCCACGGGAGAAGTTCAAACCATGGCAATGAAGGATACCCCCATCGAGATCAGGGGAAGCGTCGATAAGCGCCAAGAGATCGCACAGCCAGTCGTAAGCAAACTCGTTGCAAACGGCGACGGTAAAAACCGAGCCAAAGCACGGGCCAATACGCAAGGCACCTTCTGCTATACCATCGACGCCAAAAATGAGTCGAGCACCTGGGTCGACGAGTTGACCATCACCGACGACCTCGAGTGCGCCAAAGATGGCGCAGCGAAACTTGTTGCCGTTGAAACCCCTATTGCGGTCGGCGATCTAAACGGGCTGTGCAACGTGTGGTATCGAACGTCTCCGGCAGGAACAAGCGATACGGGCAAGCAGGTCAATGCAACGCTTGACGACGGGCACAGCAATCCTTGGCTCGAAACGGAAGAGGTTACAAAGCTGCTGGGCAACGATGTGCGTCTCGTCGATTACGACGGGTGGCACCTATGGAAAGCAGATATCCCGACGGACAAGTCCGTCACGCTCGATACGAAAGAGATTGATCTTGCAGACAACGCCGTCATCACGGGCATCCGTTTTGAATACGGTGCGGCAGCCGCCGACTTTACAACCAGAAGCGAGGCGGGCTCTTGGACCCGGGATGACCTTAAAGACGAACACGACGATCTTGACGATGCCAAGGCGGCCCTTAACTCGGATGCCCGAGGCGCAGTCGTGCATATGCAGGCAAGGTCGTCCTATACGCCCCAAACCGCACTTGCCAACAGTGCGCGCGTCGATCTTTGCCGCAACGGCGGTGGCGATAAACTCGAGGCGCATGACGAGGACCGCGTCATCCAACGATGCGCCCTGCCTCAGAACCTGCCGGCAACGGGATCTGCTACCATCGCCGCATGCATCACCGCACTCCTGACCTCGGGCACTGCAGCCATATGGTTCGCTCGCCTTAGGTCAGTCACAAGGAAGCGCTAGCACGATAAAAAGGCGGGCGAGCCAGTCTCCCGGCTCGCCCGCCTTGGGCATAAACGATGAATCGGCTATTCAGCAGATGACGAACCGCCATCGATGGCTGCCTGATCGGACTCGGAAATACCGTCGGCACCCAAACTTTGCTCTTGCTCCACCTCTTCGTTCATTGTTGTCTCGGGCGTCGAGCCCTTAACGCCAACGACATACGCGGCCCCAAAGCCCAATGCGATTGCGATCAGGGTCAAGATCAGATAGATGGGCCAATGGCGCTTGATGTACGAAAACACGCTGACTCCTTAGCGGATCTGTCTACGAACGACGAATGACCTCGGTCACGACCTCGGACACCGTAGCGATATTGGTCGGATTGACGTTGTACGGCAGGTCATCCTCGGTGCGAGCGCAGGCAAGGCGCGGGCCGTCCACACCGGCGATCGTAAGGGCGCGACGGCTCGCCTCGAGCGCTGCGGATGCATCGGTTTTTGCATAGGGCATCTCGAACGTACCGCAATCGACGTGGAACGACTTGCACACCTTGCTGACAAGATTCATGATGCGGCGATCGCCCTTAAAGAGCTGCTGCTCGCCCTCGACCGTTACCACCGAAAGCCTGCCGGCACCGATAGACTCGAGGTTGATGAAGAACACACCGCGGAGCTTGTCACGATGCGAGGCCAAAAAGGCCCTCATGCCGGCGCCGTCGCAATCTGACGCGCCCGTTGCGACGAACCAGATATCGTGGCCGAGTAGCTCATCGTCACCCATGGAGGCAACGGCCGAGAGCATATCCTCGGCAGAAGCACCATCGGAGGAGGTGGCGCCACCCTTCCAACCGTCGTCGTCATCCTCGAAGTTATCCCACGAGCCAATGCCGCGGCCAGACTTCTTGGCATCGTAATCGTCCTCGACGCCCAGCCAGTCGCTCATGCTGTCCTGCTCGTTCTTCTTTTTGCGACCGAACAAGCCACCCAGGCCACGCTTCTGCGGCTTGGCGCCCGTCGAAACAGGAGCCGAGATGGTCTCGAGCGGTTGTGCGCCCGAGGAAATGGGCATGGGGGTCGCGACCGGTGCCGATGTGGGCTCGGGGCCCTGCGCCGTCGCAAAGGGATCATTTGTCTGTGCCGAAGGATCGGGAAAATCGAACAGCGACGTGCGGGACGCGACGTTGGCCTGTTGCATCGAAGGCAGCGACGGATCGGGGACCGAGGCCAGCGGCGACGAAGAGGGTGCAGGCGCGGAGGCCGGATCGGGAATATTCATCTGCTGGCGCGGAGGCACCTGAGACGAAATCTGCGCCATGAGGGAGTCAACCGTCTCGTCCTGCGTGGGGGCGACATTGGCCACCGTGGCGCCGGGGTCGCTCGGCGCGGGCATGGTAAAGATCTGCGTAGAATAAGGCCTGGACACATCCGTCTTGGGAGCCTCGTCAACCGCAGGGGACTCCTGCTCCATCGCAGGAGCCTCGACCTGCTCGGGCGCGCTAGCCTCAACGGAGTCGGCCTCGTCGATAACCGAATCATCGGCGGCGCCCTGGGCATCATCGGAGATGGGAAGGGGCTCGGCAATTGCGGTGCCCTGCTTCTCAAATGTCATCGTGGCATCAAATGACATGGTGTTATCGACCGGCTGCTGCGCATCAAAGGACGTCGTGGCGTCGGCGACATCGACAGGCTCCGGCTGTTCGGCCTCGCTCTGCTCGAACTCCTGTGCCGCACGCTCACGTTCGGCCTCGGCGGCCTGCTGCTGGACGATGGCCTCCCGCTCGGCGGCCTCGCGGGCAGCGGCGCGCTTTTCCTCAAAGTCATCGACGAACTTCTTGCCCTTCGCAAAGGCACCCTTAAAGAAGCTAGAAGCGCTGGCACCAATCGAGGAGAACGCGGAAGCGATATCGGCATGGGGCGTTGTCGAGGGAAGCTCGGCCGAGAAATCGGTGTCACTCTCATAGGACACGCGCTGCGGATACTCGTCATAGTCTTCGTCGGCAGTCTCGTCTTCAACCTGTGCCGGAGCGGCAGGCGCCAGAATATCCAGACCGGCTGCAGAATCGAGCGCGGGCTTTGCGTCAGACTCCGCGGCAGCAACAGGGGCAGCGACCGGCTCGGCGGGAGCAACAGCCGTATTGGCCGCGGGCGCAGGCTCCTGTGCAACGGGAGCAGGCTCCGGCTCAAACGTCGGCTCCTCGCCCTCTTCGTAATCAAGCGTGCAGGACTCGGGAAGCATGCCGAGCGCACGGATGGCATCCGAACCAAAGCGGACATTGCCGGCGGCATTGCGATAGAGCTTGGGCTCGGGCTCGGCCGCGACAGGCTCCTCCGCCGGCTCGGCAGTGGGAACCTCGTCATTGAACTCTTCGGCCTGGACAGCCTGATTCTGATCCTCGGGCACGATGGCGCCAATCAGCGTCTCGTCGGCAGACGCACCCTCAAAGCCCTCGATCTGCTCGTCGAAAGCCTCGCCCTGTTCGGGCTCGGTCTGAGCGTCGGGAGCAATCGGCTGACCGAACTCGTCCTCGGCGTAGGTAGGCTCTTCATACTCGATGGTGTTGCCGTAGTCGTTTTGCTGTTGGGCCGCGGCATACTCCGCTGCTGCGCGCGCCATCTCCTCGGCACGACGCTTCTGCTCCCCAAAATAGGTATCGAACGGAACATCGTCGGGAAACTCGTTTTCGCCCTGGAAGGGAGCAACGTTGTCCATAACGCCGAGCATAGCGGCGACAGAAGACTTGTTGCACACTGCGCCGGACGTATAGGGAAGCACAAAACGGTTAGAAATGATGTTTGCCGCGTTGGCGAGCGCAACGAGGGAAGCGAGGATCGCGACAATCCACAGCAGAACCTTGAGCGCGCCGGGGAGCGGCAGGATACGCAAGATGGCAACGGCAGCAGGGGCAACCGTGGCAACGGGCAACAGCTTGGCGATGAGCGCACGATACGAAGCATAGGGCTCGCGGGCGAGCAGCTCGGCACGGGGAGAGTCGTAGTGTGCGACAACGACCACCGGGCGGTTGCGCGGAGACGCGAGCGGGCCCGAGGCCTTGTGGTAGGCGATGACATTTTGGCTCACGCCCGTCTTGCCCAGGCGCGAAACCACGGGGTGGCCCGTGCGCTCGAGCACGTAAAGAACGGCGCCGACAATGGCCAGCAAGGTGCCGACCAAGCCGATGCCGCCGCCGATGCCCATCAGCAGGGCGCCGGCAAACGCAAGAATACCGGTAACGGCAAATGCCAACCTGCTGGGCGCCGGGGCATTGAACTCCTGAACCTCGGGATCAAAGCCGTGGTTGCGGAAGATCTGAGCGATATCCTCGGCAGCCAAGCGCTCTTCTTCGCTGCATGCCGGCGTAATGCCGGTGTTCTGCAGCAGGTGGTTAATATAGTTCTGGGTGTTCGCCATGTGCGCTCCACATCCATAATCCGACAAATAGGCCCAATGCTTGCACATTAGAACCGTATATAGTCGAAAGTATACCCCGAGCGAGCGCAAACGACCGAATTCGGGCCATCTTAACGCCCCGAGCGGACAAGGATATAGCCTAATCTCCATATCGGACTAAAATCATGGCAGCAAACCACCTTCTCATGCGAGGACTCTATGACGGCAAGCGACGCGACCGCGACAATTAAAAAGGGGAATTCGGAGCCAAGTTTCGATAAAACGGCTCAGCGCATCCTCAATCTTTTCTTTGTGCTCAACAGCTCCCCCGAACCGCTGACGACCGAGCAGATCGTCTTGGATTCTGACCTGGGATATGGCTCGGGCAATATCGACTCGGATAAGCGCAAGTTTCGGCGCGATCGTGACAAACTGCTCGAGCGTGGCATCTTAATCAAGGAGGTTCGCCCCGCCAGTGCGCAGGAGACCGAGGAAAGCTCGTGGACAATCGACCGCGAGCACACGTTTGCTGCAGGCGGCCTCATCACCGCAGACGACGCCGATATCCTGCTCAACGCCATCGACCAGACGTTAGCGGCCGGCTCATCCACCTTTGCCGCGCCGCTTGCCGATATTCGCTCCAAGATTGCCTACCTCACCGGCATGTCGGCGGTGGACGATGCACCGATCCGCCGCTCTCCCACCGTCGATGCGGTATGGAGCGCCTTTGCCGAGCGGTGCGCGCTGCGATTTTTATATCAGAACGGACGCGGCGAGCAGAAAGAACGTACCGTCTGCGTCTACGGCATGTTCGAGCGCGAGGGCGTGGCGTACTTCTGCGGCCTCGACAATGTCACCGACGACATCAGGACATTCCGCTGCGACCGTATCGTTCGCGCCTGGCGTCCTTCGAAGGCCTACGCCATCCCCGCGGACTTCAATCTCAACGACTATCTGTTCTTTGAATTCGATTTTGCCGACCGACCGCCCGTTGCAGCCACGTTCTCGTTCGCCCCTCAGACGCAGATCGATATGATCAACGGCCTCACGCGCGGGCGAGGTGAGCTCGCACACACCGATGCGGGATGGACCTGGACCGTTGACGTGCGTGACCTTGAAGCCGCCGCCTCATTTTGCATGGCCCACGCCACGGACGGCATGAGGCCCATGGCCCCCAAATCGCTCAAGCAGGCGTGGAACCACCTCATTGAAAGGACGGTGCATGAGCATGCCCGTGCGTAAACTCACCAGCGAGCAGAGACTCTCGCGCGCCATCGACATCATGGAGGCCCTCTACGCCGCCGGCGAGAACGGCATGACACGAACCGAGATTTGCAGCCGCTTTGACATCACGGGGGTGTCGCTCGACGAGATTCTCGAGATCGTCTCGACGCTCGCGGACCGAGAATCGGGCGCGCGCATCATCTGCGAATGCCGCGGCGAGCGTGTGGTCCTCACCGGTGACGCCGGGCGTGTGCTACCGCTGCGCCTGAGTGCCGCCGAAGGCGCTGTGCTCAACCATGAACTTGAATCGTTGGGGATCGAGCCCCAGGCGGCGGCTCGGATTCGACATGCTCTTCTGCCCGAAGAGCTCGGCTATAACCAGCGCGTCTTTGACACCGTCAACCACGGGTCGCACTGGCAGCAGCTGAGCTGCGCCATTCAGGACGGCGTTCGCTGCCGCATCTCGTATCGCTCGATGGACGATGCGCGGCCACGCGAGCGTCTGGTCGACCCCTTGCGCATTACGGTAAACGGCGACCAAACATACCTAATTGCCTGGGACATCGCGGTCGATGAGCAGCGCACCTATCGCATGGATAAAATCGAGGGACTCACCTTGACGGAAGACTCCGTCGTGCCTCACGCACCGGACGTCGCATCCCTCCACGATTCCCTTGCCCGGACGCAGCGTAGCGCAAAGCTCCTGATGCCATTCGATATGGCGGAGCATCTGGACTGGGCCGGCATCACCCTCATCGAGCGCGGCGGGGCAGACACGGCAACGGTAACCGTGCATTACGGCTCCGAGCGTTGGCTACTGAGCCAGATAATCGCAGCGGGCGGAGCCATCCGCATCTTGGATGACCCCGCCCTGTCAAAGCGTCTGTGCGATATGGCAAAAACCCTCGTCTGTCCGCTTTAGCGCCGCCGCTCGTGACGTGCGCGCCACAGTTGCAGATAGTGCCCGATCTGCGCCGATTCGATGCGCTGGTAGGAGCTCGTGGGCAGCGACGTTAAGAACTTCTTCCCGTAGCCCTTCGTCACCAGGCGCGGGTCGGCCAGAATCAGCACGCCGCAATCGGTCGACGAGCGGATAAGGCGGCCGGCCGCCTGCTTAACCTCGAGCACCGCCTCGGGCAGCGAATAGCGCGCCCAAGCGCGGTCTTCGCGCAGGTTGCGCTCGCACGAGAGCGGGTCCGTGGGGCTCGAGAACGGCAGCTTGGGAATGATGACGCAACGCAGCGTCTCGCCGCTGGCGTCAAACCCCTCCCAGAAGGCCTTAAGCGCAAAAAGCGACGAGGTCGGCTCGTTGATAAACCGGTCGCGCAGGCGACGAGGAGATGAGTTGCGCTGCTGGCAGTTGAGCTCCAGACCCGCACGGGCCATCTTGGGCTCAACGCGGGCGTACAGGTCTTCCATGTCGCGCCGATTGGTGAACAACGTGAGCACCGATCCGCCCATGGCAAGATGAGCGTCGACCAGCACGCGCTCGAGCGCCGTAAGATAGCCTTCGCGGTCGCGCGGATCAGGAATATCCCCAGCCACGACCACGGCCATATTCGAATCGAAGTCGTAGCTCGAATCCAAGTGCAGCGACGATGATGTCGAGGCACCGATACGATCGAGGCCGACAGCATGGTTGAAGTGCTCAAAGCTTTTGGACACCGTCATGGTTGCCGAGGCAAAGATAGCCGTGTGAACCTCGGGCAGCCACTCGGTTGCCAAGGCCTCGCCAATGTCGATGCGCTCTGCGGTCACTGACTCTCCGCCGGCACGCAACCTGCGATTGACCTGCAGCGAATATACGTAGTGTTCATCGGTGCCATCAATGATGAGTTTGAGGTTCTCGACCAGCTCGTGCAGGCGGCGCGAGATATCACCCAGGTCGACAACAACCTCGGGCTTGTCGGCGGCGACGGCTTGCACCAGCGCCTCGACGCTTTTGTCAGCTTGTTCCAATGCGTCGATGGCTGTGTAGGCCGACTGTAAGAAATCATGCCAGTCGTCAGATTCGCGCAACTCGGGGCCAATCCATAGATTGGCATTGTCATAACCCCCACGGGCACGGCGGCCGAGCTCGCGAACGCCATCGAACACGTCGGCGATTGCCATGCTCGCACGCACAACTGTCGACGTCGCCTTGGCGGTAAGACCCAGGTAGAGCGTAGAGCCCTCCGAGGTTGCCAAATCGTGGGAAACCTGGCTCAGCGCACCGGTGCTCGAGCCACCCAGGCGCTCAAACAGAACGCGCGATTCATCCGCCGACACCACGCGCGCCCATTGACGGCGTGCCTCGCGCTCGATGGAGTGGGCCTCATCGATCACCCAGTGACGGATCGGAGGCAAGATTCTGCCCTCGGCCGCAACATTGCGAAACAGCAGGGAATGGTTGGTGACCACCACATCGGCATGCGCCGCGCGACGGCGGGCGCCGTGGACCAGGCATTTATCGGGGAAAAACGGGCAGAGGCGACGGGCGCACTCGCGCGAGGCCGTCGTAAAGTCGGGACGGTTGACGCTGCGCCAGCGAATGCCGAGCGAATCGAGGTCGCCATCGGCCGACTGACACACGTACGCCATGATGACCGCGACTGCCGTAAGCGTGTCGGAAGGATCACGCTTAGTCGTAATTTCGACTTGGCCACGGCTCATGCGCTCAAGCTTACGCAAGCATGGATAGTGGTCATAGCCCTTAAGGGCGCAAAACGATAGGCCGCCGTCCAGCTGCTCGGCAAGTTTGGGCAGCTCATGATACATGAGCTGGTCGGCAAGATTATTCGATTTAGTCGCGATACCAACCGTGATATTGTTGCGGCGCGCGGCCTCGGCAAAAGGCACCAGGTAAGCCATCGACTTGCCGACGCCCGTCCCCGCCTCAATCACGCGATGCGTTCCCGTAACGAGCGCGTCACGGACCTCGAGCGCCATCGCGATTTGCTCATCGCGCGGCTCGTACGTGGGATACATGCGATTAACCAGGCCGCCCGGCGCATAGTCCGCCTCGATTTCCTCGCGGCTCGGCATCTTAAGGACCGGTAGCTCGTCCGCATCAACGCGATCATCGGCCCGATCGGCCTTGAGAACGTCAGCACGAGCGGCGCTGAGAGAGAAGATAGAACCGGGGTTCTGTCCCGCCAAGAAGGAGAAGATGGGACGATAGGACCAGGGTACGTCGGGGTGCATGTCGGCCAGGCGCGCCATTAAGCCCTGAGGCAAGTCGGTGAGCGCCACGAGTAACACGCGCCACACACCACACAGGGCGTCGACATCGGCGTTGGCGCGGTGCGATACCGAGTCGCAGCCAAACAGGTCGGCCATGAAAGACAGCTTATGCGAAGCCAGGCGCGGAAGCGCGATGCGCGACAGCGCCAGCGAATCGATCCAGATGTCGCTGACGTTGACACCGCCCTTGACCGACTCGATAAACGAACGGTCGAAGGTGGCGTTATGCGCAATCACCGGGCAGCCGCCGACAAAATCGGCGAGAGCGGCCACGGCCTCGACGGCCGATGGGGCATCCACCACATCGGCGTTTGTAATGCTCGTGAGTTCGGTAATCTCGGCGGGAATCAGCTGCTTGGGATGCACGAAGGTATCGAACCGATCGACAACCTCGCGGCCCGAAAGGCGGGCCGCTGATATCTCGATAAGCTCGTTGTCCTGCACCGAAAGACCCGTGGTCTCGGTATCAAGGACGATAACATCTTCCTCGATGAGACCAAACGATTGGGTTTTGGCGCGCTCGGCAAGCGTGGCATAGGAGTCGATGACAAACTGCGGCGTTCCCGACGAAACAGCGTCCTCGATTAGCATGCAACGCCCGCTCGACGAAGTCCCATACGAATCAGACTGTCACACACCTGCGGGAACGTCATGTCATCGGTGTGGCGAATCTCATCCGGATACAGCGATGTATCGGTCATGCCGGGAATCGTGTTGGTCTCGAGGATGACGGGGCCATCCTCGCTCACGATAAAGTCGCTGCGCGAGATACCCAGGCAGCCGAGTGCCTTATGGGCAGCACAGGCGAGCTCCTGAGCACGAGCGTAGTTCTCGGGTGAAATCTGCGCCGGAATGCGATGGATGTCCGTAGGGTCGACATACTTCACGTCCAGATCGTAGAACTCGCAGTCCTCGGGCTTACGGATTTCAACAATCGGCAGGGCGCGCACGTCATCCTCGCCGTATACGCCGACGGTGATCTCGGTACCCTCGATGCACTTCTCGACCAGCACTTTGTCGCCGTACTCAAACGCCTTGGCGATTGCCGCGGGCAGCTCGGAGGGCTCATGGACCAGGGAAATACCGTAGCTGGAACCGTTGACGGCCGGCTTCACAAAGCAGCGCTCGCCACAAACCTCGACGATATGATCGATATCGACTTCATCGCCCGCCTCGAGCGCGAGGCCGGGGGCAATGGGAATGCCCGCCTTGGCGTACAGGAGCTTCGAGACCTCCTTGTCGGCACCGCAAGCGCTGGCAAGCACGCCCGAGGCCGTGTAGGGGATACCCAGGGTCTCCATGGCACCCTGCATGGCACCATCCTCACCGCCGGCACCGTGCATGGCAATAAACGCCACGTCGAAACCACCGGTCGCCATGGTTACCATAAAGTCATCGGCAGCCGTGTCGAGCAGCTCCACCGAAGTGTAGCCGGCCTCCTTCAAGGCCGCCACGACGTTCTTTCCCGAATTGAGCGAAATCTCGCGCTCAGCGGAATGACCGCCCGCCAAGACCGCTACGTGCATGTTCTCTAGGCTTTTACCCGGCATGGGCAGACTCCTCCTCTATAATTTCTGCAGCTGATACCATATTGTAGCGATACCCTCTACGTTTCCCCAAAATCGAAAGGCTTCCATGAATCCCAGGACTAAATCTCAGGACATTCGCGACTTGAGCCAAAACGATATTCGCGAGCTTGTGGCCGAACTTGGCCAGCCCGCCTTCCGCGCAAAGCAGCTCATCGAATGGGTCTTTGAGAAGAACGTTTGTTCGTTTGACGATATGACCAACCTTCCCAAGGCTTTCCGCGAGCAGCTTAAAGAGGCTTTTGCCTTTGACACGCCGACTGAACTCACCAAGCAGATTTCTAAAGATGGTTCTCGCAAGTATCTGCTCGAGTACCACGACGACATTTCCGTCGAGACCGTCGGTATGCCCCGTCGTAACAAGCTTTCCGTCTGCGTTTCCACCCAGGCAGGCTGTGGCATGGGCTGCGCCTTTTGCGCTACCGGTCTCAACGGCCTCAAGCGCTCTCTGACCGCTCAAGAGATCGTCGACCAGGTACTTCATGTATCCAACGATTTTGGCGAGCGTGCCACGAGCGTTGTCTTCATGGGCCAGGGCGAGCCGTTTGCCAACTACGACGAGGTTCTCAAGGCACTGCGTATCCTCAACGACCCCGATGGCATCGGTATCGGCGCCCGTCACCTCACCGTCTCTACCAGCGGCGTTATTCCCGGTATTCGCAAATTTGCCGACATCCCCGAGCAGTTCACGCTTGCCGTTTCCCTGCACTCCGCCATCCAGTCGACGCGCAACAAGCTCATGCCCGGTATTAAGAAGTACACGCTGCTCCGCCTTCACGAGGCGCTTCAGCTCTACACCGAAAAGACTGGCCGCCGCCCGACCTATGAATATGCCATGATCGAAGGCGTCAACGATACGAATCCCGAGATGCAGGCACTCTGCGACTTCTGCGAGGGAACGCTGTGCCACGTTAACCTGATTCAGCTTAACGACATCGAGGGCAGCCCGCTCAAGCCGTCGCCGATTCATAAGGTCGAGGATCTTCAGCGCCGCCTTGAGTCTCGTGGTATCGAGACCACGATCCGTAATTCTCGCGGCAATGATATTGATGCCGCCTGCGGTCAGCTGAAGCAACGTTTCAAGGTCCAGAAGAACGCATAGGGGAGTCTGTACCCCATAACGTTTCATGTGAAACATCCGACAGTCCTGGTTGCAAATAATGCAACCAGGACTGTTTCATTTATATCTATACTATTGAATTTGATTTACATAAGGTTAGTTTTATGGCCAAAATAAGGGGTCCTTGTCTCCCAAATCAGACAAGGACCCCTTTAAAACAGGCAAATAATTGTTAGGTACCTAATAACCAACATTTTCCCACTGATGGTTAACCCAGTCTTGGTTAATCTTGGGATTCTTAGTCACCTGAGCAGTGCGCATAGCGACATCTTCGGTCATCACATCCATTTTCTTCTTAGATGTATCGACGATATCCTGAGCTCCGCGCAGCAGTCGACCGCGCAGTTCATCATCTGTCGCAATCTTATAACCAGCAAAAGCACCGGCGGCGACGGTGGTTGCAAACGCAATGACCGCGAGAACCTTACTCTTCATCCTGATCCTCCTGCCCAAATTGAATCATCTCGCCAAGGATACGGGAGAGCTCTTCTTCGTCTTTGAACTCGATTTCAATTTTGTTCTTGCCACGCGAGCTCTTCACACGAACATTCGTGTTGAAAACTTGACGAAGGACTCGAGCGGCCTTTTTGAATGACTGAGGTGTTGCTGGCCTCGGAGTCCTTGGCGTCTCTCCGGCAGAAAACAACGGAGCAAGATTTTCTGTCGCTCTAACGGAAAGACCTTCTGCAACAACCTTCTCAGCAAGTCGAATCCTGGCATCTTCATATGGAACTGCAAGAATCGCTCTCGCATGGCCCGCAGTAAGCTTGCCCTCGAAAATCATCTGTTGTACGACTTCGGGAAGATCTAGCAAACGAAGTGAATTTGTAATTGCAGAACGAGACTTACTGACAGCCTTTGATAACGCCTCTTGTGTCATACCGCTGGCATCAATGAGCTGACGATAACCCTTCGCCTCTTCGACGGGATTCAAATCAGAACGCTGAAGATTCTCGATAAGAGCAAGAGCGAGCATCTCCTCATCATTAACTTCCTTAATGATGACAGGCAGTTCCTCAAGACCAGCAAGCTTTGACGCCTGGTAACGGCGCTCACCAGCAATGATCTCATAGCCGTTTCCATGCTTGCGAACCAACAGAGGCTGCAAAACCCCATGTTCCCGAATCGACTCGCTCAACTCTCGAAGTTCAGTTTCGTTAAAATGAATTCGCGGCTGATTAGGGTTGGGAACGATATCCTCAATAGGCAGTTTAGTTTCAGATGCGGCATTTGAAGCCGATGCAGCCGAACTACCGGTCTCATACTCTGCCTCTGAGACCAAAGCATTGAGTCCACGTCCCAATCCTCCACGTTTCTTTGCATTAGGCACGCTTGATCACCTCTTTTGCAAGGTTCATATACGCTTTTGCACCCTTATTTTGAGGTGCATAGGTAATTACCGGTTCTCCAAAAGACGGAGCTTCGGAGATTTTAACCGTACGAGGAATCAGCGTCTTAAATGCCTTATCACCAAAGTACGATTGAACCTCCTCAACAACCTGATTAGACAGAGAAGTACGCGAGTCAAACATCGTCATAAGCACGCCGTAAGTGTCTAAGCCCTTGTTCAGGCGCGATTTGACCATCTTCATTGACTCAAGCAGCTTTGTAACTCCCTCGAGTGCGTAATACTCGCACTGAATCGGAATCAAAACGCTGTCTGCTGCGGTCAGAGCATTGATAGTAAGCAAGCCGAGCGAAGGAGGGCAATCAATGAATATAAAATCGAACTCGTCCTGAATCGGCTCAAGCAAATCTTTGAGGCGGGTTTCACGAGCAATTGCGCTTACGAGCTCAATTTCGGCGCCTGCAAGTTGAATTGTCGCCGGAATAACGAATACCTTTTTGCAATTTGTATCAAGAACAAGCGATTCTGCCGGCACGTCATTCAGCAATGCATCATAGATGCACTGATCGAGGTCTTCTTTTTCAATTCCAAATCCACTGGTGCTGTTACCCTGCGGATCAAAATCGACAATCAGTGTCTTGCGACCCTGCTCACCCAGCGCTGCTGCAAGGTTTACAGCCGTCGTTGACTTACCGACGCCGCCTTTTTGATTGATGATTGCAATAACACGCGTGTCTTTTGCGCTCTTCGAACGCTTAACGTCGCGAAATCCCACGGTCCCTCCTGGTGTGTATTAAAGCTGTCAAACGGAGGATGTTTCACGTGAAACATTCCGATTCGATATCAACCGCCATGTTTCACGTGAAACACCACAAGCTGTTAATATCCATTATGTTTCACGTGAAACATCTAGGCAAGCGGATTCTTCTTTGCCATGCCATTTGCACGAGGCAATGAAACGGATGCCGGATGACTCTTCTTAAGAACAATGAACTCCCTGTGGCCCAAGCCCTCAGGCAAATCGATTGCGTCATTCAGAAGCAAAGTGAAGCCGCAGATCTTAGCTGCTGACATGCCGGAAGCAAGCTCCTCATCCGATGGATTGCCCTTCGTGATAACAAATAGCCCTCCATCCTTGAGGTACGGAGCCGCATACTCAACAAGAATCGGTAGAGGAGCCAGTGCGCGGGCGGCTACGACAGAGAACTGCTTCTTATGGCTTCGAGCATATTCTTCAAGGCGATCATGGACTGCATGACCATATTTCAATCCGAGAGCATGAGCAAAAGAATTGACAGCATCAACCTTTTTGCCAACAGAGTCAATATAAGTAGCTTTACGATGCGTGGTTAGCGTTAATGGAATACCAGGGAAGCCTGCGCCTGTTCCCATATCGAGCAAAGCTCCATCAGGAGCCTTATTGACATAAGGAAGCAAAACAAGTGAGTCGAGGATATGAAGTACCGCAGCATCTTCAACGTTAAGAATACGAGTGAGATTGGTTGTCTTATTTGTTTCCAGAACCAAATCCAAATGCTGAATACATTTCCTTAGCTCAATATCAGTTACGCTCAAGGAATACTCTTTGCAATAGGAAGTTAGACGGCTGAGCATCTCGTCAGCCTGCTGATCAGTAAGTACAAACAACAGAAGCTCCTTTCTGACAAAAATCAGTGTATCGAGAACTTTTGACAAAAAAAGGGGACGTGGAAACCACGCCCCCTTAGCATAAGCTCGAGTAGATTATCGAGCAACAATCACCACATGGCGATCAGGGTCAGAACCCTCAGAATGGGTATCGACGGCATCATTGCCACGAAGTGCAATATGAACCAGTCGGCGCTCATAGGCATTCATGGGCGGAAGCGAAACACTCTTATGGGTACGGATGGCACGCTCGGCGGCCGACTGAGCCATTGAGGCAACCTTGTCCTGACGACGGCTCTTGTAGCCCTCAACGTCAACCACAACCGGATACCTAAAGCCGAGCTTGCGGCTCACCAGCAAAGAGAACATGACCTGAAGAGCATCAAGGGTACGACCATGACGGCCAATGAGAACAGCAAGATCAGGAGCGGTAACATCCAAAATCAGCTCGCCCTCGTCGCCCTCGTACTCATCAATAGGAGAGTTGGCGGCATCGAAGTGCGAAAGGATGGAACGCAGAATGGAAATCGCAACATCGGCAATGGTGTCGAGCTCCTCATCGGTCAGCTCTTCACCGGCCTTGTAGCGCTGTGCAATCTCGGGATAATCGCCCGCAATCTGCGGGGCAACCTCCTCAAGCATATCCTCGATGATCTCTTCAGACATAACGTACTCCAAAAGTTAGGTACCTAAATAAGATTGATATCCCGACTACTTCTTCTTGTGCGGACGCGGCTTCTTCTCGCGACGGGTAACCTCGACCTGCAGCGGAGCGTTCTTGAGGCGCTCCTCCTCATCGGCCTTGGCCTTGTCGATAACCTTCTGCGTCACGAAGATCTGCTGGATAACCTGCCAGGCAGAAGACACATCGTAGTACAGCAGAACGCCGACGGGCAGGCTCCAGCCCATCCAAAGCATCATGACGGTCATGACGACAGCCATCATGCGCATGCTCTGGGCCTGCTGACCAGTCTGATTGCGGGACATATACAGCTGCGGAATCAGGGTCAAGACAGCAAACAGGATCAGGCAGATCAGCGCAGGCAGCGCAACCATAAAGCCATCGGCAAAAGAGGCGCTCGGCGTGGTGGTCAGATCGGGCAGGATGTTAAAGAACGAGAACGTGCCCTCGTTAAAGTACTGCGGCAGGTTGCGCAGAAGCGTGAACAGGGCGATAAGGATGGGCATCTGAATCAGAAGCGGCAGGCAGCCGGCCAGCGGATTGAACTTGTTCTCGCTGTAGAACTTCTGCATCTCCTCGGCCTGACGCTGGGGATCGTCGGCATAGCGCTCCTGGATCTCGAGCATCTTAGGCTGCAGCACCTGCATGCGAGCCGTCGACTTGGTCGACTTGAGCATAAGCGGCGTCAGCAGCAGACGGATGATGACCACCAGGATGATGATGGACAGGCCCCAGTCGACCGCAAAGGTCTGGATGAGCTTGAGCAGCTCAAAAAGGATGTTAACGATCCAATCCCACATGTAAGTTTTCCTCCGATAGCGAGTGCCCGCTAAGGCACAGGGTCATAACCGCCGACGTGCAGGGGATTGCAGCGAGCGATGCGCCTCACGGCAAGCCAGCAGCCTCTCAAAACACCGTACTTCTCAATCGCCTGGATAGCGTATTGCGAGCACGTTGGGTAATAAATGCAGGCGTCAGGCAATAAGGGCGAAATAACCTGTTGATATATGCGAATAGGAGCGATGGCAACACGTCGCAAAACGTGATTGCTCATCGCTCCTCCCCGGCAACGCCGGCGCGTTTCATAAGCGAACGCAACGCCTTGTCCATCTCCTGCGGCGAGGAAACCCTCGTTTTGGGAGTCGCGAACAAGATGATGTCATAACCCGCAACGGGAAATCCACAGCTGCGAGCGGCCTCGCGCATCACACGCTTAGATCGGTTGCGCACCACAGCACAACCGAGTCGTTTAGCACCAACGAAGGCGACCCTTCCGGAGTCGCCTTCGCCAACCGATTCACATATGGTCATTCGAATCAGAGGGTGATTGAAACGACGCCCCTGACTGAACACATGCTCGAAATCTTGCCGAGACTTAATAGTCTTCATGCGAGATGTGTGTATCGCTGCTAGACAGTGAGACGCTTGCGGCCCTTGGCGCGACGACGGGCGAGCACGGCACGACCACCCTTAGTGGCCATACGGGCACGGAAGCCATGGGTCTTGGCACGCTTACGCTTATTAGGCTGATACGTACGCTTCATCTTAAGTTCCTCCTGCTGCATTTCGAGTGTCCGCGGGGACGCGGACGCAGATATAGACACGTGAGCTTGAAGATTGTAGGGAAATCAATGTTCAAATGTCAAGAAATCAAAGGTAAAAGGTTGCAAAGAGTACACGGTTCCCCCATAAGCAGAACCGGCATTTGAGGCTGCAGGCAACTTTTCACGAAATTTCATCGAGTTTTCAACAGGTCGTGTTGGAAATGTTGAGAACTTTTCGTCCGTTTTCCAAAGTTTTCAACAGGTTTTGAAAACTTGTCGAAAGATGAGAAACATTGCGCGGTGAGCTACTATTTGTTCAAAACCTTTTGAAAGATTGCGAGCGGCATGTCTGACGACTTCTACACCATGGTCGATTCCGGTGATCCGGCACCCGACAACGAGCACATCACCGGCGTGCGCGAAAAACGCAACGAGGGTGAGCAGGTCACCGCACAAGCACCAAAGGCCATGTATGCAGCGCGCATCGCGGTCTACGACGACATGTTGTCGACACCGCGCGTCATCGTCATCGAACCGCAAGACGTGCGCACCTACTTGGAAGAGACAACCAACACCGTCTACCAGTGCATGAAAGAGCAGGGAGGACGCATCTCGCTGATGGTTATCCGCGAGATTGTCGAAAACTTTATCCACGCGCATTTTGCAGAGCCCATCATCTCGATTCTCGACGGTGGCGATACCATCCGCTTTGCCGATCAGGGTCCGGGCATCGACGACAAAGAGCGTGCCTTCGATTTTGGCGTAACCAGCGCAAACAGCAAGATGAAACGGTATATCCGCGGTACCGGAGCCGGGTTTCCCATGGTACAGGAGTACTTGGAAAACGCCGGCGGCGCCGTCTCCATCGAGGACAACATGGGCAACGGCACCGTCGTGACGGTAAGTCTGAACCCCAAGCGCGTGCAGGAAATCGAGCGTGCCGGCGGGCGCGGGGCAGCCGTGCGACCCGAAGCAGAGCAGCAGGCATATCCCCTAACCAACACGTTTGCACAGCAGCCCGCGGCGCAGCAGATGCAGCAGCCTGGAAGTTTTCCCATGCAAGACCCCCAGGCACCGCTGGGCAACGCAATGCAAAACATGCCGGAGGGCATAGGCTCGGCAGATCTGGACACAGGCACCGTGCAGCAGGCGGCGGCCATGTCAAACGCCCCGCAAATGGGCTATCAACCGTACCCGCAAGGGTATCCTCCCCAATATATGCCGCAGCAGGGATACGCCCAGCCGTATCCCCAACAGTATCCTCAGGGATACCAGCAGCCATACCAACAAATGCCCCAGGCGCAGTACAACCCATGGGCCCAGCAGATGCCTCCGCAGCCTTATCAACAGTGGCCGCAAAGTTTTCAACAGCAGCTGCTGCCCATGCAGAGTTCTCAACAACCAGCAGCTCAAATGATGTATCCTAATGCGGCGAATCAATATGCACAGCCGCAGCAAGACGTATTTGTGAGCGAGCGCGGCGAAGCGGCACTGGGCTATCTGGCTCAAAACCAAGAGTGTGGCGCAACCGACCTGGCACGAGCGTTTGGAAACTCAGCGCCCACGTGGTCGCGAACGCTCAACGACTTGGCACAGGCCGGCTTGGTAATCAAACATGGCCAGAAATATCATCTGACCGAAATAGGCAGCGCTCGCGTGCGAGCCCAAAGCTAAGGAACGGGAGAGACAGTGGACGAGGAAGCAAGCATCATCCTGGGAGATGCCATCGCCTTTTGTCAGCGCGACGGCCAAGATGCACGCCTCATCAATATGCTGGGACAATCGCGCGCCGTGAGCCTGACCGAGGACACTCTGACGATTGAGGCCCCTTCACGCTTTGCCATCGCTCAGCTCAAAAAGCATCAGCCGACCATCGAGGCGTACCTAGAAGAAATCGCCTTTGCACCGATTGCGCTCAATATCGTGGCACCGCAAGGTGCCTCGGCAAATACGGCCCCGGACACTCACCCGGTAGCGACCGCCACCGCAGCGGCGACGCCGGTGCCCGAGGCTCGACGCGACGATGTTTCCCGTGAAACCATGGCGCCGCAGCCGACCGCTTCGTTCGCACCGGCGGTAGAGTCAGCCCCCTCGCCCATCCCGACCGCAACGCATATGCCCGTCGCACACGAGGCGACACCCGGCGAGGAATCGGGCATTGCAATCAAAAACACGTTGTCCGCTGACGATTTCCGCCGCATGATGACCCAAATGAACGGCAGGCCACCGGCGAAAAGCGCGAGTTCGTCCGCAGCGCCGGCAGCACCTTCGGCGGCGGCCCCGGCGGCAGTCGAGAAAAACGCGGACGGGGCGCCCCTCGCAGCGAATTCGAAATTCACGTTTGAAAACTTCGTCTTCGGACCGGAGAACAGCCTTGCCTACCGATCGGCACTCAAATTCGCCATGCTTGCAGACACGCCCGGTACCTGCACGTCGCTGTTCATCTACGGCAAATCGGGCCTGGGCAAGACGCACCTGCTGCTCGCCATCAAAAATGAGCTGGCAGAGAAATCGCCCGAGATCAAGGTGAAGTACGCCAACTCGCAGGCGTATCTGGACGACTTGATGACGGAATTCGACCGCCAAAAGAAGAGCAACGCCCCCATTATGCAGGCGTACCACGGCGTCGACGTGCTTATCATCGATGACATCCAGAACATCATTGGCAAGCGCGCGAGTGTGGATTACTTCTTCCAGTTGATGGACGAATTTATCCGTAACAACAAGAAAGTCGTGATCGCCGCCGACCGCGCCCCCAAGGACCTTAATATGGATGAGCGCCTGACCAGTCGCTTTAATGCCGGTCTGCTGTGCCTGGTGGCGGAGCCCAGCTACGAAATGAAGTACAAGATTTTGCAGCGTTATTACGAGAACACGATCGCCGCCGCACCCGAGGCGGGCAACGACTCGCTGCTGGCGGCCTACGGGGGCGACGGCGGACATCTGACCGACGCGCACTTCAAACACATGGCCGAGGTCTCGGGCACCAACATTCGCGAGCTCGAGAGCTTTTGCGAGCGTTGTGCCGGCGAAGCGGGCGATCGCGAGCGCGAGGGCGGGGAGCTCACCTTTGACGACATCGACGCCATCGCCAACCAGTACTTCGACACATCGGCCAAGAAGATCAACGTGCAGACGGTCCAGTCCGTCATCGAGGAGCAATACGGTGTGACACACGAGGAACTCATCGGGCCTCGCCGCAACGCCAATATCGCCAAGGCGCGCCATATCGCTATCTACCTGGCGATCGAAATGTGCGAGATGACGACGACGGCCGTGGGCGCCGAGTTTGGCAACCGCAACCACTCGACCGTCAGCACGAGCTATAAAAAGGTTCAGAAGATGATTCAGGAAGACCGGACTGTCACCGAAGATCTCAAGTCGTTGCGCGATAAAATTACACTGCGCTCGTAGGTAAATGGACACAGCTGTTGAAAACTTGTCGAAACGGCGGTTATAAGATGTCGAAAACTCGAGCCGCGGTGATGAAAAGTTTTGCGCAGGTTTTGAACGTGGAAAACATGCCCGGTTGCACACAGGTTCCTGTCGATTCTCTTTTTAGGGCTGACCTGCACTTTTAGGAGTAATCAACAGTTTCGTCAGTACTATTACTATTATTAAGATATTTATATCTATAGAAAGGTATTAAAAGATGAAGTTCACCGTCAGCCAGAGCTCGCTTACGCAAGCCATCGGCGTCGTTATGAAAGGCGTCGCTTCGGCATCCACCCTTCCCATTCTGTCGGGCGTGCTCGTTAAGGCACAAGACGGCATCTTGGAATTCCAGACCTCCAACTACACCATCTCGATTCGTCATCGCATTGCGGCCCATGTCGAAGAGGAGGGCGAGATGGTGATTCCCTGCAAGATGCTCTCCAACATCACCAAGACCCTTCCCGATGCCCCGGTCACCTTTGAGCTGTCCGAGCGTCAGGTTTTGATTGGCTGCGAGAAGAGCTCTTTCCGCCTCAACACGCTCGATGCCAACGACTTTCCCGAGTTCCCGGCATACGCCATCGAGAGCGCCGTCGAGCTGCCGACCGATATCCTGTCCGAAATGGTAAGTCGCGTATGGCGTGTCACCTCGACTGACAAGGCCCGCCCCATCCTGGGTGGCGTGCACATGAAGGTCGAGAACAACACTGTGCGCCTGGTGGCGACCGACTCCTTCCGTCTGGCCGTGTGCGATACGCAGGTCGAGACCTCGACCCTCGAAGGTTCCTTTGAGCTCAACGTGCCTGCCGACGCCTTCAACGACGCGCTGAGCATCATGGCGAGTCAGGCTACCATCATGATCGGCGCCACCGACACCCAAGTTGTCTTTGAGGCCGGCAACACCACCTACGTGTCGCGCCGCATCGAGGGCGTATATCCCAACTACAAGCAGCTCATCCCCGATTCGTGCGTGACGAGCGTCAAGATCGACGTAGCCGCCTTTAACGCCGCCCTTAAGCGTGTGGCCGTTATCGCGAGCGCCAACCCCGCTGTCAAGTTTGAGATTGACGTCGAGAACGGCCAGATGGGCCTGTCCTCCATTTCCAACGACCAGGATCTGGCACAGGAGACGATCGATGTCGAGGCCGAGGGCGAGTCGGGCACCATCGCCTTCAACTACCACTACATCTTTGGCTGCCTCAATGCCCTGTCCAAGGAGAAGGAGATCACGCTGGAGCTCAAGAGCTATTCGCAGGCTGGCATCTTCAAGTCCTACGACAAGATCAACTACCTGTACCTGGTCATGCCGGTACGCATCTAGCACTGCCCATGACTATGTTCGCACGCGATCTTTCCGTTGCGCGCTACCGCAGCTTCGACAGCTATCGCCTTGCCCTGAGCGACGGTGTGACAGTGCTCGCGGGTCCCAACGCGGCGGGAAAGACCAACCTCATAGAGGCGCTGCAGCTGCTGACGAGCGGCGCCTCGTTTAGGCATCCGACCGCAGCAGAGCTCGTGCACGACGGCACGGGCTCATGCAAGGTCGAGCTGAGGCTCGAAGGTGATGGGCGTGTGCTGGACATGGGACTGAGCGTGGAAGACGGCAAGCGTTCGTTTAGCCGCAACGGCAAGCGCTGCGCTGCGTCCGGCGTGCGCGGGGTGCTGCCGAGCGTGCTGTTTTGCCCGGACCACCTGGATATGGTCAAGCGGGGCGCCAGCGTGCGCCGCACCGCACTTGATGACTTTGGCGTTCAGCTGAGTGCGCGCTATGCCGATCTGGCCAGTGCCTACGGGCGCTGCGTGACCCAGCGCAATGCCTTGCTCAAGGAGACCTGGTGCTGCCGCGAGATGCTCGGCGCCTGGAACGAATCTATCGCCCGCGCCGGTTCGGCCCTGCTCGTGCATCGTCTGTCCCTGCTCGACCGGCTGTCGGGTCATGTGCGCGATGCCTATGGCCGCGTGGCATCCGGCGAGCCCGCCGGCGTGTCCTATGTGTCCACGCTTGGCGACCTGCCTGGCACCGAGGATCGCGACGAGCTCAGGGGCTGGGCGTATGAGCACATGCTCTCGGCGCTCGATGAGCGCGCCGACGAGGAGATCCGCCGCGGCGTGACGCTCGTCGGTCCGCATCGCGACGAGATTGAGTTTTCCGTCGCGGGTCGATCGGCCCGTTCGTTTGCCAGCCAGGGCCAGCAGCGAACGTTGGTGCTTGCCTGGAAGGTGGCAGAAGTGGCCGTGGCGCGCGATATCCTGGGCACCGCACCGCTGCTGCTTTTGGACGACGTGATGAGCGAGCTTGACGCCGGGCGTCGAGGCGCTTTTCTGCAGCTGATCGGCGATGATATCCAGACGGTCATAACCACGACCAACCTGGGGTACTTTACCGATGACCTGCTTGATCGAGCCAAGGTGGTGAACATGGGTGAGACGTGCTAATTACGAGCGCGAGAACGGAACGGTTGCCTTTGGCGGCTTTTTGGATGCCGAGCGTCAGCGCATCCTGACGGCCGCGACACCCGAGCGCCGTGCGCAGATGGAGGCTGCAGAGGAGTCTCGTGCGGTCTATCGCGCCTGGAATGCGGTGTGCTCGGGCACGCGCGAGGGGCGGCATGTGACGGGGCTGCGTTACCTGCCCGAGTCCAATGAGCTGCTGGTGTATCTCGACTCGCCCTCGTGGACGCAGGAAATGACGTTGTTGCGCGAGATCATCCGCGCGCGCATGGAGCGCGCCGGTGCGCATGTAGACGGCCTGGTGTTCAAAACCACCGCACCCGGTCACACACCGCCCGCCGCCAAGGAGCGCCTGCGCCCGGCGACGACCGAGCGCCCGCCGGCCCCGCACGCCGACCTAAGTGAGGCCGAGCGCACCGAGATTGAGCGCCAAGTGGCGCCCATCGAAGACCAAAAACTGCGCGAGGCCCTCGAGAACGCCATGAGAGCCAGTGCCGAGTGGGCCAAGGGCGTGCAGGGCAAAAAAGAGCCTTAAATCGCATCTGGTGGCCTTGTAGAGCCAAATACCATCGTCCCCGAGGGTATTTTTTTACGATAAACTAGTAAGGCTATACACATTTTCTTAACTGAAGGAGGACGTGTGGCAAACGAAAACGATTACGATGGCGGCGAGATTAAGATTCTCGAAGGTCTCGAGGCCGTTCGTAAGCGCCCGGGCATGTACATTGGCTCGACGAGCGCCAGCGGTCTTCATCACCTGGTGTGGGAGATCGTTGACAACTCCGTCGACGAGGCCATGGCCGGTTTCTGCACCGAGATTCAGGTGAGGGTCCACGCCGACAACTCCATCACGGTCGTCGACAACGGTCGCGGCATCCCCGTCGACGAGCATCCTATCAAAAAGATCCCGACGCTCGAGGTCGTCATGACGATCCTGCACGCCGGCGGTAAGTTCGATAACTCGGCCTACAAGGTCTCGGGCGGACTGCACGGCGTGGGCATCTCCGTCGTCAACGCCCTGTCCAAGCGTGTGGTCGTACAGGTATGCCGCGACGGCAACATCTACGAGATGGAGTTCTCGCGCGGCAAGACCGTCAAGAAGATGGAGGTCGTGGGCACTTCGGAGACGACGGGTACCACTGTCAGCTTCTGGCCCGACGACGAGATCTTCGAGACCTGCATCTACGATTTCGACACGCTGCACAACCGTCTGCAGGAGACGGCATTCCTCAACAAGAACCTCAAGATCGTGCTGACCGACGAGCGCGAGGCGACTCCCCATGTGGAGGAGTTTTGCTATGCCGGCGGCATCATCGACTTCGTCAAGTTCCTCAACGAGGGCAAGGATGTCCCCGAGGCCTTTAAGGAGCCCATCTATATCGAGGGCAAATCGGATCCGGATGCGCCCGTGACCAAGATGGGCGAGGTCGAGGTGTCCTTGCAGTGGAATAGCGGCTACGGCGAGAACGTCATGTCGTTTGCCAACGACATCTACACCCCCGAGGGCGGCATGCACCTCGAGGGCTTCCGCACCGCGCTCACCCGCGTGATTAATGATTACGCCCGCAAGCAGAATCTGCTCAAGGAAAAAGACGCCAACCTGACCGGCGACGATGTGCGCGAGGGCCTATCGGCCGTCATCTCGGTCAAACTGCCCGATCCGCAGTTTGAGGGCCAGACCAAGGCCAAGCTCGGCAGCTCCTACATGCGCGCGCTCACGCTCAAGATTGTGACCGATGGGCTGACCGATTATCTGGAGGAGCACCCCAAGCCCGCCCGCGAGATCGTCAAGAAGGCCCAGCAGGCTTGCAAGGCCCGCAACGCCGCTCGCAAGGCGCGCGAGGCGACCCGCCGCAAAAGTCTGCTCGAGACGGCTTCGCTGCCCGGCAAGCTCGCCGACTGCTCGGTGCGCGATGCCGAGCTGACCGAGCTCTTTATCGTAGAGGGCGACTCGGCAGGCGGTTCGGCCAAGGACGGCCGTCGCCGAGACATCCAGGCGATTCTGCCCCTGCGCGGCAAGATTCTGAATGTCGAGCGCGTGGGCGACCACCGCGCGTTCTCGAGCGACACCATCCAGTCGCTGATCACCGCGATCGGCTGCGGCGTCACGACGAGCGCCGGCGACGGCGGCGACTTCGATATTACCAAGGCGCGCTACCACAAGATCATCATCATGACCGATGCAGACGTTGACGGCGCACATATCCGCATCCTGCTGCTGACGTTCTTCTACAAGTACATGCGCCCGCTGATCGATGCCGGCTATGTCTATGTTGCCTGCCCGCCCATCTTTGGTATTAAGGTGCGCAACAAGATCCATTACGTGTATCCCAACGGCCGCCAGCCCGAAGACGAGATTTTGCGCGACACCATTCAGAGCCTGGGCCTGAACCCCGACGACAACGACGAGGACGGCAAGGCCAAGGACGGCAAAATTACCAAGAAGCGCAAAGGCTATACCGTCCAGCGCTACAAGGGCCTGGGCGAGATGGACCCCAAGCAGCTTGCCTCGACGACGATGGACCCCAAGACCCGTATCCTGCAGCGCGTGTCGATCGAGGACGCCGTGGTGGCGGACCGTGCCGTGCGCGAACTGATGGGTTCCGAGGTCGGCTATCGCCGTGAGTACATCGAGAAGCACGCCCACGACGCACGATTCTTAGACGCCTAGCTTTCCCAGGCACCCCATCTTGCCCTTCAGGATTTCGGGCGCCGCACGCAAGGCGTGCGCCCTCATCCTTCAGGGCAACCTGGGGCACCTGGAAAACCTAGGAGGGTTATCCGGCATTCCCGGTAATCCGTCTCCGTGGTAGGGAACTAATGGACCACGCAAACCATGAGGAGGTAACGTGGCAGACGATATCAACAACAACGAGGGTATGGACGAGGCCGGCGACGCTGGTATGCCCGATGATCTGAAGCGCCTGCTTGCCCGCGCTGAGCAGGGCGAGGACGGCGATCCGGATGCCTATAACCCCGATGCCGATGATGATGAGGAAGAAGACGACGATGCCGAGCTCGAGGAGAGCTTTGGCGAAGTCGACCGTGGCGCCTCGGCCGGCGAGGATATCAACGGCGGTCAGCTCCAGATTTCGGAGTTCGGCCGCGAGATGAAGCAGTCGTTCATCGAGTACTCGATGTCGGTCATCACGGCGCGCGCCCTGCCGGACGTGCGCGATGGCTTAAAGCCGGTGCACCGTCGCATCCTGTACGCCATGAACGAGAGCGGCATCTACCCCAACCGTCCGCACAAGAAGTCCGCTTGGACGGTCGGCGAAGTTATCGGTAAGTACCATCCGCACGGCGACTCCGCGGTCTACGAGGCCATGGTCCGCCTGGCGCAGTGGTTCTCCATGCGCACGCCGCTCATCGACGGTCACGGCAACTTTGGCAACATCGACGGCGACGGCGCCGCCGCCATGCGTTACACCGAGAGCCGCCTGGCAAAGCCCGCCATGGAGCTCCTGCGCGACCTGCAGAAGGATACCGTCGACTGGCAGCCCAACTACGATGAGTCGCTCGCCGAGCCCCAGGCGCTGCCCGCGCGTTTCCCCAACCTGCTGGTCAACGGCAGCCAGGGCATCGCCGTCGGCATGGCCACCAACATCGCCCCGCACAACCTTACCGAGGCGATCGAAGCCACGTGCTACCTGATCGACAACCCCGACGCCACCGTCGACGAGCTCATGCAGATCATGCCCGGTCCGGACTTCCCCACCGGTGCCATCATCATGGGCAGTGCCGGCATTAGGCAGAGCTACGAGACCGGCCGCGGCTCCATCACCGTGCGCGCCAAGGCTCATGTGGAGTCCACCAAGACCGGCCGTAGCCGCCTGGTCTTTACCGAGATTCCCTACATGGTCAACAAAGGCACTCTGCAGGAGAAGATCGCCCAGCTCGTCAACGACAAGCGCATCGAGGGCATCTCGGATATGCGCGATGAGTCCAACCAGAAGGGTATCCGTCTGGTCATCGAACTCAAGAAGGGCGTCATTCCGCAGGTCGTGCTCAACAATCTGTATAAGTACACCTCGCTGCAGACGACCTTTGGCGCCAACAACCTGGCACTTGTCAACGGCGTTCCCAAATGCCTGAGCCTGCGCGAGATGCTGCAGCACTACATCGACCACCAGGTCGACGTAGTCACCCGCCGCACCCGCTTTGATCTCAAGAAGGCCCAGGCGCGTGCCCATATCCTCGAGGGCTACCTGATGGCTCTCGACCATATCGACGAGGTCATCAGCATCATCCGCTCCTCGCAGACCGATTCTGAGGCCAGCAGTCGCCTAATCGAGCGCTTCGGTTTTACGCCCGAGCAGACCACGGCCATCCTCGAGATGAAGCTGCGCCGCCTGACCGGCCTGGAGCGCGACAAGATTCAGGAAGAGCTGGACGGTTTGCGCCGCGCCATCGCCTACTATGAGGACCTGTTGGCGCACGAGGAGAAAATCTTGGGCGTCATCAAGGAAGAGATGCGCGAGATCTCCAAGAAGTTCGGCGACAAGCGCCGCACCGAGATCAGCCATGTGGAGAAGGACCTGGACGTCGAAGACCTGATTGCCGACGAGGACATGGTCGTGACCATCACCCACACCGGCTATGTCAAGCGCATCCCGGTGGCCGCCTACCGCGCCCAGAAGCGCGGCGGCAAGGGTGTGTCGGGCGTCAACCTCAAAGAGGACGATGTTATCGACGAGATGTTTATCGCGTCCACGCACGAGTACGTGCTGTTCTTCTCGAGCAAGGGCAAGGTCTATCGCCTGAAGGTGCACGAGCTGCCGGTGGGTACGCGCCAGGCGCGCGGCACCGCGATCGTCAACCTGTTGCCTTTCGAGGAGGGCGAGAAGATTGCGAGTGTCATCAGCTGCCGCGAGTTCCCCGCCGACGAGTATCTGATGTTTGCCACCAAGAGCGGCATGGTCAAGAAGACCGTGATGAGCGCCTACGACCGTAGCCGCCGTGATGGCCTGATCGCCATCAACCTGAGGGACGACGACGCGCTGCTCGCTGTACGCCGCGTGCGTGAGGGTGACAAGATCATCATGGCAACCACCGCGGGCAAGGCGATTATGTTCCCCGAGGACCAGGTGCGCGCCACCGGTCGCGATACCAGCGGCGTTCGCGGTATCGGTATGAAGGACGGCGTGAGCGTTCTGGGCATGGAAGTCACTAACGGCAACGGCGATCTGTTCGTCATCACCGAGCGCGGCTACGGCAAGCGCACGCCGGTCGCGGACTACCCGGAGCAGAATCGCGGCGGCCAGGGCGTCTACACCATCCAAATGACCGAGCGTAAGGGCAACCTCGCGGCCATGAAGACGGTGGGCCCGCAGCACGAGCTGTTCATCGTGACGGAGGGCGCGACGGTCATTCGCGTCAAGACCGACGAGATCAGCCAGACTGGCCGCGCTACCCAGGGCGTCAAGATGATGACCGTCGACGACAACGACCGCATCTGCGCCGTAGCCCGCATGACGGCAGCCAAGGAAAAACCCGAAGGCGAAGGCGCCGAGGCCGCAGCCGACACCGAAGAGGCCCCAGTCGACCTAGGCGACGGCAACGACATGCCAGAGGATCTCCTAGACGAGTAAGAGGCCCTAGCTGGTAGAAAATATCAGACCCCATATATCGGCGGTCGGCGCACCTGCGCGCCGACCGCTTTTTTGACAAGCTTGGAGCCCCGTGTCAGACGGCTGGGCGAGATGGGTTAGGTTTGTCGCGAGTTCCGCACGCAAAGAAGGCCACTTAATGTGGCCTTCGTCTTGCGCAGGACTGCCCGAGCAGCAAACCTAACCTATCTCGCCCAGCCGTCTGACACACCCCTCAAAGATTTTCAAAAAAGTTGTTGACGCGCGCGTAACGACTCGTCTAATATATCCCTTGCGCGATGGACCTGTAGCTCAGTTGGTTAGAGCGTCCGGCTGATAACCGGGAGGTCACAAGTTCGAATCTTGTCAGGTCCACCACTTTCTTTCGCAATAAACACCCCAGCGAGAGCCGAGTCGCCGCTGGGGTGTTTATTACTTTCTCCGTGGGGGTTTAGCTCAGCTGGGAGAGCGCGGGCTTTGCAAGCCTGAGGTCAGGGGTTCGATCCCCCTAACCTCCACCATGATGGACCTGTAGCTCAGTTGGTTAGAGCGTCCGGCTGATAACCGGGAGGTCACAAGTTCGAATCTTGTCAGGTCCACCATCAAAACGTTAAGAGCCCTGGGGCATTGCCTCGGGGCTTTTTTCTTATCCAACAAAAGTAGTCAAAATAGCCCCGTCCCAAATTAACTACTTTGATTTTGTGTGCTGGGCGAAAGATTGGGTAGTATAGCTATTCAATGCGGCGACCCTGCCGCGTGTTAACCGCTACGTACCGGAGGTGTTCCATGGTTCGCGTCGACATAGAGACCATC
This sequence comes from Collinsella sp. TM04-29, assembly GCF_003466565.1. Lineage (NCBI taxonomy): Bacteria > Bacillati > Actinomycetota > Coriobacteriia > Coriobacteriales > Coriobacteriaceae > Collinsella > Collinsella sp. TM04-29. The sequence continues at coordinate 45,223 of NZ_QSPW01000002.1, forward strand.
GTCATGGCCGCCGGTCCCGTGCCATCGCTTATCGTGCTTCGCGAGCGCTGCGGCAAGTCGGATTCGACGGCACCGCTGCGTTCGCTTTCCATTCAGACCGGCTCGTTTGAGGCCGCGGCAATTAGCCGTGGCATCGATAGCGGTCGCGCCGAGCGCCCGATAACGCATGACCTGCTGCTTGACACCGTCGATGCCCTGGGCGCCAAGCTCGAGCGCATCGAGATCGTTCGTGCCGAGCCGCCGGTGTTCTATGCGACGATTGTCGTGCTGGTCGATGGTGACGAGCGCAAGATTGACGCCCGCCCCAGCGACGCCATCGCCCTTGCCGTGCGCAGTAATGCCCCCATGTTTGTGGAGGACGACATCATGAATCGCCTGGGTACCGTTTCTGCCCATGCCGAGGAAGTTGACGACGAGCAGGAGTTCGAGAAGTTCGACGAGTTCGTCCATACGCTCTCCCCCGATGATTTCTAAATGTCTGGCACGCGAGCGGAGAGGTTGCTGATGGGTACCCGCGTATCGGCTGAAGCGGCCGCCATCGCGCGTGAAGCCCAGATGCGCTCGGAGGCATCCGAGGCGGCTCGCATCGCCTATGTGACGCAGGCCCGCACGCTTCGCGAGCGCCGCGGCTCCTATATCAAGATGGTTATCATCTCCGCCCTTGTCGCGGTAATCTGTTCTCGTCTTCGTGGTACAGTTGGTGCGCTTGGGTTTTCGATTTCAACAGGCTTGGTAATCTGGGGTGTGGTCGATGCGGTAATGCTGACCAACCAGATCAAGGTACTCGACAAGCGCGCAATGGATATGGTGCGCGCCCGCGACGCTGCCGCCAAGATCGCTGCCGAGGCACAAGAACTGTAACGACGCCGGATTCGATGGGAAGGTCTAGAGATGGCACAGGATATGCAGGACGCCGGCAACGTCTCCGCCGAGCTCGACGCCATGGTGTGTGACCTGATTGGTGCGTTCTTGGACGACCTTGCCGCCGGTGAGAATCCGGGCGTAGTTGTGGCGATCGAGGACGCTGCTTCCAACCGCTATCTGGCCGCGCTTGACGAGGATGGCGAGGAGGCATGCCTCGAGGCCGCCACCAACTTTATCTCCGAGCACAAGATGGGTCTTAAGGACGAGGGCCTGGGCCGTATCGCCCGCTATGCCATCGGCTATACCGGCTGTGTCGAGATTGACGGCGGCTACCACGACGCTCTGCTCGTGAGTTTCTTTGAGACGACGCTCGAGAGCGGTTTTTCGGCATATGTGCTGTATGAGGGCATGGGTGCCGGCGATGGTTTTATGTGGAGCGACCCTGAACCTGCAGGTGAGGAAACCCCTCTCATCTAAAATCGCTAAAATAAACGAGTTTTCGGTAAAAGGCTCAATATTCCCGCTGAGCGTTGTATCGCTGGGCGGGCCGCATACGCGTGCCGTTTGTATATGGATAGAAGATAGGGGAACTACATGCGCGTAGACAATCTGAGGAACATCGCCATCATCGCCCACGTCGACCACGGCAAGACGACGATGGTCGACAAGCTCCTGCGTGCCACGGACGCCTTCCGTGCCAACCAGCAGGTCGAGGACCGTGTCCTGGATTCCAACGACCAGGAGCGCGAGCGCGGCATCACGATTCTCGCCAAGAACATCTCTATCGAGTACAAGGATGTCAAGATCAACGTCATCGACACCCCGGGCCACGCCGACTTTGGCGGCGAGGTCGAGCGCGTGCTGCGTATGGCCGACGGCGCCCTGCTGCTGGTCGACGCCTTTGAGGGCCCCATGCCCCAGACCCGCTTCGTGCTGCGTCACGCTATCGACACCGGCCTTAAGATCATGATCGTTATCAACAAGATCGATCGTCCGGGCGCCAACCCCGAGAAGGCCTACAACGACTGCCTGGACCTCATGGCCGACTTAGGCGCCACCGACGACCAGCTCGAGTTCGCCATGGAGCACGTCGTCTACGCCAGCGCCATGAACGGCTTTGCCCGCCTTGACCCCAACGACGGCAACATGGACATGTATCCGCTGCTCGACATGATCATCGACGACATGCCCGCGCCCGAGGTTGACGAGAACGCCCCGCTGGCCATGCAGTGCGTGACCATCGACCACTCCAACTTCGTTGGCCGCATCGGCATCGGTCGCGTGTATTCCGGTGCCATTCACCAGGGCGACCAGATTCTGGTTGTGAAGAACGACGGCTCCAGCGCCAGCGCTACCGTCAAGCAGCTCTTCACCTTCGACTACCTGGGCCGCACCGAGTGCCAGGAAGTCGGCGCCGGCGACATCGCCGCCGTTGTGGGCATCGACCGCACCGATATCGGCGATGTTTACACCGACCCCGAGAACCCCGTCGAGCTCGAGCCCATCGAGATCGACCCGCCGACCCTGTCCATCGTCTTTGAGGCTTCGACCTCCCCGCTCGTCGGCCGCGACGGCGACATCGTGGGCGCCCGCCAGCTCAAGGAGCGCCTGTTCAACGAGGCCGAGAATAACGTGACCATGAAGATCGAGGAGCTCGAGGACAAGAGCGGCGTCGAGGTCTCGGGCCGCGGCATCCTGCACCTGTCCGTCCTGATGGAGTCCATGCGCCGCGAGGGCTTTGAGTTCCAGGTCGGCCGTCCCCGCGTTCTGTTTAAGAAGGACGAGAACGGCAACAAGATGGAGCCTGTCGAGCAGGCCGTCGTCGAGTGCCCGGACGAGTACTCGGGCAAGGTCGTTGAGGTCTTCGGCACCTCCGGCGGCATCATGACGAGCATGGATACCTCGGGCATCGTGACGCACCTTGAGTTTAAGATCCCGACGCGTGGCATCATGGGCCTTAAGAACCGCATCATGAACGTCACCCACGGCGAGGGCGTGTTCTACCACACCTTCCTGGAGTACGGTCCCTACGCCGGCGAGATCGGCAACCGTCAGAACGGTGCCATGATCTCCATGACCACCGAGAAGGCCGTTGCCTATGCCCTGGGCACGCTGCAGGAGCGCGGCCAGCTGTTTGTTGAGCCGGGCACCGAGTGCTACGAGGGCATGATCGTGGGCGAGCGCAGCAAGGCCGGCGACATGGTCGTCAACATCGCCCGTACCAAGAACCTGGGCAACCAGCGTTCCTCGACCTCCGATATTTCCGTGCAGCTGGTGCCGCCCCGCACCTTCTCGCTGGAGGAGGCGCTGGAGTACATCGCCGATGACGAGCTGGTGGAGATCACTCCCAAGAATATTCGCCTGCGCAAGCGTCTGCTCAATGCCACCGACCGCAAGAAGGCCGCCGTCCGTGCCGGTCAGGTCAACAAATAAGCGCTGGGGCTTATAACTGCCAATAAGAAAGGGCGTCGACCGCAATGGTCGGCGCCCTTTTTGGTGCACGGGGATTGAGAAGGCCTTCACAACCACAAAGGTGCCTGTCCCCTTTGCGGTGATTGGTGGTTAGGCGGTGGGGAGTCCTGGCGTGTTAGCCGGCTGCTGCGGCTTGAGGTGGGCGTTGCGCCAGATGATCTGGATGACGTAGCCGAGCATAAAGACAAAGGCCACGCCGCTGATGAAGTCGCCGATGAGGGGGAGTCCTGTGAGGGCGCCTGCGGCCACACCGCCGACGGCTGCCATGGCATAGCGGTTCTGGTTGTGTCCGACCATGCGGGCGATCGCGCAGCCAGCAAAAGCGGTGGAGACCAGCGCGATGCCGATCACGGCGCACATGAGGGTTCCGGCAAGCGACAGGCCGGCGATAGAGATAATCAGCAGTAGGACGGTGGGGACGATAGCAATCGTGCCCAAAAGACCGCTCACCCACAGGGGCGTGGGACGTTGGTGGAGCATTCCGGCGGCGCTGGCGGTCGCACGCGGAAAGACGAGCTCGAGCAACAGGGCGATAAAGCAGGTCGAGAGCGCTGCGGCGACGATGCCGCCGATGGTGTCGTTAACCGTAGAGGTGTTCTCGTTCTCGGTGCGGTCGATCTTGAGGGCTCCGACCTGGGCACCCTCTGCCCGCTCGGGATCCTGTGAGACGTGGGCGCTCACCGTGCCGGTGATGCAGGCGTTTTTGCCCAGGATGAGCTTGTCGGCCCAGACCTCAACATCGCCATCGACGGTGCCATCGATGGTAACGGTGTCGCCGGCGAGCGCCGCCGATTTAGCGGAGCCGCGCAGGGCGACCGTCTCGCCTATCGCATAGAAACAGTTGGCGGTGCTGTCGGAATTGAGCACGACATGCTGGCCGGCAACGGTCACGCTGCCATCAACCGTAGTCTTGGCAATGTCGATGGTGCGCGCCGCCAAGCGGACGGCGCCGCCCACCGTGCAGTCGCGGATGGAGAGGCTCTCGCCTGCTGCAATTATGTCGCGGCCGATGGACGCATCGTCCAAGTTGAGGGCCTGACCTGCCCAGTACAGGTCACCTTCGACGCCGGACGAATTGGCGTCATTGTCGGTCGCAAGCACGTTGCCTGCGGTGTCTGTGCCGGCGAACGACGCCGTGGGAAGCGCGGTGAGCGCCAGAGCGATGAGCGCGAATAGGATGGTGATGCGGCCCCACGCTTTACGGCGCTGGGTCGACGGGAATTGATTGTGGGGCATAGTGAATCCTTCGTCAGATGCTCGATATGCACCTAACAGGGTACCCAACGCGTGGGCGCTCTAAAAGAACCTCTCGGTTGCATTTCGAAGGATGAGCCCGCGCAATCTACTTTTTGTGGTGCAAAAAGCGCGCGATGTCCTCTTCGGTGGGGCTTTTGATGTCAAAACGCAGCGACAGCCAGCGCAGCCCCATGGTTACCGCAACGCATACGATCAACGCGGTGATGTTGCTGACGATGCCGCTCATGACAAGGCATACATAGCTCGCCGAGCCGGCGATGGCTGCGATGGCATAGAAGTTGGTGCGCTGGAAAATGCCCGGTACCACGCCCATAAAACTGTCGCGCAGCATGCCGCCGCCCACCGCGGTGAAAAAGCCCATCATGATGCACACCGCCGGCGCAAAGCCGTAGACCAGCGCCTTGTCTGCTCCAGTGGCGGCGTAGATGCCGACTGAGATGATGTCGAGCAGGGGAATGAGTTTTTCGGGTTTGTCGACGATTGCCGGGAAAATATAGATGATGGCCGCCGTGGCAATGGAAAGCGGGAGCGCCATCGGCTGGTTGAGGATGTAGACGTTGCCCACCTGCAGCGTCATATCGCGCAAAAGACCGCCGCCCAGTCCGCAGACCACAGCGAGCGCGACGGCGCCTACCAGGTCGAGTTTGTGCTCGCGCGCGACCAGCACGCCCGAGATCGATGCAGCGACAACAGCGAACATCTCGAGCCAAAACGGAATAGCGACCATGGCATCCGTGGCGTGTGAGGTAACGGTCATAGCGGCGACGACGGGCAAGATGGGGTCCTTTTGGTTGCGGGTTTAGACAATGCCCGTACATAGTACATGGTTGGCGGGCGTGGCGACCCTATTGCTCGGTAAACGGTCGGGACTGGGAACGGTCATGGGTACCAAACATGTACATCAGCCTCCAAAGATGTCGAAAAATGTCGTTTTTGGCGGATGATGTACATGTTTTGGCGCGCGCCGAGCGGGCGACGTTACTCGGAGGGCGTCTCTATGTCCTTCGTGCCCTTCCAGTTGCGGATAAGTGCCTTTCGCAGTTCGTTTTGCTTTCGCTGATACTCGGCATCCGTGCAGCGGGGCATACCGAGTGCTTCGCGGATATTGTTCATGGCACGGTGAAAAGCGAGTTGACTGGCAAATTGCGCTGAGGTGAGTGTGACAATGCGATAACCCATTTGGGCGAGCACAGCTTCGCGTTCCGCATCTGCTCCCTTACGGCCAGTCTCGTCGTGAAAGCCACCCTTATATTCGATGCCGAGCTCTCTGCGCTTATAGGTAATGAGGGCATCGATTTTGAGTGTTTGGGCTTTGGTGCAATGCCAAAGACGTTGAGGGATCTCGAGCGGTCGGTTGAGCTCGATGCCTCGAATGCCAACGCCGCCTTCGCTTGTCGGAAGTGAAAGGGCGATTGCCGATGCAGTCTCCATAGGCGAGGCCGAGTGGTCGTAGACATGTCTGAGCGCGAGTCGCGCGCGTGTGGCACCGGGTTTGCCGGGGTATTGATCGAGCAGCTCGACAATTTCATCCTTGGAGGTGGTTGCTGGTTGCTCGGTATAAGGGTCAGAGGGATTAAGGCCCATGCGATAGTCGCCGCAAACTTCGTAGCCATACTCGAGGTATTCGATTCTATCCATCCACTCGGCGGCGAGCACGAAGGTGAAGGCTTCGTCGGTGATAAAGATGCCGGGCGTAAGCTCGTCAATATGGCCGTAGGGTAGGCTTTGGCCGAGAACATGGCAAGTGACACCGTTGGTGCGAATTCGCTCGAAAGCAAACACTACGGAGATATCGATAGTCTTGAACATATCGGGCGGAATGCCGCAGTCGGTGAGGGCCTGTCGTATGCGCGCGATGCGTTGCTGGGTGGAGAGACCTCTTGCGCCTATCTGGTAGTCGTGTTGCGCGACCGCTTGAACCAGGCCTTGTGGCGCGTGATGGACGAGCCATGCAGTTTTATGCGAAATGAGAACAGGGGTATCCATTGGGGACCTCTCGCTCTGAGTCGATACCCAACTCTTATGTCCGTTGAGGTGGGGAAATATACCGGATGCAGGCAAAACGGTCGATCGTCCGCCGAGCATAATATGCAAAGGTGTACACCAGCCTCCAAAGATGTCGAGAAATGTCGTTTTTGGAGGGTGATGTACATGTTTTTGAGGGAGGGGCGGGTTCGAATCCCTCCTCCTCCGCCGTATTTGCTTGTAAGGGACTCTAAACAAAAAAGCCCCCGTTTTCGGGAGCTTTCTCAACCAAAATGGCGGAGGAGGAGGGATTCGAACCCTCGTGACCTTATACAGGCCAAACGGTTTTCGAGACCGCCGCATTCAACCACTCTGCCACCCCTCCGCGTGGGGTAAAAACAAAGCAGGCTCAAAGGCCTGCTTTGGAATTAACTGGCGGAGAGTCAGGGATTTGAACCCTGGAGACGCTTTTGACGCCTACACGATTTCCAATCGTGCTCCTTCGGCCACTCGGACAACTCTCCGTTAAATGCGAAAGTCAGTATACACGAGGAATCGCAAAGTGCAAACAGAAAAGTTGGCATTTTTTAAAACGCTTGGCCGTGCTTGGCGCTGCAGTGGGGCTTGAGGTCCCAAAAAACGGCTTCCGACCAGCGTGGTTGATCAACTCAATTGTTCAAAAAAGGGTATTCATAAGCGACTTGGCAATGAATTTAAAAATCTTTGGGTGGTGCTGTGGGCCACTGGTATGCATTTTGCGACCACAGCCTTGTGCCCGCTGACCTGCGGCTTGGCTCAGCTTGTCCCCACGGCACCGTATCTTGAACACAGATCCGTCAAGCATTTGGTCAGCATTTGGTTGGAATGCGCATGAAGTGCCGTGTGAGCATGGACATATGTGGAGGTCATGAGGTTGTAGCTGCATATTCTTGCGGCCTGGGAGGTTGAAAGATATTATTACCAAGTCTTTTCCTGCTTCAGGCGCACCTTCACGACCTGAAGCCACATTTGCCCAGAGGAGGTGACAATATGAAGGCTTATGAACTGCTGTTCTTTGTTGACCCGTCGCTCGACCCCGAGACTCGTCTCGCTGTTATGAAGCGTATCGATACCACGATCGCTGAGGGCGCTGGCAAGGTCGACTCCGTTGACGAGTGGGGCAAGCGCAAGCTCGCCTACGAGATCAACGACCTCACCGATGGTGACTACACCCTCATCAACTTCCACGCAGATCCTACCCAGATCGCCGAGCTTGATCGCGTCCTGCGCATCACCGACGCTGTGGTCCGCCACATGATCGTCCGTCGTGACGACCAGGAGTAAGACTGTCGTTTTGGACTGGGCTTGTGCCCCAAGAGGAAGTAGTGAGTTATGAGCATCAATCGAGTGAACATCACCGGTAACCTCACCCGCGATCCCGAGCTGCGCGCCACCGCCGGCGGAACCCAGGTTCTGTCCTTTGGCGTCGCCGTGAACGATCGTCGCCGCAACGCGCAGACTGGCGAGTGGGAGGACTATCCCAACTTTGTCGACTGCACCATGTTCGGCACCCGCGCCGAGGCCGTGAGCCGTTTCCTGGCAAAGGGAAACAAGGTCGCGATCGAGGGCAAGCTGCGCTACAGCTCTTGGGAGCGCGACGGTCAGCGCCGGAGCAAGCTTGAGGTCATCGTCGATGAGATCGAGTTTATGAGCTCCCGCGGTGGCCAGGGTGGCTACGATCAGGGCGGTTACGCCCCCGCAGCTCCCGCGCCCGCAGCACGTCCTGCCGCACCCGTGGCTACGCCGCCCGCGGTCGACGTCTACGATGAGGACATCCCGTTCTAAGGGTTGTTCACCTATTTTTGAGTGAGAGGCGGCTTCGGTTCGCCGAAGTTGCCAAATGAAAGGTATTTTGACATGGCTAATGATTTTTCTGCACGTCAGCCGCGTCGTAAGTACTGCCAGTTCTGCAAGGAGAACACTGAGTTCATCGACTATAAGGACACTCAGCTTCTCCGTAAGTACATGACCGACCGCGGCAAAATCAAGCCCCGTCGCGTCACTGGCGCTTGCACGCAGCATCAGCATGACATCGCCAACGCCATCAAGCGCGCCCGCGAGATGGCTCTCCTGCCGTACACCGTCCCCGTGGTTTCCTCTCGTGGCAACCGCGACCGCGGCTAAGAAGGGAGACGCATCATGAAGGTTATTCTTCTCGATGAGATCAAGGGCAAGGGCGGCGAGGGTGACGTCGTAGAGGTCGCTCAGGGTTACGCTGAGAACTTCCTGTTCCCCAAGAAGCTCGCTGTTGCCGCCACCAAGGGCAACCTCAAGCAGCTTGACGAGCGTCGCAACAACATCGCCAAGCGCGAGGCCGTCCGTTTGGCTACCGCCAACGAGACCAAGGCTGCCCTCGAGGGCAAGCAGGTCACCGTTGACGTCAAGGTCGGCGACGAGGGCATCCTCTTTGGCTCTGTTACCGCCGCTATGATCGCTGACGCCATCAAGGCTCAGCTCGGTATGGACATCGACCGCAAGCGCGTCGAGCTCGGTAAGCCCATCAAGGTTGCCGGTGCCCACACCGTTGCCATCTCGCTGTACCGCGAGATCAAGGCCGAGGTTGTCGTTCTCGTCGGCGTTACCGCCGAGGAGCTCGCTGCCGAGGCTGAGGTCGAGGAGGCCGCTGAGGTCGCCGAGGCCGAGACCGCCGAGGTCGAGACTGAGGCTGCTGCCGAGTAGCATTTGCTGCAACGCAACAATCTTGTTCTAAGAAGGGCGCTCTGGGAAACCAGGGCGCCCTTTTGTTTTTTTGCGCTGAGTGAGTGTCATGGTGAACATTGCGTCGAAGTCCTATATACAGGACCGTTCATCCGTTTGGTTCGGTAATGATTGGCGGCGCGCGGCGCGTTTTGGGACCGTGGCTGATACTATGGATGCTCGCAAGCGATATGAATGAGGATGCTCATGGCATATGACGATAGGGAGACCGGGCTGACGGTCGAGGACCGCGGCTCAAAGTTGGGTCTTCCCCAAAACCAAGATGCAGAGGCCAATGTACTGGCCGCTATGCTGCTATCGCCCGAGGTGGTCGAGGAGGCCCAGGTCGAGCTGCAGCCCGATGACTTCTACCGGCCCATTCATAAGACCATCTATACCGCGATGGTCGATATGTACAACAGCCGCATTCCCATCGACTCCATCTCGCTGATCGATTACCTGCGCAGCATCAACAAGCTCGATGCCGTGGGCGGCGAGGCCTACATTTTGGAGCTGATGGGTCAGACCCTGTCGCTCGTGAACTGGCAGCACCATGCCGCCATCGTCCGTCGCGACTCGATGCTGCGCGAGCTGATCGGTGCCACCAACGAGATCAACGCGCTGGCCTATAACGCCCCTACCGACACCAAGGAGGTCGTGGAGCTGGCCGAGAGCAAGCTGCTCAAGGTCACGGCGCGCGAGGTCAAGTCGAGCTACAAGACGTTGACCGAGTTTATGGTCGAGGCCTATAACGAGGCCGAGGAAGTATGCCAGGCCGGCGGCCAGGCTGCGGGCGTGCCCACGGGTTTCCCGTCGCTCGACCGCATGCTCATGGGTTTTCGCGAGGGCCAGCTCATCATTATCGGCGCCCGTCCTGCTGTAGGTAAGACGTCGTTCGCCTTGAATCTGGCGCTCAACGCTGCCGCCGCTGGTTATACCGTCGGCTTCTTCTCGCTGGAGATGTCGGGCAAGGAAATTGCCCAGCGTCTGACCTGCGCCTACGCCATGATCTCGATCAGTGACTTTCGCATGGGCCGCATTAGCCCCGAGCAGTGGGCCAATATCAACGAGGCCACGCAGACGCTGTCCAAGCTCGATATTCTGATTGACGATACGCCCGGCACCACAGTGACCGAGATCCGCGCCAAGAGCCGCCGTATGCTCCACAACAAGGAGAAGGCCATCATCATCCTGGACTACCTGCAGCTGGTGAGTCCTCCGCCGGGACGCCGCTCCGAGAGCCGTACCGTCGAGGTTTCGGAGATGTCGCGTGGTCTGAAGATCATGGCCAAGGAGCTCAAGATCCCGCTCATCGCGCTGTCACAGCTCTCGCGTCAGGTCGAATCCCGTACCGGCAAGCGCCCGCAGCTTTCCGACCTTCGTGAATCGGGCTCCATCGAGCAGGACGCCGATATCGTCATGTTCTTGGACCGCTCCGCCGACGAGGCCGAGGCCTCGCGCGACGATCGACCCGACGAGGGCGTTACGCGTATCGTCGTGGCCAAGAACCGTTCGGGCCCGATCGGCGACGTCGACCTGATGTTCCTGCCGGCATCCACCAAGTTCTATGAGCTTGATGGGGCACATGCCGAGGAGTAGGACAGGCGCCCGTTGCACGGGTATACTGGGAATGTTTTGTGCTTCTGCGTGCCGGCGTGGCGCGCAGACAGTCCATGAATGTAAGGAGTAAACATGCCGTCAACCGTTTTGGTCGGTGCCCAGTGGGGCGATGAGGGCAAGGGTAAGATTTGCGACCTGGTCGCCGGCGACTTTGATGCCGTCGTGCGCTACTCGGGCGGCAACAACGCCGGTCACACCATCGTCGTCAACGGCAAGAAGTACGGCCTGCACCAGGTGCCCTCCGGCATCATGTATTCCGACCACGTGTCGGTGATCGGTAACGGCTGCGTCGTTAACCCCAAGGTTGTCCTTGAGGAGATCGACATGTTCGAGGCCGACGGCATCACCACCAAGAACCTCAAGATTAGCGGCAACGCGCATGTCATCATGCCGTACCACATCGATCTGGATGGTGCCTTTGAGCAGAAGCTCGGCAAGAAGAATATCGGTACCACCAAGCGCGGCATCGGTCCATGCTATCAGGACAAGATGGCCCGCATTGGCCTGCGCATGCAGGACATGCTGGACGAGGCGCTGTTCCGCGACAAGCTGGAGACCGCTCTCGCCCGCGTGAACCCCGAGCTCGAGCTCATCTACAGCCTGCCCACCTACACCGCGGACCAGATTTGCGACGAGTACCTGCCGATGGCCGAGCGCCTGCGTCCCTACATCACCGAAACGAGCCTGCTGCTCAACAACATGATCGATGAGGGTAAGGATCTGCTGTTTGAGGGCGCCCAGGCGACGCTGCTCGACATCGACCACGGCACCTATCCGTACGTGACGTCTTCCAACTGCACCGCCGGCGGCGCCATCACCGGCTCCGGCGTGGGCATGAAGAACGTCGACCGCGTGCTGGGCGTCATGAAGGCCTATATCACCCGCGTCGGTTCGGGCCCCATGCCCACCGAGCTTTCCTATGAGTCCGAGGCTGGCCACACGCTGACCGAGGAGGGTTATGAGTACGGCGTGACCACCGGTCGCCGTCGTCGTTGCGGCTGGTTTGACGGCCCTATCGCCAACTATGCCTCGCGCGTCAACGGCCTCACCGACATCGCCGTGACCAAGCTCGACGTACTTTCGGCCTTCGACACCATCAAGGTGTGCGTGGCCTACGACGTCGATGGCGAGCGCTACACCAGCGTGCCCGAGCATCAGGTGCGCTTTGAGCATGCCAAGCCCGTCTACGAGGAGCTCCCTGGCTGGAAGTGCGACATCACCGGTTGCCGCAGCTTTGACGAGCTGCCGCAGGAGGCTCAGGACTACATGGCGTTTATCGAGGATCTGGCACACACCCGCGTGACGTTCATTGGCGTCGGCGCCGGTCGCGAGCAGATCATCAACCGATTCTGGAAGTAATCGGTACCATTCGGTTATTGCGATATACCCCTTTGCAGCCCAAGTGGGCGGCTGAGGGGTATATTTGCTTGCAAAGGGCTCGCGCGGAGCGGGCCATTCATCCATAGAGGAGGCACCCTTGAAGGCGGACACTCAAACCATCGACATCCTGTTGTTGGGCAGCGGCGGCCGTGAGCATGCTTTGGCAGCTAAGCTCGCAGCATCACCGCGCGCCGGCAAGCTCTACATCGCGCCGGGCAACGGCGGCACCGCGAGCTGCGGCGAGAACGTTGTTCTCGACGACTGCGATCCTGCGGCCGTGGCGGCGTTTGCGCAGAGCCACGGATGCGGACTCGTGGTAATTGGCCCCGAGGCTCCGCTCGTGGCGGGCGTGGCCGACGCCGTGCGCGCGGCGGGTATTCCCTGCTTTGGCCCGGGTGCCGAGGGCGCCCAGATGGAGGGCTCCAAGCTGTTCTCCAAGCAGCTCATGGGGCGTGCGGGCATTCCGACGGCAGCCTACGGCTCGTTTACCGACGAGGCTTCGGCTCTCGCCTACGTGCGTGAGCAGGGCGCTCCGTTGGTCGTCAAGGCCGACGGCCTTGCCGCGGGCAAGGGCGTTATCGTGGCGACCGAACTTGAGCAGGCCGAGGAGGCCGTGCGCGAGTGCTTTGGCGGCACCTTTGGCGATGCCGGCAACACCGTGGTCATCGAGGAGATGCTTGTTGGTCCCGAGTGCTCGCTGCTGGCCTTTACCGACGGCAAGACCGTGCGCCCCATGGCCACCTCGCAGGACCACAAGCGCGCGCTCGAGGGCGACAAGGGCCCCAACACCGGCGGCATGGGCGTCTACAGCCCGGTGCCTATCGTGACCGACGAGGAACACGCCACCATGGTGGCGGTCATGGAGCAGACCGTGGCTGAGCTTGCCGCCGAGGGCATCGACTACCGCGGCTGCCTGTACGGCGGCTTTATGCTCACGCCTGCCGGTCCCAAGGTACTGGAGTTCAATGCCCGCTTTGGCGACCCCGAGACGCAGGTCGTGCTGCCGCGCCTTAAGAACGACCTGGTTGAGGTCATGCTGGCCTGCGCCAACTGCGAGCTCGATCAGATTGAGCTCGACTGGCGTGACGAGTGGGCTGTGGCCGTTGTCCTGACGAGCGCGGGCTATCCCGGCAGCTACGAGAAGGGCAAGGTCATCACCGGTATCGCCGACGCCGAGGCCATGGAGAACGTGACCGTGTACCACGCGGGCACTGCCATGGTGGACGGCCAGCTCGTGACCAATGGTGGCCGCGTGCTTGCCGTGACCGCTCTGGGCGACACGTTCGAGAACGCTCGCAACCTTGCCTACGAGGCCTGCGAGAAGATTGATTTTGAAGGCAAGACCCTGCGCCACGACATCGGCCTGCGCGCGCTGCGCGGCCGCGACGCCTGGGATGCCTAAAATCCGAGAGGAATGAGACGGATGGACGAGAAGAACGAAGAGCTCGTGGATGCGCAGATCGTTGAAGAGGGCAGCCGCATGTATGGGCACGCCGAGGGCGAGCCTGGCGGCGAGGTCGCTGACGAGCCGGCGCTGGTGCTGGGCGACGACGACCCGCACGATGCCGAGCTGCACGAGAAGATTCTTTCGGAGGAGTGCGCCTGGAAGGGCAAGATCCTCGACGTCCACCGTCTTGAGGTTGAGCTGCCCAACGGTCGCCGCAGCGCCCGCGATATCGTTCGCCATCCGGGTGCGGCGGCCGTTGTAGCGCTGACCGAGAGCGGCAAGATCGTACTGGTGCGTCAGTACCGCACCGCTATCGACCGCGTGACGGTCGAGATTCCCGCCGGCAAGCTCGATCCAGGCGAGGACCCGCTCGATTGCGCCAAACGCGAGCTGCATGAGGAGACGGGCTTTAGGGCTGATCGCATTCGCTTTTTGACGTCGATTGTCACGTCCTGCGGTTTTTGCGACGAGATCATTCACATCTACTTGGCTACCAAGTTGGAGTTTGATGCGCCCAACCCCGACGATGACGAGTTTGTCAACGTTGACCTGGTGCCGCTGCACGAGCTGATCGACGCCGTGCTCGACGGCAAGATCGAAGATGCCAAGACCGTCGTGGGCGCCTTGGCCTGCGATAGCATCGCGCATCGACTTGGTGGAGCCGAACTGTAACGAGCGGGATGGCCCCTGGGTCATTTAGCCAATTTTGTTGAAGCGGGGTTATGATCCCGCAGGTTTGTATGAGTCAGCGAAAGTGCTCCATTTGAGACAAGGTGGCCTAAAAGAGGAGGGAAGCGTATGGATATACGCGACCGACGATTGAAGGCCAGATTGTCCAAATGGAGCACTTGCAGCGTCGAGACGAAACGCGGTTTGGTAAAACCGCGTAAGGTGATTATGCTGAAGAGGTTTCTTTCTTACTACAAGCCCCAGATGGGGCTTTTTGTTGCTGATACTGTTTGCGCTCTGGTGCTTGCCGCCATTGACCTGGCGTTCCCCATTATCCTGCGCAATTTGACCGGTGGGCTATTTACTCAGGGTCAGGCTGCCATTATGCAGGCGCTCGGCATGATCGCGGTGGGCTTGGTGCTGATGTATGCCGTCCGCTGCGCCTGCCGCTATTTTGTGAGCTATTGGGGCCACGTGATGGGCGCGCGCATGGAGTCCAAGATGCGCGAGGACCTGTTCGACCAGTACGAGCGCTTTAGTTTTGCGTACTTCGATCGCAACAGCTCGGGCGACATGATGAGCCGCGTGGTCAACGACCTGTTCGATATCTGCGAGGCGGCGCACCACGTGCCCGAGTGGATCATCATCTGCGGCATCGAGATTATCGGCTCGTTTGTGATCCTCTTTACCATCGCCCCGGTGCTGGCGCTTGCCATGGCTGCGGTGACAGCAGCGTTTTCGGTCATCATGTTTTGGCAGAACATGCGCATGCGCGAGGTCTTTAGCGACAATCGCAAAAAGATCAGCGGCATCAATGCACAGCTGCAGGATTCGCTGGCGGGCATGCGCGTGGTCAAGAGCTTTGCCAATGAGGAGACCGAGCGCTCTAAGTTCCGCGCCTCCAACAATCGCTATCTTTCGTCCAAGGAGAACATGTATCACGCCATGGGCGTCTATACTGCGACGTATGGCCTGCTCTCGGGTGTGCTCTATGTGATCGTGGTACTGCTGGGCGGCTGGCTGGTCGCCCAGGGACAGCTGCAGGCGGTCGATATGGCGACCTTTGCACTCTATATTTCGCTGTTCTGCACGCCGCTCGAGACACTCGTCAATTCGGCCGAAACGTATCAGAAGGCCATCGCCGGCTTTAAGCGTATGGACGAGGTGCTCTCGACCGCGCCGGATATCCAGGACAAGCCGGGCGCTACGGATCTGCAGGTGACTGCCGGCGCCGTGGATTATCACGACGTGTGCTTTAACTACGAGGATGTTGAGCTGGGCGAGGGTGATGCCGAAGAGCGTCCCGTTATCGACCATATGAATCTGTCCATCAAGCCCGGGCAGACCATCGCTTTGGTTGGCCCTTCGGGTGGTGGCAAGTCCACGACCTGTTCGCTGCTGCCGCGCTTTTATGACGTGGCTGCCGGATCCATTAGCATCGACGGTCAGGACGTGCGCGATGTGACGCAGCAGAGCCTGCGCCGCGCCATCGGCCTGGTGCAGCAGGATGTCTACCTGTTTGACGGAACAATCGGCGAGAACATCGCCTACGGCAAGCCGGGCGCTACGGCGGAAGAAATTGCCGAGGCTGCCCGCCGCGCCAATATCGATACCTTTATCGAATCGCTTCCTCAGGGCTACGACACCGTGGTGGGCGAGCGCGGCAGCCGTCTTTCGGGTGGACAGAAGCAGCGCGTTGCCATTGCGCGCGTGTTTCTCAAGAACCCCAAGATCCTGATTTTGGACGAGGCGACGAGTGCTTTGGATAACGAGAGCGAGGAGGCGGTGCAGGAGTCACTCGAAGAGCTGGCACGCGGCCGCACCACGATTATCATTGCCCATCGTCTTTCGACTATTAAGCATGCCGATGAGATTGCGACCGTTGAGCATGGTCGCGTTGTGGAGCGTGGCACGCACGAGGAGCTTCTCGCCCGTGGCGGCACCTATGCCCGTTACTATCGAATGCAGTTCGAAGGTGCGCGTGCGCACGAGCTCGACTGATTGATATGACAGGAAGTTTATGGCTGACAAGAACCCTTTGACTCCGGAAGAAGTGACGGAGTTATTCTCCGAAATCGATGCATCCGGTGTCTTGGATCCCACGCTTGCCAAAAAGCGAACCGAGCGCATGCGTGAGAAGGAGGCTGCGGCCAAGCGCGGTGACAAAGCGGCGCTAGCGCAGCTGCGCAGCGAGGACCGCGCGAGCCAGGCAAAACATATCGACCCGCTGTCCGAGGACGATCCTTCGGGCTCGCAGGTGAGCCATACCATTACGAAGACCGCGATGGCCGTGGTCATCGGTATTCTGGTGCTGATCGTGGGCATGCAGATCGGCTACGGCGTGATGCGCCGTCTGAATACCGCCAACCTGTCCGAGAGCGTTTCGTTGGATACCGTTTCGACGGCGCTGAAGGGCGGCCTTGAGTGGGGCAACGGCTTTACGCAGTTCCCGCTCGACTTTACCGTCGATGAAGCTGATGAGCGTACGGGCACGGTCGAGGTGACGGTGTTGGACACATCGTCTGCCAACGAGCTCGAGCTGCTGTCCAACGGGCAGATTCAGGCCGCTGCGCTTGCGACCAACGCGCTGCTCAACGATAAGATCGACCGCGTGGTGTATAACGTTCACGCCTATATCGACGAGGATAGCAACATTCAGCACGATTCCTTCTTTGGCATGTTTCCCGCGCGGGGTCATCAGAGCGCCATTTTGACGTTTGTGTGGACCAAGAGCTCATCCAACGCCACGAGCATCGACTGGAAGATGCGCATCGTAAGCATGGACGACACCATTGCCGAGCGCATTCAAAAACAGGTGAACTCGGTTTCGTCGCTGATCGAGGACCCGGTGGTGAGCCAGACCAAGATTGACGAGGAAAAGGCCGAACGTGACCTGGAGCATCGTCTGCATGGCCGCGAGATTTTCCGCGGCGGCAAGCCCGATCGCTCACCGTCCGATCTGCTGGAACAGGACAAGAAAAAGTAAGACGCCATCATCCCGCGTGAGCCACAAGCCCCGCGGGATGATTTTTCTGGGACGGGGATTAAATAATCATTATGCATAGAAAGTCATAATTATCATTTCGTAAACAATTTGATGAAATTAACGCCATGAGGCATGCTTGCGGTTACAATACCGCGAGGCCTAACTACACACCTTTAAGCCGGTCCTGTGAGACCGGGAAGGAGAATTATGGCGAACAACCATACCGCGGGCGCTGCCGCCTGCACCTTCGCGCCCAGCGAGCTTTGCCAGCGTATGCTGGCCAAAACCAGCAAGGGCACCTGCGGTCCCTGTATCCTGTATCTTGAGGATGGGACCATTTTTTATGGACGTGCATGCGGCGCCGAGGGCACCGCGACCGGCGAAGTCTGCTTCAACACCTCGCTCGAGGGCTACTTTGAGGTCATGACCGACCCGAGTTATGCCGGCCAAATTGTAACCATGACCTATCCGCAGATCGGCAATTACGGTATCGACGAGACCGATGTCCAGTCGGCCTTCCCCGGCGACGCCGTGCGCCCTGCGAGCGCTCCGGCTATGCGCGGCATGATCGTTCGCGATATGTGCGCCACGCCTTCTAACTGGCGCTCGGCCGTCAGCGTGCCGGAGTACCTGCGCGCTCACGGCATCGTCGCTATCGAGGGTATCGACACCCGCGCTCTGGTGCGCCATCTGCGCGACAATGGTTCCAAGATGGGCATTATCTCGACCGAGATCTTCGACGTCGACGAGCTTGCCGAGCGCTTGTCCGCTGCGCCCACGCTGGTAGGCGAGAACCTGGTCAAGACCGTAAGTTGCCCCGCGCCTCACGAGTTTGTGGCCGCCGACCTGCCTGCCACGCATGACTTTGCGCTTGCGGCTGCCGCTCCTGCCCGTCACAAAGTGGTCGCCTACGACTGCGGTGTGAAGCGCGGTATTCTGGAGGGCCTGGTCCGTGCCGGCTGCGATCTCACCGTCGTGCCGTGGGATACGCCCGCCCAGCAGGTGCTCGACATGAATCCCGATGGCGTCTTTTTGTCCAACGGCCCCGGCGACCCCGATGCCGTGGTGGAGACCTATGAGCAGGTACAGCAGCTGATCGGCAAGGTGCCGGTCTTTGGCATTTGCCTCGGTCACCAGATGATCAGCCTGGCCTGCGGCGCCCAAATGGAAAAGCTTAAATTCGGTCACCGTGGCGGTAACCAGCCGGTCATGAATCTGGTGAGCCGTCGCGTGGAGATCACCGCGCAAAACCACGGCTTTGGCCTGCTGTTCCCCAGTCTGGGCAAACTGATTCCGGAGCTTTCCGGCGGCGAAACCGAGTATGCGGCCGACGGTGACCTGCGCGCCTGGGTGCGTCGCGGCATCGCGCCGGTCGTGATGAACGAGCGCTTTGGTCGCATTCGCCTGACACATGTGAACCTCAACGACGGCACCGCCGAGGGCATCCAGCTGCTCGACGCCCCGTGTTTCTCGGTCCAGTACCACCCCGAGGCTTCGCCTGGCCCCACCGATGCCCACTATCTCTTTACCGCCTTTACGCGACTCATGGACGGCGAGGAGAACTACCTGGACATCGACACCGCGAAGGACCGCCTCGCCGGCTGGAATTTCGCCGAGTCCGAGAACGCTGCGACCGAGGAGAACTAACATGCCGAAACGTACTGACATCAAGCGCATCCTCGTTATTGGTTCGGGCCCCATCGTTATTGGCCAGGCCTGCGAGTTCGACTACTCCGGCGCCCAGGCCTGCAAGGTGCTCAAGGAGGATGGCTTTGAGGTCATCCTGGTCAACTCCAACCCGGCGACCATCATGACCGACCCGGGCTTGGCCGACCGCACCTATGTCGAGCCCATCACCGCCGAGTTTATCGAGCGCGTAATCAAGAAAGAGCATCCGGACGCGCTGCTGCCCACGCTGGGTGGCCAGACCGGTCTGAACGCCGCTGTTGAGCTGGCGAAAGACGGTACGCTCGACAAGTACGGCGTCGAGATGATCGGCTGCGACCTGGCCGCTATCGAGCGCGGCGAGGACCGCAAGCTCTTTAACGAGGCCATGGCCGAGATCGGCCTGGAGGTTGCGCGCTCGGGCTATGCCTACAGCGTGGCCGACGCCGAGGCTATCGCCGAGCGCGTGGGCTATCCCTGCGTGCTGCGTCCGAGCTTTACCCTCGGCGGCGCCGGCGGAGGCATCGCACACACCCACGAGGAGCTCGTCTCCATCGTGAGCCAGGGCCTTGAGCTCTCGCCTGCCCATGAGGTGCTGGTCGAGGAGTCCATCGAGGGTTGGAAAGAGTATGAGATGGAGGTCATGCGTGACCACGCCGGCAACGGCATCATCGTGTGCTCCATCGAGAATCTCGACCCCATGGGCGTGCACACCGGCGACTCCATCACCGTGGCGCCGGCGCAGACACTCTCCGACCTTGAGTATCAGCGCATGCGCGTGGCCTCGCTCGCCATTCTGGAGAAGATCGGCGTCGAGACCGGTGGCTCCAACGTGCAGTTTGCCGTGAACCCCAACACCGGCCGCCTGATTGTCATCGAGATGAACCCGCGCGTGAGCCGTTCGTCCGCGCTGGCCTCCAAGGCCACGGGTTTCCCCATCGCCAAGGCCGCCGCGCGCCTGGCTGTGGGCTACACGCTCGACGAGATCGTCAACGACATTACCAAGGCAACGCCTGCCTGCTTTGAGCCCACGATTGACTACTGCGTGGTCAAGGTGCCGCGCTTTGCCTTCGAGAAGTTCAAGGGTACCGACCCCACGCTCACCACGCGCATGAAGGCCGTGGGCGAGATTATGGCGATCGGCCGCACCTTTGAGGAGGCCTTCGGCAAGGCCATGCGCTCGCTGGAGGACGGTCACCAGGGCATCTGCACCGGTGGCAAGGAAGGTGCCGACAAGCTGAGCGACGACGAGCTCGCCCAGGCCGTGGGCACCCCGACCGAGCACCGCATCTGCTTTGTGGTCGAGGCCCTGCGCCGTGGCTGGGATGTCGCGCGCATCCATGCCATCTGCGGTATCGATCCGTGGTACCTCAACCGTATCAACGATATGGTGCAGGTTCAGGAGAGCATCCGCGGCCTGCGCGTGGAGGACATTGACGCCGATGCGATGCGCCTGCTCAAGCAGTATGGCACGAGCGATGCCGAGATTGCCGCGCTGACCGGCTCGGACGAGCGCTTTGTGCGCGCTTACCGTAAGGGTCTGGGCGTGGTCCCCAGCATGAAGACGGTCGATACCTGCGCTGCGGAGTTCTCGAGCGCCACGGAGTACCACTACAAGACGTACGAGAACATCTACCGCACGAGCCCGGATGCCAAGAAGTGCGTGGCTCCCGACGAGACCACGCCGGCGGACAAGCCCAAGGCGATGATCCTGGGCGCCGGCCCCAACCGCATTGGCCAGGGTATCGAGTTCGATTACTGCTGCGTGCACGCGAGCTACGCGCTGGCGGCCCGCGGCTTCGAGACCATCATGGTCAACTGCAACCCCGAGACCGTCTCGACTGACTACGACACCTCGGACCGCTTGTACTTTGAGCCGCTTACCTACGAGGACGTCATGGATGTCATCGATGTTGAGCGTCCCGACGGCGTCGTGGTGACGCTCGGTGGCCAGACCCCGCTCAAGCTGGCGCGCATGCTCGAGGAAAGCGGCGTGAACATCATGGGCACCAAGCCCGATGCCATCGACTTTGCCGAGGACCGCGAGCGCTTTGCCGCCCTGCTCGACAAGCTGGGCATTATGTATCCGCCGGCGGGCCAGGCAACCTCGTTTGAGGAGGCCGAGGCCGTAGCCGCGCACATCGGCTACCCGCTGCTGGTGCGTCCGAGCTACGTGCTGGGCGGCCGCGGCATGATGATCGCCTACGATGCCGAGCATCTGCGCGATTACATGGCCGAGGCTGCGCGCATTAGCCCCGACTACCCGGTATACCTGGACCGCTTCCTGGAGGGTGCGATCGAGTCCGATGTCGACGCCCTGTGCGATGGCGAAGAGGTCTACATCGGCGGCATTCTGGAGCATATCGAGGAGGCCGGTATTCACTCCGGCGACTCTGCGACCTGCATCCCGCCGTTCAGCTTTAGCGAGAGCCTGCAGGCGAAGCTCCGCGAGACCACGCGCCGCATCGCGATGGCGCTGGGAGTCCGCGGCCTGGTCAACGTGCAGTACGCTATCAAGGGCGAGACCGTCTACGTGATCGAGGCCAACCCGCGCGCAAGCCGTACCGTGCCGTTTATCTCCAAGGCCACCGGTGTGCCGCTCGCCAAGTGTGCCGCACGTATCATGGCGGGCGATTCCATCGCGAGCTTGGGCCTGCCGAGCGACGAACGTCAGCTCGATTGGTTCTGCATGAAGGAAGCCGTTATGCCCTGGGGCCGTTTCCCGGGAGCCGACGTTATCCTGGGGCCCGAGATGAAGTCGACGGGCGAGGTCATGGGTATTGCCAAGAGCTATCCCGAGGCATACGCCAAGACGCAGCTGGCGATTGACTACAAGCTGCCCGACCCGAGCGCCGGCAAGGTGTTCATCAGCGTGTGCGACCGCGATAAGCGGCATATTCTTTCGGTTGCCCGTATCCTGCGCTACCTGGGCTTTGATATCTGCTCCACCGAGGGTACGGCGCGCGTGCTGCGCGGCGGCAACGTGACGTGCGAAATCGTGGAAAAGATCAGCGGCCCGCACGACGGCGAGCGTCCCAACATCGGCGACCTCATCGCCGACGGCAAGATCGCGGTAATTATCAACACGCCGTATGGTCCGGGTTCGCGCGGCGACGGCTACCTGCTGCGTACCGAGGCCGTGCGCCGCGGCGTGACCTGCGTGACGGCGATGTCTGCGGCCAACACGTACGTGAGTGCCATCGAGGCGGTGCGCGAGGACCAGCAGGGTCACGGCAGCGCCAACGACATGGGCATGGACGTCATCGCCCTGCAGGACCTGCCGCAGTACGCGGTGTAGTTGACCTGGCCGGCCGGGGCGGGAGGGGCCGAGATTTCCCCCTTTCGCTCCGGCTGCAAGCAGAGTCGCTCAGGAGGAAACTCGGCCCCTCCCGCCCCGGCCTGCGGTGACTTGGCCGCACCGTGTGCTGCCGAAGGGGCTTTGCGCGATGACTAGGGCTGAATAAAATTGAGTGTGGGCGCCGTCGTTCGTTTGAACGACGGCGCCCACGTTTTGGATTTATTGGGCTGTGGCGGTGAAGGTTGTTTTGTCGGCGGCGATGTGCACGTGCAGCTTTGCCTGACCGTTGCAGCTGATGAGCACGCCTACCTCGAACGGGGTTCCCGTCTTGTCGTAGGTCGAACGCACGATGCGCATCGCCGCCTTACCGGCGTTCTGTCCCAAAAGGCGCGCCTCATGCTTGTCGAGGTTGACCGTCTCGTAGACGGCATCGACGCTTGCGGGCAGGATGCCGGTCTTTTCCGCGATGTAGGCGTAGAGCGAGCCATCCACGTCTTTGCGTGTGAGCTCGGGGCAAAGTGACACGGGGATATAGACGTAGTTGAGCTCCATGGGTTTGTCGTTGGCGAGACGCAGGCGGCGAATCTCCCAGACGGGTGTCCCTTCGGGCACTTTGAGCCCAGAGGCGATGCCGCGGACGGCCGGTATGCTTGAAAAGGCGAGAATCTGCGAGCTCGGAACCCGTCCCGCTTCGCGCATCCGCGCGCTGAAATTCAGGGCCAGGTCGATGCCGGGTGCTGAGGTTTGGGGCTTGATGAACGTGCCCTGCCCACGTTTGCGCACCACGCGCCCCTCGATGACGAGATCTTGGAAACAACGGCGCACGGTCGCGCGCGATAACTCCAGCCGCTCACAGATTTCGAGCTCGCGCGGCAGCGGCGTCTTGGTGTCGAACGCCTGGCTGGCGATAAGCAGGGCGATTCGATGTTTAAGTTGGACATAGAGCGGCGTATCACCGCTGCGGTCGAAGGGTTCGGAGGCGAGAAACGAGATCATATCCATGGGGTACCTCCATGTCGTGGGCGTACGTGACATGGTCTGACACTGCGGGGCAAACCGGAGATGCCAGGCCCGATTCTTGCTGGTATGTATGGTGCATAAGGAACATAAAACATTTATCAGACAATCTACCTGCTATTTTAAAAATAATTAGAAGAAAAAATAATTTAGGCACAAAAATAGCTGCTACCGTTAACCGATGAATAGTTGCCGTTCGCAACTATTTTTTTGTACCGAACATGCCCCGGCGCAACAATAATCTCAGCAAAAAGCAAAGCCGTGCGACACACGGCAGGTCGAGAGGAGACCGCATGCGGTATCTGGTAATGGTCAGTCACGGAACGCTCGCTCCCGGACTGCACAGTGTCCTCAAGATGCTCGGCAATGACGCCCCGAACATCTTGTCGACGAGTCTCGTGGACGGCATGGGCGCTGACGAGTATGTCGAGAACGTCAAGGCGATGCTCGCTCCCGTTACCGCCGATGACGAGGTTGTCCTGCT
Source organism: Collinsella sp. TM04-29 (assembly GCF_003466565.1). NCBI lineage: Bacteria > Bacillati > Actinomycetota > Coriobacteriia > Coriobacteriales > Coriobacteriaceae > Collinsella > Collinsella sp. TM04-29. The sequence goes on from NZ_QSPW01000002.1 coordinate 69,083, forward strand.
TGGTGACATCCTGGGCGGATCGCCGCTCACCAATGCCATGAACACGCTGGCCGAGAAGGGCCTGCTCGCCCACACCATTGCCTTCGGCGGCATGAACCTGCCCATGGCTATGACCGCCATGATGGGGCTTGCCACCATGGACCTGGATTCCCTCAAGCAGATGATGCTGCAGGAGGGCAAGAACGGTATGTCCGAGCTCGTTGTCCCGACCGATGACGCCGATGACGAGGACGACGACATCTAGGCAGCGCATCCGCCCAAATTTTCGTGATGGAGCGGGGGTTAAGAGGAAAGACCCCCGGTGATAAAGAAAGGGAGAACGCATGATTTCGTTCATCCGTATTGACGACCGTATGATCCATGGACAGACCGTTACCCGTTGGGCCCTCGAGTATCCCTGCGACGGTCTTATCGCCGTCAACGACGCTGCAGCGTCCAGCCCCGTGCTCAAGGAGGCCTACAAGAGTGCCTCGGGCAAGAAGACGTTCGTGTGGACCAAGGAGCACTTCAAGGAGGTCTCCGAGAAGGTTCTCAAGTCCGACACCAAGTACTTCCTGATCACCAAGAACCCGCTCGACATGAAGGAACTTCTCGTCGATTTTGGCTTTAAGCCCGGCATGGACCGCATCATCGTCGGTCCCTGCAACGATCGTCCCGGCACCACCAAGCTCGGCAACAACCAGTCGATCACGCAGGAAGAGGCCCAGGCGCTCGAGGATCTCACCAACGCCGGCTACACGGTCGAGTTCGCCCTTATCAAGGAGAAGTCCATCGGTGAGTGGCCCAAGTTCCGCGGTCAGTTTGGCTTCTAGTTAGGCGCCAGCCGCATTTTGGTATCTACAGCCCTTGGTGAAAGGGGCTGAGGAATAAAGAAAGGGGAAAGCATGGCAATCAATGCATTCCAAGCCGCGCTGTTCGGCCTGTTCGCCTGCCTGGCATCGCTGCCTGGCATGGGCGGCACGACGATCGGCAACTACACTCTGGGTCGTCCTCTGGTCGCCGGCCTCATCGTCGGCATCATCATGGGCGATATGCAGACGGGCATCCTCGTCGGCGCTGCCATCCAGGTTGTCTACATCGCTCTCGTGACCCCCGGCGGAACCGTCTCCGCCGACGTCCGCGCCGTGTCCTATATCGGTATCCCGCTGGCGATCCTCGCCATCAAGAACTCGGGCATCGATCCCGCCTCCGCTGAGGCTGCCGGCATGGCCGCATCCCTCGGCGCCGCCGTCGGCACGCTCGGCACTGTGCTCTTCTATGGCACCGCCACCATCAACCTGGTGTGGCAGGGCATGGGCTGGAAGTGGCTCGAGAAGGGCGATCTCCACAAGCTCTACTTGGTCAACAACGTTTTGCCTTGGATCGGTCACATCGTCTGCTCGTTCCTCCCGACGTTCATCATCACCATGGGCGGCACCGCCATGGTCGACCTCATGAAGACCTACATGCCCATGGACGGCATTGCGATGAAGACGCTGTTCACCGTCGGCTCGCTGCTGCCTACCGTCGGTATCGCCATCCTGCTCAAGCAGGTCATCTCTAAGCCCACGGACTTCCTGACGTTCTTCTTCGGCTTCACCCTGTCCGCTGTTATGGGCTGCAACCTGATCGCCGCTGCCGGCATCGGCTGCTTCTTCGCCCTGATCAACTATGAGATCGCTTCGCTCAAGATCGACCTCGCAAACGCTCCCAAGGCAGCTATCGCCTCGGGCTCAGATGATGAGGAAGAGGAGGACATCTAATGGCAGAGAAGAAAAAGCTCTCTAAGAAAACGCTTGCCAAGTCGTTCCGCAACTGGTCCTATGGCAACCTGACCTGCTTCTCGCAGGAGCACATGCAGACCTTCGGTTACCTGTGCGCCATGCTTCCGATTGTCGAGGAGCTCTACGACACGCCCGAGGAGCAGAAGCAGGCCCTCCAGACCTACTCCGCGTTCTTCAACACCGAGCCGCAGATCGGCACCATGATTGTCGGCGTCACCGCCGGCCTCGAGGAGGCTCGCGCAAACGGCGAGGCCATCGACGACGACGCCATCAACGGCATCCGCGCCGGCCTCATGGGCCCGCTCGCCGGCCTTGGCGACTCGCTGATCGTCGGTACCCTGATCCCGATCCTGCTCGGTATCGCCCTCGGTCTCTCGACCGGCGGCTCTCCGCTCGGTGCCATCTTCTATATTGTCGTGTGGAACCTGCTCATGTTCCTTGGCATGCGCTTTGCCTACAACCAGGGCTATGAGCTCGGCGGCAAGGCGGTCGAGGCCCTCGTCGGCCCCAAGGCAAAGGCTCTTCGCGATTCCATCGTGATGGTTGGTACCATGGTCATCGGTGCAGTCGGTGCTACCTGGGTCTCCATCACCTGCAGCCCCAACCTGGTGCTGCCCGGCGGCGGTAAGTTCCAGGACACCCTCGATGGCATCTATCCGCACCTGCTGCCGATGATCTTCATCATCTTCTGCTGGTACATGATGACCAAGAAGAAGGTCAACCCCATCGTTATGATGCTGATTCTCGTCGTGATCGCATTTGTGGGCGTTCTCATTGGCTTCTTCGATCCGGCGCTGAGCTACTAGTCATCATCCCCTGGCCCCCTGTAAGGCCGTGCGGCCTCAACCGCACGGCCTTCTGATTTTGCGCTGCCCTTCAAGGGCAATATGGCCAGCGACCTCCATCGCCTACACGACACCCGCTATATTGCTCTTGAAAGATGACGTATTCGATAAACGATGCACTTGCGCATGATGCACGCTTTGCACGAGGAGGACCCATATGCACGAGAAACACGGACACGACCTTTCGCGCGACGACTTGATCCGCGAGGCAAAGATGCAGACCGATGCTATTCAGCGGCTCAACGTTTGGCTGCGCCTGGGCTATTCGCTCGTGGCGATTGGCTTTTTGATGGGGATGTGGGGTATGCAGGGCGGCCCCGGCTGGGGTGTCCCCGTGGGCATCGTGTGCCTGGTGGTGGGCACTCCGCTTTCGATCGTGCTTAAGGTTGGCACGACCAACGCCAAAAAGAATGTTGAGCGTATGCTTGAGGCCGCGGGTATCGACGTTGAGGAGCTTATGCGACGCAAGAAGGACGTGCAATAGACTTCCGCGTTGGGGTATCATAAATAATTGTTGCGAATGTTAACTAATGTACGGCAAATGACGGTTTTATGGCCCTTCTAGAGTTGCAAAGGACAATATCCCCAGTGGATTACGATGACGTCGCTCGAAAACTGATCGTGTACTCACGTTCCCTTGCCAAGGGATCCTTGAGTGCTGCCGGCGGCGCCAGTGTGGGCGAGGCACCGGTTTTACAGTATCTATCGGGTATTGACGGTGATGTCATTCCCTCCGAGATTGCCAAGAAGCTGAAATTCTCCCGTGCGCGCATGTCGCATATCTTGGATTCACTCGAGAGCAAGGGTTACGTTCAGCGCAGGACTGATCCAAACGATCGTCGGCGTGTGCTGGTGAGCATTACCGAGGAAGGCCGTGATTTCGCGGCGAAAAAAAATGCCGAGAGTGTGGCATCGCTCTCGAAGCAGCTCTCAGCGCTCGGCGAGCACGATGCCCAGGAGCTCGTGCGCATTCTGAATAAAGCCTATAGCCTTACCTATGATGCCGACGATTACCTGGACAATCTATAAGGATGAAGGCAGACATTTAGGTGCATCATGAAATGCATCCGGGGCAATTGTGCCCATCAGCCACCGTCAACATCTCATTCCAAACCAAATCAGCCAACGTACGTCATGGCAATCCCCGGTAGGTTGCAGGATGGCGGCTGAGCCTTTCCCTCGGGAAACTTCGCGAAGCCCAGTTCCCGAGGGAAAGGTATGGTCTGTGTAATACCAGATAAACAGTACATTTTTGCTAGATTGGTATTTGACTGAAGAACCAATTGGTATGGCTTATTAAGCCCACCTTGCCGTTGACGCTTATTTTGCTGCCGCTGGGAGAATTCCGAACTTGGGTGCGCAAGTGCTCCCATATGTTGATATGACCTAGTAGGTGGCTATCTGGTTACTACCAGTTGGCCCCTTGGTAACGGGTGGCCCCCATTGTGCGGAATGTACCGAACATCTCCGTTTGATACGTTTTCCCATGCTGCCGGGGGGGGGCGTCCTCGGCACCTCAGCATGTCGGAAGAAAGGAGACCAGATGCGCAGGAATTCCATTTTTACGAAACGGTGGGTGAAGGGAAGCGCGGTCCTCGTTGCCACTGCAGCGACGCTCGTGTTTGCCAATCCCCAGCAGGCGATTGCCACGCCACTCAAGGGCGTCGACTCGGCGACCGTGTCCCAGTCTGCCTCGAATGTCGTCGACATCGATTTCGCTGACGGCATCAAGGGCCGTATTACGTTCCTCGAGGACGGTATTTTCCGTTATAACGTCGACCCCAAGGGTGAGTTTTCCGAGTACGCCACGCCGCGCAGTAAGTCCCACACGGCTAAGATCCAGGCTCAGCCCGATACCTCGGACACCTACAGCAAGCCGAGTGCGACGGTTGCCGACAAGGGCGACACTATCGAGATCACCGGCGGAAAGGCGACCGTGATCCTGGACAAGGCGACTGGCAAGATGAGTATCAAGTCAGGCGACCGTGTCGTGGTTTCCGAGTCCGCGTCCCTCGACCTTGATAAGAAGGGTACCGTCCAGACGCTCGCCAAGGAGAAGTCCGAGAACTTCTTTGGCGGCGGCACCCAGAACGGACGCTTCCTGCACACCAACCAGACCATCGCCATCTCCAACACGAACAACTGGACCGATGGCGGCGTTGCCTCGCCCAACCCGTTTTATTGGACGAGTGACGGCTACGGCGTGCTCCGAAACACGTTTGCAGAGGGTTCCTACGACTTCGGTTCCACGGACTCATCGACGGTCACGACTTTGCACAGCGAGAATGAGTTTGATGCCTACTACTTCGTGGCGACCAACGAGGGAGCTTCGAACGTGGCAACTGAGATGCTGCAGGACTACTACAAGGTGACCGGTAACCCGGTACTGCTGCCCCAGTACGGGTTCTACCTTGGTCATCTTAATGCCTATAACCGTGATGGCTGGTCAACGACCTCGGGTCAAAAGAAGTGGGAGACCAAGGGCAGCAAGTCCTCGAGCGAGAAGGGCGACGTTAAGTACGAGTCTGGCATGTCGACGGGCTACAAGCTCGACGGCACACTTGCGGCCGAGACGCTCAACGGTGAGGGCCCTACGGTTGATACCGAGAACATGAAAGCGACCGATTTTGACCGCCAGTTCTCTGCTCGGCAGGTTATCGATGACTACGAGGACAGCGACATGCCGCTCGGCTGGTTCCTGCCGAACGACGGCTACGGCGCCGGCTATGGCCAGAACGGTTACTACAAGACCGGCGGCGTCAACTCCGACGGAGCGAGCTCGGCCGACCGTCTTAACGCTGTGCGTGCCAACGTCGACAACCTTAAGAAGTTCACCGAGTATGCCAACTCAAAGGGTGTGAGCACGGGCTTGTGGACCCAGTCCAACCTTGAGCCCGACAGCAACCCTGAGACCCCGTGGCATCTGCTTCGCGACTTCGACGCCGAGGTCAAGACGGGAGGCATCACTACCCTTAAGACCGACGTTGCCTGGGTTGGATCTGGCTACTCCTTTGGTCTTAATGGCATCAAGACAGCTTATGACACGGTGACGACCGGCGCTAACAAGCGCCCCAACATCATCACGCTCGATGGTTGGGCCGGCACGCAGCGCTTTGGTGGCATTTGGACCGGCGACCAGTATGGCGGTAACTGGGAGTACATTCGCTTCCATATCCCCACGTATATCGGTCAGAGTCTTTCGGGCAACCCCAACATCGGCTCCGACATGGATGGCATTTTTGGCGGCGACCCCATCATCTCTGCGCGTGACTACCAGTGGAAGACGTTCACGCCCTCTATGCTCGACATGGACGGTTGGGGCACCTACCGTAAATCGCCCATGACGCACGGCGATCCCTACACAGGCATCTCGCGCTTCTACCTCAAGCTCAAGGCGCAGCTCATGCCCTATATCTACACGAGCGCGGCCTCGGCGGCCAACATCGACACGGGTAACGGCGATGCCGGCCTGCCCATGATCCGCGCCATGCTGCTTTCCGATAACTCCGAGTACGCCGCAAGCACCTCGACGCAGTACCAGTATATGTTCGGTGAGAACTTCCTAGTGGCACCGGTGTATCAGGATACCCAGGCAGACGAGAACGGCAACGACATTCGCAATGGGATTTACCTCCCCAACTACGGCACCGACGAGAATCCCACCATCTGGATCGATTACTTCTCGGGTAAGCAGTATCGCGGCGGCCAGGTTCTCAACAACTACGAGGCTCCGCTTTGGAAGCTGCCGCTGTTTGTGAAGGCCAACGCTATCGTGCCGATGTACGCCGAGAACAACAACCCCGAGGCCGTGAGCGACACCAACACCAAGGGTACCGACCGCAGCCAGCGTATCGTCGAGTTCTTCGCCACCGAGGGCGACGGCACCTTTACGCAGTACGAGGACGACGGCTCCTCCATCGAGAACAACACGACTGAGGACGATTCCTACGGTACGATCGACAATATCTCCTACGGTGAGCATGTGAGCACCGTCTACAGATCCAAGGCCGCAGGCGGCACCGCGACCTTTACCGCCGAAGCCTCGCAGGGTGGCTACAACGGCTACGACTCCAATCGCACCACGACCTTCGTGGCCAACGTGTCCGCCAAGCCCATGAGCGTCGTCGCCAAGAACGGCGGATCCGCGCTCAACGTGGTTGAGGTCGACTCGCAGGAGACCTTTGACACCGCGACCCCCGAGGCCGGCCAGGCGGTCTACTTCTACAGCGAGACCCCTAACCTCAACCACTACGGCAGCGATGTGGACGGCACCGAGGCCGAGCGGGGCGAGAGCTTTAACAACACCAAGATCACCACGAACCCCAAGGTCTACGTCAAGTTCGCGAAGACCGATGTTGCTGCGGCGGCGCAGACGCTCGAGCTGGGCGGTTTCGTGAACGCCGACGCCACGCTCACAGCCGATCGCCTCAACGAGAGCCTCTCCGCACCCACGAACCTTGCTGCCCCCGAGGACGTCACGACCCCAACGAGCATCAAGCTCACCTGGGGAAAGGTCGATGGTGCTACCTCCTACGACCTTAAGGTCGACGGCACCGTGTTCGCCGTGGGTGATGCGGCCGAGTTCACGCACACCGACCTCGCCTACAATAGCAAGCACACCTACCAGATTCGTTCGCGCAACGCCGAGGGCTACTCCGCCTGGAGCGATGTGCTCGAGGCGAACTCCGCACTCGATCCGTGGCGGAACGTCCCCGACGCCGAGCAAATCACCTGGGAGGGCTCACTTTACGGCAGCCATAAGGCCGAGCTCGCCTTCGACCATGAGTTCCAGTCGGGCGACGGCGGTTTCCACTCCGGTGGCAACGATCTGGGCAAGGCGCTTACCGTTGACTATGGACGCGCTTACAAGCTCGATAAGCTCGAGTACTATCCGCGCGATGACGCCGGCAACGGCACTGTGACCAAGATGCGTGTTGAGACGAGTCTCGATGGCGTCCACTGGACGAGCCAGGAGGTCGATTGGGCACGTTCCGCTGATTGTAAGACGGTAGCGTTTGACGGCACCGTGGCCGCCCGTTACGTGCGCATGACACCGCTCGCCTCGGTCGGCAATTTCTTCTCCGCGTCCGAGATTGCCATCTACAAGACCGACGGCACGGATGGCTTCGCCGTGGGCTCCAACCTCAACAAGGCCACGATCTCCGACGGAGACTACTCCAACATGAAGAACTATCTGGGCCTCGAGAATCGCGAGCCCGATACCCCGACGTTCGGTTCGCAGATCCGCGACCACTTCGCCGACCTCAACGATAACGGCGTTTACGACGTCTACGATTACTCGTTCACCATGGCGGGTCTTGACGGCGGCACTAAACAAAAGGGAAAGGTCGCAGGTTCGCTCGCGGTGATTCCGAGCAAGACCGAGGTCGAGGCCGGTGATGAGATCACCGTTGATGTCTATGCGGCCGACGCCAAGAACGTCAACGCCCTGGGCGCTCTCGTCAACTTCAAGAGCGACCAGTTCGAGTTTGTGTCCGAGAGCATCGCGCAGGACGGCTCGACTGCCGGCATGGAGAACCTGTCTCGCGAGAAGGTCCAGTTCGCGGACAGAACGCAGACTATCAATCTCGCCTTTGCCAACCGCGGCGATGGCAAGCTCTACAACGGTACCGGCGCGGTGGCGAGTTTCAAGCTCAAGGCCAAGACCGCCGGCAAGGTCGAACTGCCCTCGACATCTTGGCTCATCGGTCCGGCATGCGACGCACTTGAGTTTGCGAGCGACGGCACGGTGACGATGCCGGATGTTCCTCAGCCAACGGTCGCCGAGTACGGTCAGGACGCCTTCAACATCACGATGACCAACGATGAGCTCACGACCGACGACGGGACCAACGTCGAGAAACTTATCCAGCAGAAGAGCTATAACGCGCTGTTCGATAATAACGAGGGCGACAACGGCTTTGAGTTCCTATGGAACTGGAGCGGCAACTGGGACAGCGAGGGTAAGCTTCCGAGTTACGTGAAGCTTCCCACCACGATGACATTCGCATTTAAGACGCCGTCGAAACTCGATAGTGTCGAGGTCGTTAACCGCAACGGTGGCAACGGAACCGTGCAGAAGATCAAGGCTGTCGTGACGTTCGAGGATGGCTCGACCCAAGAGTTCGCGGGCGGGGAGTACGATTCCTTCCTGGCTCGCTACGCCTTTGACCTCTCTGCCGAGAACAAGGGCAAGAAGGCGACCAAGGTCGAGGTCACGCCGCTTGAGGCATCGGGTGACCAGATGCTCACACTGCGTGAGGTCAACTTCAACTACACGCAGGGTGTCGAGGCCATCGAGGGTGTCGAGCTAGGCAAGAACCAGACCGAGTTCTTTGAAGGCGACATTACGCCCGTCGACGCCAAGGCTACGCCTGAGAGCGCTGGCTACCCCTATGTGACGGTCGAGAGCTCCGACCCCTCTGTGGTAAGCGTCTCCGCTGTTCAGGCTGGCGATAGCGTGAGCTACTACCTGCGTGCCAACAAGGCCGGCAAGGCAAAGATCACGGTGGCGTCGGTACTCGACCCCTCCAAGACCGCATCCTATGAGGTCGAGGTCAAGGCTGGTGTCGATACCTCTGCGCTCGTAGCAGCGCTTTCCAAGGCCGCGGGCTACAGCGAGTCCGTCTACACCAAGGATTCCTATGCAGCTCTCACCACTGCGGTCGAGGCGGCTCAGAAGCTCCTCGACAGCGGCCAGGGCAGCTATAGCAAGAAGGATGTCGCAGACGCCACAGCCAAGATCGAGAAGGCAATCGACGGCCTCAAGATGCGCCCTGTTGATGAGAAGATTCTCATCAACACGCCCGAGAACCGCAAGAACGTCAAGGTGGCCGGCTTCTCGAGTGAGGCCGACTACGAGGGCAGCAACGCCGTCAACGCTCTCGACGGCGACGAGCGGACGCTTTGGCACAGCGACTGGGCCCATGGGACCGGTATGCCCCAGTATCTGAGTGTCGACCTGGGCCGCGACTACGATCTCACCGACGTTACATTCCTGCCGCGCCAGGACGGCGGCACTAACGGCGATATCTTCGAGGCCGAGATACTGGTCTCCGACACTGCCGACGGTTATGAGAAGGGCACCGCCGCGTCGATGGGTACGTTCGCCTTCGACAACGATGGCCGCGTGCTCACCGACCGTGGCGACTGGAAACAGATGAGCTTTGGCGCCGCGCGCGGTCGCTACGTGACCGTCAAGGTGATTCACGCCGGCGGGGGCGACGTTGATGCCTACTGCAGCATGGCGGAGCTCAAGTTCTACGGTACGGCCGTCCCCGATCCGGTGGCGAAGGATGATCTCACTGCCGCGATCGAAAAGGTTGATGCCGAGCTTGCCGCCGGCGACCTCAAGGCCGGCGACTACACCGAGGCCTCCTGGACGGCGCTCAAGAACGCCCTGGCGAGCGCCCGCGCCATCTTGAGCGACGAGGATGCCACGCAGGACGAGGTCGACCAGGCGCTCAGGGCGCTCGAGAGCGCCCGCGACGCGCTCGAGAAGACCCCGGTGGTCCCGGTCGAGAATCCGACTAAGAAGCAGCTCAAGGCCCTGGTCAAGCAGGCGAAGGAGACTGACACCAGGGGCAAGACGGCCGAGTCTGTCAAGGCCCTGACGGATGCCATTACCTACGCCGAGGACGTCTTGGGTGATGAGAATGCTTCCGACACCCAGATCCAGGCGGCCTATAGCCAGCTCAAGCTGGCCATTGAGAGCCTCAAGGATGCCGATTCCGGCAACCAGGGCGGCTCGGGCAACCAGGGTTCCGGCAATGGCTCGAACGGCGGCAACCAGGCGGGCAAGCCCGCAGGCGACAAGGCCCAGGGCAGCAAGAAGAACGGTTCGGCGATTCCCAATACCGGAGACCAGACGGCGGCGACCGTCGCGACCGTCGGTGGTCTTGGCGCCATCATCGCCGCGATCGGCGCTTTCTTCCATCGTCGCAGCAAGGCTAAGTAGCCCCAGCAACAGCTAAGCAAGCGTGCCCGCCGTCCCACCCAAGGACGGTGGGCACGCTTTTTGAATGTAGGCAGAAAGCTCCGACCCTTCGGCCTTAATCTCGCAAAGCGTTCCGTCTCCCGCCGAACACATCAGCATCGGCGGCTATACTTGAATTATTTGCAGTTAAGGGTCGCGGATTGGCCGCGTCACCGCTCTCAACAGGAGGTCTTTGTTTATGGCAGATCAAAAGCCGGTTGTCGGGATCATCATGGGCTCCAAGTCCGATCTGGGTGTTATGGAAGGCTGCACCGCCGAGCTCGAGGCGCTCGGTGTGCCCTATGAGCTCGTCATTGCGAGCGCACACCGCACACCGGCGAAGGTCCACGAGTGGGCTTCGACTGCTGCCGATCGCGGTATCAAAGTGATTATCGCCGCCGCCGGCAAGGCCGCTCACCTGGGTGGTGTCGTGGCCGCCTTTACGCCGCTGCCGGTTATCGGCGTACCTATGAAGACGAGTGACCTGGGCGGTATGGATTCGCTGCTGTCGATGGTGCAGATGCCTTCGGGCGTGCCCGTGGCCTGCGTTGCCATCAACGGCGCCAAGAACGCCGCCATTTACGCCACGCAGATTCTGGGCGCATGCGACCCCGAGTACCGCAAGGTTATCGAGAAGATGAAGCAGGAGATGGCCGACGCCTAGGCGTTCCGCCGTTTCACCGCAGTATAAGGAGAGCCATGTCCGATTATCAGGGAAAACGATTCAAGGCTTCTCAGATTCCCGATCCGTCGAAGCCGGGTGCTGCCCATGCGGCACAGCAGGGTCGGACATCCTCTCCTCAGCAGCCGCGCGCGCCGCGTTCCGTAACGCCGACGTCCCATCGCCGCCAGGATACGCCGGCTGCGTATCGCCCTTCGTCATATGGCACGGCAAAGAAGCAGGCTCGGACGACGAGGCAGCTGAGTGACGCGCCGTCCAACTATGCCGAGCAGCCGCGTAAGAAACGCCGATCCATCATTCCCATCTTGCTCATCATCGTGGGCATCGGTCTGATTGTCGCCGCCGCTGCCATCTTTATCAATGCTCAGATTGGCTATAAGCAGGCGAGCGATTCGTATCAGAAAATCGAGAAGCAATATGTAAGCGATAAGGACGCCAGCGGCGTGCCGATTATCGACTTTGATGCGCTTGCTCAGACGAACCCCGAGATTGTGGGTTGGATTTACGTGCCGGAAACCAACATCAACTATCCCGTGGTGCAGACCAACAACAACTCCAAATACCTCAACACGCTGTTCGATGGCACGTCTAACGCCTCGGGTGCCATCTTCTTGGATAGCGATGACACCGCGCCGGGAATGGTCGACCAGCAGACCACGATCTACGGCCACCATATGAACGATGGGTCGATGTTCAACGTGATTTCGGATACGACTGACCAGGCAACGTTCGATAGCATTGAATATGTGTACTACATCACGCGCGATGCGACGTATAAGTTGCGTCCGCTGGCGACCAAGGTGGTCGAGGACACGTATGCCAAGGCGCGCACGACCAATTTTGAGGGCGATGACGGACTCAAGAACTACCTGTCCGAGATGCTCGACGGCGCTTCTGCCGTGGCGAGTGATGCCACCGATCGTGCCGCTTCGGCAACTAAGGTTGTAACGCTTGTGACCTGTCGTTCGCTGTCGCTGAGCAACACACGTGCCGTCATGGTGCTCACGCCGGTCGAGGAATAAGTTGTTCGAGAGTAGCTAAAAAGGCCCGTCCCAAATTGGCTACTCGACGACGGTAAGGGAGAAATGATGCTCGAGAGTGGCAAATTGATGCCTTCGATTGATGCTTGGCTGCGCGAGGCCAAGGCCGATGCTTCGGCGGCAGGCTGTGGGATGTATCTGACGCATAACGGTGTGGTGCGCGCGACGCCCAAGGCTGAGGTGCGCGGAGTCGAGACCGATGGCGTGGCGCCTGGGCATAAGGTGGGCGGCATGGTGTTTGGCTTCGATGCTCAGAAGGTGCAGGCTGCTATCGAGGCGACGCGTGCGATGCCGGGTATCGGCTATGTGCGTGTGTGGCTGGCAAGCGGCGAGCTTGCCGTAGGTGACGACATCATGCTCGTGCTCATCGGCGGGGACATTCGCCCGCACGTGGTCGATGCGCTGCAGGCGCTCGTTGGCACCATTAAGAACGAATGCGTGAGTGAGGTCGAGCGCGAGGCGTAGAGGCTTGCGTCGGTAGAAGGATCGTTTATAAAAATGCCCACCGGTACGTGTGATACCGGCGGGCATTTTGCGTTTTGGGCGCGGTGGGCGCTACACGCGCGTCGCATCCTTGGGGCTCATGGTCATGCTCTGGAAGCGGTTTTCCATGTACTCGTTATCGAAGTGCTCTCCGTAGAACTGTGCGACGGGAATGTCCGGCTCCGTGCCGTTAACGCGCTGGTACCAGTAGTCGAGCGACTGCAGCGTCATGACGCCGTCGACCAGCATGATAACGGTAAAGATGACGGTGGCCGAGTAGCGGCTCTTCCAGGGGATCTTGTTGATAAGCTTAAGCAGCCTCGGCAGCAGCAGCTTGATCCAGATGAGGCCGCCCAGGCCCCACAGGCAGGCGAAGCCCGTGCAGGTGCGTCCGCCCGTGAGGACCACGAGCGGATCGGGCAAACCGAACAGCGTTATGTGCGAGTAGCTCCACGAGACCACGCCAAACGCGGTCTGCATAAACCAGCCCACGAACACCTCAAAGCTGGCGCCGAGCAGGGCGCTCACCAGGAAAATGATGATGGGGTTCTTTTTGTAGAAGCGGTTAAGCACCATGGTCATGAGCACGGCGCCAAATCCGTAGATGGGACTGAAGGGACCAAACAGCATGCCGGCGCGGTTCTGGTAGACGCCCGGGTCGTCGACCGTCATGTGCCAGATGTCCTCGGCGATCAGGCCGAGCACGCAGCAGACAAAGAATACCCAGAACAGGTTGAAGTAGTTGAGCTTGATGTAGCCTTCGCCGGTTTCATCGCGCCCGAGCATGCCCTCGGCGGCGGCGTCGCGGTCGAGCATCTCCTGCAGGCGGCGCTGCAGTTCGCGCTCCTGACGAAGCGTGGGGTCGACGGTTGCCGAAAGTGCGACGAGGATGCCGAGCTGGATCGCGGGACGCAGCAGGAAGGGCCCGATGCCCTGGAGCATCACGTCGACCAAAAGCTCGACGACGGTGAATGCAATAAGGATGTAGGACAGGCGGGCGGCGTTGCGGCGCTGGTTTTTGATAAGGTCCAGGCCAAAGATGATTAGGATGACGGCACTTGCCGCAGAGAGCATGATGCCGGCGACGATAAGGCCGACTGCGACGAGCGTGTTGTCGCCGAGGTTGGCGGCGGCGTTGCCGTTGATGAGCGCGGTGATGACCTGCCACATAAAGGCGCCGACCGAAGGGAGCGTGCCCACGCCGGACAGGATGCACAGGACGGCGTACACCTTAATGATGAGGGGGATCTTCTTGACCTCCGTGGCGCTGGGGACGCTGGGGTCGAGTTCGTTTCGATCCATACAGAACCTTTCTCGCTTTGTTGTAGGTTATAAGGATACGCCGCCGACCTGCCAAAAGACAGGACGAACGTCCCAATTGCAACTTTGTAATCCCCAACGGTGGACGCGGCGGCCATCTGGGGGCGCGGGCGCTTGCACTGGACAGACCGATAAAATGTTTGGCAACAAAACTGATTATTAGCTCGGTGGGCTTTTAAAAAGCGCTGTTCATGCGCGGGAGTGCTTGTCTTGCCGTGCGTATAATAGGGCAGGTAACGCCAAATAACGAGGCTCTGAGGGGATGCCATGTCTCAAGAAACCATCCACGCGGCCGAGCGCGCCGCGGGACAGGTGAAGACCATGTCGACGTATGATCCGGACTCCGACCAGCTGCATGAGGAATGCGGCATTTTTGGTGTGTGGGCACCCGATCGCGATGTGGCTCGACTGACGTACTTTGGTCTGCGCGCGCTGCAGCATCGCGGCCAGGAATCGGCGGGAATCGCCGTGGGCGACGGCGGCACGGTTATGGTTCGCAAAGACCTGGGACTGCTCGATCGCGTGTTCTCCAACGCCGACCTGTCGACGCTCTCCGGTCAGCTGGCCGTGGGCCACGTGCGCTATGGCACCGCCGGTGCCAAGAGCTGGGAAGCCTCGCAGCCGCATCTTTCTACCATCAATAGCGTCATTATCGCGCTCGCACACAACGGCACTCTGGTCAACACCGACGAGCTGCGCCGCCAGCTGATCGAGCTGGGCGTGCCATTCCTCTCCAATTCGGATTCCGAGGTCGCGACCAAACTCATCGGCTACTTTACCCAGCGTACGGGCCATCTGCGCGAGGGCATTCGCAAGACCATGGAGCTCGTGCGCGGCGGCTACGCCATGACGCTCATTAACGAGCAGGCGCTCTACGCCTTCCGCGACCCGCACGGCATTCGCCCGCTCGTGCTGGGCAAGCTGGTGGACGAGGGTCTGGACCAGGCCGATGCCGCAGCCGTTTCGCAGCTGCCGTCGCAGGACGGCGCTGCAACGGTCGACTCCGCCGTCCGTGTCACGCGCGCCGGCGGCTGGGTCGTTGCTTCCGAGACCTGCGCACTCGACATCGTGGGTGCCGAGTACGTCCGTGACGTCCGTCCCGGCGAGATCTTGCGCATCAGCGCCGAGGGCCTGGTATCCGAGCAGGGCGTGCCTGCAGCCGAAGAGCCCGCCAACTGCATCTTTGAGCAGGTCTACTTTGCCCGCCCCGACTCCATCATGAACGGCAAGAGCGTCTATGCCTGCCGTTACGACATGGGTCGCCAGCTGGCACACGAGGAGCCCGTCGAGGCCGACCTGGTCATCGGCGTGCCCGACTCCGGCCTGCCGCCCGCGGAGGGGTATTCGCACGAGAGCGGTATTCCCTTTGGCGAGGGCCTTATCAAGAACCGCTACGTGGGCCGTACGTTTATCGAGCCTACGCAGGAGTTGCGCGCCATGGGCGTGCGTATGAAACTCAACCCGCTGCGCGACAATATCGAGGGCAAGCGCCTGGTCGTCATCGACGACTCCATCGTGCGCGGCACCACCATGGTGCAGCTCGTCAAGATGCTGCGCAACGCTGGCGCCAAGGAGATTCATATCCGCATCAACTCGCCCGAGGTCATCTGGCCGTGTTTCTACGGTATCGATACCGACGTGCAGTCGCAGCTTATCAGCGCCAACAAGACGGTCGACGAGATTTGCGAGTATATCGGCGCCGATTCGCTGGCCTTCCTTTCGGTCGAGGGCCTGCTGAAGGTCATGCCCAAGGGCGGCTACTGCGATGCGTGCTTTACTGGACGCTACCCCGTGGCGATTCCCGAGAGCTTTGGCCGCGACAAGTTCATGGAGGGCTTTAAGCCCCGCAACCTGGACAAGCCGCTTCACTTTGACGACGACGCCGTGGTCGAGAAATACGACGACCGCAGTTGGGAAGAGGAACACGGCGAGGCCTAAAACCTGCCATTTAGGGACAGGTTTATTTTGGTAGGTTTCACCTGCTGTTTTGTTGATATGACGGCGCGTGCTGTTATGGCGCGCGCCGAAATGAACGCAACTATGAGCACCGTTTGGCGCCCGCGCGGCGCCACGGTAATGGGAGAGGAAGGCTCAGATGAGCGACAGCAAGCATGTGACGTATGAGGATGCCGGCGTCGATACCGCCGAGGGCGGCCGCGCCGTTGACGCTATTAAGCAGATGGTCAAGGACACCAATCGCCCCGAGGTTATCGGCGGCATCGGCGGCTTTGGTGGCTTATTCTCGGCCGCCGCGCTTAAGGATATGGAAGACCCGATTCTGATTAGCGGTACCGACGGCGTGGGCACCAAGCTCGTCCTCGCCCAGATCATGGACCGTCACGAGACGGTGGGCCAGGACCTGGTCGCTATGTGCGTCAACGACATTTTGGCTTCGGGCGCCGAGCCGCTGTTCTTCCTGGACTACGTTGCCATCGGTCACATCGAGGCCGAGCACATGGCAAAGATCATCAAGGGTGTGGCCGACGGCTGCAAGCTCGCGGGCTGTGCGCTCGTGGGCGGCGAGATGGCCGAGCACCCGGGCGTTATGGCTCCGGCCGACTACGACCTCGCCGGCTTTACCGTGGGCGTCGTCGATCGTCCCAAGATGCTCGACCCCGCGAACGTCCGCCCCGGCGACGTGATCCTGGGCCTGCCTTCCACCGGCGTGCACTCCAACGGCTACTCGCTCGTGCGTAAGGTCATCGGCGTCGACGGTATTAAGCCGGGCACGCCCGAGGCCGCCGCTAAGGCCGAGGAGCTGAGCCGTCCGCTCGAGGAACTCGGCGGCGCATCGCTGGCAGACGCTCTGCTGGCCCCCACGCGCATCTATGTCAAGCCGATTCTGGAGCTGCTGCGCGGCGGCGCCAACGTGCACGCTATCGCCCACATCACTGGCGGCGGTATTACCGAGAACCTCAACCGCGCGCTCGCCGACGACGTCGACGCTGTGGTCACCCGCAACGGTGCCGAGATGGGTTGGGACGTTCCGCCCGTCATCACCTACGTGTCGCGCCAGGCCGAGCTCGCGCCCAACGAGGCATGCAAGACCTTCAACATGGGCGTTGGCCTGTGCCTGATCGTCGCCCCCGAGGACGAGGCCGCGGTTACCGAGGCCCTGGTTGCGCTGGGCGAGAAGCCGTTCCGCGTGGGCGAGTGCGTTGAGGGTTCCGGTAAGGTCGTGTACTCCGATGAGCGCTAACGAGCAGATGGCTGCTAGTGAGGGCCTGGGCTTTGTGCCCTACACCCGTCCGACCGGCACCGATACGGCAGAGCCGCTCAAGATCGGTGTGCTCATCAGCGGTTCGGGTACCAACCTGCAGGCGCTGATCGATCTGATCGCCGCCGGCAAGCTCAACGCTTCGATTGAGCTTGTGGTGTCGAGCCGTCCTTCGGCCAAGGGCCTGCAGCGCGCTGAGCGCGCGGGCATCCAGACGCTCACGCTGTCCAAGGATGTCTACGCCGACCCTATTGCCGCCGACGAGATCATCGCGCACGAGCTTCTCGAGCGCGGCTGCGAGTATGTGGTCATGGCCGGCTACATGCGCATGGTGCACACGCCGCTGCTGGCGGCGTTTCCCAACCGCGTGGTCAACTTGCATCCGGCGCTGCTGCCGAGCTTTACCGGTGCGCATGCGATTGACGATGCCTTTGCGCGCGGCGTCAAGGTAACTGGCGTGACCGTGCATTTTGCCAACGAGATCTACGACAACGGTCCCATCATCGCCCAGCGCACACTGGCTGTTGAGGAGGGCTGGGATGTCGACACGCTCGAGGAGCACATCCACGCGATTGAGCACGTGCTGTATCCCGAGGTCGTGCAAATGCTCGCCGACGGTCGCGTCCACGTGCTGGAGAGCGGCAAGGTCGCAATTGATGCGGCGCGTTAGTCGTTGGTTCGTGTTGGCGGTTAAGCGTTAGAGGTGCGCTTAGCCGCCATTTTTTATGCATTGCGATCTACGTTGTTTGAGGCAAACAATCGCTACAGCTTGATGTTCATAGTCCAATTGCTTCGCCAAGAGGCGCGCTCCGGCAAGAGATTAATTTAGCCTAATAGAGCCATTTGCTCTTCTTTGTGCTCGGGATACGCCGGACCATAATCAAATGATAATGCGCTAAATAATCTTATGGGGATAATCAAATTATCTTTTGTACGGGTGCTGTCTGTTGGGAGCAAAGATGGGTGCACAATTATTTTCGAGACGAACAGCAATTAAAATGGCCGTTGCCGCGGCTTCTGTCCCGCTGATTGGTCTAGTTGGATGTGGTGAGAAGTCGATTGTTGGAACTTGGGCAAACGACGACGGAGACGAAATTCTCCAATTTGATGAGAATGGTGATTGTTCGGTTCCTTTTACCTATAACGGTGCGTGGCTGGAAAGCTGCGATCGCTATACGATTCAAGAAGACGAGACATTGGTTCTAAGTAGCAGTCAAGGAAATATCAGCTCTCAACATTGGAAGAAAGCCAGCAGCAAAGAGGAAGCTGAAGAGGCGGATGATAGGCTCTATTTTCTCAATGGGGATGAGCTTGTTATCAACAACGAAACGTACACGAGAGAATGAGAGCTAAGGCACGCCGACCGTGTGAAGATGGGGAATGCCATAGATGAATACCGTGCCGGGCTCGTGACAAACATCATTGTCACGAGCCCGGCACACATTAAAGTAAAAATTGTTCACCAGTCCGCATCCTCTTTTTGCTCAGATTGAGCCGTTTGCTGCTAGTGCGGTTGTTGCTCAGATGCCGATTGAGTCCGATGCTGACTTCGCGCACGAGACAGGGTTACCGGAGTCATTCGAGAAATCGATGCTATTCCTATGGGGAATAGCATCGATCAGTCCAGGATATTCCCTCAGAAACCATTCATATCGATTCTTTGCGCTGAGGTGCCCGATGACGTTTTCGACTTTCCAGTGATTGTGTCATGCACTCTCAAGCAACGAATTATAAATGGACAAAAGTTGAGGGATGCTTTCTACTGCTCTGCAGAAATCCGAAATTTTAAGCTTAATGAGAGTGCAATCCGTTAAAGCTTCGAAACATTCAGGAGAGGGCATTGTTGTGTCTGCGCTTGGCATAACCGGAGTGCCGGGAACGAAGACGAGACAATCGGTTACTTCATCTCCGTCGGCTGAGAGGCCATACGCTCTGGCTATGCCCTTTTCTAATAAGTGAAAACAAGTTTGTTTTGGCCGAAATCAATTATTTTCGATCCTTTTTCGCGGGCAGCTTGTGGAACTTCAAAGCGGTTCTTCCGTCGACAATTATGGTGCTTCGACTGCGGTCTGTCACAGGGGCGTTATCAAATGCTAATGCCTGTTTGTTGCCAGCGTGGATAATAAAATCCGTCTAAAAAATTTCGTGTTTGATTTCGAGCCCAAACGAGGGCTATGGCATTAAAGCCACCATGTTTTCTAGAAATTTGAACGGTGGGGCCATATCGATTGCGAGATTTTGAAGGGTTAATTGTCTCGTTGGAGGGTGGGGCTAATGAAACCAAAAAAGGAAACCGTTGCATTGCTGTCATTTGGCTTGGGTCTTTTTGCGCTGGTCTACGGGCTAATAACAAAAGCGATGTTATCTCATCGTTATACGTTTAAAGCCCCTCTTACCAGCATGGAGCTTTCGGTTTTAGCAATTATTGGAATCGGATTCGTTCTATTGATTGTCGGTGCGCTTCTATTTCTAAGTGTGCGCTATGCATCCAAGAATGTGGTTGATATTGATTCGACGCGGAATAAAGGCAAAGTATGTCCTTATTGCCAAACCCGGATTATAGGAGATGCAAAACATTGTCCGAACTGTGGTCAAGAGTTGGGTCAATAAGAAGGGGCTTGAGATGCCGAGGACAACGATAACGATTTGTGCGCACGGTCAAATTGATACGCCAAGGGTCTTAGAGATTTGGAAGAGCATTATTGAGGGCGCCGGTTTTCAACAGAAACTAATTAAGGGTGAACCTTGTTGGTCGAAGGGCGACGGCGTGTTAATGCTGCAGCGTAATTTTACGATCGCTTTTGGCGAAAGGGAAATTGTGCTTGAGGGATGGATGGGCGATGCTCTCTTGGGCGAATCCGATTTAACGGGCGTTAATGGCTGGATGCAAAAGAAAAAGATGAAAGGGCTCCTGTCCCAAGCGGAGGGTGCAATCAGGAGCATTGTCTAGACTGCATTAGATAGCGATATAGCGTTTATTGATGACTGAAATGCATAGCTGGGCCAGAAATATAAGAATACTGGTAGCCGGGTGCCCGATTTAATTTGGACACCCGGTGATTTCGTTTATCTTGCCAACAAGCTTTAAGTCAACGATGTTCGGCCGCCATTGGCTTCTGGAAAGACTTAGGTTAAGTGGCAAGTGATCGATGGTAAAGGTCAAGCGAAGAATATGGATATGCCACCATCTTCGGTTGGCCGTGATTCATCTTGGCTTGATACGGGCATGCAATTTTTGTCGCGAGTGACGTCAGGGCATGGCTTTTTTATTGCGTGATGCCAAGATGGATCGGATCCAAGAAACGTTGGATGACATTAAATACTGGGAAATTCGGAACGGAGGCCGCAAGTAGCTGTGTCGAGATTGCGCGGTTGAAACGAAAGGCCTTAATGCGTGGCGCAAGACAGATGATGTCATTGTGCCGCAGCGACATGTTATGTCTGCTGGGGTGCTGTATGTTGGGGACCAGACCGCCATCGCCTTTTGCGACAATGGCTGGTTAGTAATTGATTGCGATAGTTAACAGGCGGGCTATGAGGAGGATATATGCCACTGCTGCCAGTTGATCATGAGCCATTCCATCTTGATGCAGGTGAACGATCCACGCCGCGCATTGAGTTGATTTATGATCTTGAAGAAGAAGCGCGAAGACTTGAAGATGACTATCAGGTTCTAGTGGATGCGTTATGCGACGATATCGTTAAAAGCGAGGGCGAAGATGAAATACGGTCGAGTATCGAGCATCGAATCGGCATGCTGATAAACATCAAAGAGAGCCAGCGCCTCTGCTATGCCCAAATTGAAGACTTGGTGCCAAGACGTCATCCTTGTCCGATCCCTCCAATGAAAAAACGTCCCAATTGCTGCGATGAGATCGAATGCCAATGCTGCGGTACAAAAAACGAGATAGATGCTCAATTCTGTAAAGTATGCGCTAGCCCTATTGATATGGGCGACATATGGCGTTATTGCAAGAAGTGTAGGGTTGCATACAGTAGAGAGATTAACTTTTGTCCTGAATGCGGCTCAGCAATAACCGTCGAGATAAAACGTAAAAGGAAATAGCGTTTCGCTGCTATATGTTTGCCCTTACGCGCGAAAGCGTGATCGGCGACATACCCAAAAATGATGAGATGCGCGAATGGGGGACCCTATCGATAACCCCCGGATACTCTTCGAGGAACCATTTGTAGCGGTCGCGAGCCGGCAGCAGCCTAAGCGCGGATTCGGTTTTATAATGATCGTGCCAAGCCCTTGATAGATATCGGTTAATGAGAGTTGCAAGTCCTGGATTATATTGGGCTTTATTTTGAACATCGCTTATCTTAAGAAGAACGAGCGTGCAGTCTGTTAAAGCTTCAATATAAGTCGGAGATGGAATGTCAAACTCGGGGCTAGGCATTACAGGCATGCCCGGTTCCGCCATTATGCAGTCAGTGATTTCCGAACCATCGCTTTGTAGAGAATACGAACAGGCTACCCCCTGTTTTAAAAGGTAAAACCATTTTTGCTGGGTACCCATTTCAAGGATAATTTCCCTTTTTTGAAATTGCTGGATTGAAGCCATTGCCACTAGCTCGGCTAATAGGTTTTGGTTGTCGCAAGGGGCGTACTGACAGAAAAAATTCGGATCTAGGGACACGGAATCGCTCCAACGGGCACATATCGTTAACAAATGCTAACCAAGAATAAGATACGTCGTCGGGGGGGGGGCATTATCAAATGCTAATGAGATTCTGGCTTTTTCGGAAATTTCAGAAATACATAAAAATGGAGTGCCGCTGCGCCACTATTTGCCAGCTGTGTTTTTCGTTGCTGTGCCGCTGCCGCTCGATTTGTTCGAAGGACATGATGCTGGATAAGGACAACGCCCATTTACTTGGCGATAGTCACTAGTTTAATCACATTCCCTGCTGCTTGAGTTCCTTTTGACGCCGGGGCCAGATCTTCTTGCCTGTCAATTACGGTAGTCGACTCTTTCGCAGAGAACAAAGCTTCCAGCATTGAGATTATCTGGGAAAACGATCAGAAAACTTGGCCTTCAGCTTCAAATTGCGCAGAATTCTATTTATCATCTATTTATCATTTTGTTATCAAAATGAGCGCAAGGAGGTAGGCTCAATGGGTGAAGCAGATGGCATGGAGCTGATTTATTCACTTATCGGCTATCCTGATGAAACCGAGTGGCTTGAGTTTAAAGAGAGTAATAGCGACCCCATTAGAACGGGGCGTGACATCTCTGCGCTTGCCAACGCCGCCGCTTACTGCGGCCGTGCATATGCCTATAAGATCTGGGGCGTGAGCGACGATACTCATGAGCTTGTGGGTACCCAGTTCAACCCATATCACGCAAAGGGCAAGGGAAACCAAGAGCTTTTGATGTGGCTCAAGCTTGCGCTCTCAAACAATGCGAATTACGAGTTTGCGGTTATTGACCATGAGACAAAGCACTTTGTGGTGCTGAAAGTGCACGCCGCGAATGCTCAGCCGGTCTATTTTGATAAGACCGCCTACATCCGAGAGGGATCTTCGACGGCAGAACTGCTTCCTGGTAGTGCGCGAGAGGCGGAGCTGTGGCGTCGCTTGCAGGCGGGGAACGCGGAGCTTGCTGTAGTTGAGAGCGATCTGACGCCTCAAGAGGTCGCCGAGATTCTGGATATTGATGCATATTTTGAGCTGTGCAGATTGAGGAGACCCGTCGATCTGGACGGAGTAATTCTTGCTCTCTGTGAGCAAGAGCTGATTCATCGCCAAGACAACGGCCGTTATAGCACGACGCGCTTGGGGGTGCTTCTGGTGGGAAAGAGGCTCTCTCGCTATCCGGAGCTCAGAAAACGCATGCTGCGAATTGTGCGATATGCGGGAAAAGGCAGCTTTGACATTATTGGTGATACTGAAATCGATAAGGGTTACGCTTTAGCGCTCCCGCAGGCTGAGCAACTGATCATGTCGATGATTCCGGCTGTTGAGACGTTGGATGGCGCATTTCGACGCATCCAGACGGCCTACCCCCAAAGGGCGATTCGCGAACTGCTATCAAATGCCGTGATCCATCAAGACATTGCTGACAATACGGCGGGGCCTCTTGTTGCGATTTACGACAATCGCATCGAGTTTTCTAATCCCGGGACAACGCTTATTCCGGCAGAACGCGTGCTCAACGCGCAGCCGAAAACGCGCAATTCGATGATGGCGTCTCTCATGCGCCAAATGGATCTTTGCGAAGAAGGCGGTACGGGCTGGGATTTAATCGTAGATTCGCTCGAAAAAGCCGGCATGCCTTCACCGGTTATCAAGAGTGAGGGCGGGCTGGGAACACTCGTGACGCTCTATTGCGATTGCCCATATACTCGAATGAAAAAAAGCGAACGAAAAAATGCTGTGTACTGGCATGCTTGTCTTTTGTACGCCCAAGGCGAGTCGATGAGCAATCAGTCACTGCGAGAGCGTTTTGGACTTTCCGATGAAAAGAAAAACACGGTGGCGATGTCTCGTCTAATCAGAGAGTGCCTGGAAGAGACATTGATAAAGGAAGAGGACGAGGATGCGGGCGCCAAATATCGAAGGTATATTCCGTATTGGGCCTAAAGGGCAGAAGTGGGAAAATGAGACAGCTTGTGTTTGTTAATGACGAAGCGCTTTTGTGACTTAACTATCGAAAAAGCTGAGGGGGCATATGGAATCACATGTGCCCCCTCAGCTTTTATTGCCTTTTTGAGTTTGGACCCTGGATAACGTGACGGGTGTTATTTGCATCCCAAGAAATCCGATAGGGCTCCGTCCGTGTGCGGGCGGGGTCCTTTTGCGTGGCCTTTCATGTTTGCTATACTGCTAGCAGGTAGAGAGGAGCCGCTATGGGTACGGCAACGGTGCAGCTCAACACACGAATCGATCCTATGCTCAAAGCTGGTGGCGACGCGGTCCTGGCTCGCAATGGATTGGGGGCGAGCGATGCCATTCGCGCGCTGTGGGTCTATCTTGTCGAGCATCAAACGTTGCCGGGATTTATGGTGGCGGATAAGCGCGAGGCGCCCCGTGCGGAGAGCCTGGCCGAGCAGGGGTGTGGCCTAGTTTTTTCCTCGTTGGGGCTAAGCGCTTCGGATTTTGCGCCAGCTGAATCGTCTGTGGAAGACTGGGATGCCGTACGCGATGATATGTATGACGCGATGATTGCCGACATGGAGGCGAATTGCCGATGATCGAGGCAAAGCACCTGCTTGTGGATACGAATGTGTGGCTTGATTATTACCTGCAAGAGGGGGCATTCCACGAAGCGAAGCGCCTGGTGGAGCTTGCCGAGGCGGGAAAGATTGACCTTCTGTACGCGCCGACGACGGCAAAGGATGTGTTCTACATTTTGCCTCGGCGCCTAGCCCGGCGGAATGCGAATGGGATTAACGTGTCGTTTGCCTCGGCGTCGTGGGCCTGCATTGAGCACATGATGCAGGTGGCGACGGCCTCTCCGCTTTCGTTGGCAGAGTGCGAAATGGCGCGCATGCTTGGCAAGCACATGCCGGATCTTGAAGACAACCTCATCATTGCTTCGGGCGAGACGGCAGATGTCGACTATGTGGTCACGAGCGACCGGCGCATGCTGGAGGCGATGCCCGAAGTTTGCCTGACGCCTGCCCGCGCTCTCGAGATGATCGGGATCCTCGACTAACCTTGCCTGTCTCGTTTCGCTATCATATGGGGCATTGTGAACCTCATGCAACTTTGGAGGACGGTATGGCGGATAACGCCGAGATGCTATTCTCGCCCGAGCTGGTGTTTTTTGATTGGGAGTGTGCGACGCCGGATGAGGTGTTTGCGCAGCTCGAGGACGAGCTCGCTCCGCGCGGCTACATTGCCGAGGGTTGGCTCGACGCCGTCCGCACGCGCGAGGACGCCTATCCCACGGGTCTCGCTATGCCGGCGGCAAACATCGCCATTCCGCATACCGATCCGGGATTTGTGGCCAAGCCCTATATCGCGGTGGTAAAGCCCGCTGCACCTGTGACGTTCAGCGCGATGGCGGGTATGGGCGCCCCGGTGCCGGCGCAGATTATCATCAATCTGGGCATTGCCGAGCCGGGCGGCCAGGTCGAGGCCCTGCAAGCGCTTATGAATATCTTTATGGATGCCGACGCTGCAGCCGATGTACTCGGCCAGACCACGCCGCAGGGCATGGTCGACGCCATCCGCCGCCACTTTTAAGGCCGGCACTTGGGGGCTGTCCCTAACTGTCGGCAGAAAAGGAACGTCCCTAACTGTCAACTGCCAGACCTGTCCCCTTTGCACCAAAATGGTGCAGATTAACCCGTCTCCCATGCACCAGGCGTGTCGCGGGGGCTGCGTTGTGACACAATGGCGTTTGTTCGATTCGTGATGCGAAAGGCCAAACATGGCAAATAAGAAAAAGAACCCCGAGGTCGCGCCGGCGTCCGAGCAACGGTCCCGCGCCGCCTCTAGCTCTCGCAAGAAGCAGCGCAAGACCTATGTGTCCAAGACCGTCAAGATTGTCCTGGTGGTCATCGGCGTGCTGGCGATGCTGCTCTCCGTCTCGGCCATGGCGTGCTCCGGCCTGATGTCGCAGACCGAAAGCGCCAGCTCGGGCTATAAGCTCACTGGTGGCGTGGCTGCCACCATCAACGGCACCAACCTCACCGAGGACACCGTGACCAAGCAGATCATGAGCATGCGCACGTCCTATGGTTATACCAAGGACAAGGATTGGGCGCAGTACCTGGTCAACAACGACCTTACGCCCAAGAAGTACCGCAAGCAGCTCATCGATTCCTACACGCAGCAGATTCTGCTTCAGCAGGCGCAGAAGGAAAACGGCGTGACGGTGTCGGATGAGGAAGTCGAGAAGGCTTGGAAGGACGCGTGCAAGAGCGCGGGCGGTGCCAAGGCCTTTAAGAAGACCCTCAAGACCTACGGCTACACCGAAGACACCTATAAGAGCTCGCTCAAGGAGAGCCTGGCGCAGCAAAAGCTCAAAGATGCCGTGGCGCCCACAAGCAAGCCCAAGGACAGCGAGATTGTCGATTACATCAACGAGAACCTGTCCAACTACAATGACGCCCGTCGCTCGTCGAATATTCTGATCAAGGTCGATTCCGACGCTTCCGACGAGGACAAGGCCGCCGCCAAGGCCAAAGCGCAGGAGTGCCTGGACAAGATCAACTCCGGTGAGCTGAGCTTTGAGGACGCCGTTGAGCAGTACTCCGAGGACACCGGTTCCAAGGAGAAGAAGGGCGATGTGGGCTGGGATAAGCTCACCACTTTCGTCGACAGCTACCAGACGGCACTCGAGGGGCTCAACAAGGGCGACGTGAGCGAAGTCGTCGAGTCGACCTATGGTTACCACATCATCAAGTGCACCGACTACTTCCATGTCGATAATCAGGTTGATGACATCAACCAGGTGCCCAAGGCCATCAAGAAGTATGTCTCCAACGTGGTGAAGACGCAGGCGGCCAGCACTGCATACAGTGAGTGGCTGGAGCAGTACAAGAAGGACGCCGACATTACCGTCAACCCCATGCCCAAGGACGTACCCTATAACGTGAGCCTGAAGGGCGTCACCAAGAGTTCGACCGACGATTCGTCGACGACTGAGTAATCATGGGGCGGTGCTCGCGCGAGTGCCGCCCACGCTATTGAGGAGGATTTGAAGATGACCAACGAAGAGCTGCAGAAGGAAATGATCGCGGCCATGAAGGCCAAGGACAAGGTTCGCCTGTCCATCATTCGCCAGGTTAAGGCCGAAGTGAAGAACATCGAGGTCAACGAGCGTCGCGATGTGACCGAGGAAGACGTCAACAGCATGATCAAGCGTCTGATTAAGCAGACGAGCGAGACGCTGGAGATGTCCATCAAGGCCGGCACCGACCAAGAGCGTACCGACAACCTGACCGAGCAGGTCAAGATTCTGGAGAGCCTGCTGCCCGCGCAGGTTTCGGGCGAGGAGCTCGAGGCTCTGATTGAGCAAGTTATCGCCGAGCTGGGTGCCACGTCCAAGAAGCAGATGGGCCAGGTCATGGGCGCTCTGGGTAAGGCCACCGGCGGCAACTTCGATAAGCCGGCCGCGGCAAAGATCGTCGGCGCAAAATTGGCGTAAGTGCCGGCCGACACATAGCCGATGCTGAGGGGCGTGACCATCGCGGTCGCGCCCCTTTTTTGTTGGGCTGGGCACTCATTGGGGACGGGCTTAAATGAGTGCCCAATGAGCAGGTACTCATTTAAGTCTGTCCCCAATGAGTGGGTGGAAGGTTGCGGGTTCTTTACGGGAATGTAGTGTGGGCTGCGGAAACGTCGTTCTTTCCGTACAATAGTTCAACTCGTGTAAACGCAGGGAAGGGACATTCATGGCAGACATGATCGAGATCAAGCATCTCAACAAGTACTTTGGCGACCTGCATGTGCTCAAAGATATCAATCTCACCGTCAAGCGCGGCGAGAAGCTCGTAATGATCGGGCCCTCTGGTTCGGGTAAGTCGACGCTCATCCGCTGCGTCGATTATCTTGAGGAGCCCACGTCGGGCGAGGTCATTATCGACGGCACGCCGCTTACCAAGAAGAATCACCTGGAGATGGCTCGCAAGTACAGCTCCATGGTGTTTCAACAGTTCAACCTGTACCCCAACATGACGGTGCTCGGCAACCTGACGCTCGCGCCCATCAAGCTGCAAAAGAAGAGCAAGGAGGAGGCGACCGAGATCGCCGTCGCCGCGCTCAAGCGCGTCGGTATGGCACATAAGGCCGGTGAGTATCCGCAGAACCTCTCGGGCGGTCAGCAGCAGCGTATCGCCATCGCCCGCGCCCTGTGCACTAAGCAGCCCATCATCCTGTTTGACGAACCGACCTCGGCGCTCGACCCCGAGATGGTCCAGGAAGTCCTGGACGTTATGATTGAGCTCGCGCAGGAGGATATCACCATGATCTGTGTGACGCATGAGATGGGCTTTGCGCGCCAGGTGGCCGACCGCGTCATCTTTATGGAGGACGGCCGCATTCTGGAGGAGGGTACGCCCGAGCACTTCTTCGATAACCCCGAGAACCCGCGCTGCCGCGAGTTCCTGTCCAAGATTCTGCACTAGGCGCGGTGATGGACATGACGGATATGACGAGGGCGGCCGTGTCGCGCCGTCACTTTTTGCAGCTGGCTGGCGCCGGCATGCTTGCGCTGACGGGGACCGCGCTTACCGGTTGCGGCAACTCCACCAGCGGCGAGGGCTCCGACAAGGGGTCCAAGCTTGCGGCCATTAAGTCGCGTGGACATCTGAATGCCGGCGTCAAGAAGGACGTTCCCGGCTATGGCTATTACGACACCGCCAAGGGCCGCTTTGAGGGCATGGAAGTCGATTTGTGCTACCAGATCGCCGCTGCCGTCTTTGGCGTGAGCTACAAGGAGGCCCGCGCCCAGGAGCTTGTCGAGTTTACCGACGTAACGCCCAAGACGCGCGGCCCGCTGATCGATAACGGCCAACTCGACGTGGTCGCGGCGACCTACACCATCACCGACGAGCGCAAGAAGAGCTGGGATTTCTCGACGCCGTACCGCACCGACTACGTGGGACTCATGGTCAAGAAGCGTTCGGGCTTTACCTCGATTGAGGACTTGGACGGCAAGGTCATTGGCGTGAGCCAGGGTGCCACCACGCAGGGCCTGATCGAGCAGATGATCAAGGACAACGGCTTTAGCTGTAAGCCCGAGTTTAGGGCCTTTAGCGGCTACCCCATCATCAAGAGTTCGCTCGATGCCGGCAATATCGACGTCTTTGCCATGGACCGCTCCACGCTGGCCGGTTACATGAACGAGACCGTTGAGCTGCTGCAGCCCGAGGTCAAGTTTGGCGAGCAGGGCTACGGCGTGGCGACCAAGAAGGGCTGCGACCTTTCGGCCGTGGTCGATCAGGTGATTTGCGATCGCCTGGCCGATGGCTGGCTCGACCAAGAGGTCAAGACCTGGGGTCTTGTATAGGCGCATCGTCCAAGGAAGGAATCAAATGCTCGAAGGATTATTTGACGCCGACCGTTGGTCGACGACATTTCAAAACATGGGGCCCTTCTGGGAGGGCTTTGGCGTGACGCTACAGGTGGTCGTTGCCGGTCTGCTGCTGTCGCTGGTGCTGGGCACGTTGCTGGGTGTGTTCTCTACCACCCGTTCGCGCGTGCTGCGCGCCATAAGCCGCGTATACGTGGAGTTTTACCAGAACACCCCGTTGCCCGTGCAGGTGCTCTTTATGTACATGGCTGGTCCGCAGTTTTTGCAGGCCATAACCGGTGCCGACCAGCCGGTGCGCATCGCGCCGTTCGTGCTGGGCTTCTTGGGCGTGGGCCTGTATCACGCGGCCTACATCTCGGAGGTCATCCGCACCGGTATCGAGGCGGTTCCGCGCGGTCAGATGGAGGCGGCGCAGAGCCAGGGCTTCACCCGTGCGCAGGCGTACTGGTACATCGTGCTGCCCCAGACATTCAAGATCATTCTGCCGCCGCTGTGCAACCAGGCACTCAACCTAGTCAAGAACACGTCGGTGCTGGCGCTTGTGGCCGGCGGCGACCTTATGTACCGTTCCGACAACTTTGTGAGTCTGTACGGTTACCTGCAGGGATACATCGTCTGCTGCCTTATGTACTTCATCATCTGCTTTCCGCTCGCCATGCTGGTGCAGTGGCTCGAGCGCCGCTCCAAGGAGCGTCCGCGTGGCGTGAGCCTGGCCGAGCTGGGGCTCGACAACGTAGAGGAGGCCTAGCGCATGGAAATCTTCAACGCGACCAACCTGCTCTACATTTGGGGCGGCTTTGTTAAGACAATCGAGATCTCGGCGCTGTCGATCTTTTTCTCGCTCATCTTTGGCACGGTGCTGGCGCTTGTTAAAAGCTATGCGCCCCGTCCGTTCCGTATTTTGGTGAGCGCCTATATCGAGCTGTTCCGTTGCACGCCGAACCTGCTGTGGATTCTGTTTATCTACTTTACGGTGCAGGGTTTGGACATTGTGATTTCGACCATCGCCTTTACGCTGTTTACCAGCACTGTTATGGCCGAGATTGTGCGCGGCGGTCTCAACTCGATTCCGCGCGGCCAGTTTGAGGCAGCGCAGAGCCAGGGTTTTGGCTTCTTTGCCACCATGCGCTACATCATTCTGCCGCAGACGTTTAAGACGATCATTCCGGCGCTGTTTAGCCAGTGCACGACCGTCATCAAGGACAGCTCGTATCTTTCGGGTATTAACGTGGCCGAGCTCATGTACACGGCAAACGTCGTGATGGCCCACGCAATCGACCTGTCGCAGGTGCTTATGCTCTACGGCCTGGTGTTTGCGATGTACTTTGTGCTCAACTTTGGTATCTCGCTGCTGGTTCGCGCATATCAGAGGCGAATGGTGGCAGCGTAGAATGTGACAAAGGGACTGTCCCTTTGTCACATAGAGAAAGGAATCGCGATGAGCGATCTGGAGAATAAGAAGAATCCTGTGGTCATTACCATCGCGCGCGACTTTGGCGCCGAGGGCCACGAGATTGGTCGCATGCTTGCCGACGAGTTGGGGATTCCGCTGTACGATAACGAGCTGCTGGTACGTGCGTCGCTGCGCGCGGGCGAGTCGCTCGACAAGATGGCCGCCTACGACGAGCGTCTGGCCGTGGAGAACATGGCGTTCCTGCCCGACCGCTACGACGCGCGTTCGTACTCGGACAAGTTGTTCCAGAAGATGAGCCAGGTGATTTTGGACCTGGGCGAGACCGAGAGCTGCATTATCGAAGGCCGCCTGTCCGATTACCTGCTGCGTAACAACCCCAACCACATTGCCGTATTGGTGACCGCTCCTTTTGAGGACCGCGTCGAGATTGTGCGCAAGAAGCGTGGCCT
Organism: Collinsella sp. TM04-29; assembly: GCF_003466565.1. NCBI lineage: Bacteria > Bacillati > Actinomycetota > Coriobacteriia > Coriobacteriales > Coriobacteriaceae > Collinsella > Collinsella sp. TM04-29. The sequence goes on from NZ_QSPW01000002.1 coordinate 100,264, forward strand.
TAATAAAAAGAAGGGCGCCAAGCTGGTCAAGCAGCAGCAGAAGGCGCGCGAGGCGTTCTATAAGCGCTACAGTGCCGGAAAGTGGAAGATGACGAGCGGCAAGGATATCGTCGTCAACCGCGCCAAGCTGGGCCGCGAAGGCTGCAAAGACGTCATAGCCGCTGCCTACCGCTACAAAGTGGCTCAACTCGAAGGCTAGCCGACCAAAAACCACCGCAAAGGGTACAGGCACCTTTGTGGTGGTTTTTGTTTTAGGCCGAGGGGAAGGCCTTGGTGAGACCGGCGCGCGTTTGCGTGTCGGTCTTTTGGTAGATGGAGCTCAGGTGGCGCTGTACCATGCGCATCGAGATGCCAAGCTCCTCGGCGACCTGCTTGAGCGGACGTTCGTCCTGGGTCACGGCTATGAGCACGTCGACTTCGCGCGGGGTGAGAGCGTGGTTGGCGATGAAGGCCTGGCGTTGCTCCTCGACGGTGGGCGCGGCGAGCGCTTCCTCAGCAAGCTGTTGATGTTTGCGCTCCTGCTCGGTTTGGGGCAGGCGGAACAAGCCGGCTGCCACGAATGCCGCGCAGGCGGCGACGAGCAAAACGAGCGCGCCGATCATGATGAGGGCAACGTTGCCCGAGGTCACGAGGGCAAGCGAGATGCCCGATGTGGTGAATGCGCATGCATTGTTGGCGGCGCGTCCCATGCCGGACCAGAGGGCGGGCGCATGCATGCGCGTTGCCAGCTGTGTAAACGTGGCGGTAAAGAACGTGACAAAAAAGCCCGAGCTCAGGTAAAAGACGACAAGGCCCAGGTTGGGATCGGCGCCGGCCTCCACGGCCAGGATGGAAATAGTCGAGAGCACGGCGATGCCGAGCATGACAAGTCCCATGTAGCGGCGCTCGGCAAGATCAAAGATAACACCGGCGGCAAGGCCGCTTGCAGCCAAAAAGAGGCGCGGCCATGCTTGCACGGCAATGGTGCCGTGGGCGTTGGAGAGAGTGACCACGTTGTCGAGGGTCGAGAACAAGCAGGCAAGAATCATGACGAGCGCGATGCTCCAGCATGCCTGTTTGGCGAGGGCGTGAGAGGGCTCAACAAAGGGATTGATACGGGAGTTCGGGCTCTCGGCGGTCTCTTGAGGAACGGCACTGAGGGCAGAGATGATGATTGTTGCGGTGCCCAGGATGATGGGCTCGACGATACTGCCGCAATTGAGCAGGTTGACGGCGAACTGCATCAGGATGCCCGCGGCATAGGCTGCTCCCGCGCCGGTGGCGAGCTTGGAATCGTCTTGGAATGCCAACGAAAAGGCGTGGTGAGCGGCGGCGCCCAGCAGGCCGAGTCCAAAGAACGCCACGCAGCCCAGAATCTCGAGCACTAGCGGGGCTGTAGGGAGCTGAATTTGGGTCAGGCCCACGATGACGATAGGGACGGCGGCGGCGTTGACGGCTGCCAGTGAGTGGCCTTTGCGCTGTGCGAGCCCGAGCAGCGGCGCGTATCCGATAAAGCCGAGCACGCTCGCACCCAGAATAAAGCCCTGTGCGATTACAACGCGTTCGGCACCGGCGAGCAGGCCGACATTGATGTCGAAGCGAAACTCGGCGGAAAGAAAGGCGAAGGTAAAAAGCGCGAGTGCCAGAAGCGCGTTGATTTTAGGCTTGCTTAGGTTCAAGGACGGTCCTTTGGATGGACGAATGATTGTGCCCTCGATTGTAGACCATGGCGGTAGGGGCGGGCCTTTCGGGGGGGGCGGGGTGCGCCTGGCAATCGCATGCTCGTTGCCTTTTGCGCTGGCAGATGCGCCACTTGAGAATTTGTGCCCCGGGATCCGGCTATCTTCCCGTAACATGGTGTTACAGAAGCACCCCTTACGACAAGGAGGCTTACATGCGAAAGCAAATCCATGACAACCCAATCGACCGCGCCCGTGCGTGCTCGCTCTCCCACGGAACATGGCGCCGCGTGGGCGTAAAACTCGCCTGCGCGGGGGCCTGTGTGCTCATGGTCGGCCAGTTGTTGCTGCCGAGCGTGGCGCTCGCCGCCGAGTGGGTCAGCGTCGGCGGCACGCAGTACAACAGGGGCACTGCCGCCGGCGACGATGCCGGAACCTGGTCCTGGGACGGCGCCGACGACATGAAGCTCAACGGCTACGACGGTGCTGGCATCAGTGCTCAGGGAAACCTCACTATCGGCGTGGCTGGCAATAACACCATCACGGCCGACGCCGGGCAGAGTGCCATTGCTGTTAAGAACGGTAGCCTTGCCATTACCGGCGACGGCACCCTGAATGCGACGGCTCAGACCGATGTGATTGCGGCGGAAGGCGACGGCAATGCGGGCGGCGATGTGACCATTAGCGGCGCCAACGTCAACGTGACGGCTTCGGGCGCAGCGGGCAAGGCGACGGGCATTCGCGCGACGGCCGGCAACGTGACGATCGATAAGGGCGCCGATGTCAAAATCGAGGCAAAATCGGCAGAAGGATCTTGGCGTCCAGCGGAGGGCATCTACGGTATCTTTGCCGATAACATTCCCAACAGACACGCTGCTCAGGAAGGCGAGCAGGAAGAGCCGGATTCCGCTTACGAGCGCGGTGCCGATGTCACCATCGATGCCGCCAGTCTGTCGATCAAGACAGCCGATGCCTGGCAGGTTTCCGCGTGCATCAATACGGTCGGTATCAAGAAGAATACCCTCATGAAAATTATCAACGGAGCCGATGTCGCGCTTTCCGCCGGCAGTGCGGCTTCGCTCTCGGCGGGCATCAGCGCACGTTCGCAAGGCGGTGCGGTGTGGATGCTTGTCGAGGAGTCGAATCTTACGTCTCGAAGCCTGTCTGCTGCAAACGGCATCGATGCCGCCCGCAATCAAAGTTTTGGAATCATGGCAGAGGCAAACACCGGTTCAGAAACGCCTCGTATCAAGATTCGCAAATCGAAAATTGAAGCTTCGGGCGCGACTGCGGGAATCTATGCGATCAACCGCAACGTCGCGAATGCGACACTGTTCCGTGCCGCGATGATTGATTTGAGCGTGAACGATTTGCGCGGGAGCGCGACGATTACGACTCCGATGGATGGTGCCGTGCGCGATGTGAAAAAGGTTGTCGATGCAGGGCAATGGCCGAGTTCCCAGAACGGGCAGGTCGTCGGTGTTGCCGGTTCGTCTGCGATTACGGATATCGTCGGTTCTTCTGAGGTCGCCCATGATGTAGTGATTGGTTTTGGAGACGGGCAGGAGCCGGAGCCGACGCCGGACCCCGAGCCGACTCCGGAGCCCGATCCCATGCCAAGTCCCGAGCAGAAGCCTGACCTCAAGCCCGTAGATAAGGACGCAAAGACCACCACGACCGTTGCGACCAAGACTGCTGCCGGAGCCAAAAACACTTCCGGTGTTCTGGCCGCCACGGGTGACAACGCCGCGACGACGGCGGCGGCCCTCGGCATTGCCGGTGCGTCCGTCATCGGCGCCGGCTTCGTCGCGTCCAAGCGCCGCAGCAGCTAGCATTAGCTTTCACAGCCATTTTCATCCGCTGTGTGGGCATAAGTGTCTTCGCGGCAGCTTTTTGTATTTTCGTAGGTAACAGCCTGGGCTCGCATGTACGAACCTAGGCGTACGGGGCCATTTGGCGCATCTTGGTTGTACAGGACCACCGCAAAGGGACAGGCGCCTTTGTAGTGGCGTTAATCCTTCGATTAGGGAGGCCGTTATGAACGGAAGCCACTTTGATAAGCAAACCCAGCGCGAGCGCGCTTGCTCGCTCGTTCACGGTACTTGGCGTTGCGTGGGCGTGAAGATTGCCAGCGTCGGTGCGTGCGCACTCATGATCGTCCAGCTACTGCTGCCGAGCGTGGCGCTCGCGACCGAGTGCGCGGATTCCGCCGCCGCGACGGGCGAGGTTGCCGCGGCTCTGGTGACGCCGGCAGTTGCGGAGGATGCGGCTCCGGCGACCACGCCTGCAACCGACGCTGCTCTGGCGGCACAAACTGTCGCCGAACCTCAGCAGACGACTCCGGCTGACGCCGCCGATGAGTCTAACAATGCGGCACCCGCTGAACAAAACAATCCCAGCGACAACGCCGCCGCGCCGGCAAACGACGCCATTACGTCGCATGGTGTGACCGACGTGACAGATAAGACCGTCGATGGCGTGTTTGCGCCCAATGCGGCCAATATGCTGTGCGAGCAGCCGGTTGATGATTGGCAAACTATCGACGTTATCGAGATTGACGACGCCACCACCATCTTTAGGGCGGGCGATAAACCGGACTTTACGGCAGACACTCCGGCGGGCTCGAACTCCATTCTTCAGTGTGAGTTCTGGACGGGCAGCGATGGCAGTGAAGTGAACTCCGATATATTCTGGGACCGGAAAATCACCAACCACATCGACGCTTTTAAATCTGGTGTGACCTATCGCTATGGCCTGTACTTTAAGCCGGCGTGGGATTTCTTCTTTACGTCTAACATTAAACTGATGGTCAATGGCGTGGAGTGCAGTTATCGGGTGGATAAGGCAAGCGAGCATGCGCCTGTTCCCGGCTTGTTCCGTACGCTATGGCTAATCACCGACCTGACGTTTACGCCCGAGGCTAAGCCGGTCCCGGTCGACCCGGAGATGCCGGCGCCGCAGCCCGAGGTGAAGCCCGAGGTGAAGCCCGAGCAGAAGCCGGGGATCAAACCGGAGGTCAAGCCTGCCGTAACGTCAGCTAAGACGATTACGGTGACCAAAACGGTCGCCAAGGCCGCTCCGGCCGAGAAAGCCGACACCGCCCTGGCCGCCACGGGCGATAGCGCCGCGATGACGGTCGCCGCCCTGGGCATCGCCGGCGCAACCGTTGCCGCGGCAGGCATCGCTGCGACCAAGCGCCGCAAGCGTTAGGTTTTGGCGACGGCGCCCATCCTCGGCTTCAGCACAATCTCAATCTGTAACACCAAGCGGGATATTTAGCCTCTAACTGTTACAGATTTAGATGAACCGTTCGGCCGTCAGCCCAACGTCTTGATCTGTAACACCAGGCGGCATATTTGGTCTCTAACTGTTACAGATTGAGATGCGGCGTGGGCGGCCGGCACAATATCTCGATCTGTAACAACTGCAGGGCTCAACGGACTCCAACTGTTACAGATTGAGACAAAACGACCGGGCAAGTCCCAAACCACCACAAAGGTGCCTGCCCCATCGTGGTGGTTTGGGCGGCCGGCATAGAAAAAGTCCCCGCCGGGCGTGTGCTCGACGGGGACTTTGCCGTTTGGTGGCTAGCGCTGAGGGTGATTACTCGCCCAGCAGGCTCTTGGTGATGGAGGCAGCGGCCTTCTTGCCGGCGCCCATCGCCAGAATGACCGTAGCGGCACCGGTGACGATGTCGCCGCCGGCCCAGATGCGGGGATCGGTGGTCTGGCCGGTCTCCTCGTCGGCGACGATGTAGCCCCACTTGTTGAGCTCCATCTTGCCGCCGATCTTCTTTGCGAAGGGGTTGGCGTTGGTGCCGATAGCCGAGATGGCGACGTCGCAGGGGATCTCCTCGATGGCGCCCTCGATGGGCACCGGGCGGCGACGGCCGGACTCGTCAGGCTCGCCGAGCTCCATCTTCTGGACCTTGACGGCGCACACGGAGCCGTCTTCGCCAGCGACAAACTCGAGCGGGGAGACGAGCGGCAGAACCTCGACGCCCTCGGCCTTAGCATGGTGCAGCTCGGCGCGACGGCAGGGCATCTCGTCCTCGGTACGACGGTAGGCGATGATGGCGTGCTCGGCGCCCAGACGCTTGGCGGTACGGACAGCGTCCATAGCCACGTTGCCGCCGCCAAAGACGACGACGTTCTTGCCGTGCTTGGTGGGGGTGTCGTACTCGGGGAACTTGTTGGCCTTCATCAGGTTCACGCGGGTGAGGTACTCGTTAGCGAAGAAGACGTTGGGCAGGTTCTCGCCGGGGACGTTGAGGAACTTGGGCAGGCCTGCGCCGGTCGCCACGTAGATGGCGTCGAAGCCCTGCTCGAACAGCTCCTCGGCCGTGGCCATATTGCCCACGACGGAGTTGTACTCAAACTTGACGCCCATGTCCTCCAGGCCGTCAATCTCGCGCTTGACGACTGCCTTGGGCAGACGGAACTCGGGGATGCCGTAGACCAGCACGCCGCCGCCGGTGAAGAATGCCTCGAAGACGGTAACGTCAAAGCCGTTGCGGGCGAGCTCGCCGGCGCAGGTGATGCCGGACGGGCCGGAGCCGACGACGGCGACCTTCTTGCCATTCTTGGGGGCCATCTTGGGCGTGGAGGCGAGCTCGGGGCGATCACCCAGGAAGCGCTCGAGCTGGCCGATGGCCACGGGCTCGGACTTCTTGCCACGGATGCACTTGCCCTCGCACTGGTTCTCCTGCGGGCAGACGCGGCCGCAGATGGCGGGAAGCATGGAGTCCTCGCGGATGGTATCGAGGGCGCCGCCGAAGTCCTTCGCGCGGATCTGCTCGATAAAGCGGGGGATGTTGATGTTGACGGGGCAGCCCTCAACACAGAACGGCTTCTTGCAGTTGAGGCAGCGCTCGGCCTCGGCCAGCGCCATCTCCTCGGTGAAGCCCTTGTCGACGGGGCGGAAGTCGCAGGCGCGCTCGGCAGCCGGCTCCTCGTTATCGGGGGTGCGGGGCGACTTCATATCGGCAACGAAACGACCGTTAACTAGTGGCATGCGCAGCTCTTTTCCTCATAGGCCTTGAGGGACGCGCCCTCTTCGGAACGGTAAGCGGCCTGGCGGGCACGAAGGTCATCCCAGTCGACCAGGGTGGCATCGAAGTCGGGGCCGTCGACGCAAGCGAACTTGGTCACGCCGCCCACCTCGACGCGGCAGCAGCCGCACATGCCGGTGCCGTCAACCATGATGGGGTTGAGCGACGCGGTGATGGGGGTGTCGTACTTCTGGGCGGTGAGGGTCGAGAACTTCATCATCGGAACGGGGCCGACGCAGAAGACCTGGCTCACGTCCTTGTCCTGCAGCAGGCGCTCCAGCGGAGCGGTGACAACGCCCTGCTCGCCGTAGGAGCCGTCGTCGGTGGTGATGTGGATGTGGTCCTCGTCGAGGAGCTCGCGGAACTGGTCCTCCATGAGCAGGAGGTCCTTGGTGCGGGCGCCCATGATGGCGTGGACCTCGTGACCGGTCTCGACCAGGTGCTTGGCGACCGGGAAGGCAATTGCCAGGCCGACGCCGCCGCCAATGACGGCGCAGGGGCCCTCGGCCATCTCGGTGGGAACGCCCAGCGGGCCCACGACGTCGCGCAGCGACTCGCCGGCCTCGTAGGTGGAAAGCATCTCGGTGGTCTTGCCGATCACCATGAAGATGAACTCGACCCAGCCCTCGTCACCGTTCCAGCCGGCTAGGGTAAACGGGACGCGCTCGCCCGTCTCGTTGGCGCGAACCATGAGGAACTGTCCAGCGTGCGCATGCTTGGCGATAGCGGGCGCCTCGATGCGGAACTTGAACACCTTCTCCGAGAACTGCGTCTTCTCCAGGATCTTATACATAGAACCCCTCTCTTGTTAGGGCCGCCGAACCGTGCCTCCACGGAAATGGACGGTAGCCCGAATAAAACCGTACGCGCACAGGCGTTGTGCAGACATACGGTGCAAATTATACCCTCATGGACATGCTGTTTACGTGTATCTTCGGCAGGCGGAAAAGTGACCTGCCAAAAAAGGGACAGGTTTATTTTGGTAGGTTTTATCAGGCAAAACGACAAAGGGGGCCGGCCTCGCGCTTTGGTGAGGCCGGCCCCCTTTGGAGCGTTATGCATGTATGGTGGCAGCGTGTTTATTGCAATGCGGCCACCGCGGCGTTTCCGCAGATAAAAGCCGCCAAAATAAACCTGTCCCTAAATGATAGGTTTTAGTGCTTGCCGTTGGCGGAGGCGGCGCCGTTGACGTGGTCGCGGGCATAGATCACGCCGTGCACGATGGCGAGACCCGCGGCGTCGGCGGCGCGGGCGCAGGTGTCCTGGAAGTCATCGGCCTCGCGGGCGCGCAGCTGTTTGAGCACATAGTCTGCCACGGCCATCTTGCCGGGAGGGTTGCCGATGCCGGTGCGGATACGGCTAAAGTCGCGGCTGCCCATCTTGTCGATGATGGAGCGCAGGCCGTTGTGCCCGGCGTGGCCACCGCCCACCTTGACGCGCACGTCACCGGCGGGGATGTCGAGCTCGTCGTGAATCACGAGTAGCTCCTCGGCCTTGATCTTGTACTCGCGGCAGAGCTTGGAGATGGGGCCACCCGAGGTATTCATATACGACTGCGGCTTGACCAGCACGATCTGGCGCTTGCCACCCTCTTCCTCGGGATCGTTGATGTTGATGAGTGCGACCTCGGCGCCGGCCTGGTTTTTCCAGTACGTGACACCGGCCTGACGGGCCAGCTCGTCGATTGCCTTAAAGCCAGCGTTGTGGCGGGTTTCGGCGTATTCCTCGCCAGGGTTGCCAAGTCCGGCAACCATGCGAATCTTAAGCGGCTGTGCAGCTGCCATGTGCTTCCTTTCGTCGATTTATCGTCTGCTATGGTGAGCGACCCCGTTGCCGCTGTCAAATGGAGGGCGATTGAGGTGAGTTGAGGGCGATTGAGGTGAGTTGAGGGCGTTTGAGCGGTTGCAGGAAACCGGGGTGGACAGTTAGTTCAGATTTGTATAAAGCAAGAGGCTCTCGGCTGCCAAAATCGGAGACATGGAGCCGTTTCGGTGCTTTGGGGCGCACGTTTTGCGCTATTTCGAAGCCATTCGAGCCTTTAAATGAGGTGATTGGCCCCGAGATGGCAGCAAAGCGCCTTGAAATAAGCCGTCTGTTTATACAAATCTGAACTAACTGTCCAGCCTTGCTCGGCGATGTTGTCGAGATACGCTTTCTAGACCGGCGCGAGGCCGATTCCGGCCCGAAGAGCGTTGAGCCATGCAGCTTGACGCTTGCGATAGCCCTTGATGCGATAGCGGAATCGAATACCGGCAAGTCGATGCATCGTCTGGGCGAAGGCTTCGAGTGCAACAAGGTCTTTCATTTGGTCGCGATTGATAACCAGAACGTGAACGCCCATGGCTTTAAGGCCGTTGTTGCGGTTTCCGTCGTGGATGCGAGCGTTCTGGAGCTCGTGTCCAATTCCGTTGTATTCGTTGTCGACTCCTGCGGCCGGACAATATAAGTCGCAGATGGCATAGGGGATGCCCGAGGACATGTTGACTGCAAGGGTGTCGAAGTCGATTCGATAGTTGAGCAGCAGACCTCCCATGGGCAGGCTGCAACATCCGAATCCGCCAAAACGCATGGGTGCGCCTAGGACGGCGAACATTAAGGATTCCGCTGGGGATGCGGATCCGGCTCGGGCGAGCCTGACGGCCGTGCGAAACGAGGCGTAGGAGCTGCTTTTGGCAAACTGTGCGACTGCCTCGAGCTCTTTTATGGTTGTAGCAGGCTCGCATTTGTAGTGTGCCTGCTCGTAGCGGGTTTCGTTTTGTTTTTCGGCTGCCGGTTGGTCGCCCTGGCAATCAAGATCGTCCAGCACTTTGAAGCTATCGGCCTTGGGCCACGTGTCGTCATGGGCGATGGGATAGGTTGCCTCGGGCGGGAGGGAGTAAGAGCCGAGTAGCTCCATGAGAAGCATCAGGACCTTGGCTACGGGCTCATTCCTAGAGTACAACATGGCTGTCATGGCGGGAGACGTTGCGTAGATGTCGGCTTCGATGTGCATGATTGCCCCTGCGGGAAGCGGGGCGGTGATGGAGTGCTGGAGAAGGCGTTCGTCGGGGCGTCTGTTGTTACCATCCGCAACAAGGAGGTCTAAGCGCTCGGAGTCGTCTTCGTTCCAGGCATCAAGCATCGAAAGAGCCGCAAAGTCTATGGCGTCTTTATTGGGAACGCAGCCCGCAAGGGCTTGTGCTTGTTGTTCGGCGTTGATGGCGCTCCAGGGAAGCGCAGAGTACACCCGTCGAGCGCGGCGAATTGCGCGGAGGGCGGAGAAATGTGAGATCACGGCGGTCATAGCTATAAGGTACTCAGCCGTTGGCGAAATGATATGGCTGTGCCGTTCTTTTCGCTCAAAGGAGCGTCGTGTGCCGCGGACGGTAGCGCGATTGTGCGAGGGGCCTTGAAAAACGGAGCGCGGGGCGCTGGTTTGGCCTTGAAGGTATGGACCGAGATGGGTGCTGGACAGTTAGTTCAGATTTGTATAAAACGACCGGGGCATTTTGCCATTACTGAAGGGTTCAGTGGGCAAAATGGAGCAAATGACATAGTGAAGACGTCCGCCAGAAGAGAGATTGGCCAATATTATGCCGACAAGAGGGCTTTTGGCGTATCAAGTGACCCGTGTGAGCGCTCAGAAAAATACAAATTTGAACTAACTGTCCAAGGCGGGTTGGCGAGGAATAGAAGGGGGGGTCGGAAGCGAACTTCCGACCCCCTTTGAAACATCAAAGATGATGCGATGTGCGTTGGATTACAGCGCGAAGTCGCCGCCGACGAGCGTGGAGACGGGCTCCTCGTGGTAAACGGCGGAGATGGCCTGAGCGAACTCCTCGGCGACCGAGATGGTCTTAATCTTGCCGCCGACCTCGACGGGAATGGCATCGGTGACGACGCACTCGACGATGGGGGCGTCGTTCAGACGCTCGATGGCCGGACCGGAGAAGATGCCGTGGGTGGCGCACACGTAGATGTCGCCGGCACCCATAGCCTTGAGCTCCTTGACGTTGGCGCACAGGGTGCCAGCGGTGTCGATCATGTCGTCGTTGATGATGCAGGTCTTGCCCTTGATGTCACCGATGATGCCCATGACCTCGGCGGCGTTGTGGCGCGGACGGCCCTTGTGGGCGATGGCCAGGTCGCAGCCGAGCATGTCGGACAGCTTCTTGGCGGCCTTGGCACGACCCACGTCGGGGGAGACGACAACCAGGTTGTCGGTGTCGAAGTGCATGTCGTTGTAGTACTGGCCAAACAGCGGCAGCGCGGACAGGTGGTTAACCGGGATATCAAAGAAGCCCTGGATCTGACCCTGGTGCAGGTCGAGGGTGATGATGCGGTTGACGCCGGCGCGCTCGAGCAGGTTGGCGACGAGGCGGGCAGTGATGGGCTCGCGCGGGCCGGCCTTGCGGTCCTGGCGGGCATAGCCGTAGTGGGTGATAACGGCGGTGATGGAGCGGGCGGATGCGCGCTTGGCAGCGTCGGTGGCGATGAGCAGCTCCATGAGCATGTCGTTGACGTTGCCGCCGGCCACGGACTGAATCAGGAAGACGTCGGCGCCGCGGACGGTCTCGTCGTAGCGGGCGTAAATCTCACCATTGGCGAACTGCTTTAGCGTAAGGCCCGAAAGCTCGACCCCAAGGTACTCAGCAATCTTCTGAGCGAGGGGACGGTTGGAGGAACCGGAATACACGCGGATGGACTTGCGCATATTCTCCGACTTCTCGGGATCATTAATCGGCATTACCCTTCTCCTTTATATCGAATGCCATATAGATGCCTTCTTGCATTGTAACCGCGCGGCGGGGTTTATCGAGTCTTGATAACGTCTTTACCGTCAACGGACACGAACCGACCACTCATCCGGTCGCGCAGGTCAGCATAGAAAAAGGAGCCGTCCCCATGGGAACAGCTCCTTAGATGCTTGATAAAACGTTATACCTCGTCGTCCTCGTGCAGACGGCGGCGATAATCGGCGGCCCAGCCCTCAATATTTACCTGACGGGCACGACCCAGTCCGAGTGCGTCTGCCGGGACCGGCTCGGTGATGACGGAGCCGGCGGCCACGAGCGCGCCGTCGCCGATCTGGGCAGGCGCGACCATCATGGTGTCGGAGCCGATGAAGGCATCCTTGCCGATGACGGTCTTGTGCTTGTGCACGCCGTCGTAGTTGCAGGTGATGGAGCCAGCGCCCACGTTGACGCCGGGGCCCATGGTGGTGTCGCCGATGTAGGACAGGTGCGGCACCTTGGATCCCTCGCCGATCGTGGACTTTTTGATCTCCACGTGCGTGCCGGCTTTGGAGCCGTCGAGCATGTGGGTGCCCGGGCGCAGGTAGGCGCGCGGGCCGCAGTCGACGCCGTTCTCGATGACGGCCTCGATGGCGATGGTCTCGTCGATGACGCAGCCGCTGCCGACGGTGGTGTCGGTGAGGCGGCTGTTGGGGCCGAGCTGGCACTCCTCGCCCACGGTGACGTGGCCGATCAGGTGCGTCTGCGGCCACACGACGGTATCGCGGCCGATAACGGCATCGGGGCCGATCCAGGCCTGCGTGGGGTCGATGAAGGTAACGCCCTCGGCCATCCAGTGCTCGTTGATGCGGTCGCGCGCGATGGCGGTGAGCTGTGCGAGCTGGATGCGGCTGTTGACGCCCAGGCCGTCGCGGTAGTCGTCGCAGTGGAAGATGGAGACAGCCTGGCCGTGGCCTTTGAGGATCTCGAGCATGTCGGGCAGGTAGTACTCGGATTGCGCGTTGTCGTTGCCGATCTCGTTAATGTGGGCGGCGAGCTGCGCGCCGTCAAAGGCGTAGCAGCCGGCGTTGCACTCCAGCAGCGTGGCGGCCTGCTCGGGCGTGCAGTCCTTCTGCTCGATGATGCGCTCGATCTGGCCGTCGTCGCCCAGTTTGATGCGGCCGTAGCCGAAAGGATCGGGCGGGGTCATGGTCATGACGGTGCAGGCGAGCTCGCCGGTGGCGACGGTTTGCGCGAACTTGGCGACGGTGTCGGCGGTGATGAGCGGCAGGTCGCCGTTGAGCACCACGACGGGGCCTTGCGTGATGCCACAGGCCTCGAGTGCGACCTTCACGGCGTGACCGGTGCCCAGACGCTCGGTCTGCTCGACGCACTCGACCTTGGTGGCGCTGTTGGCGTAGGCGCCGTCGATGAGGGCGCGCATCTCGTCGGCGTGGCTGCCGATGACAACCACGACGCGGCTGCAGCCGGCCTTGATGGTAGCGTCGACGATCCACTGGACCATGGGCTTACCCAGGATCTTGTGCGAAACCTTGCAGTGGTTCGACTTCATGCGGGTGCCCTCGCCGGCAGCGAGGATAATTGCGGTTGCGTCCATGTGATCTCCTGTTACGTTATAGAGACGTGTGTTTGGAAACGATACACGGCGCAATATGATACCGCAGGCATATGACGAGCGCGTAACGATTGACGCATTGCCGCCGATGTCGGTGCCGTTGACGCGGTGTTTGCGCTGGTTGTGTATGGTGGCGGCGCTGCGGCGTTGACGTTTGAGCGAGGGGATGGGGTGCCCGTGGATATCATGCGAGAGGAATCGGGCAACGAGCCCGTCGCGGCATTCTCGATGTCGCATCCGGCTGTGCCGGCACTCTATATAGTGCTGACGCTGGGGCTCACTATGTTCTCGATGCAGCCGGTACTGATTGCGCTGTCACTTGCGGGCGGGCTGGCGTATGGATTTGCGACGCGTGGGGCTGCCCGCACGTTGGGGGCGCTTCGCTGGCAGCTGCCGGTGATTTTGATTATCGCGCTGGTCAATCCTCTGTTTAGCGCCTCGGGCTCGACGGAGCTGTTCCGTATTGGCATGCGCGCGGTGTATCTGGAGAGCATGGTATACGGCCTGTGCATGGGCGGGCTGTTTGTGGCGAGCGTGCTGTGGTTTGGGGCCGCGGCGTCGATGCTCGAATACGACAAGGTGCTCGCGCTGCTGGGTAATGCCGCACCGGTGATTGCGCTCATGATCTCGATGTGCATGAGGCTTATCCCGCAGTTTTTGCGCCGCGGTCGTACGGTGCTGGCGGTGCAGGATGCGATTGATGTGCCGGGCCGCGCGCCGGCCGACCCCGTACGCTCGCGCCTGCGGGCGTCGAGCGTGTTGATGGGCTGGGGCATGGAAGATTCGCTGGAGCGCGCGGACGCGATGCGCTCGCGCGGGTGGGGTGCCGCGACGCGTCGTACGACGTATGCGCGGTATCGACTGGGGCGCAGCGACATTGCCGCGCTGGTTGGGCTTGCGTTGTTTGGCGTGGCCACGGCGGCAGTGGCGTGGACCGCGACGACGCAGTATTCGTTTTATCCGCAGCTCTCGGTGCCGGCGCCGTGGCCGGGCTATGTCGTGTACGCTGCCTGGATGGTGCTGCCTTGCGCGTTGCATGCGATTGATGAGAAGAGGTTTGGCTGATGTCTCGGTTGGATAGGGGCCCGGTGTCGGGCGCGGCGTGCGGCCCGGATATTCCGGCGATTGAGGTGCAGGGCCTTAGTTTTGCCTATCCCGGGGCCGGGGCACCGGTGCTCGAGGGGCTTGATTGGCGTGTTCCCCAAGGTGCATTTGCGCTGCTTGTTGGCGGTACCGGTTCGGGCAAGTCGACGCTACTGTCGCTGCTCAAGCCCGAGATCGCGCCGGCGGGCGAGCGCACTGGTGATGCGCGCGTGCTGGGCGAGAACGTTGCCGACATGGACGTGCGGGCATCGGCGGAGCGCGTGGGCTATGTGTTCCAGGATCCCGAGAACCAGATCGTGTGCGAAACCGTGTGGCACGAGATGGCGTTTGGCCTGGAAAACTTGGGGCTAGCACGTGATGAGATGCGCCGTCGCGTAGCTGAGACCAGCTATTTCTTTGGTCTGGAGGACTGGCTTCATCGCGATACTGACACGCTTTCGGGTGGTCGCAAACAGTTGCTGTCGTTGGCGGCCGTTCTGGCGCTGCGCCCGCGCGTGCTGCTGCTCGACGAGCCCACGTCTCAGCTCGATCCCGTTGCCGAGAAGAATTTCCTGCACGCGCTGTTTCGTGTGAATCGCGAGCTGGGCTGCACGGTTGTTGTGGCGACGCATCAGCCGCGCCCAATGCTCGAATACGCGACGTGTGCGTACCGGATTGAGGACGGTCGCGTGCGCGAGGTGGCGGATATGGCTTCTTTGGGACGCCGAGAATCGCTGTTTTCCGACGACATGTTGGGGTGGGGTGCCGTCCGATGTGCAAAAAACGGAGTATTCAGCAGGCGTGAGGACAATTTGGGCTCTCTGGAGCCGCCCGGGGACGTATCGAGCGCGAAAAAAAGTTCGGGATTGGACAAATCGTCCGAATTTGTGGCGCAAACGTCGCTCGAGAACGGCTCGGAAGCCTTCCCGCGCACGAATGGAAGCAGAATACTCCAAAAAATGCACGCTGGGTCGGCTACCACCCTGTCGGAAGGCTGGTTTCGCTACGATCGCGCGGGCGGTTGGGTGCTGCGCGGGCTCGATGCGTCGTTTTCGGCTGGCGCGGTGCATGCAGTCGTGGGCGGAAACGGCTGCGGCAAGTCGACGATGCTTTCGGTGCTGGCCAAGACCGCCAAGCTGCAGCGCGGCCGCATGGTGCGCGGAGCGGCCTCGGCGGCGCTGTTGCCTCAGAATCCCAAAGCATTGCTGGTTGCCGAGACGGTTCGCGATGAGCTGATGGAATGGGCCTCGACCTGCGGATATGACGAGAACTTGGCGCGGGAGCGTGCGGCGCAACTGGGATTGGACGGCCTGGAGACGCGTCACCCCTACGACCTCTCGGGCGGACAGCGCCAGCTGCTCGCGCTGGCAAAGCTGCTGCTGATTGGCCCCGAGCTGCTGCTGCTTGACGAGCCCACGAAGGGCTTGGACCTGGAGAGCCGCCGCATCATCGCCCGCGCCCTGCGTGACCATGCGAAGGCTGGCGGCACCGTCATCATGGCTACGCACGATTTGGACTTTGCCGAGCAGGTCGCCGACGACATCGCCATGATGTTCGATGGCGAGATTGCCTGCATGGAGCCCCCGGCCGACTTCTTTGCCGACAACGTGTTTTATAGGGCGTGATGGGATGACGGATTATCGCATCGTGCGCCTACTCGCAAAACTGGAGATACCGCTGCTGCTGGCGGTGCCAGCCGTGATGGCTGCGGCGTTGCTGGCGGGCGTTGAGCAGGCGGCGCTCGCCATGCTTGTCGTGGTGGCGCTGGTGCTTGCGCTGTTCTTTGCAGGCTACGAGGCGTCGCGACCGGGCCTGCGCCAGATTATGCCAACGCTGGTTCTGGCGGCGTTGGCCGCGGCGGGGCGCATCTTGTTTGGCCCCATTCCCGACTTTAAACCCGCGAGTGCCATCGCCATTATCGCGGGGGCGACGCTTGGCCGCCGCAATGGTTTTATGGTTGGCGCGCTGGCGGCGCTGACCAGCAATTTCTTTTTTGGACAGGGCATGTGGACGCCGTGGCAGATGTATGCCTGGGGGCTCGTGGGATACGTTGGCGGTGCGCTGGCGCATGCCGGCGCTTTTGATCGCGCCGATGGCACCGTGCGTATGCTGGCGCTGCTGACCTACGGCTTTGCTTCGGGTTTGCTGTACGGCGTTGTGATCAACGCCTACGACATTATCGGTTTTGTTCAACCGCTCACGTGGGCGGGTGCCATGGCGCGTCTTGCCACCGCCGTACCGTTCGATATCACGCACGGCCTTGCGACCTGCGTGTTTTTGGTCGCCCTGTACAAGCCTTGGTGTCGCCGCATCAACCGAGTCGTCGTGAAGTACGGACTGTAGGGCTGGTTGCGCCGGGGCGGGAATCAATACTGCAGAAGTGCCATTTTAAAACTATGCCGGTTTACGGGGCCAGATTGGCACAAGCAGACCATGCCGGCTATTTTTGAAATAGAGCAAGCCGTTTACCTGCGGTTTTATTATTTCGGAATTGCGTATGGTTGGGGGTTCGCGATTTAGCCCCGTAAACTGGCATAGTTTTGGAATGGCTGGCTGATATGACGGGCGTCGTGACCCTCAAGAGCCAAATTGATCCGTTTTCTTCCGTCTCCAGACGCCCCCGGGGAATCAGCTGAACTCGCCCGCCACGAAATCGGCCTATCTACTACGTTTGGCCCGACACCCCCAAACACAACCGTGTTTTATGAAAAACCGTAGGCTTTCTACCTGCGGTTTTCTTTTTGCGTTGTTCACTGTGGTTGAGGGTGGTGGCTTAAACGTAGTAGATGGGCGTGTTTCGTGGCGGATGGGTCACGCGGATACCCTCACGAGGCCCAAAATGATCCGTTTTCCTCCGTCCCCAGGGGATCAGTTGGGGCTAGAGCTCTAGCGTGAGGGTGACGGGGCAGTGGTCGCTGCCAAAGATGTCGCTGCGGATGCCGGTGTCGCGTACGTTGTCGGCGATTGCGTCGCTTACCAGGAAGTAGTCGATGCGCCAGCCGGCGTTGTTCTTGCGGGCATTAAAGCGATAGCTCCACCAGCTGTAGACGCCCTCGACGTCGGGGTTTGCCGCGCGCCAGGTATCGGTAAAACCGGCGTCGAGCAGCTCGGTAAACTTGCCGCGCTCTTCGTCCGAAAAGCCCGCGTTGCCGCGGTTGGACTTGGGGTTCTTAAGGTCGATCTCCTCGTGCGCCACGTTAAAGTCGCCGCAGGTCACGACGGGCTTGCCGGTCTCGCGTTCAAGCGCGCTCAAAAAGCCGCGATAGGCATCGTCCCAAGCCATGCGCACGTCGATGCGGGCGAGTTCGTTTTGCGCGTTGGGAGTGTAGACATCCACAAACCAGAACTTGTCGAACTCCAGCGCGCAGACGCGGCCCTCGGTTACGGCTTGGGTGACGAGTGCGGCCGCCTTGTCCTCGCCGGCGTAGGGTAACAGCGCGTCGGCGTGCAGCACGCGCAGCGGTTCCTGGCGGCTAAAGACCGCAGTGCCCGAATAGCCTTTACGCTCGGCGTAGCTCCAGGTTTGGTGATAGCCGGGCAGGTCAATATCGACCTGGCCTTCTTGCAACTTGGTCTCTTGCAGCGCCAGGATATCGACGTCGAGTTCTTGCGCGATCTGGATAAAGCTCGGGTCCTTTTTGAGCACGGCGCGCAGGCCGTTGACGTTCCACGAGGCGAAAGTGTAAGTCTGAGGCATGGTGTCCTTTCGACGGGGTTGGCAGGCTTAAGATTAGCGCAACAGGGGCGGGGTGGGCTCCGCGCATGCTGACTTAAAGGTCGCATGCTGGGACATCGCCCGACGCCGCCCGATCAACAAGGACGGAGGGCTCATATGACGCAGGCAATATCGGATCCCAAGCAGGCCTCCGCCGCGCTGGCGGAGCTTTTTGATACCCACAAGCGCGTGGTCTTCTTTGGCGGCGCTGGTGCTTCCACGGCAAGTGGCATCCCCGATTTCCGCAGCGTGGACGGCCTGTATCACCAGCAGTTTGCCTATCCGCCCGAGACCATGCTGTCGCATAGCTTTTACGAGGCGCATCCGGCCGAGTTCTTCGACTTCTACCGCACCAAGATGATCGCGCTTAACGCTAAGCCCAACCGCTGTCACACCAAGCTGGCCGAGCTGGAGCGCGCCGGCAAGCTTGATGCCGTGGTGACGCAAAACATCGACGGCTTGCATCAGATGGCGGGCTCGCAGCGCGTGTTCGAGCTGCACGGATCGGTCCATCGCAACATTTGCCAGTCGTGCGGCGCGGTCTATAGCGCCGAGTGGATTTGCTCGCGCGAGCACGAGGACGCCGCGGGCGTGCCCGTGTGCCCTGCGTGCGGTGGTCGCATCAAGCCCGATGTGGTGCTCTACGAAGAGCCGCTCGACGAGCATGTGTTGACCGGTGCCGTTGCCGCCATCGCCGCGGCCGATGCCCTCATTGTGGGTGGGACCTCGCTCGTGGTGTATCCGGCGGCGGGCCTTACGCGTTACTTTACCGGCGATACGCTGGCCATTTGCAATTTGGCGCCTACCGATCAGGATGCAAATGCCGACCTGCTGATTTCTTGCGACATCGCGGCCGCGTTTGCGTTCTAGCCCGCGTGCGCGGATACAATAGAAAGACTGAGTGCAAAGCGACCCCGCCGCCAGCTCCCCAAGCTCGGCGGCGTGGGCATTTTAGGAGGATGTTCATGGCGAACGACAGCAAGACATGGCGGTGCGGAAAGTATGAGCTCAGCTTTGACCGCCCGCGCATCATGGGCGTCCTCAACGTGACGCCCGATTCGTTTAGCGATGGCGGGGAGCACTTCGACCCGGATGCCGCGATCGAGTACGGCCTGGCGATGCTCGACGCCGGCGCCGACATCATCGACGTGGGCGGTGAGTCCACGCGCCCCGGCTTTACCCCGGTCAATTCCGATGAGGAAGCGCGCCGCGTGCTGCCCGTGGTGCGCGCGCTGGCCAAAGAGGGCGCCATCGTCTCGATTGACACGCGTCATGTGGCGGTTGCCAAGGCGGCCGTGCGCTGCGGCGCCTCGATCGTCAACGACGTGACCGGCTTCACCGACCCCAAGATGGTCGAGTTTGTTAAGACGAGCACCTGCGGCGTCATCGTGATGCATGCCGGCGAGGTCGCCGCGCCCGCGCGCACGCACGCAACGGTGCAGCTCGATACCTCGGCAGCGGCGTTTGTTGCCGAGAAGGCACGCGAAGCGGCTGCCGAGGCCGCGCGCGAGGCCGAGAAGCCGGCCCGTCGCCGTCGCGGCAAGTTGCTGGGCGAGCCTAAGCCGGAGGCCAAGCTTCCGGGCGGCGTGGTGCAGCCCTCGTTGCCGTTTGGCGAACCTGAGCCCGCGACCGAGCCTGCAAGCGAGCAGGAGACGCCGGCCGCCGAGCAGGCTGCTGCTGCCGAGACCGTCGCGCCCGCGCCCGAGGCCACCGAGGCCGCTCCGGAGCCCAATGATCACCTGGCGGCCATGATGCGCCGCAGCGCCCGCCGCGAGGAGGCCTACGTGCCCACCTCGCAGCTCCGCCGCTTCACCCTGCCCGATTCGGCGCCCATCATGCGCCGCGTCATGGGCTTTCTGTCCGACCAGGCCCGCGCGCTCATCCACGCCGGCGTGTCGCGCGACCGCATCTGCATCGATCCCGGTCCGGGCTTTGGCAAGACGGCCAACGAGGACATCGTCATCCAGCGCGAGACTGCCAAGATGGCGTCACTGGGCTATCCGCTCATGTGCGCCGTATCGCGCAAGCGCTTTGTGGGCGCCGTCTCGGGCGTGACCGAGGCCGCCGAGCGCGATGCCGCTACGTTTGGCGTGTGCCTGGGCGCCATCCAGGCCGGTGCCAACATCGTGCGCGTGCACGACGCCGCGGGCTTTGCGCAGTTCCTGAACGGCTACTGGGCGGTTGCCAAGCCGCAGCCGCGCCGCGCGTTTGTGGCCGTGGGCTCCAACCTGGGGCATCGCTGTGACAACATCCGCGCCGCACGCGACATGATCGCCGAGATTCCACTCACCTGCGTGTCCAACTCCTCCAAGATCTACGAGAGCGAGCCGGCCTACGAGACGCGCCAGGACGCGTTTGCCAACGCCGTCATCGAGATTAAGACCGAGCTGGCGCCGTTGGTGCTGCTCGACGAGCTCATGAAGATCGAGGCCGAGCTGGGTCGCGACCGCTCCAAAAAGGCCAAGGCCAACGGTCCGCGCACCATCGACTTGGACCTGCTGTGGATGGACGGCGAGACCCACGGCGGCAAAAAGCTGCGCCTGCCGCATCCGCTGATCGGCGAGCGTGACTTTGTGCTGGTGCCGCTCGAGGACCTGATGCACGACCCGGCGCGGTTCTTCCGCTATAACGGTGTCGAGGTCAAGGAACCCGAGGATCGCGTGGGCCATATCGTGGGCGAATTGGGGCGTATGTAGATGATCGAGATGAATGCTGTTGTCGCCGGTACCGAGCTCGACGCGGCGCGTGACGCGGGCCGCGAGGGCGTGTCCGCGGGCTGGTGCGCGTGGAGCGTGGGCGATGCTTCGCTGACGTTTTCGCTGGTTGTGCGCCCCGATGTGAACATGCATGCCTTCCACGGCCTGCCGTTTGTGGCCGCGATGGGCATGATGGACGCGCTCGTGGGCACGGCTTCGACGCCGGGGTTGGGCCTTGCCGGTAAAGTGGGTATCCAGTGGCCGAGCGATATCGTGTGCGGTGCGCCTGCGTTTGAGGCGTCGCTCGCGCGTGTTGCCGTGAACGGCGGTGCCGGTGCTGCGGGCATGTTTGCCGCGGTGACGGTTGATATTGAGCGTGCGGCGCTGGGTGAGCTTGGCGTGGATATGGCAGATGAGGCGCTGATCGAGGCATTGGCCGCCGCTGTGCTGACCCGCGTTGACGCCTGGGCGGTTGCCGCCAACACGCCGCAGGGCGCTGCCGGCCCGCTGGCTCCGGTGCTGGGCGAGTACTTTGACATGGTGCCACTGCTGGGTCGTCAGGTCGCGGCGGTGTCGCCCAACGGCTTGCCGCTCGCAGTCGGTGTGTTTGCGGGCCTGGACATCTGGGGCCGCGCGACCATCAAGACCGATGCCGGCGAGCAGGAGTTTCCGCCCGAGGCCGTACGGATTCGCGGACTGTAACGCGAGGCGCCCGCGCTCAAAGATAACGATGACAACGAAGCCCTCTTCGGCCTGTGCCGGGGAGGGTTTCGCCTATCTGGTGAATGGGTTGCCAGCGCCCTATTCCTCAAAATTGAAAATTTTTCAGTTTTGAGGAATAGGCTTGGCGAACGTTTGCGGGGCTGTGACATCGGGCGTGCTCGACTTAAGCCCCTGCTCTATCCCAGCTCCTGCATGCGGCGGTAGATTTCGCAGATGCCCTTGATGGTGAGTTGGCCGTCGACCACGTCGAAGGCGTCGGTCGAATCGGCGACGATGCCGGCGAGACCGCCCGTGGCGATAACGGTGGCATCCTCGCGGCCCAGCTCGCGCTTCATGCGCGCGACCAGGCCCTCGGCCATGGCGGCAGCGCCCACCACGGCGCCGACCTTAATGCACTCCTCGGTATCGCGACCGATGGTGTGCTCGGGCGCCTCGAGCGGCACGCTGGCGAGCTTGGCGGCTCGGGTGGCAAGCGCGTCCATGGAGATGCGGATGCCCGGCGCGATCGCCCCACCAATGTAATAACCGTCCTCATCGATGACGTCGATATTGGTCGCGGTGCCAAAGTCCACCACGATTGCCGGCGCGCCGTAGAAAGTCTCGGCCGCAACGGCGTTGGCGACGCGGTCGGCGCCCACGGCCTGGGGGCGCGCCGCGCGCAGCTTGGTCACGGCGGCCGTCTGCGGCCCGATGACGATGGCGTCCGCGGCAATGCGGTCGGCTACGGCGTGCCACTCGCGCGAGAGCTGCGGCACCACGCCCGCAAAGGCGATCGCGTCAACCGCATCGAGCGAGAGGCCGTACATCTTAAAGAAACCCATCAGGCGCACGTGGATCTCGTCGGCGGTATAGGAGCGATCGGTGGGCATACGCCACGACTGCACCAGCTCGTCTCCGTCAAACAGGCCCATGGCCGTCTGCGTATTTCCCATATCGATAGCGAGCAGCATGTCTACTCCCGGTGTTGGCATAAAAGGACGCGCACCATTGTATACGTGCCGTCGACGGCGCTCGGCTGCGATTCGTTTACGGTGATAGGGGCTGAGGGGTTTAAATATGAAGGAATTATGCTCTACGAGATTTTCCTTGCCGTTTACCGAACTCCCGCGTAATATTCTTTCTTGCGCACATGAGGCGCCCAGACATTGCGGGGTGGAGCAGTCTGGTAGCTCGCCGGGCTCATAACCCGGAGGTCGTAGGTTCAAATCCTGCCCCCGCGACCAAGAACTTGCAGCTCGGAAGCAAAATTGCTTCCGAGCTTTTTCTTTATCGGTTTACCTTGCGGGTGAATTGCGGGTGAATCCTGAGTCAATTTATTATGTGAAGCAGATAAACCATTGATAATCGCGGACCGGTCGGCTTGACTTATCGACCGATAAACTCCAATTGGGAGGAGTCCCGGCGGTCCTTAGCTAAAATAGTGACGTCTGAATAACAACAAGGGAGTCGCTATATGAAGACCGTCTACGATGCCCTTGACCCTATCGTCAACGGGTCGGCAACGACCAAGGAGAAGGGCGACAAGTACGAGGCGGCCTGCGTTTACTATCTCAAGAACGACCCCTTCTACGTGCTGTTCCTTTCCCGTGTCGGGACGATAACCCAGGCACCCGAATGGGATAACAGTTTGTTCTAAGGGAAAGGAAGCCGTATGGCGAAAAAGGGATATATCTTCTGGGACAGCGAGACGGCGAATCCCCAGCAGAGGATATGCCAGGTCGCTTATATCCTCACGGATCTTGAGGGAAACTGCCTGGGCGACCCGGTTTGCCGGGTGATCAATCCTGAGAGCGAGATTGGTTGGTGGAGTAGGTCTCATCTGGAAATCGATTGGGACTCACTGGACGACATGCCGACCTTTGTCCGCTTCTGGGAGGATGCCGGTCTGGCGGATTTGCTGCGAGACCACATCCTGGTCGCGCATAACGCCAACGGCGCCGACATCCACCACATCAAGAAGAGTCTGGCTGCCTACGACATCGAAATGCCCGAGATCGAAGTAATCGATACGATGCTGGTGGCGAAGCAGAAGGGTCTGCCCGGAGCGCTTGTCGACCTCTGCGAGCATTACGGCGTGCATCTTGATAGCCACCACGATGCCATGAGCGACGCCGAGGCGTGCCTTGGGGTTTTCCGTGGGCTGGTCGGCGAGTTCGGTGCGCTCGAGCCCGCCGTTTGGGCTCCGAATGCCTCCTCCCATCATGGCCGCAAGCGTGTTTTCACGGGCTTGGGACTGGTGAACGGGTCGCAGGAAACCATCGAAGAGGTTTTGGCGAAAGCCGAGGAGGCGGGCCACAGGGGCGATCCGGGCGAAATCACTGATCCGGTCGGACTCAAGGTGAAGGTATCCGGCGTTACTCCGGGCTACAATCGCGATGAGATCCTTGCCGCACTTAAGGAATGCGGGATGAAAGCGACCGATGGCAAGCCCGCGCAGAGCACGAAGTACCTCGCAATAGGCGACAACGTGGGACGAAGCAAGCTCGACGCAGTTTTCAGCGGCAACTCGCAGGCAAAAATCGTCACGACGGGCGAGTTGCTTGAGGTCATGAACCGATTTGGCAAGGCGGAATAGAAGGGAAGGCTCGATATGGCCGTCAATTTGAAAACCGTAAAAGACACGGTGAATCTTGCAGCGGGGGTTTTAGCCGCCGCCGGGGTTGTCGATGGGGCAAAGCAGCTCGGTTTCGATGTCGATGGAGCCGTGAAAAGCGCTGCCGACGGGGCAACCAACGGCGCGCGTGCTGTTGCCGACGGCATCGGCAAGGGATTTGGTGCGGCGGCGGAAGGCGTCGGCGCGGCAGCCGGCGCGTTGGGGGATGCCACGAAGGCGTTCCAGGACTCAAGGGCCGCCGCGGAGGCTCGCAAGAAGATCGATGCCGCCAGGCAATCAATATTTGAAGGCGCGTCGACGGTGATGCCCCTGCACGAGTTCATCTGCCAGCAGGTCAAAGCCTCCGAAGCTGCGTTCAACGGCTACGATATGCCCGGCTGCTATCTCATCGCGACATACCGCAGGCATGACCACGATAAGAACTTCAGCGACTATCTCGGAATATACGTGGGGTCAAGTGAGCGTATGGCGGACGATATCGCGTCCATACCTACGCGATTGGGCGATCCGGATGTCTACGCTGACTACAAGTACCGACAAAACATTTTGCTATTCGTGTATCCGTGCGAGCTGAAGGACGTCGACGAACGTCGTGGGCTCCTGCTGCGTTCGTTTGACGGCGAGAGGCTCTACAACGGCACTGGATTATCGGTCGAGAGGGCGGCGGATGAAGACCTATAACCTGGACACCATCCATAAGGTCCCCCTGCGCGAGGTGTGGCCGCATGAGGCCCACGACTTCACCAAGTGGCTGGCCGAGGAGCAGAACCTCGCAACCCTCGGGACGGCGGTCGGAATCGAGCTCGAGCTCATAGAGACGGAGTCCTCGGTCGGATCGTTCAACGTGGACATCTACGCGCAGGAGTCCGGTACGGGCCGCAAGGTGATCATCGAGAACCAGCTCGAGGACACCAACCACGACCATCTCGGCAAGGTGATCACGTACGCCGCCGGCAAGGGCGCCGAGGTCGTCATCTGGGTCGTGGCGCGCGCCCGCGACGAGCACCGCCAGGCCATCGAGTGGCTCAACCAGCACACCGACAGCGACTTCGGGTTCTTCCTGGTCGAGGTCGAGCTCTGGAAGATCGGGGACTCCCTGCCCGCCCCGCGCTTCGGCGTGGTCGAGCAGCCGAACGAGTGGACCAAGACCGTGAAGCTCTCCGAGGGGCTCAGCGAGACCGAAAAGGTCAAGCTGGCGTACTGGACGGCCTACCGCGATGTGGCGGGCGGCCATCCGGAGTTCCTCAAGGAGTTCAGCCCGCAGAAGCCCAGCAAGGACCATTGGTCGACGCTTCGCCTGGGGGTCTCGGCATACCATCTCGCCCTGCTCATCGATACGCAAAGGGGCCGCACGGGCATCGAGCTGTACGTGGACGACGACAAGGAGATCGGGCACCGCGCCATCGCCAACAGCGGGGTCTTCGAGGAGCACCTCGGGCTGACAGCGGCACCCTTCGATGCGAAAAAGGCATCGGGGCTGCGCTTCTACAAGGCGGGCCACCCCATCAAGGGCCACCAGGACGCATGGCCGGGGTACATCGAGGAGCAGCTCGGATGGGCCCTCGAGATGAAAAAAATAATCGCGGAGATCGAGCTCTAAAAAATGCCCCGGCAGTAAATTGCCGGGGCGTTTCTTATTGACGTGATTTAGCACTGGCCGTTTCGGTCCGAATGCGCCGCTCGGTTTCTTCGAGGTCCCTGACGATCCTCCCCAGCGCCATGCGGTAATGCGCGAAGACCGGGTCCTCCTTACCGAATCGGTCCTCGCAGCAGAAAAGCATCGACTCATGAAGGCAAGTGAGCTCGTAAATGATGTCTTCGAGTTCCATGCGACTCCTTTCAAAAAGTAAATAGGGCCTTAAATGGTATCGATGTTGGACGCGGGCTGCCGGCGTCCGCCGTGAATCGGCCACGGCTCCGCGGCCGGGTGGCACCTCCGCTACGCCGCGTCAAGGGGGCCCATGAGACCCCGCACAAACCTCCGCTCCGCTCCGGTTGGTGGAGGTCGTCATGGACCTCCCTTGACCCGTCTTCACTCCGGTGCGGCTTTGCAGGGAGCAAAGCCGACGACGACGCGCGGCGTCGCCATTCGGCTTTGCCCGCAGGGGCGAGATGTTGAGGGCCACGTGCCCGGAACGGAGGAAGACATGCAGCAGCTGATGACCGTGGAAATCGCCAAGACGGTGCCGGGGCTCTATGGGCAGGACGGGGCGGAGGACCCCACGGTCTACGCCCACTACTTCTCGTGCGTGAACGGATGGGACTGGTGGCTGCTCGAGTTCGACGGCACGGACGAGGCGTTCGGCCTCGTCGAGGGCTACGACGACGAGCTCGGCTACTTCAGCATCAAGGAGATGGCCGAGCTGAACCGCCAGATGGGGTTCGCCGCCGTCGAGCGCGACGAGCACTTCTCCCCGAAGCCGCTCAGCGCCGTCAGGAGGAGGTAGCCGCATGGTCACGGTCGAGTTCGACTCCATGGGCGAGGCGGTCCGCCTCGCCCTCGTGGCCGGGGAGTACGTGGGCGGCGGCCTGGCCGTCCTCCTCCTCGACGCCACGGACCCGCGTTCCGAGGGCTACATGGCCGGGTGGGGCGTGCTCACGGCGAACGTGCCGTCGGCGGCCGAGTGGTGCCGCGGGCACGGCAACATCGCCATCGACGCCGCGGTCCCCGCGGCGCTCATCGAGGCGCTCGAGGCCGCCGGCTTGCTTCGCATGGCCGTCCGCTCGGTGGCGTCCGGGATGGCCCGCTACCCGCTGGCCACGGTCGCCGGGCACGCCCTCGACGGCATGGGCGGCCTGAGCGAGACCCTCGAGGAGGCTCTCGGCTCGACGGTCGTCGTCGAGTACGAGTCGGGCGGCGACGGCGGCGCGTTCGAGGTGGGGACCGCACCGGCGGGTTCGGCCGCGCTCGAGCGCCTCATCGCCGCCGCGAGGTCCGAGGCCGACGCGTTGGCGGTCGCCGGCGGATGGGCTGCCGTCCGGGTCGGTTTCGGGGACGCCGAGACCATCGACTGCGAGACGGGCCGGACGGTTTACGTCGCGGGGTGAAATGGGAGGAGGGCGCGGGCGCGGTCCGGATGGGCCGCGCTTTTCCTTTCCCGGGGATGCGGAACTCCCACCGTCCAAGTGCCTTGGACGGTGGGAGCTGGATACGACGATATACTGCGCGTGCAACGGGGACACGCGCCTCCTTTTCGGTTGACTCCACCAGTTCGTACAGAGACTTTTCGATTTCCCGCTTTGATTTGGAGGTCTGTAATTCCATATTTCTGGAATACGGCACGAGGCTGAGCTTCGAAATCGCGTCTTGCGTCGGTAGATTGTTCCGCGTCCGCGACCAGTTTTTCAAGGGTGCTAAGCTGGGACTGTATTGAGAGTTCGTTTAGGTGGTTCACATTGTCCATAGCGGTGACCACCAATGTTGAATAGCTGTCTTGAAAGACTGTGTATTTATACTTGATTTAAGGCGGAGTGGAATGTGAGCGCGCAAGGAGATGCGGAATCGATGAGAGCCTCAAAAAAATTACCGCAGTGTTATCATCCTTCATCCTCTCTATTCTTCCATTTCTGATTCTATGGGCGGCTTGGTCAGTCCTCCCTGATACAATTCCCGCTCATTGGAGTGGGGGTGTGGTTGATCGATGGGGTAATAAGCTTGAATTGCTGGTTGTTCCGCTGTTTTCTCTGATTGGTTCTATTGCAATTTCTGTGTACCTTATTGTTTCCACGCGGCGAAGAGAGTTCGCGGATTTCTCTGTTCGAATGCGACGGGACTTTGTTGCGTGCTATATTTCTAGCCTTCTTTTATCGACAACCTGCTCAGTGATAATTGTCGTTTGGGTTCAGTTGATTCTTGCGCAAAACACCGCGGTTGATGGGGGACTTGGACTATCGATCCTGTATTCCCTTCCCGGGCTATATGTGATCTTGTGCGCCTTGCCGCCTTTTTATGCGAGCGGCGAGAGCAAAAAGGCAGAGCGCCTGATAACAGTTCTTATTGGCGGCGCGGAGATTGTTTTTTGTGGAATAGTGCTTGAAGGTTCGGCTGCCTCTTATGCGATGATTGGACTGATGATTCTGTTCTGTGCGTTTGAGATTGTGTCACAGGTAAGGGATAGCCGGTCCTTATGAGCAGGATAAGGGCGCACTACGGGCGCCCGGGATTTTGCGGCGCAACTCGGCGTGCCGAGTTCGTTTCCGCTGGTAGCGTGGAAAGATAAACCGAAAGACCGCCACGGCCCGCCGTCATACGCGCCTCGCGCGCCGTATGACGGCGGGCCGTTTTCGCAGGCAGGGCCGTATGACGCATCAGAACCCGTCGGGCGCGGCGGATACCTTGCGCTTCCTGCCGCCGGACGGCGACCCCTTGGGCTTTTTCGGCTTCTCCGGGATGCGCCACACCGGTGCCGGGGAGGTGTTCCGGACCTCCCCCTCGAGCGCCCGCGCGAGCAGCGCGCCCTCGGCCTCCGGCGACGTCATGCCGAGCAGCGGTCCCAGGAACGTCTCGGTGATGTCGCGGCTGGCGAGTGCCATCGGGCCCTCCGCGTCGATCACGAGCGCGCCGTTCTCGCGCGCGCTCCAGGCCATGAGCTCTGACGGGGTGATCAGCGGCCGGCGCGCCACGGAGAACGACTTGCCGGACGAGGAGCTCTGCGTCCCCTTGGTGGAGCTCTGCCCGGTCGTCTTGACGCTGTAGTCGCCGAGACGCTTGCTGATCTCCTCCGCCTCGCCGACGGACTCCACCGAGAGGACGACCTGGGTGCCGAGCAGCGCCAGCAGCGCGTCCGACTCCGCCCTGGAGTAACCGCATCGCGCCTCGAGCAGATGGGTGTTCTGGAGCACGAAGACGACGTGCAGCCCGATGCTCCGGACCTCCGCGAGGTCGCCGAGGAGGCGGGGGATCTTGGGGATCCCGGACCCCTCGTCGATGGCGAGCAGGGTCTCCGCCGGCAGCCTGCCGCCGGACAGGCGCGCTGTCTCGCGCAGCGCCGAGAGCGCCTGCGAGAAGATGCACGAGACGAGCGCGCCGCGGTCGCCCCGGTCCGCCGCGCTGGCGATGTAGAGGATGGTCGGCTTGCGCCCGACCGATGCGAGGTCGACCTCGCCGCCCCAGAGCATGCGGCTGACGTTGTCGTCGCAGAAGGACATGAGGTAGTTGCGCGCGGTGGAGACGAGGGCCTCCCCGCCGCCGCCGTTCGACGAGGCGACGAGGAGGAACTGGCGCGCCGGGTTTCCCGCCGGCAGGTCCGCGGCGAGCTCCTCCAGCGACTTCACGGCGCTCTTCCCGTCACGGGGCTCCAGGAGCGCGAGCACGGTCGAGAGGTTCCGCGCGCCGTCGGGGATCCGCCCGTCCGTAATCGCGAGCAGGCAGAGGCCGGTCAGCAGGTTGCGGCTGGCGTCCGTGAAGAACCTCTGGCCCGAGGAGAAGGCGTCGGGCACGATGGCCGCCGACAGCTCGCGGAGCTCGGCCACGGCGCCGGCGACGCCCTCGGCGCCGAGTGCCGCGATGGCGCGGTCGAGGGGGTTGAGCCTCGCCGACTTGACGGGCTCGTCGAGCCGGATGGCGACGACCTCCATCCCGGCCTTCCTGGCGAGCGGCTCGGTCCATGCGCGGATTTCGGACTTGGGGTCGTGGACGATGACGGAGGTCGGTACCCCGTGGGCGTTGCGGTCGATCGCAGCCGCAATTGATGGCGCCAGCGCGCGCCTGCTTTTGCCGGCGCCGCTGCCCGCCCTTATGAGGCAGTGGACGGCGGGGACCATCGCGATCCCGCCGCCGATGCAGCCGGCCGCCACGAGCCCCTCCGCGGCGGCCTTCCCGTCCCAAGGAGGGCAGCGCCTCGCGACCCTGGAGGGCCTCGACTCGAGCCAGGCGTCCCCGTGCGTGCGCGTGGGCGCGCGATCGCCGGCGAACGTTCCGTCGTGGAGTCTCGCCCATGAGCGGCCCCAAGAAACGAATCCGAGCGCGAGGACGGAGGCCGCGACGAGGGCGAGCGCCGCGAGCAGCTCGCCCGCCTGGCCCGACGCCGCCGTGTCGGCGGCCGCCTCGAGGGGGCCGCGGAAGACGTAGGCGGGCTCGGGGCCCGGGTCGGCCGTGGGCAGCCGCAGCAGGACGGAGAGGCCCGAGATGAGGGATAGGGTCCACCACCTGGCGTAGTCCCAGGCGCTGGCGGTCGCGGCGCAGGCTATGACGGCGGCGACGCCGTGGGCCGCGAGCGTGCCGGCGAGTTCCTTTTTCATGTCGCGGTTGAAGGATTTCGGTTTCATCTCGTGATCGTCCTCTCTATCCTGTTTGCTATCTTCAGCGCGCGGACGCTCGACGGCCCGGTGCCGCCGGAGGCGAGGACCCTCAGGGTCGCGGCGATGAGTCTCAGCGCCCTCTCGCCGGCCTCGTCCCCCATGTCGCGCCCGCCGGCGTCCCGCGTGGTCTCCCTGGCGACCAGTGCCGCCATCGCGGCTGCCCGTCCGAGGGCCGGACCGGGCGACGGCGCATGCCTGAAGGCCCGATCTGCCGTGGGGCACCCTCTGAGGTCTGCCGGTTCGAGGTCCCGGCCGTGCGCGACCTTTCGCGCGATCCTTTCGAGGCGCGCCTTCGGGATGCAGGAGCGGGCCTCGGTGGCGAGTCCGGCTTCCCGCCGCCTCTCCGTCGCGGGGCCGGTTTGGGGCGCGGCGCGCCGTGTCGGCACCTCCTCGCGAGCCGGCGTTCTGTCCGGGACTATGACCCGCAGCGCCGCGTTCTCGCACCGGAGGCCGAGGTCGGCGGCCGCCTTGCGGGTGTAGACATCCCGCGCCTCACCGGTCAGGCACTTGAGGTCGGCGCACCTCTCGACCGCCTTCCTGTGGCGCTCCAGCGCGCCGGCGAGCTCGGGGGAGCCGGATGCCGCCCGGTCGAGGGCTTCCCTCAGCTCGGCGGAGGCCTCCGGGTGGAAACGCCTGAGGTGGGCGGCCTCGATCCTTCCGTCCGGGGGCAGCTCGATATCGAAACGGTTTCGGTCGATGCGGGCGACGGCGTCCAGCGTGGCCTCCCTCGCGAGGTCGCGCTCGATGTAGGCCTTCCGCAGCAGCGGCGCCATGGCCTTCGAGGAGATCTCGAGCCGCGCCGCCTCCATCCTACCCTTGGGCAGCAGGGAGTCCCAGTCGCCCTCGCGGTCGACCGTGAGGATGTGGACGTGGTGGCTCGTGCCGTTGACGTGCATCGCCGCGTAGAACTCCACGCGGCTCTCGGGGACGCCGGTCATCTCGGAGAAGAGCCTCGGCCACTCGGAGCGCACCAGCGCCTGCCAGGCGTCCAGGCGGTCGAGGCCGGCCCCGGGGGCGATGTCGTTCGGGACCGTGACGACGGTAGTGAGCACCGCGCCGCCGTTTTGGGCGATGGCGCGCCTGGCCTCCGCCACGGGGACCGGGCCGTCCGCGCCCCAGAGGCCGCCGGTCGAGCCGGTCCTGTTCGCGGCGTAGGCGGCCATGCCGTCCACGCC
This sequence comes from Collinsella sp. TM04-29, assembly GCF_003466565.1. Classification (NCBI taxonomy): domain Bacteria; kingdom Bacillati; phylum Actinomycetota; class Coriobacteriia; order Coriobacteriales; family Coriobacteriaceae; genus Collinsella; species Collinsella sp. TM04-29. Next base: position 131,626 of record NZ_QSPW01000002.1, read on the forward strand.
GAGCCTCCTGCCGTCGGCCTCGCTGACCTCGATGACGACGCCGCGGCGGGTGCCGGCGTATGCCGCAAGGCCCGCGGCGGACGCCCTTGCTGACGCCCCCGCGCGGACGACGGAGTGGTTGACGATGACGGGCGGGCTAGCCATCGGCGCGCTCGCGCGCGTGGAGCTTCACCTCGTCGATGCGGCCGAGGCCGGCGCGGCTGAGCTCGCCGGCCTGCGCGAGGTAGTTCTTCCAGATGTCCGCGACGGGGACGTCGTCGAGCGAGGCGTAGGAGGCCTTGAGGACGTCGGCCGACATGAGGCCGGCCATGATGGCGGCGGTCATGGGGCGCGAGAGGACCGCGGCGATGCGGTCCTCGGTGGCGTCGAGCTTGCGCTCGATGTCGAGCGCGGCGACGTCCATCCGCGCGTCGACGACGCCGCGGATGAAGCCCGCGACCTCGTTGCCGTAGAGGTCGAGCTCCTCCGCGGCGAGCGCCGAGCGCAGGAGCGAGCGGATCTCGTCGCTGACGTTGGAGTTGTCGAGCTCCGCCCGCGTCTTGAGGGCGGTGTAGAGCTTGTGGTCGATTTTTACGCTGACATTTCTCGTTGTCATTTTTCCTTCTCCGTTAAAGAAAAGGCCGCCGCCTGTGTAGGCGGCGGCGCGTGGCGGATTAGTCGTCAATGTTTTCGATAGTCTGGTAGGTGAAGGTGTTGTTTGGGATAATTTTGAGGAAGCGGGCCGGGATTGCGGCGAAGATCCCGAGTTCCTGCCCCATGTCTTCAAGGCGACGCATATAACGATCGCAGAAGGTGTCATGCGCCTCACCGTAGCCGTCGACGATATAGGAACGTGCCGCGACCTTGATGAGTTCATCGTCGGGGATGCCGTAGAGCTCGTCAATGTCAGCGAGATACTCGATGGGGTCAAGCGGGCGTTCGGTCTGGCTAAAGACGATATAGGCCTGCGGAAGCCCATCGATTTTGTTCTTGAAGCGCAGAACCCAAGCGCTCTTTGCGGTCGCGATAGAGTCGAGGTTGAGGAAACGGGGGTCGTCGGCGGCACGGTAGGTGTAACGGCGGTTAGCGATATCGAAAACAAGAGGAAGGCCGTAGCCCTTCTGGACGATCTTGTTGCTGCTCTTGATGGTGCTCATGTGATACTCCTTGGGGTTGAGCGGGGCGCATTTGCGCCCCGCAGATTGCTATTCGGTGGCGGCGAAATGGTGGTACGCAGGCCAGTACGTCAGGTCGACGCGGCCGCCCGCGGCGCCGTTGCGGTTCTTTTTGATGTCGACATGGAGATCGCGGCTGCCGTTCTCGGCATCCTCGCGGTCGGTCATGATCGAGAGGATGATGTCCGCATCGAACTCGAGCTTGGCGGTGCCACGGAAGCTGCCGTCTTTGCCGGTGATGGCGACGGCGATGACGGGGGTGCGCTCGTGATGCGCCATCTGTGCGAGGCCGAAGGACACGCGGTCGAGGATATCCGTCGTCGAGAATGCCGGTGTGGACACGGTAACGAGCTGGGCGTAGTCGACAATCACCGCCGGCGGGATGCCATCGCGGATGGCGATGGCGTGCACTGCCTCGGTGAGGCACTCGATGCTGTGGCCGCGCACGTCGTCCATCGTGAGATCGTCAACGATGATGAGGTTGTCTGAGATGGCGCGGACGGCCGCGACAGTGTCATCGACGACCTCACGCTTGCTCTCGTCGGCGAAGTCGGCCTCGGTGAGCGGTGTGCCACCGGGGATGAGACATGACGCGGCAGGAAGGATGCGACGGACGCAGGCCGCGCGGGCGATCTCGTAGCTGGCGATCACCACGTGACGGTGACGCGCCATGGAGAGGCCCATGTTCAAGATCAGGTCCGTCTTGCCGCCGCCGGCGACGCCGGTGAGGAGCACGAGCTCCTCACCGAGTCCGTTGAGCTCGGCGCTGAGCGGAGCGGGCTCGAAGGTAACGCGGCCGTCGGTACCAATGAAGACGGCATCGAGGCAGTCGAGCAGGGGACGGATGCCGCCGCGGAAGGCCGGGGGCACGGCGGGGGGATGGTTGGGGCTAGGCATCGTGGCTCTCCTTGTCGTTAATCGAGTTGACGTAAGCGATGAAGCTGGGCGCGTACACGCGGATATGGCGCATGGCCTTGATGCACGCGCCGGAGGCGTGCATCAACTTGTAAGCCGTAGGGCGGCTGACGCCCAGCTCCGCCATGACGCGATCGGTCGACCAATAAAGCGGGCCGTCACGATGGGCGACTTGATTGACCATGGCAGCTCCCTTCTATTCGTGGGTATAAGTGCTGTGCTCGAGCTGACTGTAGTTTCCCGTGATTGCTTCAGCGAAAAGAGGGGGTAACTCCGCGGACAACGTGATTGGATTATCTTTATGCAGCTAGATGGGACGACTGGACAATTTAAGGGTGACTTTGATGTCCGCGTCGAAGGCAGTCTTGCTGACGGATGCCTTGTGTTCGGCTTCCGTTCGACCGATTTGGATGCGCCGATATGGGCGAAGGGGGCGAGGCCGCTTAAAGATGCGGACGATTGGGATAAGTCGACAGGGATGTCTCAGCATAAGATTGCCGAAAGGGGAAGGCTTACTGTCGACGATGCGGATTGTTTCGTCGCCCTCGCGGACCTAGTCGACAACAAGCATAAAGAGAGGTATCCCGAGAGTGCCGATTGGCCGCCATATCTCTTGGCGGGGCCCGACGACGGCATGCGGATGATTCGCCATAAAGACGGGCAGTACTGTTTGCGCGACGACGGAAGCCTGCTACGGCTCGCGAAGCGCGTGGGGCCGCTCTTTGGGCTATATGGCGATCAAGTCGGTTATGTCGATGGAGATGTGGTCAGGGAGCCCATCGCGGAATGGGTTGCCGCTGCCGGCTTTGCTCTGTTCGCGAGCAGGCTTGTCGCGTTCCTCAAGGATGGGCGCGATGCGGTTCCTCTTCTTGACGATCTTCATTTCTCCGAAGCGATTGCATCCAAAGCCGACGGAAGCCAGTTTTCGATGTGGACGTGTTCTCATTTAATCGATGACGGGCTCACCCCTGCATATGCTGAACTCCTGGAACGCGCCTCGCAGGAATCCTTCTGGCTCGAGTCTGGCCATATCGCTACCACAGACATGGGGGCGCAAGTTGCCGTTCACGGGAGTGCCGTCATCGACCAAACCGATGGCGTTTCGCGTCTGATCGGGCTTAATGGGGCGGGCTCGTATATTACCTGCGAGTTGAAAACAGGGGACGGCATCACCAGGCTTAAAACCCAGATGGCAGCTGACTTTATTGACCCGAGGTTCGAAGCTGCGCCGTTCACGGATATCACGCCGCGTTTCATGATGGAAGACGAAAGGCTGGCCGAGATCGCAACGGCGCTGCTTCGCGGGATTCTCGATAGCACTATCGGCTGTCATGGCACTCATGCCGTGATGACGAGGTTGGTCGACAAGTGTGCTGCCGTGACCTATAACTCTACTCTGGAAAGGTTGTGGGCGGGGTTTGCCTCCCACCTTTCCCATGGAACAATCCGCATCTGTCCTTATTGCGGGCGTGCCTTCATTCCGGAGCCTAGCAATATGAAGTACTGCAAGCTCGATCCCGTGAAGGAGTGCAAGGTACGCAAAGACGAGGACGACAAGAACAGGAAGCGGAAGGCTCGCTCTCTGGTGGCTGAGGCGGTTAAGACCAACTGCAACGTTGGCGATATCGTTCGGGCGCGCGATTTAATTTACAAACAGCCCCTCGAGGGTATGTTTGAAATATCGGAGATCGATCGTGCGCTTGCATATCTCGCAGAAAGCAAGCGGAGTAATAACCTAAAAGCGATCAAGGGCGACGGATATCTCGTAGCTAATGCATGCTTACCCGTTCAGCAGGCGGCCGATGGTGTTACCGGCCTCGCGGGAACGCTCCTCGAAGGCATGGGCGTAGATGTTGAGCGTGGTCGAGGCAGACTTGTGGCCAAGCTGGGTCTGAACGGTCTTGACGTCCAGGCCCTCGGCAACGAGAAGGCTAGCGACGGTGTGCCGAAGCTCATGGACCGTTAGGCCCTGATAACCCTTTCCCCGCGTGAAGGTTCTCCCACCATAGGTTTTGGTGACGACGTCCTTCGTATATTCGCCCCATCCGTTGTCGACGCAGAAGTTGCGGAAGAACTTGTCAAAACCGTCGGGGTCAATCCTCTGCCCGTATTTTCCGTTAACGACCGGCATGAGGCTGTCCAGAGCCAAAGGCTCCATGGAATGCTTCAGGCGAAGGCCGTTGATATGCTCCAGGTTGAGGCGTTGGCTGTTTTTCCAGACAGCAAGAATTCGTGCCAGGGTATCGTCCATGCAGACGCGTCGGCCCGCTGAGCTCATTTTGGGATTACGAAGGACTTTGTCCTTTGCGTATTGGTTATAAAACGTAATGGTATTGCTGGCGAAATCAATATCACCCCAGCTTAGCCCCAGCATCTCTCCGCGACGGCAGCCCGTTCCGAGGATGATGAGGATCCCGACGTATTTTGCGTCCCCCTCTGTCTCAATTTTGCGTAGGATGGCCTTTCTGAACCGTCGGGCCTCAGAGAGGGTGAGGCTATTTCTTTTGTTCTCCTGAGGCGGTTTTGGAAAATCGACCATATCGGCGGGATTGCTGGGGATTTCCCCATCTCGGTATGCCTGTTTAAGCACCTGTCTTAGTTTGACATGGACCTTGTAGAGGCCGTTTTCTGAAAGGGGCCTTTCGTCTCCGCACCCTTCCGTCCATACTGCACGCCTTGCACGTTCTGCCGAATATGCATTGCGGATCCTCGAAGGAGTCAGGGATGTGAGTGCTACGCCACGGAATAGCCTTTCGATCTTTTTGATTTCCAAGGCCTCCCGGTCGTAGGCGAGGGGTGAGTTCAACTTATGTTGGGCGTGGAACTTGCTCGAATAGCTTGCGACTGTATTTTTCGACCCAGCTGCCTGCCCGCTTTCGTATTCGACCCGGTAACGGGCAAGTTCCTTTTTGGCATCCGATTTAAGCCCGTGTATGGTTCGCTTGGGTGCACGCTTATATTTTCCACTGGCATCCTTTTCCGGAAGGTTAAAGGTGATGAGCCAGGTGTTGGGTTTGCGACCCTTTTCGATGGCCATAGGGCGTCTCCTGCTGACGGGGTTGATACGATACTCCCTGCCCGTGCCTTTAAAGGCACGGGCAGGGAGTATCGTATCCCGAATTGTGAAAGAAATTCACCCACAAGTGAAATTCTGCGGGTGAATTGCGGGTGAAACTTTTTGTAAATCAAAATAAAGCACAAGCAAAAATAACTCGCTACCTGCTATTTTCTTTTCTATAATTAGAATTCATTTACTATGATTAACAGTAATTACTCCGGGCTCATAACCCGGAGGTCGTAGGTTCAAATCCTGCCCCCGCGACCAAGAACTTGCAGCTCGTCGGCCTAGCCGGCGAGCTTTTTTGTTATTCCGGGACTGTTCTCTCAGCCCAATTCCCAACATCTCAAACAAAATCTCGATCTGTAACATCTAGACCCGATTTGGGCGGCTAGGTGTTACAGATTGAGATGTTTCGGCAGGACGGTCTCCGTTTGTCTAAATCTGTAACACGAGGGACGGATTTTGCCGAGTTGTTGTTACAGATCGAGATTTTCTTGCAGACGGGTCCCGTTTGTCTCGATCTGTAACAGTAAGACCCGGTTTTGCCAAGTAACTGTTACAGATTGAGACAAACCGACGGGTCGCCCCGCCCCATCCACCTGCCGCCACCTGATATTCGCCGATTTCCGTTGCGCCACTGTGCTCCCATGCCATATCCTCTAGACAACTACGCGGCATCATCGCCGCCGCGCCTACAAGAGAGGAATGTCCATGACCGCACCTGCATCCAAGCTGCTCCAGCCCATTACGGTTGGCCCCCTTGAGCTCAAAAACCGCATTATGTTCCCGCCGCTGACCACCGGCTACGAGGAGCGCGACGGTTCCATCGGCGAGCGCAGCCTGGCTTTTTACGAGCGCCTGGCCCGTGGCGGCGTGAGCTACATCGTCATCGGCGACGTTGCTCCCGTTATGACCGCAAGCCCCACGCCCAAGTTGGCGACCGACACCCAGATCCCCACGTTTAAGGCCCTGGCCGACGCTGTTCACAAGCACGGCGCCAAGGTCGCGCTGCAGCTGTTCCACCCCGAGTATGACGTGCCCGGCGTCGGCCGCATGGTCATGGGCTCCATGGCCGCTGCAAAAGCTGCGCAGGAGGCCAAGGCCGCCGGCGACGAGGAGACCTTTGCCGCCAAAATGGCCGAGTCCAACGAGATCCGCAAGCAGGCCTACGCCAAGCTGCACCACGACATGCAGCACTTTGTGAACGAGGCCACCGTGGAGCAACTCACCCAGATCAAGGAGGCCATCGCCGCCTCGGCCGCCCGCGCACAGCAGGCTGGGATCGATGCCATCGAGGTCCACGGCGACCGCCTGGTGGGTTCGCTGTGCTCTGCCATCCTCAACAAGCGTACCGACGAGTACGGTGGCTCGTTCGAGAACCGCGTTCGCTATGCGCTCGAGGTCGTCGCCGCCATTAAGGAGGCCGCGCCGCAGCTGATGGTGGAGTACAAGCTCCCCGTGATCATGGAGAACCCCGACGGCACGCCGCGCGGCAAGGGCGGTCTGCAGCCCGACGAGGCCTGCGAGTTTGCCAAGCTGCTCGAGGGCGCGGGCATCGACATGATCCAGGTCGCGCAGGCCAACCACACCGGTAACATGGGCGACACCATTCCGCCCATGGGCGCCATGCCCTACAACTGGACGCTGCCCGTGGCCGAGCGCGTCAAGGCCCTGGTCTCTGTGCCGGTGGCAACCGTCGGCCGCGTTGTCTCGGTTGAGGCCGGCGAGAAGATCCTGGAGGACGGTTCGGCCGACATCGTCGCGTACGGCCGCTCGCTCATGTGCGACCCCGACATTGCGCTCAAGGCCGCCACGGGTGAGCCCATCCGCGAGTGCCTCAACTGCAACAAGGGTTGCGTCGATGCGATTCAAAACCGCCAGTACATCTCGTGCGTGCTCAATGCCGAGAACGGCGACGAGGCGACCATCGCTATTAAGCCGGGCGAGGGCGACAAGAAGATTGCCGTGGTGGGCGGCGGTATTGCCGGCCTGGAGGCCGCGCGCGTGGCGGCCAAGCGCGGCTACGACGTGACCGTCTACGAGGCGAGCGATCATCTGGGCGGTCAGATTGTGCTGGCGGCCGCGCCCCCGCGCAAGGACGAGATCATGCGCTCGGTCGAGTACTACGAGAAGATTCTGCCCGGCCTGGGCGTGAAGGTTGAGCTCAACCATGCCGCTAGCCCCGCGGACCTCAACGCCGCCGACGCTGCGATTGTGGCCGTGGGCGCGCACGACGTGGTCATCCCCGTTCCGGGTGCCGATTCGGACAAGGTCGTCTCGAGTTGGGACGTGCTGGCCGGCAAGGTGGAGCTTACGGGCCGCGTCGCCGTCATTGGCGGTGGCCTGGTGGGCACCGAGACTGCCGAGTACCTGCTGCAGCACGGCTGCGAGGTGGCGATCGTGGAGATGCTCGACAAGATTGCCGCGGGCGAGTCCGAGACCATTCTGCCACTGATCATGAGCGATTTTGCCGAGCACAACGTGGAGCAGCACGTGAAGACCCGCCTGACCGCCATTACCGACGAGGGCGTGGAGGCCATTCGCACCACCGAGGACGGCGCCGAGGAGCCGGTGAAGATCGCCTGCGATTACGTGGTGATGGCCGTGGGCTCCAAGGCCAACGCGTTTGACCTGGACGGCGTGACGGTGCCCGTGACCTGCGTGGGCGACTGCTCGGGCGAGCGTACCGCCGATATTGCGAGCGCCATTCGCACGGCGTATCACGCGGCCAACGAGCTCTAAGCAAGAAAGCTATCGCGTATTGAGTGGGCGGGGAGTGCCGTATCGGTGCTCCCCGCCTTTTTGCCAATAGAGTGTCCCTGATCAGCGGGTTCAGAAAATCCGAATCTTGAGCACCCGAAAATCCGAATCCTTAGAACATGAAAATCCGAACTATGTGAACACGAAAATCCGAATCGCAACTACCCGAAAATCCGAATTTGCTACAGTGGAATAGAAGAATCAGAAAGCAGGACCTGGAAATCTGCGGGGGTGGCTCATGGCAGGTGAGAGGCTACATCGGGACGGATACATCCCACGTATCGTGGATGCGCAAATCGAGCGCTACCTTCACGTCTTTGGCGCGGTCGAGATTGCAGGCACCAAGTGGTGTGGCAAGACGTGGGCCGCGCTTGAGCATGGGGCGTCCGTCTCGTATGTCGACGAGAATCTCGACCTCGCGCGTGCCGACCCGGCGATGATGTTGCTGGGAGACCGTCCGCATATTATCGATGAGTGGCAGCGCGTTCCCCAAATTTGGGACTACGTTAGACACGAGGTTGACCGCACCCGGGGTGCGCGCGGCGCCTATATCCTCACGGGTTCCGCCACGCCTGCGTTTGGCTCAAAGGGGGAGGCGCCCGCGCATAGTGGAGCCGGCCGCATCGGCCGCGTCCGCATGCACCCCATGACGCTTGCCGAGACAGGCGAGTCCAACGGCAAGGTGAGCCTGGCGGGCTTGTTTGAGCATCGTTTTGAGCCCTGTCGGTGCAATGGCGATACACCGGGGCTTGTCGAAGCCGCTTGCCGCGGCGGCTGGCCCGAGGCGATCGATATGGTTTCGGCTGACGCCCAGCTCATCGCCCGCGAATATCTCAACACCACGTTTTCGAGCAGCTTTCCGGCGGTCGGTCTCGACCCCGATATTGCTCGTCGAGTCTCTGCATCGATCGCGCGCAATCTGGGACAGGCAACCACGTATAAAACGATTCTTATGGATATGTTCGGTGCCGAGGAGGAGCCCGCAGCGTTTGCCGACGAGACCAAGGTGCGTAGGTACCTGGATGCCCTCAAAGGCATGTTCATTCTCGAGGAGGTCCCCGGTTGGGTTCCCGCCGCGCGCGACAAACGACGCTTTACCGTCAAGCCCAAGCGCTATCTGGCAGATCCGAGCCTTGCTTGCGCCTTGCTAGGTATGTCCTTGCAGGCGCTGCTTGCCGACTGGCAGACATTTGGTCTGGTGTTTGAGAATTTGGTCATACGCGACCTTTCGGTCTACGCACGTTCGCTCGACCTGCTGGATAGCACGCCCGTGCGCTATTATCGCGACGATTCGGGCCTTGAGTGCGATGCTATCGTGCAGCTAGCCGACGGACGGTGGGCCGCCTTTGAGATTAAGGTGAGTGAAGATAAAGCGAGCGCCGGCGTCGAGAGCCTCAAGCGCGTTCGCAAGAAGGTCTGTGGAAATCCTCGTTCACGCACACGCGAACCGGAGTTTATGGCCGTGATTGTGGGGGTGGGTGAGTACGCCCGCGAGGTCGAGGACGGTATCTACGCGATACCCGTGCGCGCGTTGGGGTGTTAAGGGGCGGCACGCCGTGTGCCCGCTGCCCGGTGCTGCGGATTGGTGCAAGTGGTCAGGTTTGTTTGCACCATGTCCTTGGCATATGGAAGAAGCTGCTATTCGTAATCTTTAAGACATCATTAAGGCTTGCGCTGTGGAGCAAACCGCAGGTCAATGCTATTCTTTTACCTTATCGTATGGTGTTGTATTCTGCCTGAATTCTATGCCTACGAGCAACGGATTGATCGCGACCAAGCGGAAAGGATGGCACGCCCGCTAGCAGGGCAAACGCAAGCGATGAGTGGCATGGACCGACATAGCGAGCTCCGGCAGCACAAGACGGCGGCCGAGTACCGCCAAGCTGCCGACGAGCACGCGCGGACCCTCAAGGATTTCTGGAAGGATTTCCTGGTGAGCGGTCTGTTTGTGCTGGCCGCCATCGTTGCCATCTTTGCATGCCTGGCCTGGTTTGCCGCGAATAACCGAGTGAGTGCCACGGGGAGTACGATCGGGGCGAAGGGCCCACGGTTTGTGCTCTCGGGAACGCAGGGCGGCACGGCAGGTAAGTACGACGCCCAGGACAACTACGCGTCGGACAGTACAAGCCTTGCCGTGAACAATCTTTTCAACCTCAATAACATGAGTGCCGATGGCAGTCTTTCTCCGGGGTCGGCGGGCCAGCTTCAGCTCAACGTCAAGCCGCTCTGCAACGACCTGCACGATATTACGGTGGAGATGACCTGGGAGATTTCTGTCCAGACGAGCGTTGCGGGCACGGACGGCACTGCTACGGACGCATCGAAAAATGAAGAGATCATCAACTCGCTTAAAAATCTGGTGCGCGGCCATATCTTGGTTTTCCAGGGCAAAGACACCTCTGGCTTTTACTCCAATCCGCTGGTTCCCACGACAACCACGGTGACCCAGGACGGAGCGAGCGTCACCGTCATCACACAGAGCTTTACCATTCCGGCGAAGAGCTTTCGTGCTGAGGGCTCAAACAATACGACCGAAACCGTCACCAAAACCCTCTACTGGATTTGGCCGGAGCAGTTCAAGAGCTATGTTCGCACGGGCAACGCCGGCTACGGTGGCAACCTTTTCGCTAACACAGGCGACGAGGGGGGATACACGACCCTCGTCGGCGACATCAACAATAACCACGCGTGCTATTTCCGCGCCGATAGCACGAGCGTGCCAGGTCAGGCGCCTAGCGCGGTTCCGCCTGTCGGAGCCGGCATGTCCTCTGCGGATGTGGAAACCTGCGCCAATTATTACAACAACGCCGACGAGATTATCGGCAAGAACGTCAAGTACATTCGCGTGCGCTTTACCGCCAAGGAGGCGGATAAATAAATGGACGAGCAGCTTAATGCCCGCGAGCAGGGCGATATCAAACACAACGAAGGAGCGGCAAACCCCGGCGGCAACGGGTTCGGCTCGCACGGCGAAGCGCGTCCGGCTGGCCGCATCGAGCGTATCAAGGCTTGGGTGAGCGGCCACCGTCGCGAATCCCTTGCCATCATGGGCTTGCTTACCGTGCTTCTCGTGTTGCTGGGATTGACGCTCGGATGGTTCGTCGATGCCAATCGCGGCTCCACCGTCGGCAAGATCAAGGAGCCGGCAGAGCTCAAAGTGCTGGGCCCCAACGCTACGGCAACAGAGCAGATCGACCTGAGCTACAACCCCGAATACGGCGATACCAAGACTGGCAACACGGTGACGCTCAAGCGCGCGTTTTGCGTGCAAACGGGCGGTGACGGTTTTGAGCTGCAACTCGCGAATACGACCAACATTACAGGTCTCACTATTGAGCTGTACAGAGCCGAGAACACGTCTGCGCTCCAGACGCCCGACGTGAGCGGTACCGCAGACGGCAAATCTTATAGCTGGAAAGCAACCGGAGAGAACCTGCTTACGAGCTTCGAATATATCAACAAGGAGAACGACGGTCTGGCAGCCGTGCCGGGCGAGGGCGCAAGCGACCCTACGTTCAAGGACTATCAAAACGTCCAGCGCAACGCGCGCCCGCTCTACCGATACAAGAAATTCGGCAAGAGCGAACTCAACGCTAAGACGCTCGACGGCTCGACTGACAATGACACGCTCAACTTTATCATCAAGCTTTCGTGGGACGAGAGCGCCAAAGAGACCGATGTGATCTACCTGATCGCGCGCAACACGAGCGGTAAGTAGGAGAGGGGGCGCACATGGAGAAGCGAGAGAAGCAGCAGGATGCCGAGCGCGAGCAGCTGGCAAAAAGCAAGAGCCTAGCCAAGAATAAGCTGGTTGTGGCAGCAATCGCACTTGCTTGCGCCGTGGCGCTCGTGACGGGTGGTTACTTTACCTATTCCGCCTACACCGCCAACGGATTTCTAAAGTCCGTCGCCGCAACGGGCACCGCGCAGAGCCTGTTTGCGAGCGACCTGCTCACGGGCTATATGAGTGCGCCTGGCAACGACGAGCTCGACCGCGCCCAGCGCTCCGTTACGGTATATCCCAACAACAAGCAGTGCAGCTTCACCTTTAGCATCTATAACTATTTGCTGAGCAACAGCAACTTCTGCAACGATAAAAACGTGACGTATACCTTGACGGTCGAGGGGTATGGGCTCGATGGTGCCACGTGGAGCTATGCGCCCCAACCCGCCGGAAACGTCAAGCTTCCGGAGAATCAGCCTACCAAGAACGATTACACCGTGACCTTTCCTGAGGACAAGTTGGGACATGCCTACTTTGTGATTAAGGCCATGGTTGTTTCGAAGGAGAGCCCCGGCACCGAGCTCACCTGTCTGGCGGCGAAAGTCGTGCCGTCAAAGAAGGCCGAGGTCAAAACCGCTGCGGTTGAGGGCGCGCTGGTTGATGAGGCTGGCAAGTTTGCTGATTACGCTGCGTACAACTACCGTGTGACGGTTACGGGCGCACCGGCAAACGTCACGCTCACGTGGGGGGAGAACGTGGAGATCGATCCGTTCTTCGAGACCAACCATGGCGCGACGGTGGATGCTGCAGCTCGCAAGGCTACGTTCACCATGGAGCCGGGTTCGATGGTCGTCAACTTTTACCGAGCGGACGGCAAAACGCCCGGTGGCTGGGGTGACCTGGGCATTAGCGTGAGCGGAACTACCCTGACGGGCACGACGGAGACTCAATAACTCTGGAAGCGGAGTTTTTAGGATAAGAGGTACGGAATCGATGAGAACGGCAAAGCGCATACTCGCAGAGTTCATGACGGTGGTCATGGTGCTCCAAGCATGCTCGCCCACGGTGGTTGCTGTGGCGGCAGGCTGGCAGAACATCTCGAACGAGATTGCTGCCGCATCTGCGAAGGCGTTGGATACTGCCGAGGGCGGCGAGACCAACGGCGATGTCACGATCGGGTCTGGGTCGAGTGATACCGGTGCCGACAGCGACAGTGCTGGGGATGACGCGGCGAAGGATGACGCTGCAGCAGGCGATACCACCGATAGCGCCATGGGTTCCGATTCCACGGGCGACCAGACGGAAGGCGACGATGCCGCTGACGATGCCGCCGCTGACGACGCCGAGCAAGATGCCGATGATGCGACTTCGGAGGACGCTGAGGCCCAGGCGGGTGCGACGATCACGGATTTGAAAAAGCTTGTCGAGCTGCTCAAGGCTAATGGTGCGGAAAACATCGTGCTCAAAGAAGATAACAGTGGAATCAAAAGCCTCAATGTCAAGTCGTCGGAGGCGTTCGCCGCCCTGTCTAACGCCGACGCTTCGCTTTACTATGATGCGCAGATCAAGGTTATCATCACGGGCGATGCGAAGCTCACCGAGTCGGCTAATAACGGCATGTCTTTCCAGGGCTTTGGCAGCGATGAGCATCCGTTTGAAGGCAGGATCTATAGGTCGCTGAATGGCGCTGATAGTCCCGTCGAGCTCACGACTGATCGGACGGTTTTTAATAGCCTCAAGCTGACCGACCAAAACAATATGGTCAAGATGAAGTGGGTGGGCGCGACTAGCTATAGCGCGCCGATGGTCGCTTCGAAGGTCAGCGGTGCGGAAAACAGCGAAGAGAGTAAGACGCTTAACGCGTCGGTTGACATCGCGGGTCCCGTTGATAAGAAGGATGATACGACTTCCGTCTTGACGGCACCCCTCCTGGGTGAGACGACGGGCTATCTTGCTGCGAAAGTTACCTATAGCTTCACCGGTTCCCACAAGATTCTCAAGGTGAATGCGACGGGCAACATTGGCTTGATTGGTAACACGGTCGAAAGCGGGGCCTTGACGGTTGAGTCCGTCACGTTCCCCAACGATCTGGCCTCAGGCGGAACCGTCGAAACGAGCTCTGACAACGCTGGGCTGCTCGTAGGCGAAGTCAAGGACGGTGCGACCCTGAGCGTCGGCACCCTGACCAATGTTCCCGCCGCCACCGTCCAGTCCACGAGCGGCTTTGCCGGTGGCGTTGTAGGCCTCGTTGGCTCGAGTGCAGGTGCCATGGTCAACGTCACGGAGGCTCTCGACCTACACGCGCTCACCGTCAAGGGCACCACCGCCAGCGGCGGTTTTATCGGCAAGGCAGCCAACCTCACGCTTACCGTGGGTACGGATAACAGCGGAAAAGACGCCTCGGGCAATGCCATCACCATCAAGCCTGCACGCGCGGTTGGGTCATCATCGGCCGGCACGTATGCAGGTGGCCTTATCGGCGACGCCTCGTTTGCCGGCAAGTTCACCATCAATGGCGACATCTTCGACTTTGGCGAGGGCGTGGATCTCAGCGTATCCAACACGAGCGTCGCTCCTTCTGCCGGCGGACTGTTCGGCGAGCTCGACATCTCGAACGGCGATGTGACCGTCAGCGGCGGATCGTATACAAGTACGTTGCAAAACGGAACGGACAACAACAATAGCGTGCGCGGCAACTACGGCGGCTTGGTGGGCAAGCTGTGGGGCAGGAAGGATGGCGAGGCACTGCGTGCGTTCACGGTGCAGGATGGCGCCGCGGTGTCGTTTGGCGTGGGCTCCAACGGCAAGCTCACCTATGCGGGCGGCCTGGTAGGCTACCTTGGCGAAGGCAACGGGAGTCCCAACGAGTCTGCCGTGGTCATTGATGACGCAACGGTGACATGTGCAACATCGGGCTACGCCAGCAATAGTGGCAAGTATGGCGGTGCCGTGGGCGTCGTGGACACAAAAAACGTTCTAGAAGTGCGCGGCCTAAAGGTCGAAACCGCCGGCAACGCCACCATCGGCGGCTCGAACGGCGGCTTTGCCGGAGTCGTCGGATCGTCGTGGCGCGGCATCGTTAAGTTCAGCGGTGTCACCGATCTGTCGGACGCCAGATTCGCGGAAAACGACCACACCGCGCAGCTAGTCTATGAGAACTTCAACTCACTCATTTTTGCCGCGGGTAGCGGAAGCGACGGCGGTGCCACCGCAGGCGATATCACAAAATGGCAATACAAGCGCCCCACCACTCAGGTCAAGATTGATGACATCTACAGCTATGGTCAGGTCATTCGCCTGGGCAGTGGGCTGAGCAATGATCTCATCACCATCAACGATTCGCACCAGTGTATCTTTAAATCGAACCTCGTAAAAACTGGTGGCGCCTTTGTGCTGGCAGGCGTCGACGATTTCGCAAAGCTGGCGATCACCTGGCAAACGAGCGGGTACTTCTCCGCCGTGGAGGACGTTGCGGATGACAATTTCGCTCAGATTCCTTCGACGAACATCACGCTCTCTGCAGACATCAACCTTTCCGGCACAGGTCTTACCGGCCTTACCAAAGACCGACAGCCCAAAGAGCAAGCCGGCGTTAACGAGAACAACCACAGCTTTACCGCCACGCTCAACGGCAACGGTCACACCATAAGTCTGGCGGTGGGCGAGCCTTACGGCATGCGCGGCAATAGCGAGGTCAGTGCCACCAGTGATGGCAACGGCAAAATCTATCGCCACGGCCGCCTGGGCTTGTTCGCAGCAATCAACGGCGCAACTGTCTCCGACGTCACAATCGCCGGCTCTATGAAGTTCGATAACGGCGCGGCCATTGATGCCGGATCGCTTGCGGGCACCATTGCGGGCGGTCTGACGCTGTCTGGCGCAACGTGCAAAACGAATATCGCGTGCGATGATACGTTCGCTAACGATGTGAACATTAACGATGTGAACATTGGTGGTATTGCGGGCAGCGTGTCGACAGCTTCCACGGTTACGTTTGGGGGCAGCAGCAAGGCTCAAGCGACCATCGCTGCAACTAAAACGCTTAACGGCAATATTCGCATTGGCGGCGCCATCGGCTATGTGGGCGATTATGCCTCGACATTCAATGTTACGGGTCTCGAAGCCGGCGGCAAAATCGAAACCGGCAATTGCGCCAGCGGCAAGATTGCCCAAGTTGGTGGCCTTATCGGCTGCATCGCACAGGGTAAACAAGAAAACGTGACAAACAAGACCAATGTGGCGACCGTCAACATCGCAGGGTTGGTGTTCGATTCGTTCGCCATGAGCGTCGGCAAAAACGGCGATAAGCTCAATGGCGCGGGCGGTCTCTTGGGTTATAGCTGGGGCAACGCGGTCGTAACTATCGGAGATAACAGCGTTAACAAGGATGTAAACTCCTATGCTCTGAGAACAACCAAGGCCTCAATAACTGCGGAGAATTCCAAGGAGCTCGGCGGTCTTGTATACGCCGCTAGTGGCCACTGGGTCATCAACGACTATGCCATCGACCTTTCGGGTGCAACCATTAACGCGAGCAACGCCGAGATGTTGGGCTTGCTCGTCGGCCGTGGCAGCAGGGTAGCCGACGGAATATACGGTTCCGAGCCGTATGCGGGATTATATCTAGAAGATAAGGCTTATTGGGGTACTGCCTATAGGGTCGAAGGCATTCATGTTGCGGAAGCTAAGTCCATAAAGAAGTTTGATGAATGGGTTGGCGACGGCAGGAAGCCAGGCAGCAAGCTAATCGATGCCGAATGGAACACTGTCGTTTCACTTCACACCAAAGACGACGTTAATAATGGCAAGCTCGACATGAGCGGAAATCCGGGAAGCGATAACAGCTATCACAATCGAACGGATTTCGGCAACTCACGCAAAACCAACGCTTGGACGAGGTATTACTACAATCTTGACAAGGCGTATACGGTAGTAGGCAGCAACTCAAAAAATAGTAGTGCGAGCAGCTGGATGGACCGCCCGGAGTACTTGTTGCTTTGGTGTGCATGCCTGTATGCCCCGCCTGCAATTCAGGGCTATATCATTCCGGGAAATCGTGAGATTTTCAAAGGAAACAATATTGGTACGAACGGTTCCGAGGGCGTGGCTATCAACCTAGAGGGATACAGCTTCTACCCCACCAACCCCACCAGTAATTCCACGGTAACGGTAAAAAACGCAACCATTACGTTCCATTATTCCGATATTAAAGCTGAGCAAGAAGGCAATAAAAAGAATAACGAAGCCACGCAGCACGAGAATATGCACTGCGCTCTCATCCGAACTCACACGGGCGATCTTAAGGTTGAGAATGTCACGCTTGCTGGTACCGTGGGCTCTGTTGTGAGCGATTGGGGAAGCTCGTCTGGCGCGCTTGTGTGTCGCTATATCTACGGACCCGTCAAAAAAACCAATGTGGCACAAATCACGATAAACGGTTTAGTGCTCGATGGTCTTGCGGTCGATGGTGTGACGAACGCCACCCAATACGCTCCACTGCTAATCAACCAGATGCAGACCCTTGTAAACCTTGATGCGAAGAATATCTCGGTAACCGATTCGTACAATAACGGTACGAAAAAAAAGATTGCAGCTACAAGCTTGTTTGGCGAGCTCGGCGTGGGAGATAAGGCCAATCAGGTCATAGCGAAGTTTGAGAAAATAAGCTTGCCCAGCCAAACGGACAATTCGATTTTTACCCACGCGAGCCTGCTGGAGAGCTTTGGCTACGCGACCGGCGGCACGGGCTCGGCGGACTATACCTTTACAGCAGATGCCGCTCAAAATGACAAGGTGACCTACGGATCCGAAATTGATAGGAAAGGCACGGAGTACTCCGGCAAGCAGCTTTGGTATTACGATGAAGCGACGTATGGCACCCCTAACGGCTTGGTGAAGGCTGGGGATAAGACGGCGAATGTCGATGCCCCGGTGTTCGGTGACTATCTTCCTTATGTTTATAAGGGGAAGGCCACCGAGAGCAATGTCCAGTACCACGAAATAAAAGTCAACCAGCGTATTCCAAAGCTGATAACGGGATGTGGTACATATGGCGATCCGTATACCGTTAAGGACGCGACGGAGATGAACGCCATCGCCAACTACATCAACAATAGCGTGGCATTGGATGGCTGGGAAGTCACCATTGCCGCTGACCAGAGTGCGCTTTGCACTCGCCGCAGCGACCAATCGACCAACAATGAGGTTACGTACGTCTATAAGCAGGCAAACGGTACTGATAAAAAATGGGAGAGGAAGATCGGCGATAAGACCGATCCCGAGCAGACGCTGAGCGACGAAACCGTGCGCCGCTATATACAGAGTGCGTATTACAGCATAGAGCCTGACAAAGATAGTAAGATTACCGTCGATGCGGCATCGTTTGGCGGGTTTGGCAACAAGGCCAATCCGTTCCGCGGTGTTATCGTTGGCGATCTGGGCGCCTCGACTGCAACAATTGAGATTGAAAACAACAAGGGCGAGCTTCGCGGCCTGGTTCCCTATAGCTATGGCAGCGTGGTACGCAACCTCAACATCAATTATGTGAACGAGTCGGCGGCGATTACTTATTCTGCCAAGGACGCCGACGGTGCCCCAACGGCGTTCTTTGGTGGCGTTATCGGCTGCATCCTTGGTGGCGATAACATTATCGATGGCGTGGTCGTAAATGGGGCGACGGCCGATAACCCCACAACTGGCTTTACGGTTACTGGTGGCGGAACTAAGTCACATCTTGTTCCCGTCGGCGGTTACGTTGGTGCCATTGCGGGCGGCGGTGTGATCTTCCGCAATATGTCAGGGACGTCTTGGCGCGCTGGAACCAGCGACAAGTCTCAGGGGCTTGGAACGGGCAACTTCCGGCAGTACGACAATCCCTACGTTGGCCGTGTGATTGATGGCTATGCCTTTAGCGAGGGCTGCAAAGTCGAAAACGGTAACGCTAGCTACAAGATCAACGAGCTCACAAACAAGGGAACCGCCTGCGTCACTACCACGGGCACCGACAACAAGTATATCGGCACTGATGCCGAGGCACCCGTGACCACGGTGGAAAACGCCCAGGGCCTTTTGGTGCTCTCGGCCATCATTAGCTCGGGTGCGGGTGCTGGAGCGGCACATACCGACTACGCTAATTATGGCGTGTTCCGCGGCTCCAAGGCGTACTGGGGCAGCGATAAGCAGGACCCGGCGATAAACGGCTACCTGTTTGGCAACAAGGAATATGGTAAGGTGCGAAATGCCAGCTACGACTGCGTGGGCAAGCCTGCGAGCGCTGCCGGCGATTTCGAAACCGCCAAAAACGATGACCAGAAGGCCCCGGGCAAACAGGGGTGGCACGGCCCGCTCGACCATGATGACGATGTAAATTCGCCCTACCTGGTGGCGTCCTACGCTGCCGACTACCAAACGGGCTACGTGTGCGCGTCGAAATCTATCGGCATGAGCCTGGAGTTCAAGGAAAATGCCACCTACGATATGACCGGCTACGGCACGGGATACGTGGGCCTTAGCGGCCGTTACTATTCCAATGCTTGCAGCTCGAACGAGGCGTCCACCGATCGCGACCGCATCACGCCGCACGTGGCAACGATCGACGGCAACGGGGCCACCATCACGGTAGGCGCCAAAGATGCCACTTACGGCGTCGTCGAATATGCCGATGACGACTATAAGGTCTCGGGCGTGGGCGGCCTATTCAGCACCGTGATGTTCACCTCAACCAATGTGGGGCAGAGCGTCACCGCGAATGACGGCGCTCAGGTCAAAGACCTTACCTTTAGTAACTGCAACGTATCGCTCACGTACAAAGACGCCAACGGTAGCATTGCCTCGGGACCGGCATCGAACGACCTCATCGGCACCGGCCTATTGGCGGGCGCAACGGCCAACTACGACGGCAACACGCGTGGCGTCTACCGCAACGTACAGATGAAGAACTGCACCGTGTTGGGCGCAAAGAGCGTAGGAGGGCTTCTTGGCAGCTCGGGCCGTACCAGCCGAAGGACGGATAACGACGTGACCTATATGGTCAATTTCGGCTCCGGCACGCAGGCGCCCGCGAATCTCTATGACTGCTCATACACTGGCCTTAGCGTCACGGGCGAGAAGTACGTTGGCGGCTATGTGGGTGCGATCGCCTCGCCGTGCAGCGTGTGGACAACCGCGGCCACGGGGGTATACGAGAAGACTATTGGCAAAAACTCGACCATAACCGCCACGGGAACAACACCCTACGTGGGCGGCGTGTTCGGTTATACCTCCAGTAACGTATCGGTGAACACCAAAATTGGCATCACGGAAGCCGTCGCATCGAGCACGGCAGTCATCTCTGGGGTAAATGTACTCGCCACCGGGTCGAACACCGATAAGTACATGGGCGCCGGCGGTGTGGTCGGAAGCGCCTATAGAGGCGTTATTTCTATAAGCAACGTGCGCATTGATGCCGGAGGCGATGCCAAGAGCGCCATCATCGGCGATGCCACCGGAACGAACAATAGCATCCGTAATGCGGGCGGCTTGATTGGCGAGGTCACGAGCAGTGGCAGCCCCAACACGTACTGGTTTGAGGACTGTAGCGTCGAGAATATCAACATTGCCGGCACCGACCAATGCTCGGGCGGACTTATCGGCTACTACTTCAGCAATGTGAACATAGCCTGCAACAATATCGCGATTGAGTGCGCCACGATCAAGGGCAGGTGGAGCGGCGGTCTACTTGGCGCGATTAACAGCGGTGCCGACGTCATCAACGTCACCAACACAAAGGTATCTAACACAACGTTTGGCGGAACCTCCAACGGCGGCATTGCGGGCGACGGACGCGGCCAGTTCCATCTGGTAAACGTGCTCATGGACAGCAATACCTACAAATTGGGCTCTAAGCAGGGCGTGCTCTTAGGCGAGGTTGACACAAACGGCTATAGCCTCTCCGCAGCGGGCGTGAACGTAAAGCTCGGCAACGGCAAGACCACGCGTGATCTGCCGCCGATGGTTTACACGACCAATACGGCCGCCGTAAACAGGAAGACCTACATCGCGTTCGGCGACTATAAGGACACGCTGCGCGCGCCCGACGAGGGCACCACGCTCTACGGTGCGGACGATACCGCTACCACGGCGGCAAGCCCGTACGTGACCACGAGCCCCGTAAGCACGCTGGCGGTGCGTGCCTCCGACAACGACACCACCGATCGCTACCTGTTTGGCGACGGCGCCACCATCGACACCGCGGCGACCGTCCAGAGCGAGGCAGGCACCGGTGTTGCCGATCGCTACACCTACACGAATATCGGCGGCATTAATGACAACGGCGCCTATCAAAATAAGTCGAGCTACGATGCCTCATCCGTGGCCAGTAAGTTCAATTCGAATAATGATACAAGCAGCAACCAAGCCACAACGGATTTCTCCGTTTTGGTGATCTCTGGCAACGACAACACGACGGTCAAGAGCTATCTAAACATCGTCACGAACGGCGGCTTCTCCGATGCCTGCAGATTGAATAACGAGAATGGCACCAATCCGCACGTGACGGCCAAAGCAGAGGTTTTCCAACTCAAGGACGGTGTGTTCGTTAAGGACGATGACGCGTCGAACAATCCCACGCTTCGCGTGGTGAACAACGGCAAGAACAACATGTCGTTTAGCCCAAGCTCCGATTGGGATAACGGCAAGGGTCGCTTTACGCTCCTGACCGTCACCTTTACCGAGGCGGGTCAGAGCTACAACGTTCAGGTGCCGATCATCGTTAAGCGCAAGCTCGAGATCGATTTCACTGCAACGTATGATTACGGCACTAAGTTTAAAGAAAGCGACTACGCTAACCTTGGAAAAGATGCACACGTGCTTACGAGCTTTGGCGAGCCGATGACGGGTCTGCTTACCTGGACATACAATTCTGCCAATGGGAAGGAAGTCGACTTTGGCTGGGACAGCTATATGGCTGCTGGCGGCTCGATGAAGGGGCTCGGTAAGAGCATCCTCTTCAATGGTGCCGACGGAAGGTTGCCCCAGGGCAGCCAGCTTGCGCTCATCGATGCGAACGTTGACGGCCGGGCCGGTGGCAGAGAGTATCACTATACGGTGGGCGAAGGCGGAGCAACGAGCGTTTCCCTGAGCGGAAACGACGGCTTTAAGGATTCTGCGGGCAATCCATATCAGGAGCGATGGCTGAGCGAGATTTTGGATGTGTCGGCCACACAGGATGGCGCCGGCACATGGACCGTGTGTGATAACGAGGCAGAGGCGACCGCTAAAGCGAAACTCGATGGCAAGTGGACGCTGTTTAAGGTTGCGGGTGCTGACGTTCCCAGCAACAGTCGCTATACGCTAGAGGTGCCTAAGGATAACGGCAAGGAGCAGCGTGCGTCGGAGAGCGTCTACCTAGTTGTCAACGTGCCCAAGTCGGGCGACGGCGTGACGCAAGCTAATATCAACGGTTTTACGGCTTCGTCTATTGACTCGAATTCTTCGGGTGCCCGCATATCTTGGAATCTGCATCATGTTTTACGCACCGATGGCAGCGACGATATTCAAAACAGTACGGCATCGACATACAGTATCTTGTCCAATTATGAGCAGAATGTAGTCGACAAAAAAGATGGGGCGTGCATTCCGGTTTCGAAGTCGGAGGACGGTGCCGCCTACGTTCTTTCTCTCGATGTCATGGATACGGTTACGTTTAGCCCGAGCCAATACTATACAGAGAGCGACCATCTGTTCTATCAGCTCGATACATCGCTGTGTCGCTATGGCGCCAACAACAACCTAATGGGAGTAAGCAGTTTCCCGAGCGGAACTTCGGCGATTGCGAAGTTCTATGTTGCCATCGGCAATCAGAACTACAGGTGGAATGGCAGCGATTGGGAGCCGTATGACGCTTCGACGCCTGCGTTTACACAGATTGTGACGGATACGGGTGATGACTCACTGAGGCTCACGCTCGACCATGACCTTGCCGGAATCCGCAAGCGTGCAGCGGGCGGATCCTTTACCGTGCGTACGGTAGTGGAAGAGATTCGCCTTACGCCGGACGGCTGCAACAAGGTTATCTCCCTGTCCAAGCAGTCTGGCGAGGACGCCTGTACCAAGATGTCCTATACCGCCAAGCTTTCGACGCGCGATTCTGGTCTTGCCACCTCGAGCCTGGCGATGACGAAGCGCGGCAACGTTGGATACTATCGCATGGACACGGGTGATACGACCATTACGCTATCGGCGCCTGAGAAGTCGCAGCTTGGCATTAACGTGGACGACCTGCGTCCGATCGCGAATGGCACGATTGGTCTGGGTGCCACGTATGAACTGGGTGGACTCAGCAACGCCGCCGAGGCAATTGCGAACGCAGACTCTGTTGTGTACACGCTCGCGCTTCAGCGCCGCGGAACCGACGGCACGTATGAGAGCGTAACGGATGATATCTCCAACTACGTAACAGTGACGGAGAGTAAGCTTGCCGCGGTCGCTCCCTCCGGTAGCACGATCACCTTCACTGACTCGAAGGAGAACGGCAAGTTCAAAACGAAGAACGGTAATACGACGTTTAGCCTGCCCTTTACCGTTAAGGTCAACACGCAGGTTGAACAGCGTGAGCAGTTCTACGCGAACTATCGTCTGGTGATGACAGCGAGCTTGGTCAAGGGTGACGTGGCGAGCGCAAAGCCTCAATCGCCCGACTATGTGACCTACACGCTCACGAGGGTGAACCTCAACGGCATCGACCACTAGTTCCGAAGCCAACTGGCTTCGCAAAGGGGGCGGCAACCACCCGGTTGCCGCCCCCTTTCTAGTCTGCGCGATCCCAGTCTTGGACTCCGCTGGACAGTTAGTTCAGATACGTATAATTCCAGACCGCAGCAGGCGCATCCGGCGCTCGTTTTGGGGAAGAAAGGGGCTCAAAACTAGGATTCGGTAGCTATCTGGGCTCGATTTGCGTGCAATGAGTCGCCAAAGAACCCTCTCCGGGGACCATAGCGCAGCTTTATCAGCATAGAAAAATACGTATCTGAACTAACTGTCCAGCCGCCGTTGGAGAAAGGTGTTTTAGCTCTCCCGACCCCTCCACCAGGCTTTCCAACTTCCCACTTAACTTAACACTTAAGGTGGAAAGCTGGGTAGAAAGCTGGAAAGTTAAGTGGAAAGCTGGAATGTTAAGTGGAAAGCTGGAAAGTACGCGGAAGACTGACATGCTAGCCCAGAGGCTAGAGGGGTTAATAATTATGAAGACCATACCAAGCGAAACAAAAAGATACCAATCTGGTTGGTAAAACACGCTCAATGAGCTGCGAGCTAACTAGCTGCGTAAATTAAATGTAAAGAACTGTCGCAAATAAATGGCAAATGCCCAGATAACGCCGCGTCTATTTTAATTAACTGCTTTGAGCAAACAGTAAAATGCTACTATCTAACTTGCACGTAAGAAAGCAGATTAACGGTTAAGGCTAAGAAGTGGCAGGTATGTCGGAAGCAACTAGGACTCGCACGCATGCGCCCGAGGTTAGGCAGCGCGCCGTCGAGATCCTCCAAGAGGGGGTCGGTCATCGCGCCCTCGCCGCGGAGCTTGGCATTCCCCAGGCCACGGCTCGTCAGTGGGCCCGCGCGTATGCCGTAGGCGGTGCCGACGCCGTTCTCAACGCCGGTTCGCATCATCACACCTATTCGTACGAAGTTAAGCTCGCCGTGGTCAAGGACCGCTTGGAAAACGGCTTAACGGTTCGCGAGGCCATGATCAAGCACAAGATTCCCAGCGAGTCTTCGGTCAAGGCTTGGTGCCGCCAGTATCGCGAGAGCGGTGAGTCCGCGCTGGTTGATAAGCCGCGCGGTCGCAAGCCGCGCGTTAAAAAGGCGGAATAGCGAACGGGATGGTGCGCCCACAGGGGCGCATTTTTCTTGCCGCGCCAACTTTTTGGACCGTCGTGAGCCTACTGGAACATCCTCCAAAGTGGTTAATAAACCGCGCGCAGTGGCCCGTGCGCCCGCCGCCGCGATAGGGGGAGCGTCGCCTCTCTGCTCCAAAGCGGACAGACTCGTTACCCCGTACGCCTAAAACTCCCCAGTTGACCGAAAACCCGCCGCCGCTACTCCTCAACTGAGCTATAACGTTAAACAATTGCAGCGTTTTTGCATGGGGGAGTGATGGTATGACGCTACTGTATTTCCTTACCCTGTTTCCGCTGGTACCGGCGCTGGGCATGCTGCTCGCGCGCGGTGACCGCGCCCGCGATGCGGTAGGGCTTGTAGGCTCCGGCATTATTATGGCGGTGACGGTTGTAGTCGCCGTCATGTTTTTTGGCACGGGCCCGCAGAGCTTCGAGGTTGCCCCCGGCACCTCGCATGTGCTCTCGATCATCAGCTCCGTCATCGACGTGATCCTGTGCGCCGTCATCCTGTACAACGCGCGTAAATATAAGAGCACGCTCACCACGGTGCTCGGCGTGGTGCAGCTGGTGGGCTCGCTCACCTTTGCAGCTATGACGCTGCCCGCGACCGAAGCCGTCACGGCAACGCCACTCTACCTTGACTACATGAGCGTGATCATGGTGCTTGCCGTCGGCATTGTCGGCAGCCTTATCTGCGTGTACGCCCTGGGCTACATGAAGGATTTCCAGGCCCACGACGAGCACGAGGCAGCGCTGCGCGGGCAGACGGCGCCTGACCGACGCCCGCAGTTCCTGGCGCTTATGTTCCTGTTCCTCTCGGCCATGTTCGTCATCGTGACAAGCGACAACCTTGAGTGGCTGTTCTGTGGCTGGGAAATCACCACCGTGTGCTCGTTCCTCATGATTGGCTACACGCGCACGCCCGAGGCCATAAAAAACGCTTTCACCCAGATCATCCTCAACATGCTGGGCGGCATCGCGTTTTTGGCCGGACTCATGTACCTGCACGTTAACGGCATGCCGCTGACCATCTCGGGCATGATCGAGCTTTCCAGCGCCGGAACCGCGCAATCCGCGCTGCTGGTGATGCCGGTCCTGTTGCTGTCGCTTGCCGCGCTCACCAAGGCCGCACAGATGCCGTTCCACACTTGGCTATTGGGTGCCATGGTTGCCCCCACGCCCACGAGTGCCCTGCTGCACTCGTCAACCATGGTCAAAGCCGGCGTGTTCCTGATGGTCAAGCTCAGCCCGCTCTATGCCATCTATCCCGTGACCGGCTTTATGGTCACGAGCGTGGGTGCCATCACGTTTTTGCTCGCTGCCCTCATGGCCATCTCGCAGAGCAACGCCAAACGCGTCCTCGCGTACTCCACCATTTCCAACTTGGGCCTCATCAGTGCTTGCTTGGGTGTCGGCGC
Source organism: Collinsella sp. TM04-29 (assembly GCF_003466565.1). Lineage (NCBI taxonomy): Bacteria > Bacillati > Actinomycetota > Coriobacteriia > Coriobacteriales > Coriobacteriaceae > Collinsella > Collinsella sp. TM04-29. The sequence continues at coordinate 157,536 of NZ_QSPW01000002.1, forward strand.
GCCCGAGGCCGTATGGGCCGCCATCTTCCTGATCCTGTTCCACACGGTGGCCAAGTCGCTGCTGTTCCTGTGCGTGGGCACGGCCGAGCATCATATCGGCAGCCGCAATATCGAGGACATGGACGGTATGTTCAGCCGCATGCCGCACCTTACGCGTCTGATGATGCTGGGCATCATGGGCATGTTCGTGGCACCGTTTGGCATGCTCGTGTCCAAGTGGGGCGCCCTGGTGGCGTTCGCGCAGACCGGCAACGTGCTCATGATCATGGTGCTTGCCTTTGGCTCGGCCGCGACGTTCTTCTTCTGGGGCAAGTGGCTTGCCAAGCTTTCGGGCGTCGACCCCACGGCTCAAAACGTTGAGGTCAATGTCCATAAGACCGAATGGATGGCCCTCAACACCATCGCCGCGCTGCTGATTCTGTGCTGCGTGGCGTTCCCGCTCATCTCGAGCGGCCTGGTGTCGCCTTACTTGGCCATGGTGTTTGGCCGCGTGCCGTACGTTATTGGCAAGGACTCCATGTATCTGATGGTGGTTATCGTGGCGTTTATCGCCGTGGTGCTGCTGACTTCATTCCGCGTGAGCAACAAACCGCACGTCAACGTGTACCTTTCGGGTGTGGGGACCGACAAATATCGCCATTTCCGTGGCTCGATGGGACACGAGGTGAAGGCCGAAAAGCGCAATTGGTACTCGGAGGACGCCCTTGGCGAGAAGCGTATTGGCCCCGCGGGTAGCGTCGTGTGTTGCAGCATTATCTTGTTTGCGTTGCTGTGTTGCGCGTGGATTGGGCCCGAGCGGCTTGCCATGAGCGCGCCCTCGGTGCTGCGCGGCAAGTATTTCGAAGGCTCGGGCGTCGTGGGCATTTTTATTGGCACCGTGGCGTTTGCTTTGCTGGCGCCGCTTGTGGGCGGCCTGATCGACGGCCTTGACCGTAAGCTTTCGGCTCGCATGCAGGGCCGCGTGGGTCCGCGTCTGCTGCAGCCCTTCTACGACGTTGCCAAACTGCTGCGCAAGGCCCCTGCCAGCGTAAACACCATGGACGATACCTATATGGCATGTGCGCTCATCTTTACCGTGGTAGGCGGCGGCATCTTTGTGTCGGGTTCCAACACGCTGCTGTGCGCTTTTATGGTGACGCTCGCCGCGATCTTTGTGGTGCTGGCGTCCGCCTCGACGCAAAGCCCGTTTGCGCAGGTCGGCGCCGATCGCGAGCTGCTGCAGGTTATGAGTTACGAGCCCGCCGTTCTGCTGATGAGTGTGGGCCTGTACCTTGCCACCGACAGCTTCGACTCCATCGCCGTGACGGGGCAGTCGGCCCCCATCATCGTGTACAGCGCGCCCATTTTCCTCGCATTGCTCGCGGTGCTTACCATCAAGCTGCGCAAGTCGCCGTTCGATCTTTCGTACTCGCATCACGCGCATCAGGAGATTGTCCAGGGCGTCGCCACCGAGATGAGCGGCGGCACGCTGGCCAAGATGACCCTTATGCACTGGTGCGAGACCGTGCTGTTTTTGATGTGGGTGGGCATGTTCTTTGTTTGGGACAACCCGGTGAGCTGGGTCGTAGCCCTGGTCGTGATGGCCACGACGTACTTTGTCGAGGTGCTGATCGACAACACCTTCGCACGTAGCACCTGGCGCAGCTGCTTTAAGCTCGGATGGGGCGTGGCACTGGTGTTTGGCCTGCTCAACCTTATGCCCATCCTCGTCGACGTGTTTATTTAGGAGGCGGCATTCATGGATCATAAAATGTCGCGCTCGCCGTGGGTTATTCATTACGACGGCTCGAGCTGCAACGGATGCGATATCGAGGTGCTGGCCTCGCTTACCCCACTGTTCGATGCGGAGCGCTTTGGCGTGGTCAACACCGGCAACCCCAAGCATGCGGACATCTTTTTGGTGACGGGTTCGGTTAATGCCCAGAACCTGCCCGTCGTGCGCCAAATTTACAACCAGATGCTCGAGCCCAAGTGCGTGGTGGCCTGCGGCATCTGCGCGTGCTCGGGCGGCGTGTTCCGCGATGCCTACAACGTAATCGGCGGCGTGGATCGCGCGATTCCCGTGGATGTGTACGCGCCCGGGTGCGCCATTCGCCCCGAGACGGTGATCGATGCCATTGTGGAGGCGTGCGGCATCCTGGACCAGAAGGAAGCCGTGATGCGCGCCGGTGGCGATCCGCTTACCGTGGGCGGCGCTGCTACTTGGGATGGTGGCGTTGAGCTGGGCGAGGACGGGTTTGTGGCTGCGGGGGCCGGGACTGACGGTGCCGGTGACGCGCCTGCCGGGAAGCCTGCTGCGCCCGCCGCTGCAAAGGAGGCCAAGTAATGCAAAAGGCAATTTATACCACCGTCGGGATCGATGAACTGTTGCCGCATGTGCAGGCGCTCAAGGGTGCCGGCGCGCGCTTTGTGCAGATGCACGCCGAGCGCAACGTCGACGACGGATCGTATCACCTGGTCTACACGTTTATCAACGTCCGTGCTGCACAGGAGCAGATCGCTCAGGACGGCAGCTATGCGATCGAGAACCTGGTAGTTGAGGGCATCGATCAGTACCAGGAGATTCCGTCCATCAGCTCGTATTACCCCGCGGTGTTCCCGTTTGAAAATGAGGCCCACGACCTGTTTGGTCTTGCCATCACCGACATGCAGATCGACTTTAAGGGCTTTTTCTACCAGGTCTCGACCGCCGAGCCCATGAGCGTCATCACGCCCGAGGTGAAGGCCGCGCGCGAGAAAGTCATGAAGGTCCGCGCTGCCGCCGAGGCCAAGGCGCGCAAGGCCGCGGCCGAAAAGGCCGCCGCGGCGGCTGCTGCAGGGGAGAGTGCTGCGAGTGCCGGCGATGCCGTGGGCGCCGCTGCTCGGCCTGCTGCGGCTGCCGGCTCCGATGTTCAGCACGATGAGGCTGCTGCGAAGGCCGCGCTCAAGGTCGCCGAGATGGAGGCAAAGCTCGCCGCCATGGATCCCGAGAAAGCGGCCAAGGTCCGCGCGGCGCTTGCCGCCAAGGCCGCCCGCGACAAGCAGAAAAAGGAGGCGTAAGGTCCATGGCTCATCGCTCCGTAATTCCGTTTGGCCCGCAGCACCCGGTGCTGCCCGAGCCGCTTCATCTGGACCTGGTAATCGAGGACGACCGCGTCATCGAGGCAATTCCGCAGATCGGCTTTGTGCACCGCGGACTCGAGAAGCTCACCGAAAAGCGCGACATGCATCAGTTTGGCTACATCGCCGAGCGCATCTGCGGCATTTGCGCCGTGGGCCACAGCTGCGGCTATGCCAGCGCCTGCGAACGCATGCTTGACATCGAGGTGCCCGGCCGCGTGCAGTATATCCGCACCATTCTGCACGAGCTCTCGCGTATTCACTCGCATTTGCTGTGGCTGGGCCTGCTCGCCGATGCCTTTGGCTTTGAGGCGCTGTTCTATCGTTCGTGGACGCTGCGCGAGCAGATTCTCAAGATCTTTGAGAGCACGTGCGGCGGTCGCGTGATCCTGTCGATTAACGAGATCGGCGGCCTTAAGCACGATATCGAGGATTCCGAGCTGGCGGGCATTGTCCAGACGCTCGATGCCATGCGTCCTGACTACGATGCCCTGGTGCATACGTTTTTGGACGACGACAGCTGCGGCGAGCGCCTGCATGGCGTGGGCGTGATCAGCAAGAAGGACGCACTGGAGCTTTCGATGGTCGGCCCGTTCGGTCGCGCCTCGGGCGTGAACTACGACGTGCGCATGTTTGGCGACGGTGCCTATGCGGATTTGGCCGCGTTTGAGCCCATCGTGGCAACCGACGGCGACTGCTATGCCCGCTGCCAGGTGCGTTGCGCCGAGGTCACGCAGGCCATGGATATCATCAAGGAGCTTGTCGGTAAGATTCCACACGACGGCATCGGCGGGCGCACCAAGCTTACGCCGGCCGACGGCGCGCGCGGCGAAGTTGTGATTGAGCAGCCGCGCGGCGAGGCGTACTACTATGTACGCGGCAACGGCACCAAGAACCTGGACCGTTTTCGCGTGCGAACGCCGACATCGCAAAACCTGGCGGGTCTGACACATGCGCTGCAGGGCGTGCTCCTTGCCAACGTGCCCATGATTATCCTGACCATCGACCCCTGCATTAGCTGCACGGAAAGGTAGGCGCGGCATGAGTTTGCTGACATTTGCCAAGACGGCCTTGGGCTCTATGGTCAAGCAGCCGGTAACGGTGTGCTATCCGCAGGAGAAGCTCGCGGCACCCGAGCGCTTGCGCGGGCATATCGTCAACGACATGGACGCGTGCATCTGCTGCGGCATGTGTGCGCGTCGCTGTCCGGCGGGCGCGCTCGCAGTCGATCGCAAGGGTGGAACGTGGTCGATCGACCCGTATGCCTGCGTGGTGTGCGGTGAGTGCATCGAGAGCTGCCCCAAGCACTGCCTGACTATGGACACCGCCCGCACCCCAGTCGCAGCGGACAAGACTCCCACAGTAGAAACCAAGCCGGAGTAGCGCAGGGGTAGAACTGGAATAGGGGCCGGCGGGGCAAAAATGCCCCGCCGGCCCCGCGCGTGAGCGCGCGGTTGTGCCGCTGCGAACAAAACTATGCCGGATTACGGGACTGGATAGCGAACCTCCGACCATATCGAAAACCAAGATAATAAAACCGCAGGTAGACTGCTTGCTGTTTTTCAAAAATAGGGGGTATGGATGAGGGCTCCGACTTTAGCCCCGTAAACCGGCATAGTTTTGAAATGGCGCCATATCAGTAACAGCCTTTGATCTCCCGTGGACAGAGGGAAACGGATCATTTTTGCCTTGCGAGGGCTGCCGCGTGACCCGTCTGCCACGAAATGGGCCCATCTACTATGTTTAGGCGGCAGCCCTCGACCACGGCAAGTAATGTGAAATGAAAACCGCAGGTAGAACGCCTGCGATTTTTCATGAAACGCGGCTATGGTCAGGGGTATCGGGTCAAACGTAGTAGATGGGCCCATTTCGTGGCGGGCGCCGTCAGCCGATCTCCGCGGGCGGAAGAAAGCAGATCATTTTGGTCTCGCAAGGCTTGCGGAGGCACTCGCGCAGGGCCGCCCGAACAAAACTATGCCGGTTTACTACGATGAACTCGACATTCCCGACCATGACTGCATTTTTCTAAATATCGCAAGCGTTCTACCTGCGGTTTTGGAAGCGTGCAATTTGCCGTGGTCGAAGGTGGGCGATTCATCGTAGTAAACCGGCATAGTTTTGAAATGGCATTAAATCGATAGCAGCCATTTTGCTATGCCGGGGTGGTCGGTTGTTGGGCAATTACCCTCGCAGGTAGGCGATGGCGATCTGCGTGCGGTTGCGTAGGCCCATTTTGGCAAGGATCGAGCTGATGTGGTTGCGTACGGTGCCTTCGCCCATGTAAGCGGCGGCGGCAATCTCCTTGTTATCGAGGCCGCGGGCGATGAGCTCGGCGACTTCGAACTCACGGTCGGTCAGGCTGGCAAAGGCGGCGGGTCGGCGAGGCGTGCTGGCATCGGCGCCTGTCCCGTCAAAATCGATGTCCTCGATCGCCTTGCCCTCGAGCACGCGTTTGCCGTCCATGACCTGCGCCAGTGCCGGTGGAATGGCGGCGACATCGGTTTTGATCAGGTAGCCGCGGGCGCCCAGTTTGAGCGCCGACACAATGTACTCGTCATCCGAGAATGTTGTCAGAAACACCACGCGCGCCGCAGGGTCGCGCTCGAGGATCTCGCGTGCCGCCGAAAGGCCGTCGCGCCCCGGCATCTGGATGTCGAGTAGCGCGATATCGGGCGCGTGCTCGGCGTAGAGCGCGACCGCGTCGTCGCCATTGGCGCCGGTACCCACCACCTCGATCTGCGGCTGTGCGCCCAGGATAATCTTGAGCGAATCGACCACCAAACGGTCGTCGTCGACAACTATGAGCCTCATCGGGCCTCATCTCCTTGCTGTTTGGGAACGGTGGCAAACACACGCCAGCCGCCGGCGCCGGCGCGCGGGCCGGCGGTGAAGGTGCCGCCAAGCGCCTCGACGCGCTCGCGCATGGAGCCGAGCCCCATGCCTTCCGCGACGTTGCTGCTGCTCGCCGGGGTCGCGTCTGCGCCATCATCGGTAACGATGAGCTGGTAAAACGACGGATGCTCCATGCACCGCACGGTAATGGTTTTGGCATGGGCGTGGCGTATGGTGTTGGAGAGCGCCTCGCGCAGGACCGCCGCAAAGCAGTTGGTGATGTTGGCGGGCGCATGCTCGGCCAAAACCTCAATCTCAATCTGCGGGCCGCCATCTGAGCACGCGCCTTCCACGATGCACTCGAGCTGTACGGAGAGGTCGGCGGCAGTGTCATTGAGCGCGTGGACGCTGGCGCGCACAAGTTGGAGCGCCTCGTCAACGGTGTGCTTGACGTCGGCGAAATCGGCGGCAACCCTGGGCTCGTCGGCGTGCACGACGCGCAGGGCCTCGGTCTGCAGCGAGGCACGTGTAAGTTGGTGGCCAACGCTATCGTGGATCTCGCGCGCGATGCGGGCGCGTTCGGCGAGTGTCGCGAGCTCGACTTCGTAGTCCTGGCGGTCGGCAAGGTCACGGTTGCGCGCTTCGAGCGCGAGGGCTCGTTCCTGCAGCTCGTCGCGGATGCGGCGCATGCGCTGCTGCTCGCGCTCCAACTGGGCGGTACGCAGTGACAGTAGGGTGGCGGCGACTGAAAGGATGGCGGTCAGCAGGAGCGTTCGAGCGGCAAGCGCGTCGGCGCGAAGGTCCGCGACGAGTGCAAAGACAAAGGCGACGCCAATGCCCAGCGCGACCCAAACGCGTTCACGGCGCACGCGCCGCGCGATGTCATAGAGGGCGAGGGGCGCAAACGGCACAAACGGCGGCACGAAGACAGCCGCGATGATGTAAGCGTAGCTCGCGGCCTCGCTTGTGCGGCTCGTGCGTTCCTTCTGTGCGAGCTCGGCCAGCGAGGTGGCAATAACGCCAAGGCAAAACGCCGCGACCAGGCGAGCGTCCACAGCAAGGCCCGTGGCGGCCGCAATGCAGCACGCCAGCACGATCGATTTGTCGAAAAGCCTGTTCATACGGGTATTGTACGCGAAGCCGCGCGCGGGGGAGGCGCCGCCCGGGGCAACCGTGACATTCCTCCCACGCGGCGGGGCGGTCGCGTCAGCAGGCTACGCGACCGCCCCGCACTCGTGACAAAGCTCACTGGTGCGCGCCGTCAGCTCCTGCGATGATGCAATCGTACCGGGCCGCAAGCAACAGAAGGGCCGCCTCATGACAGACATCGTCCACGTCGAAAACCTCGTTAAGCGCTACGACGACCTTATTGCGCTCGACCACTTTAACCTGAGTATCGCCCCCGGCGAGATCTTTGGCCTGCTGGGCCCCAACGGCTCGGGCAAGACCACGTCCATCAACTGCATCCTGCAGCTGCTCGCCTACGACAAAGGCACCATCGAGCTGTTCGGCGAGCGCATGACGCCCGCCCGCTACGACCTCAAGCGCCGCATCGGTGTGGTGCCTCAGCAGGTGGCGGTGTTCGACGAGCTCACCGTGCGCGAGAACATCGACTATTTCTGCAGTCTCTACGTCAACGACCGCAAGCGCCGCCGCGCGCTGGTGGACGAGGCGATCGACTTTGTCGGCCTGGGCGACTTTACCAAGTTCCGCCCCGGCAAGCTCTCGGGCGGCCTGGCGCGTCGTCTCAACATTGCCTGCGGCATCGCGCACAAGCCCGAGCTCATCTTTTTTGACGAACCCACGGTGGCGGTCGACCCGCAAAGCCGCAACGCCATCCTGGAGGGCATCTGCCGCCTGCGCGACGAGGGCGCCACGGTGGTGTATACCAGCCATTACATGGAGGAAGTCGAGCAGATCTGCAGCCGCATCATGATCATGGACGGTGGGCGCGTGCTGGCGCAGGGCACTAACGACGAGCTCAAGCGCATGATTCAGATGGGCGAGAAGATTGTAATCGAGGTCGGCGAGGTTCCGAGTGCGGCGCTCGGTGCCGTCGCAAGCCTGCCGCACGTTCTGGACCTTTCGGCAACGGCGGGACAACTCACGTTTTCGTGCGAAGCGAGCCCGCACAACCTGACGGACATTCTCGATGCGCTGCGCTCGCATGACGTGCCGCTCGGCCGCATCTATTCCGAACCGCCGACCCTCAACGACGTATTCCTCGAGATCACCGGCCGCGAGCTGCGCGACTAGGGGGCGGCCATGTTCAACACCATCATCACCACGGTCAAGACGCTGCTGCGCCGGCCGAGCACGTGGGTCTGGGGCGCTCTCTTTCCTATCGCGCTTTCCACGATGTTCATGTTTATGTTTGCGAACCTCAGCTCCGACGGCACGGTCGACCCGGTGCCGGTTGCCGTCGTGGCGGACGAGGCCTGGGATGCCTCGACCTTTAAGGATGTGGCAGCTTCGCTTGCCAAGGCAGGCGACGATCAGCTGCTCGATGTGAGCGAGTACGAAGACTTGGCTGCCGCGCGCAAAGCGCTCAAGGCCGGCGAGGTCGCGGGCATCTATACGGTTGATGCCGCGGGCACGCCCAGGCTCACGCTGCTTTCGAGCTATGACAGCTCGCGTGCGTCGACGGTGCTTACCGACCGCAGCATCCTTGAGACGGTGGCAAGCTCGTATACGCAAAATGCCGAGCTCATGTCCCAGATTGCCCAAGACAACCCGGCCGCCCTTGCCGACCCGGAGGCGGTTGCGCGCGCTCTGTCGCTCGAGGGCGGAACCCGCCGCGTGAGCCTGACTCGTGCCACGCCCGATGGCACGGTCATTTACTACTACGCGCTCTTTGGCCTGGTCGCGATGATGTCTGCCGAGTTTGCCGCTTTGAGCGTCGTCGATTTGCAGCCCAATCTGTCCGGCCTCGGCGCGCGCCGCTGCGTGGGCGGTCTTTCCAAGACGGCGTCGCTGGCCGGCATTTTTGTCGGCTCGTGGCTGGTTTCCTTTGCATCGATGGCGGTTGCGATCGGCTACGTGCGCCTGGTCGTGGGCGTCGACTTTGGCGGGCGCGAGGGGTTGTGCCTGCTGGGCGGGGCTGCATCCGCGCTTGCCGCCACGGGCCTGGGGCTTTTTGTGGGCACGCTTCCCGTTAAGGGCGGCAAGGCATCCAAGTCGGGCATCCTCACGGGCTTTGCCACCACGTGCGCCCTGTTCGCCGGCCTCTACGGCGAGCCGGCGATGGCGCTTGCCGATGACGTCGCCCGCGCTTGTCCGGTCGAGTGCTGGCTCAACCCCGTCAAGCTCATCTGCGACATGTTCAATCGCCTGTATTTCTTTGAGGACCTGGGGCCCTTCGCTGTTCGCGCCGGCGCGCTCGTCCTGATGGCCCTGGTGTTTGTCGCCGCCGCTACGCTGATCTTTGGAAGGAGCCGCTATGAGCACCTTTAAGACCGCGCTTCGCATGGCGCTGGCGCACCCGTTCTACCTGCTCATCTATACGGTGTTCATCTCGCTCATGGGCGTATTCATCGCGGCTTCGGTGAGCTGGAACTCGTCGCAGCTTACCGAGTACAAGCCCTACGACACCAACGTGATCGTGGTCGACCGCGACAATAGCGACCTTTCGCGGGCGCTTACCAAGCACCTGGGCTCACGCTTTGACCTGGTCACGGGCGTCGGCGACGACACATACGACCTTGCCGACGCGCTCTCCAAGAGCAACAGCGCCAAGGGCAGTGCCGATTGCGTGTTCTTTATCCCGGAGGGGTTTGAGGACGATCTTGTTGCAGCCGCCCGTGCGGGGGAGGCCCTGCCCAAGCTCGACGTGACCTATGGTTCCGGCACCATGGCGGCGGCGCTTTCGTCCGCCGAGGCCTCGCGCTGGATCTCGCTCGCGGGCGCTGCGGCGGCGCTTGAACCCGCTGCCTCCAACGGTGACGTCGTAAGGGCCGCCGAGCACGCGGCCGCAAAGCGCGCGGAGGTCCAGATCGAGCAGGTCAAGGTCGACTCGACTGCTGCTACCACGCTCGAGTCGTACTTCAACTTTGGCGCGTACGCGATCATCTCGTCGGTCATCGTGTCGGTGGGACTGGTGTTTTCGGGCATGAACGAGCCCGAGCGCGTGCGCCGCATGGATGCCAGCCCGGTCTCTGAGCGCCAGCGTTCGCTCGCTGTGTTCGCGGCCGCCGCCGTGCTCACCGTTTGCATCTGGCTTGTGTCGAGCATGATGGGCGTCGTGGGCTTTGCCGGCGCGGTTGCCGAGGTCGGCGTGGGCCGCGTGTGCCTGGCGCTGGCGGCAACGTTTGCCCTGGCGTGCACGCCGCTGGCCGTTGGCTTTACGCTGTCGAGCCTGGGCGCGCGCGAGGAGCTGCTCAACGGTGTGGGCAACCTGCTCGGCATGCTCATGACGTTTTTGGGCGGCGCCTGGATGCCGCTGTCGCTCATGGGCTCGGCCGTGCAGACGGTGGCGCACTTTGTGCCGACGTATTGGGTGAACGACGCAATCGGCAAGGCGCTTGCCTCGGACCTGACGTCTGCCGTGTTGGGCGACATCGTCTGTGACCTGGGCGTCACCGTGCTCTTCGCCGCCGCCATCGCCGCCGTAGGCCTAGCCCTCGCACACGCCAAATCCCACGCCTAGCCACCTAGTCATTGGGGACAGTCTTTGCCGATTCGCCGGCAGGGCTGGCAGGGACTGTCCCAATATGTCGGCACTTGGGGACGCTCCTTTCCTGCCGGCACTCATTGGGGACAGACTTAAATGAGCGATTTCACTCATTTAAGTCTGTCCCCAATGAGTAGGTTGGAAAAAAGTCGCGCACGTCGCTTAAAAATAGTTCGCCCAGGTTTACTATTACCCTAGAAAAGTAGCAGAAGGCTAACAACGGGGGATAACATGGCGACAAAGCAAGCCTATGTCCAGGTCAAAGGGCTCAAGAAACACTACGGCGACGGTGATGCGCGCCTGACGGTACTCGATGGCATCGACACGTCCATCAACCGCGGCGAGATCTGCGTCATGCTGGGGCCCTCGGGCTCGGGCAAGTCGACCTTTCTCAACCTGATCGGCGGCCTGGAGGATGCCGACGGTGGCTCCATCATGGTGGACGGCTGCGACCTCACGGTGCTCAAACCTACCGATCTGGGCGAGTATCGCCGCCGTGAGCTGGGTTTTGTCTTCCAGTTCTACAACCTGGTGCCCGATCTCACCATCAAGGAGAACATCGAGGTCACGGCGCACCTGTCCAAAAACCCGCTCAATGTCGACGACCTGCTGCGTTCGCTGGGCCTCTACGAGCACCGCAACAAGTTCCCGCGCCAGGTCTCGGGCGGCCAACAGCAGCGTTGCGCCATCGGCCGCGCACTCGTCAAAAACCCGGGCCTGCTGCTGTGCGACGAGCCCACCGGCGCGCTTGACTACAAGACATCCAAGGAAATCTTGCAGCTCATGGAGGATGTTAACCGCACCTACGGCTGCACCATCATCATCGTCACCCACAACGCCGCCATCGCCCGCATGGCCAACCGCGTGCTGCGCCTGCGCGACGGCCGCATCGTCGAGGATGAGCTCAACGAGTCACCCGTCGCGGCCGCCGAGCTCGATTGGTAGGCGGCGCCATGACACCTCTCGCAAAACGTCTCCCGCGCGAGCTGCGCCGCAATATCGGCAAGTACCTGGGCATCTTTTTGCTTATGTGCGGAAGCATCGCCCTTACCTCGGGCTTTTTGCTCGCGGCGCATTCCATCGGCTGCCTCATCGACGACATGCGCGACGAGTACACGATCGAGGACGGCCGCGTGACCACCTCCTTCGAGGCTACCAAAGACCAGCTCAAGGCCGCCGAGGATGCAGCCGGCGACGTCGGCGGCGTTACGTTCTACAAGAACTTCTCTATCGACGCCATCATCAAAAAGGCGGCTGGCGACGACGGCACCAAGCGCACCCTGCGCACCTACGCGCATCGCTCCAAGGTTGACATTGCGTCCTACTGCGAAGGCAGGCAGCCCAAGACGGACGATGAGGTGGCAATCGACCGTGTCTTCGCCACCAACAACGACCTCGCCGTGGGCGATAAGGTCGAGCTTGAGGGCCGCACCTACACCATCTGCGGCATCATGACCCAGCCCGATAGCCAGGCGTTGTTCCTCGACAATTCGGACTTTACGGTGAACACCATCACGTACGGCGTGGCCGAGGTCACCGACGCCGGCTTTGCCGCGCTTGAGGACGCCGGCGGCGCGCCTGCCTACACCTACTCCTTTACCTTTACCGATCGCGACCTCCCCACCGCGGATCGCATCGATACGGAGCAGGATATGGTCGAGGCGCTGGCCGATGCCGATGCGCGCGTGGACGATCTGATCGATGCCGATTCCAATCAGGGCATTGGCTATGCGCGCGACGACGTCGACGGCGACTCCATGATGTGGATGACGCTGCTCGACATTATCATCGTGATCATGGCGTTTGTCTTTGTGGTCCTTACCGACGCCACCATCGAGGAGGAGAGCGCCATTATCGGCACGCTGCTCGCCAGCGGCTATCGCCGTCGCGAGATCGTGCTGCATTACCTGGCACTTCCCGCCATCGTGGGCGTGCTCGCGGCACTTTTGGGAACCGCGCTCGGCGTTGCGTTCTTTACCGAGCCCATGCGCGGTCTCTACTACGGCTCGTACAGCCTGCCGCCCTTCCAGGTGTACTGGAGCTGGGAGATCTTCGTGAAGTGTGCCGTGGTCCCCGCCGCTGCGCTCATCCTCATCACGCTGGTGGGCCTGCTTCGCAAGATGGGCAAGACGCCGTTGCAGTTCCTTCGTCACGAGGCGAGCGGCAAATCGGGCACCAAGCGCGGCCTGCAGCTGCCGGAGTGCATGGGCTTTGTCTCGCGCTTCCGCCTGCGCGTCTTCCTGCGCAACCTGGGCAACTTCGCCACGCTCTTCGTGGGCATTGCATTCGCCTCGCTGCTGCTGCTCTTTGGCCTGGCGATTTTGCCCACGATGACGCACTACGCCGACAACCTCGAGACGAGCCTGGTCGCCGAGCATCAGTACACACTCAAGGCGCCGCTGGAGCTCGAGGGCACTACCGAGGAGCGCGAGCAGTGGTCGGCACTCGAGCGCTTGCAGTCGGTTGACGGCGCGCTGCTTTCTGCCGCCCAGGATGCCGATGACGAGCTTGACGGCGCGGCCGATGCGGCGCAGACGGCAGCCGATGCCGCGACCGCATCTCCGTCTGCCGAGAGCCTGACCGCAGCGCAGGATGCGCTTGCCAAGGTCCAGGACAAGAAAGATGTGCTTTATGCGCGCCTCGATGACCTTGCCGATGCCCTCGGCTGCAACCGCGACGAGGCTATCGACCTGATCGACAAGGCCTCTAAGATCGACACTGACAACGACGATATCCACCCGGTCAATTCGACCGACAACGGCGCGGGCGCAATCGCGCAGGCCGAGAAATATGCCGTCTACCAGCTGCAATGCGACCGCGGCGATGGTAATGGCGAGGAGACGATTTCCGTCTACGGTATTTCATCCGATTCGCGTTATTGGAAAGACCTCAACGTCGGCGATGGGCGCGTCGTCTTTGGCGGCGGTCTGCTCGATAAGTTTGGCTGGAGCGAGGGTCAGAAGGTCACGCTCAGCGACAAGTATGAAGGCGAGAATCATTCCTTTAAGTACGCGGGCAAGGACTGCGTTTGGGGCTCTAAGTCGGATATGAATGTCTATATGAGCATCGACGACTTTAACGAGCTGTTCGGCAACGACGCCGCCTACTTTAACGGCTATGTGAGCGACGAGAAGCTCGACCTCGATGCGCGCTACTTTGCCGGCGACACCACGCCCGACGACATGCGCGCCGTGGGCGACCAGTTCATCGGCATGATGAGCAAATTGATCGGCATGATGGTCGGGCTCGCGGTGTTTATCTTCCTGCTGTTTATGTATCTGCTGACCAAGGCTGTTATCGACCATAGCGCCCGGTCGATCAGCTACATGAAGGTCTTTGGCTATCGCGATGGCGAGATCTCGCATCTGTACATCCGCTCGATCACGCTGTGCGTGGCGGTGTCACTCGTGCTGAGCCTGCCCGTGATCATTGGTTCGCTGACCGCGATTTTTCGCTCGATGCTGCTCGCCTACAACGGCAATATCGAGATCTACGTGCCCGCTTGGTCCATGGCTGCATGCGTCGGCATCGGCTTTGCGACCTACCTGGTCGTGGCGCTGCTACACACGCGCTCTATCAAGCGCGTCAGCCTGGCCGAAGCCCTCAAGGTGCAGGAGTAGTCATTGGGGACGTTCTTAAACGACTAGTCGTTGGGGACAGTCTTTGCCGGATCGCCGGCTCGCTGGCCGGGCGGCAAGCACTCATTTAAGTCTGTCCCCAATGAGTGCCTAGCGACTCGGCGTTGCGCTTGACTTCAACCCCACTTCAACGGGTACCATCCTCTATGTCTGTAACGCCATATAGACCGAGGGGATATATCTATGACCGCAACCGCACCCGCAGCACCGGCAAAGGTGTACTTCACCAACCTGCGCACGCATGCTCGCGAGAGCCAGCTCGACAAACTCAAGCGCCTCATTCGCCGCGCCGGCATTGAGCAGATCGACTTTGAGAACAAGTTTGTCGCCATCAAGATTCACTTTGGCGAGCTGGGCAACCTGAGCTTTTTGCGCCCAAACTACGCCCGCGCCGTCGCCGACGTGGTGAAGGAGCTGGGCGGCAAGCCCTTCCTCACCGACTGCAACACGCTCTATGTGGGCAGCCGCAAAAATGCGCTCGAGCACATCGATACCGCCTACCAGAACGGCTTTACCCCGTATGCCACGGGCTGCCAGATCATCATCGCCGACGGTCTCAAAGGTACCGACGAGGCGCTCGTCCCGGTCGAGGGTGGCGAGTACGTGCGCGAGGCCAAGATCGGTCAGGCGCTCATGGATGCCGACATCGTGATCAGCCTCACCCACTTTAAGGGCCATGAGCAGGCCGGCTTTGGCGGTGCCATGAAGAACCTGGGTATGGGCGGCGGTAGCCGTGCCGGCAAGATGGAGCAGCACGCCGCTGGCAAGCCGAGCGTCGATACCACCAACTGCGTTGGCTGCCGTGCCTGCGAGAAGATATGCGCGCACAGCGCCATCACGTTTGACGGTACGCGTGAGCGCGAGCTTGCCAACGGCAAAACCCGTACGGTTCACGTTGCCGCTATCGACCACGATCGCTGCGTGGGCTGCGGACGCTGCATTGCGGCGTGCAACCAGGACTGCATCAAGCCCGACTATGATGCCGCGGCCGACGTACTCAACTACAAGATCGCCGAGTACACCAAAGCCGTCGTCGACGGCCGCCCGAGCTTCCACATCTCGCTTGCCATGGATATCAGCCCCAACTGCGACTGCCATCCCGAAAACGACACGCCTATCGTCAACGATATCGGCATGTTCGCGAGCTTCGACCCGGTCGCCATCGATCAGGCCTGTGCCGATGCCGTCCTGGCATCCGAGCCGCTGCCCAACACCGTGCTTACCGACAGCGCGGCCAAAATGGAGCACAATCACGAGCATTTGAAGGGCGAGCAGGCTAAGGACCCCTTCTGCATCACGCACCCCGACACCGACTGGCGCTCCTGCATCGCGCATGCCGAGAAGATCGGCCTGGGCACGAGCAAGTATGAGCTCATCGAGGTCAAGTAACACCTAGCTATTGGACAAAACAAGCGCCTCTGTGGCGTAAGTCGAGCAAAAGCCGCCCGCGAGCACAGCGCTCGCGGGCGGATTTCCGGAAGTATGCGGCAAATTTCGAGACCGCCGAGCACACGACGTTTTTTGGCAACAAAACCCCTGATAAATTGTTGATAAAACTGCGGTCTGGTCGGCAGTTCCAGATTTTGCCGCATACTTCCGAAAATAGGGGGTCAGATAAAGCCCCGGACGTTGCTTTTTGCCTAAAAATTCTTTCCGAGGAAGTCGTCGACCGTCTTCCAGTAGAGCTCGGGGTCGACTTGCGCGCTCTTGGCGTGGGTGGCGCCGTGGATAGTGAGCTTCTGTTTAACCTTGCTGGCGCACGCCTCGTAGTTTTGGTCGAGCATGCTGTACGGTACAAAGGTGTCTTGGTCACCGTGGATAAAAAGCATGGGAACTGTTGCACGTTTGAGTTGATCCACGCTGCTTGCCTTATGGAAGTCGTAGCCCGCGCGCACGTTGCACACCAAGTTTGCTACATCGAGCAAGGGAAAGCTGGGCAGGCCGAACACGTCCTTGAGCTGCAGAGAAAACTCGTCCCAGACGCTCGTGTAGCCGCAGTCCTCGATAATGCATTTCACATTTGCGGGCAGAGATTCCCCCGCGACATTCATGGCCGTCGCCGCGCCCATCGACTCGCCAAAGACCAGGATGCGCGCCTTGGGATCGGCCGCAACGATCCGCCCGATCCACGCGACGGCATCGAGTCGCTCGGGCCAGCCCATGCCGATGTAGTCACCGCCGGAACGCTCGTGGGCGCGGGCGGCAGGTGCGAGCACGTTCATGCCGCGGTCGTGGAATCTCTTGGCGTATCGGGCCATACCGATGGGCTCATCGGTGTATCCGTGTAGGCAGATAGCGTAATTGTGCGTGCTCTCTGGGGCGGCAAAATACCAGGCGGCAAGTTCGGTTCCGTCATCTGCGGTGAGGCTGCTACTCTCGCGGTTTTCTATAAACCATGCCCGCGCCTCGACTGCCTCGGCATCCATCTGCTCGCCCTTTTTGCCGTCCTTGCCGTCCTGCATCATCTTCATGGTGTAGGGCGCTTGGGGATTCAGGGCAAAGTCGAACAAGAAGTTGCCGGCAAACCCCAGCAGCGCGACAACGAGCACCAGCGCAACAACACCGGCTACCTTAAGCTTTCGATGGGAACGTGCGTTTTGAGACATAAGAAGCTTTCCTATAAGATGTTAATACATCAACATTTAATGCAAGCGCATTATGGACGTTCACCGTTGATGCGTCAACAGGCAAAGAATGGGTAAACAAAGGGTCACGTATGGTGCAAATTTCGCACGCACCCAGACGCTTTGATATAGTGTTGAGAACTCTTTACGTTGGAGGATGTAACCGGCATGTCCGATTCGAGCGACAGTTCTAAGCCGCGACCCAAGACCGCGGCCGTTCCACACTACACGGTGGGCGAGGAGATCATGAACTCCGTCACCCATGGTGTCGGCTGCCTGCTGGGTATCGCGGGCCTGGTGCTCCTGATCGTATTCGCTGCCTTGCGCGGCGGAGGCCCGGCCCACATGGCCGCGGCGATTGTCTATGGTGTCAGCATTATCCTCGAATACCTAGCCTCTACGCTCTACCACGCGATTCAGCCCGCGCGCGCCAAGCGCGTGTTTCGCATCATCGACCACAGCTGCATCTACCTGCTCATTGCCGGTAGCTATACGCCGTTTTGCCTCATCACGCTCGCAAACGACGGCGGCCCTGCGCTGTTCTTTGCCGTATGGGCCATCGCCATTATCGGCATTGCCCTCGAATGCTTTATGCGCGAGCGCCAGCCGCACTGGGTAAGCGGCCTGGTCTACCTGCTGATGGGCTGGCTCGTCGTCTTTAAGCTGCCCGAGCTCGTGTCGCTGCTCAACCCCGTGGCACTTGCTCTGCTCGCTGTCGGCGGCGTGTGCTACACCGTGGGCGTGCCGTTCTACATCGCCAAAAACGTGCGTTACCTGCACAGTGTGTTTCACTTGTGGGTGCTCGCCGGCAGCATCTTCCAGTTCATGGCGGTGATTCTCTTCGTAATCTAGCGACCGCGCCTGCGCGCCCGCGTCCTCGTTTGGGCGCCGGTGCAATTGCCGTATCCGTCATCAACGTTTTGACCTGACGTCCCGAATCTTGGAGGTTCGAGAAACTCCCGATGGACATAACCATCTCCCTTATCACCACCCTCGTTTTGACCCTCATCAACGGCTACTTCTCTATGTCCGAGATGGCGCTCACCACGGCCAAGCGCGCCGTGCTGGAGCATGAGGCCGAGGAAGGCGACAAGCGCGCCGAGCGTGCCATTAAGCTGGCTGCCGATTCCGACCAGCTGCTCGCCACCATTCAGGTCGCCATCACGCTCGTGGGCTTCGCCTCGTCCGCCGTCGCCTCGACGAGCCTGTCCGACCCGCTCGCCACATGGCTCATGAGCTTTGGCATCGCGCCGCTTTCCGCCATCGCGCGCGGCCTGGCGCCGGTCATCATCACCGTCGCGGTCGCCTTTGTGTCCATCGTGATCGGCGAGCTTGTGCCCAAGCGCATCGGCCTCGCAAACGCCGAGGGCGTATCCAAGCAGGTCGTGGGACCGCTTTCCGTGTTCCAAAAGATCGCCCGCCCGCTCGTGTGGCTGACCGGTGCCTGCTCCGACGGCCTGGCCCGCATCCTGCGCATCAAGAGCGCCGACGACCGTCAGAACGTCTCGGAAGAAGAGATCAAGTACATGGTCTCGGAGCAGGACGACCTGCTCGACGAGGAAAAGCGCATGATCCACGAGATCTTCGACCTGGGCGACACCGTGGCTCGCGAGGTCATGGTGCCGCGCGTGGACACCACCATGTGCGAGGACGACGAGACAGTCGCCGACGTGCTGTCCACCATGCGCCAGACCGGCTTCAGTCGCATCCCCGTCTATCACGAGGACCCCGACAACGTCGCGGGCATCGCGCACATCAAGGACCTGATCCAGCCCGCGCTCGACGGCAAGGGCGACCAGCCCATTGCCGACTTTTTGCGCGATGCCACCTTTGTGCCCGACACCAAGGACATCCTGCCGCTGCTGTCCGAGATGCAGACTTCGCACGACCAGATTGTGGTCGTCGTGGACGAGTACGGCGGCACGGCCGGCATCATCACCATCGAAGATATCGTCGAGGAGATCGTCGGCGAGATCGAGGACGAGTTCGACCCCGACAACAAGTACCTCACACGCCTTTCGCGCCGCGAGTGGCTTGTCGATGGGCGTTTTTCGTGCGATGACGCGATTGAGCTTGGTTGGCCGCTCGAGGAAAGCGATGATTATGAGACTATCGCCGGCTGGATTTTGGAGCTTTGCGACTCGGTGCCCGACATCGGAGAGGTGTTTGAGGTCGCGGGGTACAAGTTCAAGGTGCAGTCGATGCGTGGCCAGCGCATCTCGCTCATTCGCGTGATCGCTCCGGCCGAAACCGATAAGAAGGATTCCGAGTCCTCGGCAGAGAAGCCGGCGGCGTCGGGTGCGGGCTCTGCGGACCCGCACGACGGCGACGAGTAGGGCAAGGACGAGTAGGGGAGAGTTATGGCAGGCCTGTTCAACATCCTTAAGGTCACCGTCAGCGAGGACAAGATTTGCGCGCACGTGCTGGTGAACCCCGGCATGCCGCTCATGACCTCGGAGGATATCGAGGCCACGGCGCGCGTGTACTACCTGGTGCCCGCGATTGCCAAGCACCTGTGCCTGGGCGATTCCGGCCGCGAGTTCCAGGACTGCATGGGCCAGACCGAGCTTTGCCACCTGCTGGAGCACGTGACGGTCGAGCTCATGAACGAGACCGGTCTTGCCGGCAGCATCTCGTGCGGCCGCACGCGCGTAAGCGAGCACGACGAGCGCGTCTTTGAGGTTGAGCTTTCGTGCCCCGACGACGCGCTGGCTATCGGCGCGCTGTCTTCGGCCACCTTTATGATGGATTGGGCCTATCTGCACGCCGACCAGCCCGCCCCCGATGTGGACGGCACGGTCGCGGGCCTGCGCAACCTGGTGCTGGGCATGCGTGCCGAGGCCGAGGGCAAGGACCCGCACGAGGCCGTTGCCGCTGCGAACGGCGAGGACGTGGCCGAGGATGCGCCCGAGGGCGACGCTCCTGCCGAGGCCGACGCCGACGCCGAGCCCGTTGCCGACGCGCCTGCTGAGCCCGAGTCTGCGGAGCCCCAAGGTGTCCCGAGCTTTGACGACGAGCCGCAGGAGGCAATCGATACCGAGGGTGCGGTCGCCGAGAACCACGAGGCCCCCGCGGCCGTCTTTGGCGGTGCGGCAACGGCTCCGTCCGGCTCGGCGCACGAGGGCAACCTGCCGCTCGTCGATGGCGCCGGCGAGGATCCGGCCGCCACGGTCGCCATGCCGGCTGCGCCTCAGGAGTAGGCTCACTCGCTTATCACCATCATGTACCTGCGCTTTTACCGTACGCAGATGAGCGCGACGGCAAGTGTTGCGCTGCGGGTATAATGGACAGCATTCAAACGGTGGGCATCGAGGTGCCCGCAGGAGAGGAATGATCATGGGAAAGACTTTCAGCTTTGTCTCCGGTGCGCTCTTTGGTGCTGCTGCCGGCGCTATCATCGGCGTTGCTCTGGCCCCGCGCTCGGGTGCCGAGACCCGCGCCATGGCCGCCGATATCGCCAACGATGCCTGGGACAACATGCGTGACACCTACGAGCACGGTGCCGAGGAGGCTCGTGCCGCGGTCAACGACTTTGGTCCGATGGTCGACGCCAAGACCGATGACCTGCGCGCCAAGGTCGACCTGGCCCGCGAGCGCATGGACCAGCTTCGCGAGCAGCTCAACGATGCCATCTCGGGCGGCAACGTGACGCCCGCTGCCGACGTCGTGGTCGAGAACGTCGCCGAGGCCGACACCGAGGCCACGGAGCCCTCGACCGAGGCATAATGCGCGCAGGGGATTTTGTCGGCGTCAAGGTTTATCGTAAGCCTGCCGAAGACAAGCGCACCAAAAAGGACGGCACGCCGCGCAGCCCTAAAAAGCTCGGCAAGATTCACTTTCCCGTCTTTACCCCGGGCGGCACGCGCGTGGTGGGCTTTATGGTCCGCCAGTCCGATATCGCGGGTATGATCGAGCGTCCCGACCGCTTTGTGGCGCTCGATGCCATCGGCGTCTATGAGGGTGCTGTCGCGGTCGAGGACGTCAAGGGCACCTACGATGCCGCCGCGGCCAAGCGCCTCGATATCAACCTGGACGATTGCATCATCTGGGTTGGCATGGACGTGCGCACGGAATCGGGCGATGTCGTGGGCTACTGCTCGGACGTTGAGTTCAAGCCGCGCTCGGGTATTGTGCAGATGTTCTACGTGACCGCCGGTGCCGCTTCGAGTGTGCTGGTGGGCGACACGCAGGTGCCGCCGACGATGCTGCGCGGCTACGAGAACGGCGCGATGATTGTCTCGGACGAGGTCAAGACGCTCGGGTATTCGGGCGGCGCGGCCGCCAAGGCTGCCGAGGCCAGTGTCGTGGTGGGCGATAAGGTCAAGAAGGGCGCCAAGGTGCTCGATGACAAGGGATCGGTCGCCGTGGACAAAGGCAGCCGCGCACTGGGCAAGCAGCTCGGCAAGACGCGCGGTATGTTCAAGGCCTTTAAGGACGAATATCAAAAGGCGAGCGGGGGCTCGTCAAAAGCTACAAAATAGCGACGTACCAAATGATGGGAGGCAAGCCGGAGACCTGTTGCTCCGGCTTGCTGTGTTTATGGGGGAGGGCACATGCGCCAAAACGGATCCAACTTAAACGGGCGTTCGGGTGCGCGTCCGACGGCGCGCCGCGACCTGGGGCAGCTGCCCAGCGGTCAGCGCCGTCGCCGCCGTAAGCCCGGCGCGATGTACCTCAACCATAGCCGCGGGTTTAGCGACCGCAGCGCGCGCATCGGCAACGGGCGCTCGCCGCGCCGACCGTCCCGTCTGCCCTATGCGCTCATTGCCGTGGGCTGTGCGCTCGTGCTGTTTATCGCTGCCGTCGTGGGCTACGTCAACCGCAGCGTGGACGTGGAACTTAACGGGCAAAAGACCGCGGTGCGCGTGGGCTCTACGCTGCAGAATCTCATCGACGACCAGGAGTTGACCGATACCTACGACGCAGGCGACCTGCTGGCCGTCGATGACAGCGTGCTCAAGCGCCATGGCGGCGAAAAGCTGTCGGTTAAGGTGGACGGCAAGCGCATAAAACAGGGCAAATGGGATAGCCGCGAACTTGAGGGCGGCGAGAAGGTGACGGTCAAGGATGGCCGTAACACCTACGAGAAGCACGAGGTTCAGGCTACGGTTATCGAGCCCAAGCTCAAGGTCGAGGGCACGGGCGCTATCGAGTATGTGCAGACATGGGGTGTCCAGGGCCGCTCCGAGGTGTGGGTTGGTGAGCAGTCGGGCAAGACGCAGGACCGCGGCGAGGTTGTGCCCGCCACCGATTGCGTCGTTGCGTGCGCCAGCGTGGCGCCCAAGGGCAACAAAAAGTACGTGGCGCTGACGTTTGACGAGGGTCCGAGCGGCGCCACCAAACAGATCTTGCAGGTGCTCAAGGAAAAGGGCGTTACCGCGACGTTCTTCCTTTCGGGCGATGCCGCGGAAGCCTCGCCCGCTACTGCCAAAGCGATTGTCGATGCCGGGTGCGAGATCGGATCCAACAGCTACAGCGACGATTCGCTCAAGGGTCAGGACCGTGAGACGGTACGCGAACAGATCACGAAAGGCACCGATGCGATTAAGTCGGCGACCGGCGTGAAGACGATGCTGCTGCGTGCTCCCTACGCTGCCTTTGACGAGCAAAACTGGATTGATGCGATGGACCTGGTCTCCGCCGTGGTCTCGTGGAATATTGACTCGGGCGACTGGCTGCTCAACGGTGCCGACGAGCAGGTCTCAACGGTGCTCGATTCGGTGACGCCGGGCAATATCGTGCTGCTCACCGATAGAGACGAATGCGCCGAGCAGACGCTCGAGGCGCTGCCGCAGATTATCGACGGTCTTGTCGCCGACGGATACAAGATCGTGACGCTCAGCGACCTGGTCAAGACGGACACATCGCTCAGCAAAAAGCTCACCTCGCTGACGAAGGTCACCATGCCCAAGGACGCCGTGTTCCCCCAACTTGCCGAGGACGATGACACCACAGAGTAGTCATTGGGTAGTCGTTTAAGAACGTCCCCAAGGGCTATGTCACGGATACGTCAGCGTTTGGTATGCCTGCAATGTGCAGCGCATAAATTCGATGCCGCAGGGCGATGCTGATGCTATAGTTACTGCGGTTAATGAGGGTCAAGAGAAAGGTTACAGGTGAAATCCAAACCTCGACCATACAGTCGATGACCCCATGCAGGTGCTTTTTGCGCATGCACGGGGTGTAAGCGTCGAGCGGCGTGCCGCCCGCGCATGCGTATACATATCCAGAAGCCCCCGGACGCCGCACGCGCGGCCGCGTCCGGAGGAATAATGATGGGGAGCACCATTGAATTATCTGAGTGAGATGCTCAAATTGCCGGTCTTGGACGTCGACGGCGAAAAGCTCGGCGTGGTCAACGATTTTGGCATTGCTACCGGCGAAGTTTTTCCGCACGTGACGTCGCTCGCGTTCCGCGGCCCCGGCAAGACGCCGTTTATGATCAGCTGGCGCAAATGGGTCGACCGTATCGACGAGACGGGCGTGTACCTTAAGGCGTCGGCCACCGAAATCCGTTTTTCGTACCTGCAGCCGACCGAACTCTTGCTTGCCCGCGACGTGCTCAACAAGCAGATTGTCGACACGCAGGGCATGAAGGTCGTGCGCGTAAACGACATCAAGTTTTCCATGTCGGGCGAAAACCAGCTGCGCCTGCTGGGCGCCGAGGTCGGTGCCCGCGGTCTGCTACGCGCCATCAGCCCCGCGCTCGAGCATATCGTTGAAGGCTTTATGAAGCACCTGGGCAAGCCGCTCAGTGAGGATATCATCGCTTGGTCCTACATGGACCTGCTCGACCGCTCGACCAAGAACATTCAACTCTCGGTGTCGCACAAGACGCTCGGCGAGCTGCACCCTGCCGACATCGCCGACATTATCGAGCAGCTCGACCCGCGTCTACGTGCGCAGGTGTTTGCGCAGCTCGATACTGCCCAGGCCGCCGAGGCCATCTCGGAGTTCGATGACGACGAGCTTATGACCGAGATGCTCGAGGGCCTGTCCGATACGGACGCATCGTCGATGCTGGCCATGATGGACCCGGACGATGCAGCCGACCTGATCGACGAGCTCGATTACGAGAAGGCCGAGAAGCTCCTGCGCCTGATGGGCGTCAAGGAGGAGAAGGCGATTCGTAACCTGCTAGGGTATGAAGACAACACCGCCGGCCGCATCATGACCTCGGAGTTTGTCTCCCTGCCCGCCACGGCAACGGTCGGTGACGCCATCGAGGCGATTCGCGAGCTCGACGAGGACTTCGAGAGCGTCTACTACGTCTATACCGAGGATCCGAGCGGCATGCTGACCGGCGTGCTTTCGCTGCGCACGCTGATCGTAGCCGACCGCGACGCCACGCTGGGTCAGCTGGCCTATCGCGACCTGGTCTATGTGTCGCCCGACGAGGACCAGGAAGACGTAACGGACGAGATGACCAAGTACGACCTGGTTGCCATCCCTGTCTGCGACGAGAACCGTCATATCCTGGGTATCGTAACCTTCGACGACGCCATGGACGTTATTGCCGAGGAGCATCAGGAGGACCTGCAGATCGCCGGTGTCGGCTCGGGCGATAGCGCGTCGGACGACTCGACGAACGTGCTCAGCTGGTTCGTGCATCGCCAGTACTGGGTTGTTGTATGGGGCATCGCGTCGTGCATCATGGCGACCGTGCTGGGAACGGCGCTCGGCTCCGCGCATCTGGTGGTGTTCCCCATGTGCGCCATGCCGCTCGTGCTGCTGGCGGCCTCGCGCATGGTGTCGTTCGTCAAGAACTACTTCCTGGAGTATGACGGTCACGACGATGAGCCCAAGCCGTATCTGGGGTTCTTCTTCCAGAGCACGGGCATGGGCCTGATTCTGTCACTCGTGACCTACCTGTGCGCCCAGCTGGTGCGCACCGCTGCGTTCCCCGATGCGTCCATGTTTGAGGAGCAACTCTTTACCGGGTGCTTTAACATCGCGGCCATCGTCTGTCTGATTGGCAACATGAGCGCCGTGATTTACCTGATGGTGCTGTTCTGGCGTGACGAGCATGACCTCAACACGTCGGGCACCGCCATGAACGTTATTGCCGTCATGATCTCGTGCGTAGCGTACTGCGTCGCTGCGGTGCTGCTCACCATGTCGGTCATGGGTTAGGTGGTCGCGTGCAAAATACCAAGCAAAAGTCGGGCACCAAGCAAAAGTTGACCATCGCGGCCATCTTTGGCGCTATGGGTCCCGGTCTGCTGGCGGCGCTTTCGGGCAATGACGCCGGCGGCATTGCAACGTATTCCAGCGCGGGCGCCAGCTATGGCTATAAGATGCTCTGGATGCTTCCCGTCATGACTGTGCTGCTCATCGTGACGCAGGAGACCGCGGCGCGCTGCGGCTGCGTCACGGGCAAGGGCCTGGCATCGCTCATTCGCGAGCGCTTTGGCGTGCGCAAGAGTGTACTTGCTATGGCGGCGCTGTTGATCGCCAACACGGCTGTGACCATTTCGGAGTTTGCGGGCATCGCCAGCGGCCTTGCTCTCTTTGGCGTGCCGGCGAGCATCTCGGTGCCGTTGGTGGCGCTGCTGGTGTGGATGCTTACCATGTCGGGTAGTTTCCAGCGCATCGAGAAGATCCTGCTGCTGGTAAGCTGCGTCTTCGTGACCTATATTGTCGCCGCGTTTATGGCTGGCCCCAACTGGGGTGAGGTCGCGGTCGACCTGGTCGTGCCCAATATTCAAAACGACCCCAGCTACGTGTCGCTCGTGGTCGCAACGATCGGTACCACCATCGCACCGTGGATGATCTTTTTGGCGCAGAACAACGTGGTCGATAAGAACGCGGGCGAGGACGACATCGTGCTGCAGCGTATTGATACCGTGAGCGGCTCGCTTGCTGCCGATGTCATTGCCGGCTTTATTATCATCACGACCGGTACGGTGTTGTTCCCGGCGGGTATTCAGATTAGCGATGCCGCCGATGCTGCCCGCGCGCTGGAGCCTATTGCGGGTCAGTGGTCCACGGTACTGTTTGCCTCGGGCTTGGTCGCGGCGAGCTTCTTGGCCGCCTGCGTGCTGCCGGGCGTTACGTCGAGCGCTATCTGCGAGGCATTTGGCTGGGAGCGCGGTGCCGACCGCAGCTGGGACGAGGCCCCGGTCTATCGCGGCATCATTACGGCCATCATCGGTATCTCTGCCGTGCTGGTGCTTATGCCCGGCGTCGATCTGTTCCAGATTATGATGACCTCGCAGGTCATCAATGGCGTGCTGCTGCCCGTGGTTCTGGTGTTCCAGGTAGTTATTGCCGCTGACCGTCACATTATGGGCACTAACCGCAACGGCCGCGTGTGGAATGTGCTCACTTGGGCGACTATCGGTGTGATTACGGTGCTGACGGTCGTCATGTTTGTTCTGCAGGCGATGGGTTACAGCGCTTAGCGCCTCTTTTGGACTCCAAACAGGCCGCAGCGATGGACTGCGGCCTGTTTTTTGCCCGCTATAGGGCGTTAGTTATATGGCAGTGGACAAAAAATGCCAAATATGAGTACTGTTGCCTTGCCGATAGCATTTACGACCAAGAAAATAATGAACATAGTTAAGAATCTGTTTATTAAAAGCGGGTCTCCAAGTCCTAAGCCGGCCATTCTGGTCAACTGGAAGGGTCGCGCGCTACCGCAGGGGCGCCATTTTGGGTGGTTTTGCCTGCTACTAAAATTGTAACAGTACTCATATTTGCCACTTTTTGTCCACGACCTCTTGGAGTCGGCTCGAAAAGAGTGATTTTGGGTTGTTTGCTGCGGATGTGGGGCTTGGAAACAACGCTCGGGGTGGCGAGGCGCCCAGAATTCGGTCGCAAGGAGGGCGTTCCTCGGCTGTGCCAGGAGTGTCCCTAGGTGCCGGCACATAAGGAACGTCCCTAACTGCCGGAGGGGGTGCCTGCCGTGGCAGGCACCCCCTCCGGATGTGGGAAGTTTGCGCTGCAGGTTACTTGTCGGTGCCCAGCTTGTGCGGCTTGAGAGCGAGCGCATTGACGAGCGCGTCGGTGGCAGACTTGACGGCCGCCGGCTGCGGATCGTTGACGTGATCCTCGGGATGCACGGGCAGGTCCTTCTTGACTGCATCGTGGATCAAGTTGAGGTACTCGGTCACGCCAGTGGTCGACAGGTGCGTGCCATCGCCATCGAACAGGTCGTTGCGATTGGCACTGTATCCGTACCAGTCGATAACGCGCACGTTCTTGTAGCGCGTGGCGGCGTTGGCGATGGCCTGGTTGGTAGAGCCAACCCACGGCTGCGGGCTGCGCGTGTTCACAAACACCACAATACGCTTATCTCCTGCATCGGCCATGATGGCGTCGATCTGGTCGTCGGTTACCAAGCCATTGGTTCCCAGCGCAAAGACCACGATCTTGCCGGCAAGGTTCTGTTGGAGATAGCCCTCAAATGTCGCGCGGCCCGCATCAAACTGGCGGCCCTTTTCGGCATCGATGTGACTGTGGGGGAACACGCCGTCAAAGGAATCGACGGCGCGCAGCGACACGGAGTCACCGATCATCAGCAGGTCGTAGGAGCCATCGGGGAAGCCGTCGTTGTCCTTGTCGGTGTCGTCGGCTGCCTGCTGGTCGGTGGGCGCGGTATTTTTGGCTTCCTTGTTGAGGACTTCGGCGCCCTCACCGCTCAGCGCGGAGGTCTCCGGCACAAAGACCAGGCCGCCCAGCGCGATGACAAGCACGATCCCGCAAGTGGCGCACACAGGAATATGCGCGCGCACCCAGTTGGCGGGCGTGGTGGTACCGTCGCGGAACTCGGCGACGGTGCGGCCGAAGGCGCCCTTTCTAAACGGCGTCTCGATAAAGCGATACGAACATTCGGCCACGGCGACCACCAACAACACCTGCAAAATGTACTGCCACCACGGCGTATCGTTGATGTTGGCGACCGGGTTCATGAGCAACAGCAGCGGATAGTGCCACAGGTAGATGCTGTACGAGCGCTTGCCGACCCACACGAGCGGTTCGGCGGACAGCGCGCGGGCAACCATTCCCTGGGGCTGCACGCAGGCTGCGATGACCATGAGCGTGAGGATCGAGCACAGCAGTGTGCCGCCGCGATACTGGAACGCGGTGTAGCCGTTGGTGAGCGCGACCATGGCGGCAAGGCCAACCAGACCCACGACGCCCAACACATCGATGGATGCGGGCGAGGACCAAAAACGCACGAGGGCGCTCGGCTGTGCCGGGGCGGTCTCGGCTGCTTCGTCGGCCTTCTCGCCAGGCTTGCTCTCGGCGTTCTTGCCGTGCTTGGAGGCGCCAGCCAGGCGATTGAGCCCCAAACGACGAGCGAGACGCACCGGAGCTAGGTCGCGATCGGGGATAAAGGCCATCCAGGCGCCCAGCAGCAGCGAGAAGACGCGGGTGTCGGTGCCGTAGTACACGCGGCTGGGGTCGGCGGCAGGGTTATAGAGCACCATCATGGCGATGGCGGAGACAGCAGCCAGGCCCAGAACCACGCGGCGCGTGTTGGGCTTGCTCATGTGCATGGATACCATAGCGAGCAGCAGCGGGGGCCAAACCAGGTAGAACTGTTCCTCAATGGCGAGCGACCAAAAGTGCGTAAGCGGCGAGGGGTCGCCCAGGGCGTTGAAGTACGAGACGTCCTGCATAATCTGCCACCAGTTGTTAAAGAACAGCAACGATGGCAGGATGTCGGGGCGCATCTTGGTGAGCATCACGTGGTTGAAGATGGTGCACAGAGCGCAGGTCACGAACACTACCGTTACCACGGCGGGGACCAGGCGACGGATACGGCGGATCCAGAAGCTCTTGAGGTCGATGCGGCCGGTCTTAGCGACTTCGTTGAGTAGCAGGCGTGTGATCAGATAGCCCGAAAGCACAAAGAAGATCGTGACGCCGAGCAGACCGCCCTGCGCCCACGTGAGGTTGAGGTGATAGAGCACCACCGCGACGACGGCAAGCGTGCGCAGGCCGTCAAGGGCAGGGATGTAGCGGGACTTGGGGCGAGCAGGCGTCTGCTCCGTGGCGGGAGTGTTGGCACGGCCCGCGCTGTTGGCGGAAGCGCGATGGGGGCTCGCGGTGCGTTGCGGCTCGTTGGCACGGCATTCGTCCTTCACGCGTTCGTGCGGTGCCGGCTCGTTGCCCGTGCGGCGTCGACCGCGCGAGCCCGATTGCGAGAATTGTTCCATAAAACATCATCCAATGACGAGAATAATCAGCACACATTCATTGTAGCTGCCTGCTCCTGTGAATGCTTGCTGCTGGCGCAAGCTCAAGCGCGTGTTCACATCAAAGTGAACTAAAGTTATAGAGGTGCGAGAGCACGCGATTGACGGCCGACAGCGGGTGCAGAGCCCACGGACGAGGAGGTTTCCATGGCGGATCACTGCATCGTTTCGGTGTTCGGCAGCATGAACATGGACCTTTCGGTGGCGTGCGAGCGCATGCCGCGCGCGGGCGAGACCGTCGGTGGCAGCGGTTTTATCACCAACGCCGGCGGTAAGGGCGCCAACCAGGCCGTCGCCGCCGCGCGCATGGGTGCGCACACGTGCATGATTGGCGCTGTTGGGCGCGACGCATTTGGCGATGTGCTCGTGGCGGGGCTTCAGGATGCCGGCGTGGGCGTTGAGTTTGTGACACGTCTCGATGGCGTGGAGACCGGTACCGCGACTATCATTCGCTGCGAGAGCGACAACCGCATCGTGCTGTCGCCGGGCGCCAACCATGCACTTGCGGGCGAGGACGTTGCCCGCGCACTGAGGCGCCTGGTGTGCGACGAGCTCGACGGCGACGCCAGCGAGATTGCCCCGGCTGCCGGAAGCGTCTTTATCGTCCAGGGCGAATGTGATCTGATGGCAACGGCCGCGGCGCTCTTTTGCGCTCACGAGCTGGGATTCTATACGATCTTTAACCCGGCACCCGCCTGCGACCTGCCGGCAGGAGCGTGGCCTGCGGTCGACCTGGTCTGCCCCAACGAGACCGAGTGCCAGGTGCTGACGGGCATTCTGCCCACGGATGACGCGAGTTGCGCCGCCGCGCTCAATGCGCTGCTCGACAAGGGCGCCGGGGCTGCGGTCATCACGCTAGGCGGCGCCGGCTCAGTTGCACTTGGTGATGACGGTGAGCTGCTGCGCATGCCGGCGCTTTCGAGCGAGGTGGTCGACACCACGGCTGCGGGCGATACGTTTATCGGCGCGCTTGCGGCGGCTCGTCTGGAGGGCCTGCCGCTCTTTGAGTGCATGGCGGCGGGCGCACGCGCCTCGGCGGTGACGGTGTCACGTTTGGGCGCGCAGCAGTCGATTCCCACGCATGCCGAAGTTGAGCGCATGTTTGGTTTAGACGATTAGTACAAGACGGAGAAGCGGAGTAGAACTATGGCGATTAAGAAGCTGATCCTTGATCTGGATATGGGTGTGGACGATGCGATGGCGCTTGCCTATGCCATCGCAAGCCCCGAGGTGGAGCTCGTGGGCATCACCACGTGCTTTGGCAACGTGCGCGTCGAGCAATCGGCGCACAACTGCCTGGCGGTGCTCGACCTGTTGGGTCGTCCCGAGGTGCCGGTGTACCTGGGCGCCGATCGTCCCATGAAGGCGACCGAACCCTACACGCCGCCGGCGTCCACCACGCTCATCCACGGTAAGAACGGCATCGGCGGTGCGAGCGTACCCGCGTCGCCCTACGAGCCGGTGGGGGCGACGTCGGCCGATGGCAACGCTGCGGTCGATTATCTGATCGATGCCGCGCGTACTTATGGCCCCGATTTGGTCTACGTGGCGACCGGCCCGCTCACCAATCTGGCGCTTGCCCTGGAGCGTGATGCGGCGGCGATGATGTCTATCGGCCGCGTGGTGGTGATGGGCGGCGCCCTGACCGTGCCCGGCAACGTGAGCGCGGGTGCCGAGGCCAACATGGCAAGCGACCCCGAGGCCGCCGACGCCGTGCTGCGCTCGGGTCGCAAGCTCACCATGGTGGGCCTGGACGTGACGCATCGCGTGGTGCTCACGCGCCGCGATGTTGCCGACTGGACGGGCTCGGGCACCATGGCGGGCTGCGCATTTGCGAGCATGGTCGAGCACTACATTGGCTCGTACGAGATGAACGCACCCTACCTGGGCGGCTGCGCACTGCACGATCCGCTGGCGGTTGCCGTGGCGATTGATCCCACGCTCGTGGGTGCGCTCGGCTGCAATCTTCGTGTCGACCTGCTGGGCGAGTACCGCGGCCGCACTATCTGTGACGAGCACCGTCTGTCCGATCCGGATAAGAGCGCGCTCGTGGCGCTCACCGTGGACGCCCCACGTTTCCTCGTGGAGTTTAAGGCACGCATGGCTCGCATCCTTGGCTAAACGGTTTCTGTGCCCCGTTCCAGATTAGCTACCGAGTAAATACGCCCGTTGGGGGAATAGTCGCGTCGCTTCGCTTGACAACAGGCTAAACTATCTATTAAACATTTACTATTCTGTTTAGATTGAATTTGCGGTCGTTTAGTTGTCGAGTCACGGGGCGGTCAGGCCACGATGCTCGACCGCGACCGTTACTAGGGGGAACAATGGCCAAAGCAAGTGTTCGCGAGATCAGCCGCATCACCGGTTTTTCGCCTGCGACCGTGTCCAACGCGCTCAACCGCAAGCGCAGCGTGAGCGAGGAGACCGCCAAAGTCATCCTGGAGTGCGCGCAGTCGCTCGGCTATCAGCAGTCGACGCAGCTCGAGAGCATCCAGTTTGTGCTCGCGCGCAAGACGGGCGCCATCCTGGACGAGAGCACCTTCCACCCCGCGGTCATCGAGGGCGTGGAGCGCCAGGCGCGTCGCCACGGCATGAGCACGAGCTTTGTCTCGCTCGACTTTAGCGACCTAGACGCCGTGCGTCCGCAGGTCGAGGGCCTGATCGCCGACCCGTCTGCCGCCATCGTGCTGATGGGCACCGAGCTGGGTGAGGAAGATTACGCCCTGTTCGCCAACGCTGCCGCCCACCTGATTGTGCTCGATGGCTGGAGCGATCGTCAATACTTTGATGCCGTGGTCATTGCCAACACCGATTCGGTGCTGCGTGCCGTGGACTACCTTATCGAGAAAGGCCACAAGCAAATCGGCTATCTGGCAGGCGACCTTCGCATCCGCAACTTTAAGGATCGCGAGCGCGGCTATCGCCAGGCGCTTGAGGATGCGGACCTCGAGGCAAACCCGGTATGGCGCGTCACGCTGGGCACCACGCTCGAAGGTGCCTATCGCGATATGGGTGCATGGCTCGACAGCGTCTCACGCGACGACCTGCCGACGGCTTTCTTTGCCGAGAACGACGTGCTCGCCGTGGGTGCCATGCGCGCGCTCAACGAGCACGGCATTCGCGTGCCCGAGGATGTCTCGATCATCGGCTTTGACGACCTATCGTTGGGCGCTTTCTCCAACCCGCCGCTCACCACGGTTCACGTTCCCAAGCACGAGGTGGGCGAGATCGCGGTGCGCCGCCTGGTGGGCAACATCCGCAATCCCAAGAGCTACACCTGCAAAACGGCCGTGTCGACCTATTTTGTCGAGCGCCAGAGCGTGCGCGAAATCTAGGCAGAGACGGCATCGCCTGCAGCGTGCCAAAGCTCGCTAGGGCAGTAAACATAGCGCTATTCAAAAGAGGGTCCTTCGGGGCCCTCTTTTTGTTGCCCTTGTATGTTCAGATTGTTTACATACCGTTTAGGCTGATTTCTCTACCGTTTACGAGACTTTCGCGCTAAACTTTTAAACAAAAGAGTAAAACATTTAGTAAACAGAACAAAACGAAACATGCGTCTGTTTACTGAACATGTGACTAGGGGAGGACGTACATGGACAAGATCAAGCTCGGCTTTGTGCCCACGCGCCGCAGTATCTTTAGCGCGCCGGACGCGATCAAGTATCGCGGTCTGACGGCTGATCGCCTGCGCGAGATCGGCGTCGAGATTGTGGATATCGACGACATCAACGACGAGGGCCTGCTGTTCGACGACAGCCATATCGCGCCTATCGTCGAGAAGTTCCGCGCCGAGGGCGTCGACGGCATCATGCTCTGCCACGCCAACTTTGGTACCGAGTATGTCTGCGCCCGCCTTGCCCGCGAGCTCGGCTTGCCCGTGCTGCTGTGGGGGCCGCGCGACGAGCGCCCCGAGCCCGACGGCACCCGTCTGCGTGATAGCCAGTGCGGTCTGTTCGCCACCGGCAAGGTCCTGCGCCGCTTCCAGGTTCCCTTCACCTACATGACCAACTGCCGTCTGACCGATCCCGAGTTCGAGCGCGGTGTCTGGGACTTTTTGGCCGTGTGCAACGTGGTCA
Organism: Collinsella sp. TM04-29; assembly: GCF_003466565.1. Taxonomy (NCBI): domain Bacteria; kingdom Bacillati; phylum Actinomycetota; class Coriobacteriia; order Coriobacteriales; family Coriobacteriaceae; genus Collinsella; species Collinsella sp. TM04-29. The sequence continues at coordinate 190,680 of NZ_QSPW01000002.1, forward strand.
AGACTTTCAAGCACACCCGCATCCTGCAGATGGCCACCCGTCCGTTCGATTTCTGGTCGACCATGTGCAACGAGGGCGAGCTGCTCGAGAAGTTCAACATCCAGCTTTCGCCCATCCCCATGACCGAGCTTGTCCAGGCCGTGCGCGACGCCCAGGCTGACGAGCAGGCCATGGCAGCCATGCTCGCCCACATTGGTGACAGCTTTGAGATCTGCATCCCCGAGGACAAGGTTCCTGCGGTCGCAGGACTCGCCATTGCCATGAAGCGCCTGGTCGAGAAGTACGGCTGCAACGCCGGCGCCATCCAGTGCTGGAACGCCCTGCAGGACGAGTTGGGCATTATGCCCTGCGCCGCCAACGCAATCCTCAACGAGATGGGCATCCCCATCGTCTGCGAGACCGACATCCATGGCGCTATCACCGCGCTGATGGTCGAGGCCGCCGACCTGGGCCGTCACCGCGGCATGTTCGCCGACTGGACCGTGCGTCATCCCGATAACGAGAACGGCGAGCTGCTGCAGCACTGCGGCCCCTGGCCCTGCAGCTGCGCGGCCGTCAAGCCCAAGCTCACCTACCCGCTGGCCTTCGATCACCCCGGCGCGCTGACGGCCGAGGCCAAGCACGGCGACCTCACCCTTGCCCGCTTTGACGGCGACAACGGCGAGTACTCGCTGCTGCTGGGCAACGCCCGCGGCATCGACGGCCCGGCCGGCATGGGCACCTACCTGTGGGTCGAGGTCGACAACCTCAAGCGCCTCGAGGCCAAGATCGTCGAGGGTCCCTACATCCACCACTGCGTCGCCATTCACGCCAACGTGGTGCCGGTGCTCTACGAGGCGTGCAAGTACATCGGCATTGTCCCCGACCTGTACGACCCCATCGAAGAAGACGTCAAAGCTTACCTGCGAGGAGAGTAGAAATGGCAACTATCGAAGAGCTTGAATCCCTGCGTTGGGACCTTCGCCGCGATTGCGTCGATATCATCATGGCTGGCGCCGGCGGGCACATCGGCGGCGACATGTCGGTCATCGATGCGCTGATGACCCTCTACGCCAATCACCTCAACATTTCTCCCGAGACCGTCGACGATCCCAACCGCGATCGCTTCGTGCTCTCCAAGGGCCACGCCATGGAGGCCTACTACGCGGTGCTCTGCCACGAGGGCTATCTGGACCTCGACGACGTCAAGGCCCGCTTCTCTAAGTTCGGCAGCCCCTACATCGGCCACCCCAACAACAAGCTCAAGGGCATCGAGATGAACTCGGGCTCGCTGGGTCATGGCCTGCCCGTGGCCGTCGGGATGGCGCTTGCCGGCAAGATGGATGGCCGCGACTACCGCGTCTACACCATCATGGGCGACGGCGAGCTTGCCGAGGGCTCGGTCTGGGAGGGCGCCATGAGCGGCGGCAACTACCAGCTCGATAACCTGTGCGCGCTCGTGGACCGCAACCGCCTGCAGATCAGCGGCAGCACCGAGGACGTCATGAAGCAGGATTCGCAGGAGGAGCGCTGGGCCGCCTTCGGTTGGAACGTGCTGTCCATTCCGGGCAACGACGTCCAGGCCATCGACGCCGCGCTGACGCTGGCCGCCGAGACCAAGGGTAAGCCCACGGTCATCATCCTCAACACGGTGAAGGGCTACGGCTCGCCGGTTATGGAGGACAAGGCCGCCTGGCATCATCACCTGCCCAACGATGAGGAATATGCCCAGATCATCGCCGATTTCGCTGCCCATAAGGAGGCTATCAATGGCTAACAAGATCGCCAACCGCAAGGCTATCTGCGACACGCTGCTCGAGGCCGCCGCAACCGATAAAGACATCGTCGTCTTGTGCTCCGACTCCCGCGGCTCCGCATCGCTCACGCCGTTCTTCGATCAGTATCCCCAGCAGTCCATTGAGGTCGGCATCGCCGAGCAGGACCTGGTGAGTATCGCCGCCGGTATGGCCTCGTGCGGCAAGAAGGCCTGGGCCGCCTCGCCGGCGTCCTTTGTGACCACGCGCTCGTATGAGCAGTGCAAGGTCGACGTTTCGTACTCCAACACCAACGTCAAGCTCATCGGCATCTCGGGCGGCGTTTCCTATGGCGCCCTCGGTATGAGCCATCACTCCGCACAGGATATCGCTGCCATGAGCGCGATTCCCAACATGCGCGTGTATCTGCCGAGCGATCGCTTCCAGACCGCCGAGCTCGTGCGCGCCCTGGTTGCCGACAACAAGCCGGCCTACATCCGCGTGGGCCGCAACCCGGTGGAGGACGTGTACACCGAGGACGAGTGCCCGTTCCAGATGGACCGCGCCACCTGGGTGCGCCGCGGCACCGATGTGGCGATCGTCGCCACCGGTGAGATGGTCCGCCACGCCGTGGACGCCGCCGACCTTTTGGCCGAGCAGGGTATCTCGGCAACGGTGCTCGATATGTACTGCGTCAAGCCGCTCGACGCCGAGGCCGTGATCGAGGCCGCCGGTGCCACGCGAGCCGTCGTGACCGTCGAGGAGCACAGTCCCTTCGGTGGCCTGGGTTCCATGGTCGCGCAGGTCGTGGGTGAGCACTGCCCGCGTCCGGTCAAGTGCCTGAGTCTACCCGATGCGCCGGCCATCACCGGTACGAGCCCCGAGGTCTTTGCGCACTACGGCCTGACGGGCGAGGGAATCGCCAAGACGGTCGTCGAGTTCCTTCCCGCAGAGTAATTGGTGCATCGGGGACAGGTTTGCACCAATTCTTTTAGGTTGAATTTTGAGCAGGCCGGCTGCGCTCTCATGAGCCGGTCGGCCACTCGCTCCTTGTCCGTCGGGTTTTAGTTTTGAATCGACGGGGGAGACAGGAGAGTACATGAGCAAATACATCATCGGAATCGATCAGTCCACACAGGGTACTAAGGCGCTGCTGGTGGACGAGGGCGGCCATCTGATCCATCGCGCCGACCGCTCGCATCGCCAGATTGTCAACGAGGCCGGCTGGGTGAGCCATGATCCAGCCGAGATCGCCGCCAACGTGCTGGCCGTGGCGCGCGCCGTGGTGGAGGAGACCGGGGTCGATCCGGCCGACGTCGCCGGCATCGGCATCTCCAACCAGCGCGAGACTACCGTTGCCTGGAATCGCACGACGGGCGAGCCGCTGTGCGATGCCGTGGTGTGGCAGTGCGCCCGCGCCCGCGAGCTGTGCGACGAGCTGGCTGCGCGCGAAGGCGTGGCCGAGCTGGTGCGTGACACGACGGGTCTGGTGCTCTCGCCCTACTATCCGGCGGGCAAGATGGCCTGGATCCTCGCGAACGTTCCCGCGGCTGCCGAGGCCGCGGCGGCGGGCGAGCTGTGCCTGGGCACCATCGATGCCTGGGTGGTCTGGACGCTCACGGGCGGCGCGGAGTTCCGCTGCGACTGGTCCAATGCCAGCCGCACGCAGCTTTTTGACCTGCGCCGTGGCTGCTGGAGCGAGCCGGTGTGCGAGGCCTTTGGTGTCAATCCGGCGTGTCTGCCGCAGGTGACCGATTCCGATGGCCTGTTCGGTACAACGGACCTGGGCGGCTTTTTGCCGGCGCCCGTGCCCATTCACGGCGTGCTCGGCGACAGCCATGCCGCCTTGTTTGCCCAGGGCTGCCATAGCCGCGGCATGGCCAAGGCGACCTATGGCACCGGAAGCTCGGTCATGATGAACGTCGGCGACGAGTTCGTCGCCAGCTCGCATGGGCTTTCGAGCTCGCTCGCATGGCGTATGGACGGTGTGACCGAGTATGTTCTCGAGGGCAACGTGAGCTACGCCGGCGCCGTCAAGACGTGGCTGCGCGACGACCTGGAACTCATCAACAATCCCGAGGAAGTCACCGACCTGTGCTACGCCGCCAATCCGGCAAGCCGTGTCTACTTTGTGCCGGCGTTCACTGGCCTGGGCGCGCCGCACTGGGCGAGCGATGCCGAGGGCTGCATCTTTGGCATGACGCGCACCACGGGCCGTGCGGAGTTCGTAAAGGCCGCTGACGAGTCGATCGCCTATCAGATCTTCGACGTGATTGATGCGATGGTCGAGGATTCGGGCGCGGCGTTGGCCGAGCTTCGTGTTGACGGCGGTCCCACGCGCGACGCGTACCTGATGCAGTTTGAGAGCGACTTGGTTGGCTCGCCCATTCGCATCGCGAGCAACGACGAGATGAGCGGTCTGGGCGCGGCCTGGGCCTGCGGCATTGCGCTGGGCATGTACACGCGCGACGTCGTCGACGTCTACGGCGCCCGCGGCATCGTGGAGTCCACCATGTCCGCCGACGAGCGCGCCAAAAAGATCGCCGGCTGGCGCCATGCCGTGAAATCTACAATCGCGTACACCGCCTAGCATGATTATTCTGAGACGGGGATTAAAAACTCATTGATCCCCGTCCCGGGCAGCTCATTTGGGACGGGGCTTTTTTGACTGGTATGATTGGTGCGACCATTCGAACCAGCTAAAAGAGCCCCGTCCCAAATTGACTACCGAGAGGAACTGCCATGGAGCGCATTGCAAGTTTTTCCGTTGACCATCTGCTGCTTGAGCCCGGCGTGTATGTGAGCCGCATCGACCGCGATCCGGCGACCGGCGCCGCCGTCACCACCTTTGACCTGCGCCTGACCACGCCCAACAAGGAGCCAGTCATGAACACGGCCGAGTGCCACACCATTGAGCATCTGGGCGCCACCTTCCTTCGCAACCATGCCGAGTGGTCGAGCCGTATCGTCTACTTTGGGCCCATGGGCTGCCGCACGGGCTTTTACCTCGTCGTTTTTGGTGAGCTGACGAGCGAGGAAATCTTGCCGCTTGTGCGTGAGCTGTTCGAGTTTGTTGCTGGCTTTGAGGGCGATATCCCCGGCGCTGCTCCCGAGGAGTGCGGCAACTACCTGGACCAGAACCTCCCCATGGCCAACTGGCTTGCGCGTCGTTATCTCGACCGCGACCTGGCCGATATCGACGAGAAGCACCTGCACTATCAGCAGGCATAGGGCCGCCCTCTGCCTCCAAACCGTTCACACGGAGATATCGACCGTTTAACTGTTTAGAAGTGTTTATTCGAGGTCATTAGCACTAGCTCGCTTAAACTAGTCCTCAGAGTGATATTCAGGCAAGGCTCCTGAAGCAGCATCTGTCGACATTGATTGTCGGATTCTGCTTCGGGAGCCTTGTTCTGTTTAGGGGGGGACGCATGGAAATTGTTAAACGAATTAATACCAGCGCTGTCCTCTGCGTCGATGGAAATGGCAGACAGTTGGTTGCATTCGGCCGTGGTCTGGGGTTTAAGAATGTCGGAGACGAGGTCCCTCTTTCGGAGATTCAACGAACGTTTTATAACGTTAGCTCTCGCTACATCGCTCTCGTTGACGAGGTCCCCGACGAGCTTCTCGAGCTTACCTCGGATGTTATTGATATGTCGACAGGTTTGCTGTCTTATGAGGTGAGCCCTAATTTGCCGTTTATCCTTGCGGACCATATCGCGTATGCGGTTAAGCGCAAAGAGCAAAATATCGTTGTCCGCATGCCTTTATCGTTTGATGTCCGCCAACAATATCCCGTCGAATTTAGAATCGGCGAGTATGCACTTAAGATAATCAGGAAACGTCTTAACGTTAGGCTTCCAGCTCATGAGGCAGTTGGAATTGCCATGGCGTTTATCAATAACATGGCCGATTCGGACTCATGCGAAGTAGTTAAAGAGTTTAGCGCGGATATCTACGATCGTGTTCTGGAGGAGTCAACCGTTGCTGTTGAAAATCGGCTTGGCATTCAAGTTGATCGGGAAGGTTTCGATTACGCAAGGTTCGCAACCCATCTTCAGTACTTATTCAATAGGTTGAACTCTGGCGAAAGCATCGTGAGCGACAACCGCAAGATGTACCTCTCGCTCAAAAAAGAATATCCGGTGGCATCAATGTGCGCCGATGATATTGCTTCTGTTCTCAGCCGACTGACGGGGCGGGAACTTATAGACGAAGAAAGACTCTACCTCATGATGCACATCAATCGAATTGCATCGAAAACAAGGTAATTAGTTGGCAAAGGCGCGCGCTTTGCTGATGGTTACATATAAAACTCAACATGGGAGAAATGGTATTTATGGCAGATACAACCAAGCTCGCTGCCGAGATTCTCGAGATGGTGGGCGGCGCAGACAACGTTACATTTGTAGCTCACTGCATGACTCGTTTAAGGTTCAACCTTAAGGACGAAAGCATCGTAGACGATGCAAAAGTCAAGGCGATTGATGGCGTGATCGACATTCGCCATTCCGCGGGGCAATATCAGGTGATTGTGGGACCTAAGGTCGATAAGGTCTATGAAATCGTTGCCAAGGAAACCGGGATTGATGCCGGAGATTCCGAGGCAAGCGAAGGAGAGACTAAGGGCTTTCTGGGAAAGCTAATGAAGCTCATCAGCGGCATCATGATGCCCGTTCTTCCTGCCTTGATCGCATGCGGAATGATAAACGCCGTCCTTAGTATTCTGACGACGGCGGGTGCTGTTTCCGCCGAGAGCGGAATATACACTCTGCTGTACGGCATGGGAAATGCCTGCATGTATTTTCTGCCCGTTCTTGTCGGATCATCTGCTGCTCAGTTCTTTGGAACCGATCGATATATCGGTGCGGTACTCGGTGCAATCCTGATTTATCCGACTTTCGTTGCTGCGGCCGGAGCGGGCGATGCGCTGGATTTGCTCGGCATGAAGTTCACAATGGTGAGCTATTCCTCCACGGTGTTTCCTGCTATCGTGGCGGCTTGGTTCGCATCCGTTCTTAATAAGTGGCTGCGGGCGGTTCTTCCCGATGTTGTGGCATTTGCGCTCGTCCCGTTCCTGACGGTTGCTGTTGCCGCCCCCGTCTCGCTCCTTGTGATCGGCCCCGTTATTCAGCAGGCGAGCTCTTTGCTTGCGACTGCAGTGCTGGCGGTCTATCAGTTCAGCCCTGTCCTTTGCGGCGTTATTCTCGGGCCGATATTCGGTCTCGTTATGATCCCCCTTGGACTCCATTGGGCCCTGATCGTGCTTTCCATCAACAATATTATGACCGTCGGCTCCGATCCTATCCTTGGACTTCTCTGCTGCAGCATGGGCGTTGTCGGCGCTTGTTTGGCGTTTGCCCTCCGCTCGAAGGACCCGAGTGAAAAGAGTCTTGGGTTCAGCTGTGCCATTACGGGCTTTTTCGGGATTACGGAACCGGCGCTGTACGGCATCATCTTGGAGCACAAGAAGATCATTATCGCTTCCATGGTCGCCGGAGCAATCAGTGCTGTTATCCCGGCGATTTTCAACACCTGTACGTTCGTTATGACGTCGAGCGGCATTTTTAGCTTCCCCGGTTATATGGATCCTTCTGGTGATATGAGCAGCCTCATCGGCGCAATTCTTTGCAATGTCGTCGGTTTAATTCTTAACTTCGTTCTCGTTTACATCCTGTATCGCCCTGATGAAGAGGCAGTAGTGGAGTAGACAATTATTTGGGATGTAAGCTGCCGAAAACCCCGCGGCAGATTGCATGTGGTGGGCTTGCCGTTGATTCACGCGAGCCCACCCTCATTTTTGGAGTGACTAGCTATGACAATTACAGCCGATATGACGTTTGGCGAAATCGCGCTCCTTCCTGAGTTCGCTGGCTTTGGCGAGCACCTTATGCTTTGCCGGCCTTCAACTTGGGAGCGCATGTGGAATAAACCCATCGGGTCTCATATGAATTCTGATGCTAATCCATATGAAACTACTCGCGTTTTGCGTGGATTGAATCGGATTGTCGAGCTCGTGGATGACGGGAGGCAAGTTGCCTACGATATATGGGATGAAGCCGACTGCATCCGTGATCCGACTCGACGCAACACGAAACTGTTCTTCTTTCCCGGGAGACCCGGGGCTCCCTTTATCATTGCGGTTTCGGGCGGAGGTTATCAGAGCGTTTGTCATCAAATGGAAGGCTTTCCCGTTGCCCCCGAGCTCAACGATGCGGGCTATAACGTGTTCGTGCTGTCATACAGGGTGAGGGTCGAGCCTTTGATGCCGCGTCCAATCGACGATTTAAATCGAGCTGTCCGTTTTGTCTTCGATAATTCAGCGAAATTTAATGTCGCAAAAAGTTATGCAGTTATCGGCTTTTCTGCTGGTGCGCATTTAACTGCCGAGTGGGGGACGGACAACAAGGGATTTGCGTCCTACGGATGCGAGGCACCCAAAGCCTTGGTCCTGTGTTATGCACCGATTGATCTTCGTGGCTTTGAGAACGCATCAGACAATAGATTTCTTGATTCGGTGTGCGGCGGGGCTGGTCGCGACTCGCTCGATGATTTCTGTATTAATCAGCATGTGTGGGAGCAGTATCCTCCGACATATCTTTGGCAATGCGCTGACGATGATATTGTATCGCCCGACAATTATGAAAAGATGGTCGATGCTCTGGATGCAGCTGGAGTACACCATGAGGGAGTCATGTATTCAGAAGGGGGGCACGCATTGATGAAGCCCCATGCGCCGGAGACCGACTACTGGTGTATGAGCGTTATTGAGTTTCTTAAAGATTATCTCGACTAGGAAGCTGCATGTCGCTTTTTGAGCGGGTGATTTCGTCATGCAATGTTTTCGGTATTGATCGTGGTCGTGGATGAATGATGTTCTAGAATGTTCATACTGTCACATAAACGAACAGGAGCGAACATGCATATCTACTCTGTATCAGATCCCGAGTTCAAATCCTATGGTCGCGTGTGGGACGACGTGCCGTCCAACCTGACCGCCCCGCTTGTCGAGGCGCTTGCGGCTACTCCCATTCCCGAGGGCACCAAGTACGTGGCCTCCGCACCCGAGCTCGAGCAGGTTGAGGGTGTCGACACGCTCGGCCTGCTCATGTACGGCGGCCGTCCGTTCCAGCCGGGCTGGTGCAACGGCCACAACACGCGCCTCAACTGTCTGGAGTATCACCGTGCCAGTGAGTTTAATTTGGGTGCGCGCGACTTTATTCTGCTGCTGGCCAAGCGCGAGCAAATTGTCGACGGCAAGCTCGACACCGCTCAGGTCAAGGCCTTTCGCGCGCCCGCCGGCACGCTCGTCGAGGTTTACGCCACCACGCTTCACTACACGCCCTGCATGGTCGACGACGGCGGCTTTCAGGTGATGGTGGCGCTGCCGGCGGGCACCAACGGCCCGCGCCCCGAGGCTGCAGCCGACATGCCTGCCGCCGGTGACAGCTACTGCTACTGGAAGGCCGACAAGTGGGTCCTCTGCCACGCCGACAGCCCCAAGGCGGCCGAGGGCGGTTACGTGGGCCTCATCGGCAAAAACCTCGACATCACCTGCGACTAGGGGCTTCCTGTTTGTCTCGATCTGTAACATCTAGCGGGCTAAATCGTCTCTACCTGTTACAGATTTAGACAAACTGCGGGGGGCTGCCCGAAAATCTCGATCTGTAACACCAAGCCCGGTTTTGGCTGCCTACCTGTTACAGATCGAGACAAACCGTCCCCAACCACCACAAAGGTGCCTGTCCCCTTTGTGGTGGTGTGGGGCGGCGGTATCAGAAAGTGTCAGACGGGGGCGGCTGCGGGGCGCCTGTGCGCGAAAAGAAGTGCCGACCTGCGCCGTTGCCGTTGAGTGGCGCGCTGCTTACGGGGATACTGAAGCCACGACAAACAGCGTGTGAAAGGATCGATGCATGGCTTTCCGTAATGACTTCCTGTGGGGCGGCGCGACGGCTGCCAACCAGTGCGAGGGCGCGTACAACGTTGACGGTCGCGGCCTGGCCAACGTGGATGTGGCACCGCACGGCCCGGAGCGTTACGCGGTGGTCTCCGGCCAGCGCAAGATGCTCGACTTCGAGGACGGCTATTACTATCCCGCGCAGACCGGCATCGATTTCTACCATCACTACAAGGAGGACATTGCCCTCTTTGCCGAGATGGGCTTTAAGACCTTTCGCATGAGCCTGGCCTGGACCCGTATCTTCCCCAACGGTGACGAGGCCGAGCCCAACGAGGCCGGCCTGGCCTTTTACGAGGACGTGTTCCGCGAGTGCCAGGCGCACGGCATCGAGCCGCTCGTGACCATCACGCACTTCGACTGCCCCGTCCACCTCATCAAGGAGTACGGCGGCTGGCGCAACCGCAAGCTCATCGACTTCTACAAGAACCTCGCGGCCACGATCTTCATCCGCTACAAGGGCCTGGTAAAGTACTGGCTTACCTTCAACGAGATCAATATGATCCTGCACCTGCCGTTTATGGGTGCCGGTCTGGTCTTTGAGGAGGGCGAGAACAAGGAGGCCGTCGAGTACCTGGCCGCCCACAACGAGCTCGTCGCCAGCGCTTGGGCAACCAAGATCGCTCACGAGATCGACCCTGAGGTCAAGATCGGTTGCATGCTTGCCGCAGGTAGCTACTACCCCTACAGCTGCCGTCCGGGCGATGTGCGCCAGGCGCAGATTGACAACCAGAGCAACTATTTCTTCGTCGACGTTCAGAGCCGCGGCTACTACCCGGCCTATGCCGTCAAGAAGCTCGAGCGTTTGGGCATCGATGTGGGCATGACGGATGAGGACCGCGAGATCCTGGCCGCCAACACCGTCGACTTCATCAGCTTTAGCTATTACAGCACCCGTTGCTCCGCCGGTGCCGATAACCCCGATGTCGAGCGCACCCAGGGCAACGCCTTCGCCGGCGCCAAGAACCCCTACCTGCAGGAGAGCCAGTGGGGCTGGGCCATCGATCCGCTGGGCTTCCGCATCACCCTCAACGACCTGTACGACCGTTATCAGAAGCCGCTGTTTGTGGTCGAGAACGGTCTGGGCGCCAAGGATGTTGTCGAGGAGGATGGCTCCATCAACGACGACTACCGTATCGACTACCTGCGCCAGCATATCGCCGCGATGCGCGATGCGGTGACCGAGGACGGCGTTGACCTGCTGGGCTACACTACCTGGGGTCCGATCGACCTGGTGTCTGCCGGCACGGGCGAGATGTCCAAGCGCTACGGCTTTATCTATGTCGACCGCGATGATGCGGGCAACGGCACCCTCAAGCGTTCCAAAAAGAAGAGCTTCGACTGGTACAAACACGTCATCGAGACGAACGGCGAGGACCTGGCCTAAGGCTTCCCAACAACCATAGCCTCCTAACCAAAACGCCCGGCGAGCAGTTAATGCCCGCCGGGCGTTTTGTTAAGAAGTGAAAGCACTCATTGGGGACGTACTTAAATGAGTACCCGCAGAATGAGAGTGGATAATCTCCCGTTTTTAGCCTGTTTGTGGGCTCAAAGTGGGAGATTATCCACTCTCGCCATTTGGGCGTCCAAAAATCCTCGCTCGTTTTGTCTTAGTCATTGGGGACGTTCTTAAACGGCTAGTCGCTGGGGACACCCTTTGCCGTCTGCGGATTTTGGGACATGTGGCCCGCTTTTTGGGCCCGCCTGTCGGTACACTAAAAGCACTATGGGTACCCGCGAGCGACATATCGGCCACGCGGCCGCCCGATCCGCACCCGTGGCGGATCCCAAGGGCGGCAGGCTCTTCGCCATGCCGCGATTCCTTGTTGGTATAACACATCAGGTGTACCGTCACCGCGTCTTTGCTATCGCCGGCGCCATCACCGTGCTGTTCCTCATGCTTTTGGCAGTCTTGCCGGCACTGTTCGCCTCCGACCCCAAGCTTTCCAACACCGTGCCCGCCTATAGCGAGGTGTCCGAAGAGGTCGTGGATGCGCTCGTCCACTCGAGCTCTCTCCCGCTGCTTGTCGCTGCAATTGCATTTTCAATCTGGGGTGTGTTGGCGTACCTACGCTGCTTGGACTACGTCTTGCGCCGCCGCCTTGTTGCCATCGCCGCCATTTGTGCCCTGTGGATGATCGAGGTCATCCTCAAATATAAGTCGTTCACGCCGTTCTATGCCACCGTGCTGTGGTACCTGTACTACGTGCCCATGACGCTCATTCCGCTGATCTACCAGCTGTGCGGTCTGCGCCTCGCGGGTTTGGAACAGCATCGTATGGGGCGTCGGTACCGCACCGTTTTGTGGGTCATGGCTGTCCTGCTTATCGGCTTTGTGCTTACTAACGATGTTCATCAGCAGGTCTTCCATTTCGATCGATCGAGTGGAACCTGGAGCAACGATTACACATATGGTTGGGGCTACGGTACCGTTCTGGTATGGACAGCCTTTAACTTCGTTGCCTTTTTTATCTTGGTAGGACGGTCCTCGTCTTTTCGTATTCAGCGTTTCTCGGGCACGGCCGCGCTTGTCCTATTGGGCGGCGCGTTCTTTGCCATTTCATATGCGCTGCGTGTGCCCTGGGCATGGAGGCTTAATTTTTCACTTGTCTACTGCGTCCTGTGCGTGGTGGCGATGGAAATCTGTCTCGATTGCGGTGTCATCCCGTCGTACCACGATATCGCCGGTATTTTCGGCACCTTGCCGCTTGACCTCAAAGTTCTAACGCGTGACCTGCAGGAAGTCTATGTCACGCCGGTGTCAAAGCCAATGCCGGTAGGCGTGCGTGAGGAGTTGCGGGCCCAAGAGCACGGGCACGCTCACGCCTTTGCCGTGGCGTCCGATCCCGATGTAATGTATCGCGCCTTTCCGCTGCTGGGTGGATCGGCTCTCCTTGCCCAGGACGTCTCGGAGCTCAACGAACTCAATCGCGAACTGGCGCATCGTCGCATGGAGCTGCAACGCCAAAATGAGCTGCTTGCCGCCGACTACGACCTTAAGACACATTTGGCAGACCAAGAGGCCGAGACCTTACTGGTCCAAGACGTGGACCAAGCGCTTGCCCGTGCGCTCGAAGGGATGTACGACCTGCTGAGCTCGCTGCCGCCGTTGACCGATGAGGCATCTTCGCACGAGCGTTACCGCATGCTGCAGCGCGCCAAGATGCTCGTCGCCTATTGCAAACGCAAGGGGTCGCTCACGTTGGCACAGCACGGGGAGAGCGGTTTTGACCGCGACCGCATTCAGCTCATCGCCAACGAGCTTGCAAGTGACCTGCGCACCATCGATGTCGATTGCGCCTCGATTATCGCCATACGGCGCCCGATGCACGCCAGTACGGTAAGCGCCCTGTACGACTGCGTGTATGACTTTGCGTTTTTTGCCTACACCACCGACCATCCGGCGCTTATGTATCACTTGGGCGACCATGACCGGTGCAGTGTCGAGCTGCGCGCCACGCTATTTTCCAACGATGATGAAGATCTTTCGCAGACGCCCGCTGCGCAAGAGCTCGAAAGCGCTCTGCAAGGGCGCAACGTGGCATACCGCCTTGAGGGCGAGCCCGGCCAGCTGCGTATGATCGTCTTGATGCCGAGGGCGGGTGAGTGACGATGCAGATTTCGTTCATCCTTCCCCAAATCGTTGCGCTCGATGTTGTCTTTGCCCTGGCTGCGTGTCTGCAGATGATCCACTTCCCGCTCATCGCATCGCGCCGCTCGTCCTATAACCGTAAGGTGATTTGCGCCTACGAGACGAGCCTTGTGCTTCACCTGATGATTTCGGCGCTCATCTTATTCGCGTCGTCTGGCTCGTATCTGGTGGCGCCGCTTGACGTTTGCGCCAGGGCAATGGGCGGAGTGCTGTGGCTCAATGCCGCGATCTTTGCCTATGGCGTGGTCCTTATGGTGCACTATCGTCGCCCTGTCATGCTGGCCGAGCTGCTGCTTGTTGGCGCCGTGACACCGCCGGTGGTTTTTGCCATGGGCTCGGTGTGGGCCGTTGTCCTTATCGCAGAGGGAGCGTTCTTCCTGTTCCGTTCCGTCGCGGCGCTCTTGATGGACGTCCGTAACCGCCAGGAGGATATCACCGCGTTCTCGACGATCGAAACCATCAACGTGATTCCCGTGGGCATCCTGTATCTGGACTCGAGGGGCCGTCCACTGCTCATGAACCGCTGCATGCGTAAAAACCTGGTGGAGCTTCATATGCCCACCGACCTAGGCGATATGAGCGGTACATGGAACGACCTGCGCAAGCTCAGCATGCAAATGCCCGAAGGCGGTAAGAACCGCGTGCGGATCAACCTGGACCGCTTTGGTGAGGCGCGTGCGGTGGTCGAGGTTTCTCCCGCCGAGATTCGCCTGTTTGTGTGCGATGGCGTTATGGTCTCGGGCCGTTCGTTCGAGCGCATAATCGGTCTGGATGTGACAGAGTATGCGCATGCGCATGACCGCCTGGCGCAGGCCAACCACCTGCTTGAGCTTGCGGGCCAAGAGCTCCAGGCCCAGATCGAAGAAGTCAAAAAGGTTGCTGACAATGCGGCCTATCTGCGTATGCGCGCTCGCGTGCACGACGTGATCGGGCAGCGTCTGTCCATCCTCCATCGCTATTTGGAGGAGGGGCGCTTGGACGACGAGTCGCTCGAGCAGATCGACCCGCTGCTGCGCTCAATCGCTGCCGATCTGCGCAGCGGGGGCGACACCGAACCGGCAGAGCAACTGGGCGATATCGTCCATGCTTTTGGCCTGGTGAGCGTGCAGATCGATGTTGAGGGTGCGCTGCCTGAGGACGCGCGTGTCGCCGCCGCCTTTTTGCAGATTATCCGCGAGGCCTCGACCAACGCCACCAAGCATGCGCAGGCGCATCGGGTCCATGTGCGCTTGTGGCAGGAGAGGACGGATGCTGACGCCGTCGCGCACATGACGATTTCTAACGACGGGTCCCCGGCCCCCGTATCGTATCGCGAGGGAACGGGTATCCCAGGTATGAGGCATGTCGCGCAAGATCTGGGTGGCAGCCTAGAGGTCCACGCCGCCCCGCCCTTTACGCTTACGGTGTCCATTCCGCTTAACGCCAACGACACCTCCCAAAGGAGAAGCTCATGATCCGCGTGTTAATTGTCGAAGACCAGGCCATTCTGCGCGAGAGCCTCGCGCGTTCCGTTGGCGACCAGCCCGATATGACCGTTGTCGCCGCAATCGCCGATGCTTCCGAAGCCCTCGATGTCGTACTCAAGGAGCGCCCGGACATGATACTGATGGACGTGTGCACCGAGCACGATTCCAACGGCATCGTGGCGGCGGCACGCATCAAGGAGCAGCTGCCCGAGTGTCGCATCATTATCATGACAGGCATGCCCGAGATCACCTTTGTCGATCAGGCCCGCGAGGCGGGCGTCGATAGCTTTGTGTACAAGAACGTCGGTATCGACGAGCTGTTCGCCGTGATGCGCTCCACGCTGGCGGGTTACTGCACGTTTCCCAAGCCGCCCGAGAGCATTTTTTCGGGTACAGCAGCCCTCGACGATGTCGAGCTATCGATTTTGCGCCTTGCCTGCGAGGGCAAAAGTCGTCGCGAGATCGCGGCCGAGCTGTTTATGAGTGAGGGCACCATCAAGCGCCGCATCTCGGAGATCCTGAGCAAGACCGGCTACGACAACATCATGCGCCTGGCCGTGCATGCGGTGACCGAGGGTAGCATCGTTCCCAACATGGAGCGCTAACGCTCGCTACGCATCGGCATAAAAGCGACGGGGCCGCAGGATTATCTCCTGCGGCCCCGCCTGACATGTGCGCGGATGTGTCCGCCAATCCGCGGCTGATGTTACGTGCCGTTACGCGATGGTTGCGCTGTAGGAGGCAACGTCCTCGTAGGAATCGGTCAGGTAGGCGTCGATACCGATGGTCGTGTTGACCAGGCTGTCGAAGCTGTCAAGCGTGCCCTTCGAGAAGGTGAACTCTTCGGTGGCGTTGGTGCCGGGCATCAGGTGGGCCGAGAACCAGGCTTCCTTCATGGTGCCGTTGACGTTTGTCTTGCCGGTGGGAGCGTAGAAGGTCAGGTCCTTGTCGCTCTTGTTGACGATGTTGACGACAAAGCCGATGTCGCCCCAGTCGTCCTGGAACTTCTCGGTGATGGTGATGGTGCACAGATCGTCATCGGCGACGGTGACGGCGGGGGATATTTCGACGCTCTGGACATCGCCGTCTTCGACGGCCTCCTCGACTTCCTCTTCCTTCTCGGCGGCCTCGCGATCCTTCTTCACGGTACCGGATAGGTCCTTATCGGACTTGCTAAAGATGAGCTTGTCCTCGCCGTCCTCAAGGACAAGCTTGCCGTCCTCGAGCTTCACGTCGGTCGTCTCCTTGTCGACGGTGATACTCGCGGTGGTAGCGTCCTTGGCCTCCCACTTTAGGTCGGAAACTTCGGAGAACAAATCGAGGCTGCCCGTGCCGTCTTCGTCCAGGACCAAGATGCAGCTGATGCCCCATTCCTCGAACATATCCATATACTCATCGGTCAGCTCTTCGCCCTCCGTGGTTCCACCCGAGAGCTTCCAGCTGCCGACAAAGTTGGCCTTGGGGTCTTTGCCGCCGCTGCAGCCCGTGAGGGCAAAGGCGAGCGCCAAGACGCATGTCAGAAATGCGAGCGCGGACTTTTTGAACGTTGTCTTCATGGTGTCCTCCTTCTTGTGTGAAAACCCATAGAAGCAAATGCGGGGGTGGCGGACCCCCCGTCAATTACCAGATAGAGGGGCTAGGGCCGGGGCGTTCCGCAGTTGCTGCAGAACTTGCCGCCGTTTTCGCTGCCGCAGTTGGGGCAGAACCACTTGGCCGGTGCCGGGGCGGGTGCGGGACTGCCGCACTCGGAGCAGAACTTGCCGGTGTTGGTGGCGCCGCAGCTGCAGGTCCATGTGCCGGCCGCGGGGGCAGCGGCAGGAGCCGGTGCGGGAGCGGGTGCCGGAGCCGGCTGCGGGGCGGCCTGCTGCTGTGCCTGGCCGGCGGCGAACAGCTGGCTGGCGTTCATGCCGCCCATGCCACCTGCCATGCCCATGCCCATAAAGCCTGCCATCGCGCCGTTGGGATTGGCGGCTGCCGCGCGCATTGCGTCGCTCTGGGCGCTGGCAATGTTGGCTGCCGCCATAGTGGGATCGCGCATGACGGCGGCTTTCTGCAGGTCCTTGATCATCTGCTCGTCCTCTTGCGAGGCAGCGATGGAGTTGACGCCAAAGCTCACGATCTCGACGCCGCGCAGGTCACGCCAGTCGGCAGAGAGGACCTCGTTGAGCGCGCGGGCGAGCTCGGTGGTGTGGCCGGGGATGGCGCTGTAGCGGATGCCCATTTCCGAGATCTTGGCAAAGGCGGGCTGCAGGGCGGTGAGCAGCTCGGACTTAAGCTGGCTGTCGATCTTGTCGCGCGTGTAGCTATCGGTCACGTTGCCGCACACGTTGGTGTAGAACAGCAGCGGGTTGGTGATGCGGTACGAGTACTCGCCGTTGCAGCGCACGGAGATGTCAACGTCCAGGCCAATGTTGTTATCGACCACGCGGAAGGGCACGGGCGAGGCGGTGCCGTACTTGTTGCCGATGATCTCCTTGGTGTTGATGAAGTAGACGCGCTGGTCCTTGCCCGCGTCGCCGCCAAAGGTAAAGCGGCTGCCGATATTGGCGAAGGTCTCCTTGATGGAATCGCCCAGGTTGCCGCTAAAGACGCTCGGCTCGCTGCCGGTATCGAAGACGAACTCACCAGGCTCCAGCGCGACTTCGATGATCTTGCCGTTTTGCACCACGAGCATGCCCTGGCCGTCGTTGACGGCGATGACCGAGCCGTTGGAGATGACGTTGTCCTCGCCGCGCGTGTTGGAGCTGCGGCCACCGGTGCGTTTGCTGCCCTTGCAGGCCAAGACGTCAGCAGGCATCGATTCGCAGTAGATAAATTCCTTCCACTGGTCGGCCATGACGCCGCCGGCAGCTCCCAATCCAGCTTTCAAGAGTCCCATGGTGATCTTCCTTTCTCGTCAAAGGCCGGGTGGTATTGGTCGGATTGCTTAGTCGTCCTTGTCGTCTTTCATGACAACGGTGGTCTCGGTGTGGTTGAAGGTGTCGTGCTTCTCGGTCAGGTCGAGCTCGCCGCAGTACTCGTCGGCGTGGGTGGCCTCGTTGGCCGTCTTGAGCTGGCCTACCAGTAGCACGTCTCCGATAATCACGATGATCAGCGGCGCGACGATGTTGATGAGGATGCCCTCGATATCAAAGGCGAGGTAATCCGGATCGAAGGCGTTCTCACCCATAAAGAGAATCTGGGAGAGGATAAATCCGATCACAAAGAACAGCACCGAGGCAATAGCGAGCTTGGGCTTGGAGCAGGGGAGCTCGCCGACCAAGCGGCCGGTTTGGCCGTTCATGGCAAACAGGTAGCTCTTGCCGTTCCACGAGGTGGAGAGCATCCAGACGGGGAACAGGGCGTAGTCGCTGTCTTCCCAGGTGTAGTCGAGCTGCTTGCTTTCGACCGTGGCATCGTCATATTCGTCGACGACGGTCTCGCGCAGGGCCGAGATCGTGCTCTCCTCCATACGGCGCTCGGCGCGCGCCTTGCAGGTCTCGCAGTCCTCGTCGTAACGGTTGGCGATGTAGCCGGGCATATATGCGACCGAGAACGGACGCAGTGCGTCGTAGTCAAACGGCTCGATGGCGTCCATGTGGCCGTCGGGCATCTTGGACGATCCGTCGACGGGCACGCGCTTAAACGAGATATTGCCCTTGCGATAGGCGTCGTAGTGGTCGGTGGTCGTGACGGTGCGGTCGGATTCCTCGGTCACGGTCTCGTTGGTCGCGTCAAAGTACACTTCGCCGTCAACGCGGGCGCCGTAGAGCCAAAACGGCACGTAGACACCTTGGACCTCGTCGATGTGGTTGCCGGTGACAAAGCTCTTGGGCAGCAAGATTTTGCCCTTGTAGTGTTCCTTGAGTGCGGCCGTGACGTCGTCGCGCCCGAGCTTAAACGGAATCACCAGGTCGGGCGAGAAGTCGCCCGAGAGCTGGCCGGGCGCCACGGCAGAGTTGCCGCAGTACGGGCAGGTGGTGACGGCGACGGTGCCGTCGGACACGAGCTCGGCGCCGCACGACGAGCAGATGTAGCCGGCGTTTTGGGCGAGCTCCTGCACCGCGTCGTCGGCGACGGGCTTGGGCGTTGCGGCTGCCGCATCGGCTTTGGCATCTGCCTTGTCCTGGCGCTCGCGATAGAGGGCCTCGACTTCTTCGACTTCAAAACGCGAATCGCAGTAGTCGCAGACGAGCTTTTGCTCGGCACTGGCAAAGTGAAGGGGGCCGCCACACGCGGGGCACTGATAGTTGACGCTCTCGAAGGCCATGATCGGTCCTTTCCGTGCCGGAGGCTATGCGCCGATGGCGCCGCCGCAGTATTCGCAGCGCCCACTGGCATCGGGAATGGTGGTGGCTCCGCAGAAGGGGCAGGTCACCGCGGTCTTGGGGGCCTTGGCGGCCACGACGCTGTCGCGTGTCTCCTGGCGCAGCTGCACCAGCGCGTCGCGGACCTCGGTTGCCTGGCGCTTGGCCTCGCGGTATTCGATGGAGCCGCGCTGATCGATGGTGGAGTCGTTTACGCGCAGGTTGATCTCGGTAAAGTACGGCGTGTTGACGTGAATGGTCAGATTAAAGTCGTAATC
Source organism: Collinsella sp. TM04-29 (assembly GCF_003466565.1). NCBI lineage: Bacteria > Bacillati > Actinomycetota > Coriobacteriia > Coriobacteriales > Coriobacteriaceae > Collinsella > Collinsella sp. TM04-29. The sequence goes on from NZ_QSPW01000002.1 coordinate 210,052, forward strand.
CAGGTCGTAGCGCGGCGGGTTGTAGCTCTCGCGCTCGCCGTCCTCGGTCTCGCGATAGATCTCGGTGCGATGCTCGTCGATATCCATATCGCAGCCGAGTACCTGCGAGAACTCGATGATGTCGGGATTGGCGTCGCGCCAGCGGCTCTGCGAGGTGATGATCAGCAGGCCCGCGTCCTCATCGAGCATGATGTTGGTGCGCCCGGCAGAAAGCGTGCGCGTGGGGTTGAACGACGCCAGGCGCTCGGCGTTGGCCTCGCGGTAGGCGAGTTGCTCACGGATATCGTCCGCGGTGCTGGAGCGATAGCCGTGAAAGTAGGGGGAGAGCTTGCCGGCGCACTCTTTGCACAGGTAGCCTTCATTGATTTTTGTCTTACCTAGAAGTCCCAGCTCGGTACCGCAAATCGCGCACTCTTTCTTCTCGAACATCTTGTCAAAGAAGCCCATGGCTGCCTCCCATCAACTGGTAGCGTGTGTCACTTTTGATGATGGGGGAGTGCGCAGCCTTTCACGATACCCAGACGGCTCAACGAGTCTCCACAACTGGGACACATGGCCCATTTTTCCTACTCATTGGGGACGTACTTAAATGAGTGAAACTACTCATTTAAGTACGTCCCCAATGAGTGCTCGCAGAACGAGAGTGGATAATCTCCCATTTTTGGCCTGCTTGTGGGCTCAAAGTGGGAGATTGTCCACTCTCGTTGTTTGGGTGTCCAAAAATCCCCGCTCGTTTGGCACTTGGGGACGTTCCTTTTGTGCCGGCACCTGGGGACACTCCTTGCCTGGGGGCTACCTCTAAACGGGAGACGGTGTCGGCCGCGCAGGGGGCCGACCGTTCACCGATTAATGCCGACCGTTCGCCAAGCGCGGCCACAATTCCGCTATTAAAGCGATTCAATGACGCTTAAATACTATAAAGAGCTCAGCTTGAGTGCGACTCCCTTCGAGGCATGATCGGGCGGCTCGTCGATTTGCGCCCGCGCATGCACGCCATGCGCCGCCGTAGAACGCCGTTGCCGAAGGGAAGAACTGTGAAGGTCGTCAAGCGAATCAACAACAACGCAGTTATGTGCACCGACTCAAAGGGTCGAAGCGTCGTTGCATTTGGCAAGGGAATCGCCTTCGCTATCGACAAGGAGACGGGCGACCTGCCGCTCGCCGCTATCGAGCGCACCTTCTACAACGTGGACGAACATTACCTGGCGCTTCTCGAAGAGCTATCGCCCCGCGTGCTCGCGGTCTCTGCCGAAATCATTCAAGCCGCCGACCTGGAGCTCCCCTACGAACTCAGTCACAACGCCGTGCTCGCCCTTGCAGACCACATTACTTTTGCCCTGCAGCGCGCCAAGCGCGGCATTACCGTGCAGATGCCGCTCGCCTATGACGTGGCGCAGATGTATCCCATCGAGTACAAGGTGGGCGTTTTTGCCCTCAGGCGTATCTTCGATGGCCTCAATGTGGAGCTTGCAGAGAGCGAGGGCGTGGGGATCGCCATGTGCCTGCTCAACGCGCGTCTGGCGCCCGAGAACGAGGCCGAAACCGACGCCGAGGCCCGCGACGATGAACGTCTCATTGGCGCCATCATCGCAAGGATCGAGAAGACCTACGGAATCGAGGTCGACCGCCACGGCTTTGAGTTTGCACGCTTCGCTACCCATATCCACTATTTGTTTGGGCGCATTCGTACCGGTGAGCCCATGAACACCGACGGCGCGGAGCTTTACGGAACCGTGCGCGGCGAGATGGGCCGTTCGGCTGAGGTTCTCGACTACGCCTGCGTGCTTATCGAGGAACATTTTGGATGCCAGATCAGCGACTCCGAGAAGCTATACGTGCTCATGCACATTCATCGTATCTCGCACCCCCGGGTGTAGATATACCGCAGCAGCGTCGGTTATCGCTGCAGGTAAACCGGCCTGAGGCCGCCGCGAAGCTCCCCATACCCCTTACAAATCGCGGCAGCCGGGCGACGGGTTGTTGAGGGCGCCGTAGAGGTGCCGGCGGGCGGGTCCCGCGAGAAAAGGAGGTCATTATGGCCGACAACAAGAAGATTGCCGAGGACGTGCTTGCAGCCGTCGGCGGCAAGGAGAACGTCTCGGGTGTGACGCACTGCATGACGCGTCTGCGTTTCACGCTCAAGGACAACGGTATCCCCGATACCAATAAGGTCAAGAAGATCAAGGGTGTCATCGGCGCCCAGGAGTCGGGCGGCCAGTACCAGGTCATCATCGGCCAGAACGTGCCCAAGGTCTATGACGAGGTGTGTGCAATGGGCGGCTTTGCCAAGAGCGCCGCAATCGACGAGAACCTCGATGCACCTAAGCAAAAGCTCACGCCCAAGGTGATCGGCAACAACATCCTCAACTACCTGTCCGGCTCCATGGTGGCGTTGATCCCCATCTTGATGGCCGGTGGTCTGTTCAAGTGTATCGGCACGCTCATCGGTCCGCAGGTCTTTAACCTGGTGCCCGAGACCGATCCCACCTACCTGCTGTTCTACACCTACCTGTTTGACGCGGCCATGTACCTGCTGCCGGTCTATCTGGGCTACAGCGCGGCCAAGAAGATCGGTGCGAGTCCGGTGCTCGGCATGTTCTGCGGCGGTATCCTCATCTGCCCCGACATCGTGGCGCTCGCCCAGAGCGGCGAGACCTCGCTCACGGTCTATGGCATCAGCGCTCCGCTGCAGAACTACCAGCAGACCGTCCTGCCGATCTTGCTTTCGGTCTCCGCACTCTACTGGGTCGAGAAGTTTTTTAAGAAGATTGTGCCGGACGTTCTGTCTACCGTCTTTACGCCGTTCTTTACGATGGTCGTTATGGTGCCCATCGAGCTTATCGTGCTTGGCCCTATCGGCAACGAGCTCGGTAACCTGCTCTCCGCCGTCCTCTTTGGTATGGCGGGCACCGGTATCGGCTTCTACATCGCCATGGCCATCGTCGGCGGCCTGTGGCAGCTGTTTGTCCTGACCGGTATGCACATCGCCGTGATCATGCCGGCTCTCGCCACCTTTATGGCGTTGGGCGAGGACAAGTTCATCTTTGTTGCGTCCAACTTTGCCATGATTGCTGTGTGGGGTGCTGTGTTTGGAGCCGCGTTGCGCATTCGCAACAAGGAGGAGAAGGCCCTGACCTTTGGTTATGTCATCTCGGCTATCCTCGGTGGCGTGACCGAGCCCGCGTTGTTTGGCTGCATCATGCTCTTTAAGCGTATGATTCCCTGCATGGTTATCGGCGGCGCCATCTCTGGTCTGCTCGCCGGCATTCTGGGCGTGACGCTGGGCATGCCTGGTGCTAACTCCAACTTCCTGGTGTTCTTGGGCTACCTCACCCCGGGCATGGGCAACCTCATCAACTTTGGCATCTGCTTTGCCGTGGCCTTTATCGTCTCCGCCGTGCTCGCCTTCTTCTTTGGCATCACCGAGGCCGACCAGGCCGAGCTTGACGAGGAGTAACGCTTCCTACAGGTATTTTTCTCCTCTGGGGGACAGTTCAGCGCAAGGGGCACCGCCGGGATATTCCGACGGTGCTCCTTTTTGGCACTTGGACGTTCTTGTCTGACTAGTCATTTAAGTACGTCCCCAATGAGTACCCGTAGAATGAGAGTGGATAATCTCCCGTTTTTGGCCTGCTTGTGGGCTCAAAGTGGGAGATTTCCACTCTCGTCATTTGGGTGTCCAAAAATCCCCGCTCGTTTGGCGCCTGGGGACACTCTTTGTCGAATGTGGGCGTCGCCCTTGCTATGCCACAGTCACGGCGACCTGGGCGTAGCGGCTGCAGGGGCGCTCGGCGCGCGTCTGGACGGTGAGGGTGAGCACAAGGCGGTCGCCGGGTCGCGCGTCGGCGGGCACGATGAAAGCGGTGTCTACCGTGCATTCTTGCCACATCGACAGATCCTGGACGCCTGCATAGCTCGATGGGTCTACGGCCACATCCCAATGTGCATCGAAGCCCTTGCCGTCGGGGTCGACGATGGTCGCTGTAAGGTTGACGCGCTCGCCGGCTGTGGCGCTGCGGTCGGCAGTGACCTCGACAACATGCGCCGGATGCGAGCAGATGGCCGGATCATGGGCACACCATTGCGCGCGGGCGGCAAAGTCTTCCTGATAGGCACGCAGATAGGGATTGAGATTGTCGTCTGCGGGCGTGCCGATGGAGGCAAAACCGGCGGGCGCGTTCGCATCGGGATGCCCATCAAAAAACATGCGTCCCAGCAGCGTATCGAAGCCGCGGTCGTCGATACCGCGCAGGCCAAACGGCAGCAGCGGAATATAGGTCATGCTGTCGCCTTCGGCCATAAAATCGCCGCGCTCAAACTGCATCGCGGGCATGCCTTCCAGGCCCCAATCCAGACGGGCATGCTTGCCAAACTGAAAGCGCTCAGGCTCGTTTTCGTAGACCTTACCATCGCCATAGAGCATATAGCGTGCCATGAGGGGGCCGTTGCCCTGCGTGAGATTCTGCTCGGGCCAGGGAGCCTTAAACAGCGGCAGCGTATCGGGCTGAGCTGTTTTGGCGTCGAAATAGTTGCCATACATATAGGGCGTACGCCAAAAGATGAGCTCGGGAAAGAGCTCGCGCCCATGGTCGAGCCACGAGTTGTCCTGTCCCACGCCATCGGCAACGCCCATCACGCGCACCTTCTGATAGACCTGCTGCTGCACGGCGGGCCACTCGGGCGTGGCGCGATAGCGCTCGGCAATACTCATGAGGGCGCGAACGATCGTATTCATACCACCCCAGCTGAGCAACCATAACGTACGCGGATCATCATCCAGAATCGCCTGCGCAATTACGCGAGACCCCTCAGTTTCCTCAGTCACATCACCCTCAAAGGCAACATTTCCCACAAAGGTGCGCTCGATCATCTGGGCGGGCGTGGGAAACGGCGGCTCACCGGCAGCGGCCGCATTTGCCTGCAACTGCGGCCAAGCCTGGGCATATTCATTACTCCAGAGACTCTCAATCCAATGCTCGGGAAACGGCCGATACTCACGAAGCTCGCCGGCTAGCGGATCGGGCTCATGAGGCACAACAGCCCACTCATAAGAGCGCCGCCCTTTGGTCCGCCAATGCGAATTCACCTCGCCGAGCGTATGAACCCCATCCCCAAGAAAGTGATACTGCGAAGCCGTATACACCACAGCCTGAACATCAAGCAAGTTGAGATACAGAGCCAAATGAACAAGTGAGTTCATATCATCGACTTCCATATCAGTGGTAACAATCACCCGAGTCAACTTCTGGGACATAGGAACAGCTCCAATCAAAATCAATTCAGCCAGTTACGCGCAAGGCAAGACTAAACCCCGGTCCCCGCGATGGGAGGGCTTAGCGGTCGACCCTGGCCGACCACTCCCAGCAGCCCACCGGCTCGCCGTCGATGAGTACGTTGCCCCCGTCGAAGTCTTGATAACACAGGTCGTTGAATTGGTGGATCCACACGCCGTGGTTGAACGTCTTCTTGGCCGAGCCGTCGGCCTCGCGATACACGCCGGTCAGGTCCTCGACATGGCTAAAGTAGGTGAGGTGCACGTTGGCGCCGGCATCGCGCAGGCGCGCCGTGAGCGGCAGCACGGTCTGTTGCGGTGACACAAGCTCGTCGCCCTTGGAGTGCGTAAACCACAGCGGCGTCTTGGCGAGCGCGGCTACGTCCTCGTCCGTGGCGTTGTACCACGGGGCGCAGCAGGGAAGGCCCGCGGCGAAGAAATCGGGGTAGTCGGCGCACAGGCGCAGGGTCATAAAGCCGCCGTTGGAAAGACCGGCGACCACGATGCGGTCGGTGTCGATGCGGTCGGCATGCTCGGCGACAAACTCGTCGATAAGCGCCTTGAGCACGGAGGAGTAGATGCTCTGGTTGGAGCGACCGAGTTGCTCGACGCCGTTGTCCATCCAAAACGTGGGCGACTGCGGCACGAGCACCCAGGCAAAGCCGCCAAAGTAGCGCTGGATCTGCGCCTGGCTGATGGCCGTCACGCGGTTGCCGATATAGGCGCGCGTGGCGCCTTCGCCCTGCGTGGCGCCCTTGCCCTCGCCGGCGCCGTGCAGATACACCACGAGCGGTGCCTTTTGGGGCATGGCCGTGGCCTCGGGCGCAAAGGGGTTGAAGCATGCCGAGTCCTCGGCCTTAAAGCTGGGCTCAAAGAAGCCGTATTCGAGCGCGATACCGTCGACGGCGGTCTTTTGCGTGGCGTTGCTCCAGCCTTTGAGCGCGGGGCAGATATCGCCACGGCAGGTGTCGAAGACCAGGCCGCAGGTGGGATCGTCGCCGTCATTGCCGGGAAGAGCCGCGAGCTGCGTGATGTGCAGCTGGTCATCGAGCATGCGCGAGCCCATGACGCCGCCTTCGATCTTTTTGGTCAGGCGCTGCTCGGCGACCTCGAGTGCCACATGGGTGCCCACGGCGAGCTTACGTCCGTTCTCGTCGCACGGATATGCGGCGAGAATGTCGATGTAACCCACGGAGGGCGCGGCATGGTCGGCGCCGCGCTCCTTGCGCATCAGAACCTCGCCCGAGCGCTCGTGACGCTCTACATATATATGGAAGGTGTTCGTGTCGATGTCGTTGGCGCGCACGGTGCAGGGCAGGTCGAGTAAGACCTTGCTGATCCAGGGGCCAAAGTCGCCCAAGGTGGTGACGGTTGCGTAGGTACACAATTTGAGTTCCATGAGCTGCCTCCCTTGCGCCGCTAGTGGGAAACAAAAGCGGCAATACAATCTAAACATGTTTAGTGTAATCTAGAATTGAAGAATAACCAGATGAACTCGGTAAACGGCAAAATTGAACACGCCATGAACTACTAAACATATGTTTATTAGCTTCTAGCAGGGCTTCTGTTGATGAGTTAACAGGTCATAGAGGTGTTAATCAAAATAAAAGCCCACGTAAAGAGCCATATATCAATAGACAGTCAAAGAGACCATCTCCCACCATTGGAATACGTTCACCCCCGATTTCCTACCGTTCGCCGGACTCTGCACGGTAAAATTGCCACAAATGAGGCGCTCCGTGTAAACTAAAGCTCGTAAACGTTCAGTAAACACTTTGTTTACGACAGCGTATCCAAGGGTCCGGCAACCGTAAGGGGTTATAGTCGCCGGGCCAAAGGCGTGCCTAAGCCCAAGGGGGCTGGCACACGAAGATATGGGGAGGGGTCCCATGGCAGTAGATAACAAGCAGATTGCCACCGATGTCCTCGAGCTCGTGGGCGGTGCGGAGAATGTCACCGTCGCCACCAACTGCATGACGCGCCTGCGTCTGACGCTCAAGGATAACAACAAGGTTGACGTGGAGAAGATCAAGAAGGTCAAGGGTGTTCTGGGTTGCCAGTTCGCCGGCAGCCAGCTCCAGGTCATCATCGGCCAGAACGTGCCCAAGGTGCTCGCCGAGTTCGTCGCCATCTCCGGCGTCAAGCAGGGTGAGGCCGTCAACGAGAACCTCGATGCTCCCAAGGAGAAGTTCGAGCTCAAGAACCTGCCCAATATCATCCTCGACTATCTGTCGGGCTCCATGACCCAGCTCATCCCGCTGCTCATGGCCGGCGGTCTGTTCCGTACCATCGCGGCCGTCCTCGGCCCCACCATGCTCGGTGTGCTCTCGGCCGACGACCCGACCTATACGTTCCTCTACACCACGCTGTACGAGGCCACGTTCACCTTTATCCCCATCTACCTGGGTTATGCCGCGGCTAAGAAGCTCGGCGCCAGCCCCGTGCTCGGCATGCTGCTCGGTGGCGCCCTCATGGCTCCGTCCGTAGTGACGGCTGCCACGCAGGAGGGTGGCGGCATCATCTCCGTCTACGGCATCCAGATCGCTGCTGCCAACTATCAGCAGTCCGTCCTGCCGATCATCCTTTCGGTGCCTGTCCTCTACTTCGTCGAGAAGTTCTTTAAGAAGGTCATGCCCGACGTGCTCTCCACGGTCTTCACGCCGTTTTGCACCATGATCGTTACCATCCCCATCGCCTTCATCGTCCTCGCCCCCATCGGCAACGAGATCGGTACGCTGATCGCTAACGCGCTCTTCGGCCTTGCTGATCTTGGCGGCATCGGTATTCTGATCGTCATGGCCGTCCTCGGCGCCTTCTGGCAGCTCTTCGTGGTCTGCGGCATGCACATGCCCGTCATCCTGCTCGCCCAGGTTCAGATCATCGCTGCCGGTTACGATCCCTTCGTCTTCGTTTCCACCAACTGCGCTATGGCCGCTGTCTGGGGCTGCGCCTTCGGTGCCTTCCTCAAGATGAAGAACCCCGACGAGAAGTCTCTCGCCATCGGTTACGTCATCTCCGCCATCGCCGGCGGCGTCACCGAGCCCGCGCTCTTCGGCATCCTCATGCGCTTCCGTCGCACCATGTTTGGCATGTTCATCGGCGGTGCTATCGGCGCTGTGTTCTCCGGCCTCATGGGTGTTACCTACTACCTCGCAGGCGGTGCCTCCAACTTCCTGGTCTTCACCAACTACCTGCAGGGTGGCCAGATGAACACCGTCTGGGCTATCGTTGGTATGGCAATCTCCTTTGTCATCGCCGCTGCCGTCGTCTTTGCCTGCGGCTTCTCCAAGGAGGAACTCGCCGAGATGGAGGCCTAAGGCCAAACCGTTCGGTCACATATGACCTCACCTACACGACAGGGCCCCGTCAGGCGTAAGCCCGGCGGGGCCCTTCTTGCAAGGTAGACTGATGGAGGCGGGCGAGATTCGCCCGCAAGGGTTTGCCAAGCGGCGGGGGCTTTCGCGCGGGGCTACCGCGAAAGCCCCCGGCGGTTCGCAAATCCTTTATCAAATGAAAGGACATGCAGATGAGTTTGGGAAAGCTGACCGTCAACGGTCGCCAGGACGGCTTTTTGTGCGAGGGCAAACCGTTCTTCTGGTTTGCCGATACGTGCTGGAGCGCTTTTACGAGCATCGCCGAGGACGACTGGGATTACTACCTGACCCGCCGTGCCGAGCAGGGCATGAACGCACTGCAGATCAACACGCTGCCGCAGTGGGATCGCTGCTGCCCCGACCTGGGCATTTGGCCCTATGCCAGCGAGGACGGCGTGCACTTTGATTGGTCCCGTCCCAACCAGGCATATTGGGACCGCGCCGCCGCCATGTGCCGCGCGGCCGTCGAGCACGGCATCCGCCCGGCGCTCGTGCTCATGTGGTGCAACTACGTGCCCGGTACCTGGGGTGCCAAGATCGCCGAGCGTTGCGGTGCCGAGGTTATGCCGCGTGAGGAGGTCCGCGCCCACGTTGCCCGCGTCGTCGAGAACCTGGGCGAGTTCGACCCCGTCTACGTGGTGACGGGCGATACCGACTTTGCCGGCGACGAGGCGATCGCCTATTACGAGGACGCCCTCGACGAGGTCGTCAAGCGCGCGCCCGAGGCACTGCGCACCATGCATATCAACCGCGGTAACCGCACCATTCCGGCGCAGTATCTGGACCGTCTGGACTTTTATATGTTCCAGCCCGGCCACAACTACGAGGGCCAGCCCGAGGCATGGCGTCTGCCGCAGGACTTTATCGCCAACTATCCCAAAAAGCCGATGGTCAACTCCGAGCCTTGCTACGAGCAGATGGGCGCGTCGCGCAACGTGTACTGGCGTTTTACCGCGCAGGATTGCCGCGCGAGCGTATGGTCGTCGATTCTTGCCGGCGCCAGTGCCGGCGTGACCTATGGCGCACACGGCGTGTGGAACTGGCAGACATCGCGCAGCCAGGGTTCGGTCCTGGGCGAGGGCTTTGACATGCCCTTCCGCTGGCAAGAGTGCCTGCAGTTTGCGGGTGTGTGGGACTTTGGCGCGATCGAGCACGTGCTTGCCGCCCTGGGCGCTACGGCTGCCGACGATGCACTTGCCGTGGTTCCGGCGCAGGAGCTCCTCGACGACGCGCGCGAGTCCATCCGTGTGGCGCGCGCTGGCGATCGCATCGTCGCGTACCTGCCGCGTACCACGGCGCTCAAGTTTAAGCTCGACGGCGCGCGTGGCTGGACGGCGACGGTCCTCGACATGGAGGACAAGCGCATCGCAAAGCTGCCCGTCCGTGACAACGGTGACGGCACCGTGCGCGTGGCTCAGCATCCCTTTGAGCACGACGCGCTGGTGATCCTGGCCCCCGGGCGCTAACGGCTCTTCTCCAACATTTACAACCCAGTCCCTTTCATTAGGCTGCGACGGAATGGTTCCTGCATGACGGCTTCAAGCTGCCAAGGGGGAGCCATTCCGTCGCACCCTTTGCTTACTCATTGGGTACTCATTGGGGACGTACTTAAATGAGTGGCAGTTGGGGGATACTCCTTGCCGAGTTGGAGCTTGCGCGCGCCCCTTCTGGGTCATGCGGCTCAAAATCGCGGCGTCATGCGGACGGCTGGGGTCGAATTTGCAACATTTCGAACTTGGCTTCGATATTGAGATTGGTTCTTTATTAAAATGGTGTTCCGGACAACAAAGCGGGTGGGGGTTACCATGAGGGACCTGGGAGACACAACCGCATATTTGCGCCGGGGCATGCGGGAGATTCTGTGCCTAGCGCTGTTCTTCTTCACGTTTTTGGCGTGCGAGTATTTCTTTGATGCGCGCATGGCCGAGTTCGTGCCATCGAGTGAGGTCGTCATCTACGAGAGCATCGTTGTCGGCGCGAGCGTGATTGGCTTTTTCGTGCGCCCATTTCTGTACTATCGCCGTCCCCAGACGATCGATGCGACGAGCGATATTACGGGCGTGCTGTTGGTATCGGCGTTGCTGCTGATGATTATGGCAGTGCGGTTTGAGGTAGTAATTGCCGGCGGCCTGGTGGCGTGCTGCGCCCTGGGCTATTGCGGATCGACCGCCCATGCCAATCTTGCGCGGCGTTTTGCGCAGACGCCCTGCCTGGCGCGCACCGTGGCGGTTTCCTATGCTGTGGGCATTTTGGTGCAGGTGCTCAACCATATGGTGATGCCTGCGGGCATTCCCCAGCAGTCTGTTCTCATTGCCTGTGCGATTGCGCTGGTGGGGCTGCTTCACGGTGTCCGCCGCGCTAAATTGCGTGATGAGCCTGCGCCCGAGTTCGAGGTCGAGATTGCCGAGCTATCGGTCGATGCGTCGGAGCGTGGCGCCAGGTGGCACGATGACCCCGAGGCAAAGGCGGCCTTTCAGGGTGCCGTGGTGCGTCTGACGGTGGCGACCGCTTGCCTCACCGGCGTGTTCGCGGCCCTCAATGCCGGCCTTACGACCTCGCATGCCGCTGGCGCTATCGATCTGGGCGACTGGCCGCGCTTGCTGCTGGTTGTGAGCGCCCTTGCCGCCGGCGTCCTGTATGACCTGCGTGGGCGTTCGTATATGAATATCATCATGACGTGCGCCGCCATGCTGTCCACGCTCTCGTTCTTTGTACTTATCACCGATGGCAACGGTGGCAACACGCTTGCCGCCACGATTATCTTTTACCTTGGCACGGGCTTTTTCGTGGTGTTCTTCACCGCGAAGTTCGCCGCGATTTCGATGTATGCCCGCTGGGCGTATCTGTGGCCGTGCATGGGCCGTGTTATCAACAACGTTTGCTCGATGCTCGTGACGGCTCCGGCAGTGGCGATTATCTCGAGTCAAAACGTGCTGGCGGCAGTGAGCGTCGTGCTCGTGCTGTTTGTCGGCATCGCGATTTCGCTGTTGGGACAGTTTGGACAAGACGGTGAGGGCGAGGCGACGCGCGGCAGGCTGGCGCTTGCCACCGACGATCTTGGCGTGAGCTGTGAGCCCGGCCAGGCCGACACGGTGCCCCTGGAGGCGCCGGAGCTTTCGTTTGACGATCGGCTCGATGGCTTCGTTGCCGCCTTTGGGCTCACCAAGCGCGAGCGCGATGTTCTGGAGGCACTGGTCGTTTCGGACGACAGCGTGCAGGACGTGGCGGCGGCACTCTTCCTTTCGCGTTCCACGCTCTATCGCCACATCGCTTCGATTAACAAAAAGACAGGTGCCTCCTCGCGCGTAGCCCTCATCAACTTCTTCTGGTCCTGGACACCCCAAGACTAGCTAACCACCACAAAGGGGACAGGCACCTTTGTGGTGGTTTTTTACCTGCAAAAATATGAATATGAGACATTTGTCACCTGCCGTTTTGGTGCTCAAAGGCATATGAATGTGATGCTGAGCAGAGCAGAACGGAGGGGGTGCACCTATGGCGTCTCGGGGTTGCGCGTCTAATAAAATTGCGGGCGCGCTTATCGCCGTGGTGGTCTTTGCCGCGGCGGTGACACTCATGCGAGTTTACGTTGCCGGCGACCATGGCGCTCAGGGAAAGACTGCCGCGCAAGTGTCGCTCAACGATTGCGCTGTCGTTCCGGTGGCGGTCAAGCTTATCGAGGACGGGGAGGCGCGGACGGCCTATGAGACCGACGATGCCGAACTGGTCGCATCGACTTTTGCCGCGCTCGATGGCTGCACCGTGGGGGATGCGGTGGATGAGCGGACGAGCGATGCCGGCCGAACGCTCGTCTTTGTCTATGCGGATGGCTCGGAGCAATCGGTAGAACTTGAGGGCAAAAACATCGTGCTCGATAAGACGGCGTATCGACTTAACGGTGCCGATGAGTTATGGCGGCAGCTTGCCGCAATCAAAAACAGCTAACGAAATTAGGGATGTACGGGATGAGTGACTTGAGATTCTGCCCGGCGTGCGGGGCGCAGCTGCCTCGGGTCGCCGGCGTGCCGGTGCGATTTTGCCCGGGGTGCGGCGTCAGACTTGAGGGCGTTGTGGGCTACTCGGGCGCCGTGGGGGCTACAGATGGGGCGACTGCCGATGACGATGCGGACGAAGGCGGCGACCCGAGTGTGGACGCGCCGGCCGATGCGCCGGTGGAGACTGCCGGCGTCGCGTCGTCTCGTGACGCAGCCACGACGGATGCGCCTCACATCGGTGACCTTGAGCTTCATGCCGCATGCGATACCTCTGGCGGCCAGGCACTCGCGCAGGTGGTGCTGCCGCGGGACTGGCATATCGAAGAAGCGCATCTTGAGCGCAGCGGCAGTTTCGACTGCCCGATTTCGGTTGGCGTGACGGCGGCGGGTCCGATGGGTGAGCGGATTATGTACCGCTCCGAGCTCTGCTACGTGGATGCGGGCGCCGTTGCCAAGCGTATCCCCACGCAAACCGAACGCAAGGTGTTTGTGCACGTGGAGGCAGCTTGCGACGAGCTGGCTCAGGCCTGTGCAGCACGGCTGGGCGCGCGGGCAGAGGTTGTTGCCGAGCAACCGTACCCATCGAGCGCGGCGGTCGATATCGAGCGCGAGCGTGCCCGCGTAAAGCGCGAGGCGGCAAACGACTTTGCAATCCAGGGCTTTTCGATGGAACCGAGTGATGTGGTCTATGAGTGCCGCATGCGTCGATATCGGCTCACGGGCGCTCCAGTGCCCACCGAGCTCGCGGTGGCGGCCAAAGTCGAGGGCTATATGTTTTCAATCGGCGGCGTCGCGGGTTCTATGGGTAAAGGTGTTGCCGCTGGGGCCGAGGCGCTGCTGGGCGCGGGCCTTTCGAGTGGGCTGATCGGCGGTGTTTTGGGCAAGCGCCTGCGCGAGCGCCAGGCGGCGGCAGCGGCGGGACAGGGCGTCGCGCAAGAACAGCCCACGGGTCGAGGCGGTTGCCCGGACGGAGCGTCGTTCGAGCTGGGTGCGGCCGACCTGCTGCAGTGGCGTATCAGGGACAGCTTCTGTTTGGTTGCGCCAGAAGGTCGCCTGGACGAGGCGGCCTCCACGGCGCTTGCATCAATGGCGTCGACTCTGCGGCTCAATCCGGCGATTGCACGCGAGGCGTCAGCTCAAAAGCAACAGATGGTGCTTGAGCAGCGCCAACGCACGCAGATGAACATTGCCCAGCAGCAACAGCAGTTTGCAGCCTGGCAACAGATGCATGCCTGGCAACAGGCGGCGTTCGACAGCTACCAGCAGGCGTGGTTCGATCGCAGCGACCGTCAGCACGCCGCGAATATGGCTGCCAGCGCCGCCAATTTTTCCAGCGCGGGCGTGGGGACGGGCGCCGCCTCGTATTCCGATGCCATTCGCGGGGTCAACCATTACGCCAGACCCGACGGCACCGATGTCGAGGTCTCGGTGATGGCCGACCAGGCCTGGGTCAACGGTTCGGGCGATGTGATCGGTACACGCGATGGTTTTGAACCCGGTTTTGGCTGGACGGAGCTGCCTCGTCAATAGCGTGAGGCGGGTTATGTGTGAATCGATGCCGGATGTGTTTCTCGGCATGGTGATAAAGAACGGGAAAGGAACAATGATGAGGGAGACGGTACTTTCGCGCACGGCATTTGTCGCGGCGGCGGGAACGGCGCTGCTGACGCTTGTGGGGTGCGGCGGACAGCGGACGCAGGATGCGACGGGTTTTAACGACGACCGCCCGGTAAAGGACAAGATGGATGCGGGTGCGACGTCGGGCGATTCCGGCGACGCGGACAGCGGCTCGGCGGATGCGTTCGATACGTGGTCGGATGATTGCTGGGATGCGCACCGCAACATCAGCATCGCGGCGCTCCTCGAGCTTAAGGGCTGGCAGTTGCAGGAGTTTGCCTCGCAGCAGGGCTATGCCTGGCAAGACGCGCTCGAGATGTACGAGGACGAGGCGGGACACGTGCTCAGCGTCTGCAATATCAGCAAGGACGGCGCGACCGAATGGCTCGGCGAGGACGAAATCGGAAAGCTCGACAAGGGCGGCACCGGAAGCACCGTGATGTTCACGCTGCAACTTTCGGGCTATTCGAGCTGCGAGGATGTTATCGCGGGCTTTTCCGTGCCGGTCGAGGACCGGGCGCAGATTACTTCGGGCTCATGGATCGCGTGCGTATACGGTTCCAACATGGCGCGGCACGTTGCCATGGCGAGTCCGATGGAAAACGGTGACTACCGCTTGGATCTCATTACCGAGGAGGCTATCAAGACCGGTAGGTTTACCCAGGGCGGCGGTGCTCCGACGATAGACGAATTTTGGCAGGAAAAGACTGGACGCGCGCTCGGCTAGGTGCGACGTGGCCAATACCATAGCGAGGAACGAACATGATGAATGAAGTGACGATGAACCGTGCGGCCTTTGTGGCAGGCGCGGGTGCGCTGGCTTGTGCGCTGGCTGGCTGCTCGGGCGGATTGGGCGGCGCGGGCGGTGCCAAGAAGGCGACCACGGCGGACGCCGCCTGTGTAGACGACAACGCCAACGTGACGGTCTATGCTGCGATCAACTTGGACGGCGCCGACCTGGTGCGCCTGCTCAAGCATCAAAACTATGAGTGGCAAGGCGAGAGCGTGGGCTACGGTGCCGCCGATGACGCGGGACTTTTCGCTTTTACCTTTTCTAAGATTTCGGATGACGTGGACGAACTTGCGAACAGCGCGATACCGCTTTCGGAGTCCGAGTACGAGGAACTTGAGCCGGGCGGCGGAGACGATAGCGTGGCGATTTTGCTCTCGGTGGGCGGCTATACGACGGGCAATCGTGCGCTCACCGGCGCAATCGGCGATGCGGCGATAGTGCAGGAGAAGTGCACAATCGACGATTCCGTGTATTGGCTGGTCAAGGCACTCGACGGCAGCCGTTACGTGATTTCGGCCTACGACACCGAAGATGATGGCGACAGCGCGCATGACATCTATATCTATAGTGAGTCTTTTATTCACACCGGTTATCTGAGCGGCGGCGACCAAATCGATATTGACGAACTCTGGAGCCGCCTGACCAATGCCTCGTAGCGCACCAAAACCACCATAAAGGGGGCAGGCGCCTTTGTGGTGGTTTTGCCCTTGGGCTGTCTACTGTGGCGGCTCACCGTGCTAAAGCAGCTCACCGTGGCGGGCGATGTAGCGGCGCTTGGCCAGCTGGGTGAGCGCGATGTAGGCAGCGACAATGCCGATGAGCAGCGCGAAGAAGATTGGCGGCAGCGGCATGAGACCCAGCGCATCGGCGATGGGGCTTGCCGGCAGCCAGGTGACGAGCGCCAGGCCCAGCACGGTGAGGACGCACAGCGCGGGCGCGGCGTGGTCGCGCGGGCTCGGCAGGCACGGGGAGCGCAGCATATGGATCACGAGCGTCTGCGACCACATGGACTCGACAAACCAACCGCTCTGGAAGAGCGCCGTAAAGGCCGCCATGCCTGCGACGTCGCCTATAGCGGCAAGCTCTGCCCAGCTTGCGCCCACGGCGGCGGGGCACACCACAAAGAAGAGCGCGGCGAAAGTCGCGATATCAAACAGTGAGCTCACGGGGCCCAGCTCGAGCATAAAGCCCTTGATGGACGCGGCGTCCCAAGCACGCGGACGGGCAGTCCAGGCGTCGTCGACGGTGTCCCACGGCAGCGCGATGCACACGATCTCGTAGACCAGCGACAGCAGCACCAACTGCAGAGCGCTCATGGGCAAGAATGGCAAGAACAGGCTCGCGACGGTCACGGATAGCACGTTGCCAAAGTTGGAGCTCACCGTGGTCTTGAGGTACTTGAGCAGGTTGCCGTAGGTGCGGCGGCCTTCGATGATGCCGCGCTCGAGCACGCCCAGGTCTTTCTGGAGCAAGATGATATCGGCGGATTCCTTGGCGATGTCGACGGCCGAATCGACCGAGATGCCGCAGTCGCTCGCACGCATGGCGGCGGCGTCGTTGATGCCGTCGCCCATAAAGCCCACGGTGTGGTCGAGCGGCTCACGCATGACGCGCACCAGACGCGCCTTCTGCAGCGGCGAGAGCTTGGCGAAGAGGTGGGTGTTCTCGGCGCGTTCGGCAAGCTCGGCGTCGTCGAGCGCATCGATCTCGGAGCCGAGCAAGACGTTGCTCGCGTCGATGCCGATCTGCTCGCAAACGGTGGCGGCGACACGGTCGTTGTCGCCGGTCAGAACCTTGACCGCCACGCCCTTGGCTTCGAGGGTAGCGACGGCGCCCGCGGCACTTGCTTTGGGCGGATCGAGGAAGGCCAAAAAGCCCATCAGCACCATGTCGCACTCGTCAGCGATGCCAAACTCGCCCACGCAGCGCGGATTGGTCTTCTGCGCCACGGCAATCACGCGCAGGCCCTCGGCGTTGAGCCCGGCGACCTGCTTGCGAATCTGGGCGAGCTTGTCTTCGGTGAGCGGCTGGGCGGCGCCATCGACCTCGATAAAGGAGCAGATCTCGAGCATTTCCTCGGCAGCTCCCTTGGTAACCATCTGGGTTTTGCCCTGGGCGTCGGCGACAACGACGCTCAGGCGACGGCGCGAGAAATCGAAGGGCACCTCGTCGATCTTGGTATAGCGGTCGCGCAGGCTCTGGCCCAGCATGGAGCCGGGTGCTGTGGCCGAGGGCGTCACGTCGGCGCGGTCGATGACGGCCAGGTCGATAAGGTTCTTGAGGCCGGTCTGGAAGAAGCTGTTCAAAAACGCATGGCGCAGTACGCGCACGTCCTCGTTGCCGTCGGTGTTGAGGTAGCGCTCGAGCACGATACGGTCTTCGGTGAGGGTGCCGGTCTTGTCGCAGCACAGGACGTCCATCGCGCCGAGGTTTTGGATCGCCGGCAGCTCCTTGACGATAACCTGGCGGCGGGCGAGGTCCTTGGCGCCCTGCGACAGGCTCGTGGTCACGATGACGGGAAGCATCTGCGGCGTGATGCCCACGGCCACGCTCGTGGCGAACAACAGCGCATCGATGACGTTGCCCTTGGTGGCGGCGTTGATGGCAAAGACCGCCGGCGCCATAACGAGCATGAGGCGCACGAGCAGCATGGAGACGCTCGAGACGCCGCGGTCAAACGCGCTCTTCTCGCCGCGCCCGTTGAGCATCTTGGCGATGCCGCCCAGGTAGGTGTCCGAGCCGGTGGCAACGACAAGCGCCATGGCGGTGCCGTTTTGCACGGAGGTGCCGGTAAAGACGATGTTCTTGCAGGCAGAGAGTGGTAGCGCGGAGCCGTCGGCACCCTCGACGACGGTGATGGCAGCGGTCTTCTCGACGGCCTCGCTCTCGCCGGTGAGTGCGGACTCGATCACAAACAGGTCGCGCGCGGTGATGATACGGGCATCTGCCGGCACCATGTCGCCGGCAGAGAGGCGGATCACATCGCCGGGGACGAGCTCGTCGAAGGGGATCTCGACGCGCTCGCCGTCGCGCAGGGCACAGCAGGTGTTGGAGACCAGGTCCTTAAGGGCCTCGGCCGCATTGCCGCTGCGGGCTTCCTGGATAAACTTCATGCCGCCCGATACCAGCAGCATGATGCCGATGACGATGACCGTGGAGGGGTCACGCTGCAGCTCGGGCACGGCGAGCACGTCGATGTAGAGCGAGACCAGTGCGAGGGCGGCGAGGATACCAGCGAAGGGATCGACGAACGCGTCGGCGATGCGGCGGGCGAGCGTCTTGGTCGGCGCTTCGATGGTGTTGGGGCCGACGGCGCTCAGGCGCTCGGCGGCGTGCTCGGCGGTGAGGCCGTCGGCTATGGCGTCGAGCAGCACGAGGGCATCCTCGGCGCTATGGGTGGCGGCGAATATGGTGTTCTTGGACATGCCGGTATGAGCGGCGGGGCGCGCCGTGTGGCGGCGCTTGGAGATGGCTTCGAGTACCGTGGCGGTTTTGAGCATCAGCATAGGGTCCTCCTTGTTGAAGGGAGTTAGCGTACGTGTCGTATGTGCTTCAAAAAACCTAGATGTCGCTCACGTCATGCTTTCGAACCGCCACAAAGGGACAGGCACCTTTGTGGTGGTTTTGACGATCGGCTGTTGGCGCTTATGCGTGCGCGGAATCCTCGCGGCGTGCCGAGGGCGACATGCAGGTTTTTCGACTATGACTGCCTTCCATGGCACACCTCCTTAAGGCCGGGCGCGGCGCGCTTTGGGTATCTCGTACCCGTTACAATCCGCCCGTATTCTTGATGAGGGGGTTTGCCGTGTCAACCCCAATGTTTGGAAAACCATTGCCCCTGACAAAGCCTTTACAGAATGCCGAGGCCCCAAAGCGCGCCCGCAACGCGCCCTGCCTGCGCTAAACTGGAAGGCACGTACGCGATTACGAGAGGAGCCCGCATGGAGGCTTACAAGCAAGAGTTCATCAAGTTCATGGTTGAGTCCGACGTTCTTAAATTCGGCAGCTTTACGCTCAAGAGCGGCCGTCAGTCCCCGTTCTTTATGAACGCCGGCGCCTATGTGACGGGCTATCAGCTCAAAAAGCTGGGCGAGTATTACGCCCAGGCCATCCACGATAACTTTGGCGACGACTTTGACGTGCTGTTTGGACCGGCCTACAAGGGTATTCCGCTGGCCGTCGTGACCGCAATTGCCTACCACGAGCTGTACGGCAAGGAGGTCAAGTACTGCTGCGATCGCAAGGAGGCCAAGGACCACGGCGCCGACAAGGGCAACCTGCTGGGCTACGAGCCCCAGGACGGCGACCGCGTGGTCATGGTCGAGGACGTCACCACCAGCGGTAAGTCCATCGACGAGACTTATCCCAAGGTCAAGGCTGCTGCCGATGTCGAGATCAAGGGCCTCATCGTGTCCCTCAACCGCATGGAGGTCGGCAAGGGTGGCGTGACCACCGCGCAGAAGGAGATCGAGGCCAAGTACGGTTTCCCCGTCGCGAGCATCGTCTCCATGGCCGAGGTCGTCGAGACCCTCTACAACCACGAGATCGACGGCAAGGTCGTCATCGATGACGAGCTCAAGGCCGCTATCGACGCCTACTACGAGCAGTACGGAGCTCGTTAGTTACGGCGTTTTACCAAACGCCGTAACGGCTCGACGCTGCGCGGGCCGCATTTGGACAATCTGACGTTCAACTTCAAGGGCGCGACCAGAAGGTCAGCGCCCTTTCGTTTCACGTCACCTTGTCTCAAATGCGACCCGCTCGCTGTCGTTGCCAAGACATCGGCACTCCCGTTGCTGGCAAGGGGCGGCACTTGGGGACGTTCCTTTTCTGCCGGCAGTTTGGGACACTCCTTGTTGGGGTGGTCATTGGGGACGTTCTTAAATGACTGCTCGAGATGAGCGTCCAAAAATCCGCGCTCGTTCGATTGGCGCATGTCTACGCAGCGTAGGTTGTCGAGCCTGGCCTTCAAATGGATACTGACTGTCGAACCGGTTCACTCCATTTCTTCAATTTGATTGGACAGCCCATGAACCAGACACGGCAAACCAATGCCTCCCATACTTTTTTGGCAGCGCATGCCATCAAGCAGCTGCGCGAAGAGCGCGGCCTCACCCAGCGCGCCCTGGCGGAAAGCCTTGGCGTGACCGATAAAGCCGTCAGCAAGTGGGAATCCGGCCGCGGCCTTCCCGACATTTCCCTCGTTGAGCCTTTGGCCCAGAGACTCGGCATAAGCGTGGCCGAGCTTTTGGCTGGTGACATTCGGGCCAACGCCAACCGTGCAGGCAATATGCTCAAAGGCGTCTTTTACGTTTGCCCTATCTGCGGAAACGTTGTGCACGCGCTCGGAGAAGGCAGCTTTAGCTGCTGTGGCTCCACGATGTTTCCCCAGGAGGCCGAAGAGCCGGACGCGGACCACGCCTTTTCCATCGAGCGCATCGAGGACGATTGGTACGTCACGCTCGATCATCCCATGACCAAGGATCACTACATTAGCTTTGTGGCATATGCGACTATGGACGGTATCTGCTTTAAGAAGCTCTATCCAGAGCAATCGGTGCAGCCGCGCTTCCATATTACCGGGCGCGGCAGGATATATCTTTACTGCAACCAACACGGACTCTTTACGTCGCTGACGCCTCGCAAATAACGGCTGTCTATCCGCCCTCCTCATGCGTTCCCAAGGGACCCAAAATGAGCGTGGATAATCTCCCGGTTTTGGCCTGTGTGCGGGCTCAAAGTGGGAGATTATCCACGCTCGTTATCTGAGTGTCCAAAAATCCACGCTCGTCGCTACTTGAGTCCGGGCAGGCGGGTGTAGGGGAACGAGCGCTCTAAGAACTCGGAGCACCGGGCGTAATCTTTGGCAAAGTAGCTGCTATAGAGCGAATCGAGTACGTATTGCACGGCGATATGGCTGGCGAACTGCGTGATGCGGTGCGTCATGCTCTCGTGGTCGCTTACCGTGAGATAGGCGGCAAAGCCGGGGTGAATGCGGGCACAGTACGGCGTGCCGATGACGATGACCGGGACATGTCGACTGCTAAGGATCGGCAAGATCTCCTTGAGGTTGGGGGCAAGGCCGCTGTAGGAGATGATGATTGCCACATGGTCGGGACCCGAGGCGAGCGCCGTGCGCACCTGCGCCTCGACGCTGTCGTGGCACGTCGCGCTTTTGCCGGCGGAAAGCAGGCGATCGCGGAACATTCCCGCTGGATACAGGTTATGCGAGCCCGTGTAGATGTCCACGGTGCCGGCGCGCATGATGAGCTTGGCGGCGTGGTCGAGCTGTGCAGGGTCGAGCAGCTCCTGCGTTTCGGCCAAGGTGGTCTGGTAGAGCCCCTCCATGCGCTCCATCACCTGCGCAGGGGTGGAGGTGGCATCGAAGGGAAAGTTGATGTCCACGTCGCGCCGGTTGCCCGCCTCGGTCGCCTGGCGGATGAGCTCGACCTTGAGGTCTTTGAATCCCTCGAGGCCGAGCTTTTTGCAAAAGCGGTGCACGCTCGCGACCGAAACGTTGGCGCACGCGGCAAATTCCTTAATGGAAAGCCCGCGCACATCCTCGCCCATGGCGAGGGCCGTTCGCCCAAGTTGTTGCTCGGTGGGGGTGAGGCTTTTGCCCTGCGTGATCTTCCGCCTGATATCCATATGGCTCCTATGCGTTTGCGTCGCGATAAACCAATCATAGCGATAAATAAAACGTTCGGCTTGGCTGGGAGTTTTGGTCCGCCGGTCTATGAACGACGGACCGCTCGACGCTGCGCGGGCCCTTGGCACGGCACCTTGGGCTTCAATCGTCGGGCGCGTGCGGAAGCACACATCCCTCCTCTTTCGGCCCAATTTGCCGCACCAGGGGCCCGCTCGCTGTTGTGGGCTCAACATAGGGCGCTGTCCTTGTTGGGCCGTTTGCGCCCGGGGCGTTACCCGAGCACGCGTACGGGCCCCAAGAGACCGCTGGGCTCGGAGGGCTCGGTCATGCCGAACACGTCGGGGACGGCATGGTCGAGGGTGTTGATGATATCGATCGCAAGCGCGTGCTCGCCGGCCAAAAGCGCGCCGGCCTCAAAGCAGTAAGGCGGACAGATGCGCGTGCCGAGGGATTTGCCGTCGAGGGTGACGGTTGCGGTCTCAAAGACCTCGCCAAGGTCGATGACGGTGCGGGTGGCCGCTTCGCCCAGGACAAAGGAGGCCCGGTAGCGGAATGTGCCGGCCTTGCCGGGGAACTCGGCCGAGGAAAGGTCGTGCAGGTCTGCAAGCTCAACAGACTCGCCAAAGGCATCGGTGCCAGGGGCAGAGAAGGCAACCGCCCAGGGCCCGTCGACGCATGTGGCTTCGTCTTCGGCGGTTGCCACAGCAACGGAACCTGTAGCCCCAAGGACCACGATGCAGCTCTCGTAGGGAGCCAGCTCGAGCGTGCCGTCAAAGGCGGCGGGCTCGGTGCCGTTGAGCAGGTCGAGGCGCGCGCCTGCAACGGGTGTGCCGTCGGCAAGCGCAATCTGAGTGGAGATACCCTGCTTGGGATGCTCGTTGACGAGCATCAGATAGCTCTCGCCCGCCCGCTCGTAGCGCAGTGCGCGCAGCCAGGGCTGGGGCTCGGCGCAAACCACGGTCTGCATGCCGGTATTGGCAAGTGTGTCTGCGAGCTCGGTGGTCGCCAGGAGCTTGATGTCGGCGACCGCGGCTGCATCCAGGGAGGCAAAGCCCTCGCGGCCTGCAGTGTCACCGTCGTAGCGCTTGTTCGGCAACTCATCCAGCGCGTACACGGCAACACCTGCGGCTGCGGCACGCGCGGCAAAGTCGAGCACGGCTCCGCCGACAAACTCGGCTCCGGGCATCACCAGGCAGCGGTATGCCTGGCCGTTCACGCTAAAGCCGCTACCGTCTGCGGCAATTTCAACGGCATAGCGCCCTGCGTCCTCAAATGCCTCTGCCGGCACGATGTCAAAGTCGACCTGCGCGCGCAAAAGCTCGGAGGCGGCATGCTGCATAAAGTTCGCCTTGCCTGCCCACTCGGCGTCCGCATGGTAGAGAAGCGCCACCGGGGTCGTTGCGCGCCCGCCGCTCAGCAGGCTCGCCGTACGGTTCATGTAGCTCATGAGCTGCCCAAAGTGTGCAAACTGGGGGTTTTGGCTATGCGCATAGAAATGCGGCGGGCAGTCCCAGTCGGGGAAGGCGGCCATGCTAAAGGCATGCGGCACAAACCAATTGACGCCGCGCACCAAAAAATGATCGGCGATCCACTTCATCTCGCGTAGGCCTTCGTGCCATCCAAATGCGCCAAAGACCTCGGCCATGCAGCGCCCCTGCTTTTTGGGGTCGAGGTGTGCTGCCGAGGAGCCCAGCTTGGGCAGCACGTAGTTATAGAACTCGAGGTCCCACACGCCGCGTCCGTAGCTGTGAAGGCCGCGGTCCATGCCGGGTACCAGCTGGTTGATCACGATGTCGACGCCCGCCATGTCCTGACCGCCCACGGCGCGGAAGTAGTGCCCGGCGCCCACGCCCAGGCGCGCGTGGCAGTCCTTGTCCTCGATAACGTGGCCGATGTACTGCACGCCGCGCGCGCGGCACCAGTCGCCGAGCTGGTCGCAGAAACACTCCTTATAGAGGGTGCTTGCGATGTCCATATAGACGTGGCGTACGTGCGCGCCGGCCGGCTCGCGGTCCCACAGGTGCGGGAGCTCGGCCAGGTAGCGCTCGCCCAGTGCCGCGCGTAGGCGACGCTCAAGCTCGGCCGACCAGGGTAGGGGCGCGGTGGCCTTGCCGATGAGCGTGTCCGAGATGCCATCGGGGCCCGTGGTGCCCTTCTCGTTGGCAAATCCGGGCTCATCGGAGAAAAAGCCCAGGATCGTCTTGCCAAACTCATCGCCCAGATGCTCAAAATGCGGCTCGTAGACAGCATCGATGAGCTGCGCCACCGAGGCGCGGTCGACCATATTGATGTAGTCCTCGTTGTAGGAGGTCTTGCCGCTCGTGAATATCACGCATGCCTGCGTGAGGCCCGCAGGTGCATCGAAGACCAGGCGGCTGGGGTTGCCGTCTGCATCGTCGAATACTCGGTAAGCGACGTCGACGGGGCTGCCGTCCTGCATAAATGTCACGCCGTAGAAGCGCTCCGTTTTGTCGAGCATGTTGGCGAGCGCGATGCTCGCGGCGGACGTGGGGCCCACGATGTCGAACGTGCGGTGCGTGAGCACGATCTTGCGGAGCTCGGGCACGGCTTCCTTGGCGGCGCCGTTGGCAAAGCCCGTGGGGAAGTGCGCGTCGTCCAAGATCCAGAGCTTAAGGCCCAGCTGCTTGCACTCGTCAATGACAAAGCGCAAGTCGCGCCACCAGCCCTCGCCGCAAAAATCGGGGTGTGGGCGGCTTTCGAGACAGACCTCGTGGATGTCGGCGCCGGCGATCTTTTCCAGATACTCGGCAATGGTCTTATGGCTCTCGCCCTTCATCCACAAAAACGGAAGCACGTGGTTGTCGTATGTGCCCTCGAGCACCTGCTGATAGTACGCGGTCATGGATCCTCCTTGGCTCGATCGATCTGCTGCATAGCACAGATTATGGACGCGTCGGCGCGTTCTGCTAATATCTGAATCACGACGAACTATGACCAAATCAACGATTGGCAAGCCATGGAGATCGACGAGCTCGAGCGTAGGCTCAGCGAACTGAGCGCCAGTGAGATCACTTATAAAGACGGCATGGCATTTGATTGGTCGATTATGACCGAGCATGTCGAAATCGACGGATGCCCAGTGCGCAAGATTGGGCAGCCAGGGTTTGCCTATGCCCAGCCCGGCATGCCGCGTGGCCTGACGATAAGGAAAAACTCGCGCTTTAATGCAGTTCCCGAGCACGTGCATGATTACGTGGAGATGAGCTATGTGTATCGCGGGCGCTGTCCGCAGACGGTGGCGGGGGAGAGGCTCGAGTTGCGCCGCAACGAGGTGCTTTTGCTCGACGCCCTTTGCCCCCATGCCGTGGCGGCGCTCGGCGAGGACGACATCATGCTGAGCATGACCGTTTCACGCTCTTTTTTGCGCCGGAGTCTCGAGTCGAGCCTCTCGCGCGAGAGCGCGGTCTCGCGGTTTTTGTTCAACGCGCTCAACAGCGAGACGGACCATCGGGGGCATGTCCGTTTTTACTGCGGCGAGAGCCGTCGGATTCGGCGCTACATGCAGGAGATGCTCTGTGAGCTGTACGACCCGAGCCCCAACGGTTCCGAGATCGTCCTGCGTCTGTTTCAGCTGTTTTTGGCCGAGCTTATGGATTGCTACGAGCGCGAGCTGGTGCGCGGCGCGGCGGACGGCGCGGCGGGGCCCACTGCCCTGGTGACGGGAATGCTTGGCTATATCGATCGCGAATTCGCTGCATGCTCCCTCGAGGGGATGGCGGCGGAGTTTGGCTTGAGCCCTAATTATGCGACGGCGCTCCTCAAGCGACATGTGGGCAAGACCTTTAGGCAGCTTGTGCAGGAGCGACGCCTGGTGCGTGCGGCCGAGCTTCTGCGCGGTGGCGCCACGGCCGGGGCGGCTGCGCATGCGGTGGGCTATGAAAACATGAGCTTCTTCTACCGTAAGTTTCACGACAAGTATGGCTGCACCCCCGCGGCATACCGCCGGTAAGCGCGGGGCGGATCGTCTTCGCTCCTTCGGTGTCAAAAAGTTTCAGCTGCAGCGCTGTTGCAGCGCGCGTCTGCGAAAAGAAGTGTCGGGTTTGGCACCCCTGCCCCTGCCTGTCGCGTGCGTGGGCGATACTCGGCCTATCGACCCGCAATGCAAAGGAGATGCTCATGGCAAACATCAAGTTCCCCGAGGGTTTCTATTGGGGCGGCGCCACGGCCGCCAATCAGTTTGAGGGCGCTTGGAACGTTGACGGCCGCGGTCCGTCGGTCGACGACCACTTCTTGGGTGGCAGCTACAAGGAGCCGCGCCAGATTACGATCGACATCGACCCTAACCGCTTCTACCCCAACCATGACGGCATCGATTTCTACCATCACTACGAGGAGGACATCGCGCTGTTCGCCGAGATGGGCTTCAACATGTTCCGCATGTCCATCTCTTGGAGCCGCATCTTCCCCAACGGCGACGACGCCGAGCCCAACGAGGCCGGCCTCGCCTTTTACGACCGCGTCTTCGACTGCCTGCGCGCTCACAATATCGAGCCGCTCGTGACCCTGTCGCACTACGAGATGCCTTATCACCTGGTCGAGAAATACAACGGCTGGGCGAGCCGCGAGCTCATCGGCTTCTTTGAGAAGTACTGCCAGACCGTCTTCGACCGCTATCAGGACAAGGTCAAGTTCTGGCTCACCTTCAACGAGATCAACTGCGGCACCCAGGACATGGGCAACCTCTTTGGGACCAGCATGATCCAGGGCTTTGAGGGCCCGGCTTCGGCGGTCCACACCACGCCGCAGGCCCGTATGCAGGCCCTGCATCACCAGTTTGTCGCCAGCGGCCGCGTCGTGCGCTATGCCCACGAGCACTATCCGCAGTTTAAGATGGGCAACATGGACTGCTTCATCCTCTCCTATGCCGCCACGTGCGATCCGGCCGACGTGTTCGCCACGCAGCAGGAGATGAATACCATGAACTGGTACTGCTCCGACGTGCAGGTGCGCGGCAAGTATCCGTTCTATGCCAAGCGCTTCTGGGCCGAGAACGATGTCGAGCTTGTGATGGAGGACGGTGACCTGCAGGATATCGCCGACGGCAAGGTCGATTTCTACACCTTTAGCTACTACATGTCCGGCACCGTGGGCACCCACAAGGATCACGAGATGACCGAGGGCAACATGACCTTTGGCGGCAAGAATCCCTATCTGGAGTCCACCGACTGGGGCTGGCAGATCGATCCGCTGGGTCTGCGCATCGCCCTCAACGAGATTTACGCCCGCTACGAGATTCCGCTGATGGTGGTCGAGAATGGCATGGGCGCCTACGATGAGGTCGAGGAGGACGGCTCCATCCACGACCCGTATCGTATCGCCTACTTGCAGAGCCACGTCAAGGCCATGGGCGAGGCCATTGCCGACGGCGTCGACCTGATCGCCTACACCTGGTGGGGCCCCATCGACCTGGTTTCCGCCGGCACCGGCGAGATGCGCAAGCGCTACGGCTTTATCCACGTCGATAAGTACGATGACGGCACCGGTACCTACGAGCGCCGCCGCAAGGACAGCTTCTACGCCTACCAGAAGATCATCAAGTCCAACGGTGCCGAGGGCCTGGATTAATCGACAATATGAGTGCCACCGGGGAAAAGCGTTGGGATGGGCTCGCGATTCGAGTCCCCACCTTAGCATTTGAACCATTTGGCACTATAATCACCATAGGCATGCGCACAACGTTGCGCTTAATCAAGAGGAGAAAACGTATGGGTCTGTTTGACATGTTCAAGAAGAAGGCTGAGCCCGCGACTGCCGCTGCTCCGTCCTCCATCTCTGCTTCTGCCGGCGCCGACGTGCTGTGCTCGCCCGTCAAGGGCAAGGTCATCAAGATGGCCGACGTGCCCGATCCCGTCTTTGGCGGCGAGGTCCTGGGCAAGGGCTGCGCCGTGTGGCCCGAGGACGATCTGGTCTACGCTCCCTGCGACGGCAAGGTGACCGTCACCATGGGCCACGCCGTGGGTCTGCAGTCCGATAGCGGCATCGAGGTTCTGGTGCATGTTGGCGTCGATACCGTCAACATGAACGGCGATGGCTTCGAGGGCTTCGTCAAGGCCGACGACGTCGTAAAGGCTGGCCAGCCCATGCTCAAGATCGACCGCGCCAAGATCGCCGCTGCCGGCTACAAGGACTGCGTCGTCGTTGCTGTGTCCAACACCGCCGAGTTTGCCGACGTCGAGCTCGCCGTCGAGGCTGACTCCGCTGTCGCCGCCGGCGATGTCATCGTCAAGGTCGTCCGCAAGTAAACTGCGGCAACATAAGGATGCGCAAGGGTGGTCGGGTTATCCGGCCGCCCTTTTTTATTACAATGCGGCGGAACGTTTTATTGCGCGTTGGGCGGAACGGTAAACCGTTCGGACGTTAAATCGAGCCGACTGCGCCTTTGCTTTGCCGGGGGTGTTCGTTAGCGGCTAGAATGGCCTTATTGTTACGACGTGCACCGCGTCGGGAAGCGCGGTGCCGCTTGTTGGGAGGAATGTCATGAAGAAGAAGCTGCTGCTTGCGCCCCTGATGGCTGTTCTGGTCGCGTGCGTAGTTGTGCTTTCCGGCTGCGGAGGCCCTTCGGTTGAGGAGCTCATCACCGATGATCTTACGACGCAGTTTGACGAGGTCAAGAACGGTGGCGACGACTTCCTCGCCGGCCTGGAAGAGGCCTCGGGTGACGAGTTCGAGCAGCTGGGCATCGATCCCAAGGAGTACGCCAAGAGCTATCTCGAGGGCTTTGACTACAAGATCGGCGACGTGACGGTCGACGAGGACAAGGGTACCGCAACTGCCGAGGTCACCATTACCTGCAAGTCCATGAACCAGATCGTTGAGGATTTTGCCACCCAGTACCAGGAGAAGGTCGCCGCGCTCGATTCGATGCCTTCCGATGACGAGCTGTACAAGATGGCCGGTCAGGTTATGGTCGATGTGACCAAGGCTGCTAAGACCAAGGACACCAAGGTCACCTTCAAGTATTCC
Organism: Collinsella sp. TM04-29; assembly: GCF_003466565.1. Classification (NCBI taxonomy): domain Bacteria; kingdom Bacillati; phylum Actinomycetota; class Coriobacteriia; order Coriobacteriales; family Coriobacteriaceae; genus Collinsella; species Collinsella sp. TM04-29. Next base: position 238,736 of record NZ_QSPW01000002.1, read on the forward strand.
TGCAATGACGACGGCGAGTGGTCTGCCGACGATTCCGCAACCAACGAGATGATGAATGCCATGATGAGCTAGGGGAGTTACACGGTAGTTCGTTACGGCGTTTTGCCAAACGCCGTAACTGCCCGACGCTGCGCGCCGCCCAGGACGACAATTTGTCATTCAAAAGGCGAGGCATGACCAGAAGGTCTATGCCTCGCCTTTTTCATGCCAATTTGTTCGCTCTGGTGCCCGCTCGCTGCCCGTCCTCTACCTGCGGCGTTGCCATGGTAGTCATTGAGGTGGCAGTTGGGGACGTTCCTTTTCTGCCGGCAGTTGGGGACACTCCTTGCGCCAGCGTTGCATCGCGAACGCTCGGGAAAATGCGACCCGGTTTTTGGCCGAATTCCGGGTCGCGGTTTCCGGATGGGGTGGGTTGCGGAAACCGCGACCCGGAATATTGCTCTGAAACGGGATGCGGTTTCCCCGACGCGCCTCAAACGGAAAGTGCATCCCATTTCGGAGCTCCAAAACGGGATGCACTTTCCGCGTGGAAGAATTGTCGCAGCTACGTTAAGCAGTGCCGCTCGCTACTCGCCCAGAATCAGGGCTGCGAGCTCTTCTTGCGTGTCCACCACGTAGTCGGCGCCGGCGGACTCCAGCTCTGCGCGGCCGCGGAAGCCCCAGCTGACACCGGCGCTCTTGAGGCCGGCGTTGTGGCCGGTCAGAACATCGACATTCGAATCGCCCACATAGAGCGTGGTTGCCGGATTGGCGCCCAGCTCCTTCATCACGTGCAGCGTGACGGGCGCTTTGGGCTTAGGCGGAAACGCATCGACACGGCCTTGCACCAGCGCAAAGCGCTCGGAACCAAAGTATTTCTCGATAAGCGGGGCTGCCGAAATATGATCCTTGTTGGTGAGCACGGCAAGCTGAACGCCCGCTGTGCGCAGACGGTCGAGCATCTCAATCGTGCCGGCGTAGGGGGCGGTGTGGTCCTCCTTGTGCTCGCCGTAATAGGCCCTAAATTCGGCAAGCGTCTGCCCAAACATACGGCCGTCGCCCGCGTACTCGGCGGGCATAAAGCGCTCGACCAGCTTGAGCATGCCGTTTCCCACCTTGTAGCGGTACTCGTCTACGGCAAACGTGGGCCAGCCGTGCATCTCGCAGGTATGGTTGCCGGCGGCCGCCAGGTCCTCGAGCGTGTTGAGAATGGTGCCGTCCAGGTCAAAGATCACGGTGGAAAAAGCTGCTGCCATGAAAGCTCCCGTCATTGGGTTTAAAACGCACCTCATAATACTGGGCTTACGCGTCTGGCGTGGCTGGAATCTGAACATCTCCAGGGATATCAAGCCACATCGCGCCAGCCGTGCAATTCCGCCCTAGTAAATTCTCGGCAGCTGCTCTCCCACGAGCATGTCGAGGATGCGGGTCGAGCCTTTATCCGATATCGTGCGTAAACGCAGCCAGAAACTCTTCGAAGGTGTCGGTCTGCATGAGCCTCATCGTGGTCTCTACCGAGGAGAACACTTCGATAATCAGGTCGAGCACATCTCTAAAGAGCCCCATGTCTTCCTGCGCGGTACCTATAAGCAGCACAAATCGCACGTCGTGGCGTCCCCAAGGAATCGGGGCGTCATTGTGGACCACGGCAATAAACGAGCGCTTGGGATACACCGAGATCGCATGGGGTATGGCAAGGCAGTCAGTAAACGCTGTCGATGAGACGTTCTCGCGCAGATGCACGTTGGCGATAAATTCGGGCGTTACGAGCTCCTGAGCAGCCAAAAGCTCTCCCATTCGGTCGATGCAGCTTGTGGCGTCAACCGCGTCTATGTTGCGTATAAATAGCTCCGGCCGCAGCAGGTGCCCCAAAAGGCCCTGAGCGTAGAGGCGCCGTCGCCGCTCTTGGATGGCACAAAGCCGGTCGCGGATCTTTCGCACGTTCTGTTTAGTGAGGATGGGCCCGATCAAGATCTTGGTGCTACCGCCATAAACCGGCACGTCGACCGTAGTGACCACCACATCGCTCTCGGGAGGATCGGCCAGGTAGCTATCACAGCTTCTCACGGCAACAACGCTGATGTCGTCTCCAAACTCGGCCTTAAGGTCGTCGACAAGCCTGCGCGCAAAGTCGTGATACTCCTCGATGATGACCGTGCAGGTGATGGCGCCGTCGGGTGCGGAGAACTTCTCAAAATAGGCGCCGATGTGAAAGGCGATAAACGCGATTTCGTTCTCGCCTACCTCGATATCCATGGCCGTCGAGAAGCGATGGGCGATATAGACCGCCATATCGTAGACCGGTGCGTACTCGCTTTTGATCTGCGCAGCGAGCGGGTTGGGGTAGCTTACGTGGTAGACGGCTCGTTGGTAGGCGTTAAACATATGCAGGACGAGCTGCAGGCGCATGGGCTCGTCGATAAAGCGCGGTAGGTTGTAGCGCTTGCCGCACTCGTCGAGAATCCCCAGAACCATGTCTACAAAATCGCGGTCAATGATGCTTGAGAGCTTCTCGCGGTTGAGCTCGTCAAAATCGCAACGTTCGACGGAAAGCGCCAAAAGCAGCAGGATTTGCTGAAAATCGGCGCGTGGGATGGCGCAACCAAACTCCTTCTCAAAGTAGGCGGCGATGCGCTGGGCGCAGCGTACGATCTGCTCGCGCTGCCCGAGTTGTGCCACTAGGCCGTCTGCATCGATGGGGCCGTCCACCTCGCTGAGCTCGTTGTTCGAGGTGAGCCTGATGATGATCACTAACAGGTGCACGAGCAGGTTGGAGAGCGCGTAGTCGTTGATAAATAAATCCGAGCGCTGGCAGATCGCGACCAAGCTCGAGAGGGTTGCCTGCACGTCAAAGTCGGGAAACATGTTTTCGAGCGTTTTGGTTGAGGTGAAATAGCCATAGGAGTTGTGGGTTGCTATGTGGCCGAGAAGCTTGCGCTTGTCGGCCTCTCGCCCCGTGAGTGTCATGCGGTAGTCGTGTGTCTCGACATTGAGGCCGAACTGCCGCACGAGTGCGCGCACCTGCGGCATCACGGAGCTCTGAAACGTGCTCTCGCTGATGAAGAGCTCATCGGCGATATCAAAGACGGAGAGTCCATCGCATGCGTTGACAAGGCGGGAGATAGTAAAGTCGCGCCTGGAGTCCGCGTTCGCGGGGAGGGTATTGACACCTTCGCAAGGACTAGCGGAAGCGCTGGCGGCAGCCGGCGCCGCCGTGGCAAGGCGATAGCCCTCTTTAGACGATTCGATATGTCGCGTACCGGTCTCGTTGACCTCTGCAACATAGTTGCGGATGCTTCGCTCACTCGCGCCCAAAAGGCCGGCAAGCATCGAGGAAGACACCCATGAGCTGCTGTTTTCGAGCACGTCGATCATGCGGTTGATGCGGTTCTGCTTGGCGCTCGCCATGGCTTTCCTCCAAGAGATGAACGGCAGACAGGGTGTACCGCCCCATGGTATCTCAGGTTAAGAAAGGGTGTCTTTTCCAATTTGCCGCCCAAGCGGAAAATCGCCCGGCTTGCCGCGCGGGCGGAAAATCTGCCGCCTTGCCGCCATGCGGCAAAAAGTCGGTTGGCGGCAAGAGCCCTCCGCCGCGTATAGTGCAGTCACGGTCAAGGGCGGCCGGGTCGACACGGGCGCCCAAGAACACAGCGGGGATCGCAGCGGCATCGGAGCTGCCTCGAGCCCGCTTATTGGGAAAGGAGTACCCCATGGCAGATGAGAACGGCACCGTTCGCATTCTCCTCGCTTGCGGCATCGGTGCCTCGACCGGCTTTATGGCGGCAGGCATGCGCAAGGTCGCAAAGTCCAAGGGTCTTGACTGCACCATCAAGGCAGTCAGTAAGTCTGAGATTATGGACTACGCCGACAAGATCGACGTCCTCCTGCTCGGTCCGCACTTCGCCTCCGAGGTGCCCGAGATCCAGTCTCAAGTGGCATCTCACGGCGTGAAGGTCATGGCCATCGACCCCGACTATTACGCGGCGCTCGACGGCGAGAGCATCCTCGAGGATGCCTACGACCTGCTTGACGAAGACTAGGAGGGGACAACATGCTGCAAAAGGTCATGGAAGCGATCCAGGCGTGGATCACCGAGCATGTCGTCCCCGTGATGAACAAGCTTACCTCAACCTACTGGTTTGGCGTTATCTCCGACGCAGTTCTCTACATCGTCCCCTTCTCCATGGTCTCGGCCATCCCGAGCCTGTGGAACATTATCCGTCGCTTTGTCCCGGCCCTGCCCGACCTGTCGCCGCTCACTACGTTCTCGTTTGGCCTCGTGGGCATGTTCATGGCGTTTATCATCCCGCATAACGTTGCGGTCAAGGAAGATCGCAAAGACCGCAGCATGATTGCCGGTTTTACCGGTATAGGCGCTTTTATGCTGTGCATGAACCCCACCATCACCGATCAGGGCTATGTCTTCCAGATGGCCAAGTTTGGCGCGGGTGGCATGTTCACCGCGATGGTCGTGGGATTTGTCGTTGGCTTTATCTACAAGCGCATGGCGCGCATGACGTTCTTTTCCGAGGACAGCCTCGTGCCCGACTTCGTCAAGAACTGGTTCGATAACATCATTGCGGTGCTGCTGTCGCTTTTTGTGGCTTGGCTCTTTACCAACATGCTCCAGGTCGACGTTTTTAGCGCGGTCGCGATCATCCTTTCGCCCGTTACCGGCTTTGCCCAGACGCTGCCCGGCACCATCGCCATCCCGCTTGTCATGGACACCTTCTACTTCTTTGGCATCTCCGGCTGGGTGTTCTCGCCGATCCAGCAGTCCATCCAAAAGTCTGCTCTTGCCGAGAACATGGCCGCCTATGCCGCAGGCCTCGCTCCCACTAACATTAACGCGTACGGCATTACTCGCTACATCATGATCGGCGGCGAGGGCGCAACGCTTCCGTTGGCCTTCTACATGCTCTTTGCCAAGTCCAAGAAGAACAAGACGCTCGGCCGTGCAACGATTATCCCGTCGCTGTTCAACATTAACGAGCCGCTGGTCTTCTCCACGATCGTCGCCAACCCCTTTATGTTCATCCCCATGGTGCTGCAGTCTATCCTGCTGTCTGCCAACGCCTACCTCTGGATGAGCATGGGCTGGGCGAGCCTGCACGTCGAGAATTTCGATATGAACTTCCTGCCCAATGCGGTCTCGGCGTTCTTTATGTCGGGCGGAGACGTGCGCAATATCGCACTTGTCTGCGTCAACCTGCTGATCGCCGCGATTCTGTGGTTCCCGTTCTTTAAGGCTGCCGATAACTACCAGTGCAAGATCGAGGAAGAGCAGGCTGCCGAGAAGGCTGCAAAGAAAGCGGCCAAGAAGGCTGCCAAGGAAGCCGCCAAGGCCGCTGCCGCAGCTGCTGTCGAGTAAACCTCTACGGGCGACTCAGAGTTCGTCGCCTAGTTGCTACCAGATGTTTCAGTACCGGCCGTGGAGGCGGCCGGTACCCAAGAATAGGAGGCCATGATGGCTGATGAGACAATCAACGTTCCTGCGGTCGCGATGAACGTCATCATCAACGCTGGCGACGGCCGCGCCTGCATCGACAAGGCGATGGATGCCCTGGCGGAGTTCGATTTCGATGCGGCAGACGCGCATCTTGCCGAGGCTGATGCCAAGATCCTTGAGGCGCACAAAGCGCAGACCGAGATGATCCAGCGCCAGGCGGGCGGCGAGGAGGTCGAGTACTCCCTGCTGTTCGTGCACGCCCAGGATACGCTTATGACCATCAGCGCCGAGCTGCACATGGCCAAGAAGATGATGCCCGTAGTGCGCGCGCTGACCGCCCGCTAACGCGTCTCCCGATTGCGGGTCGCGCCCTGCGGCTCGCATCCCCAACCCAACCAAGAGAGATGAGGACATACCATGATCGACCTTTCTACCTATGACTTTGGTGAGACTTTTCCCGAGGGTTTTCTATGGGGCGGCGCTACCGCTGCCAACCAGATCGAGGGCGCATGGGACGAGGGCGGTCGCGGCCCTGCGGTCTCCGACTATGTGATTCTGCTCGACCGCGAGACCTGCGCCCGCGAGGGCATCGTCGAGGGCGGCCCGCTCAACTCCGTTACGCGACAGTCACTCGCAGCTCGCAAGGCAGACGAGATGGCCTATGATTTTCCCAAACGACGCGGCATCGACTTCTACCACACCTACAAGGAGGACATTGCGCTTTTGGGCGAGATGGGCTTCGGCGTCTTTCGCATGAGCATTTCCTGGAGCCGTATCTTCCCCAACGGCGACGACGCCCTGCCCAACGAGGAGGGTCTGGCCTTCTACGATAAAGTCTTTGACGAGTGCCATAAGCACGGGATCGAGCCCATGGTCACCCTCAACCACTTTGATATGCCGCTTCACCTGGCCGAGGAGTACAACGGCTTTGCGAGCCGTCACGTGGTCGACGCCTTTGAGCACTATGCTGAGACGCTTTTCCGCCGCTACAAGGGCAAGGTCAAGTATTGGATGACCTTCAACGAAATCAACCACGTCTACGCCAACCCCTGCACCTGCTGCGGCGTGATTTGGGACGAGAAAGAAGACGGCTCCAACCCCTATGCCGGCCGTTGGCCCGAGAAGTTCCAGGTCGCTCACAATCAGCTCGTGGCTTCCGCCAAGGCGGTTATCAAACTGCGCGAGATTGACCCCGAGGCTCACATCGGCAACATGCTCTGCCGTCTTGAGAACTACGCTGAGACCTCCAAGCCCGAGGATCAGCTCCAGGTGCTTTTTGAGGACCACTTCAACTGGTTCTTCACCGATATCCAGGCCAAGGGCGAGTACCCCTACTACGTGAAGCGTTTCTTACGCGACTACGGCGTCGATATCAAGATGGAGGACGGCGACCTCGAAACCCTCAAGGCCGGCGTGGTTGACTACATCTCCATCAGCTACTACATGACCTACATCATGCGCTACAAGGGCAAAATTTCCCCCGAGCCGAGCGGCAAGCTGGTTACCGAGATCAAGAACCAATACCTCGAGATGACCGAGTGGGGCTGGCCGATCGATCCCGTGGGATTCCGCATCACGCTCAACCACATCTACGATCGCTACCACCTACCGATCTTCATCGCCGAGAATGGTAACGGCATGACCGAGAACCGCGATGAGAACGGCTTCTGCGACGACGACGCGCACATCGAGTATATGAAGGAGCACGTCGAGCAGATGCACCAGGCGATTCTCGACGGTGTCGACGTCTTTGGTTACGCCTGGTGGGGCCCTATCGACCTGATCAGCTCCGGCACCTCCGAGATGACCAAGCGCTACGGCCAGATCTCGGTCGACCAGGACGACCACGGCAACGGCACCGGCAAACGCGGTAAGAAGAAGAGCTTCTTCTACTATAAGAAACTTATCGCTAGCAATGGTGCCGATACCGCAACCGACAACATCGTGGTGGAGTAAGGAGCAGAGATGGTTTCCAAGACGACGATCGTCAAGAATCCGAGCGGTATCCACGCGCGTCCTGCGTCGCTGTTTGTGCAGGAGGCAAGCAAGTACGAGAGCTCGATCACCGTTGGCAAGTTGGGCGGAGACGCCAAGGACGCCAAGTCTATCTTGATGGTCATGAGCCTGGGGATGATCTGCGGTTGCGAGATTGTGATTGCGGCCGACGGCGCCGACGAGGCGGCCGCCGTCGATGCCCTCGTGGCGCTTGTCGAGAGTGGCTGCGGGGAGTAGGCGGGCAAAAGCCGCGCCGATGCGCTTTGGGCCACCCAAGGTGGGCTGGCTCCAGAAAGATTGGCCCGCCGGTGCGCGCCGGCGGGCCCTTTGCTTAGGGAGGTTAACGATGACGGCAAGAAACGTTGGCGCTAGGGGCGCGGGGCGCGTTGGGGCGCGTTCGGCGCTTACGACCCTGGGGGTCATGTCACTGATTTATGCGGTGGGCGTTCTACTTATGGATGCGACTGTGGGCGAGCTTACGGGCTCTGCGGCGTCCTCTGCATCGATCGCGTCGATGCTCGTTACCTTGCTGCTCATCGTGGCGTTGATCTTCCTTGAGGTGCGAGCGTATCGGGCGGTGGTGGCCTCGGTGCCCTTTGAGCCTGATATGGGTGACAAGGTGCTGCTAGGTCTTTCGCTCTGGTTTGGCGGCGGCATGCCACTCGGCGTCGCCAATCTGGTTCGCGCCGCGGCGTTAGGAGGTGCCGGCGACGTGCGCCAGATTCTCATGCAGCTGGGCGTGAGCGTCGCGCTCATGCTGCTGACGTATCCAAAGTTCAGAGCGTAGACAACAGCAAAGCTTGAAAATGCAAAGCCCCGCGACCGATTTCAGCCCGGTCGCGGGGCTATTTGATATTTGGGGGAAATGCATTCGTCGATTTACATGCTCTCTGCCGCACGTGTGCCCCGCTCATTTCCAGGGTGAACATTTGGCTCGCTCAATCTTGGGGTGGCAGCGGATCGGGCAGGGCGGGACGACGGCCTGGTGGCGGAGCGAAGCCGCGCCGGCCGGCGCTCGCCCGCTAGCAAATCCTCGGCAGCTGCTCTCCTACGAGCATGTCGAGGATGCGGGTCGAGCCCCAGCCGGTGCGTACGCGCACGGCGGGACGGGCGCCCTCGGCAAGTGGCAGCACGCGACCGACGATGGCGGCATTCTCGCCGTAGCGGGCGGCGCGCATGGCGCTCAGCGCGGCATCGGCTTGCTCGGTCGGCACGACGGCAACCATCTTGCCCTCGTTTGCCACCTGCAGCACATCGTAGCCGAGCATCTCGCAGGCGGCCTGCACGTCGGGGCGCACGGGCACGGCATCCTCGTCGACCTCCATGGCAACGCCGCTGGCCTGCGCAAACTCGTTAAGCGTCGAGGCCAGGCCACCGCGCGTGGGGTCGCGGAAGCAGTGTGTGTCGGGTGCTGCGGCAAGCACATCGGCAATCAGGTGGTTGAGCGGCGCGGCATCGCTTTCGATGGTGCTCGAAAACGCCAGGCCCTCGCGTTGGCTCATGATGGCGATGCCGTGGTCGCCGAGTGTGCCCGACACCAGGATGACATCGCCGGGCCGGCAGTTGGCACCGCTGAGCGTCACGCCTGCGGGCACCTCGCCTACGCCAGCGGTATTGATGTAGACGCCGTCGGCACCGCCACGCTCGACCACCTTGGTGTCGCCGGTGATAATCTTCACGCCTGCCTCATGTGCCGTTTCGGCCATGGTCTGCACAATCTGGCGCAGCTTGTCCATGGGATAGCCCTCTTCGAGGATAAAGCCGCATGAGAGGTAGCGCACATTAGCGCCCGAGGTCGCGACGTCGTTGACGGTTCCGCACACGGCGAGTCGGCCGATATTGCCGCCGGGGAAGAACTGCGGCGAGACTACAAAGCTGTCGGTCGACATGGCGATGCGCCCGCTCGCGGGCAGCGCAGCGACGCCGGCATCGTTGCCCTCGAGCAGTTCGGGCGACCCAAAGGCATCCAAAAAGACCTCATCGATGATGCGTTTCATCATCTGGCCGCCAGAGCCGTGGCCCAACAGGACAGTGCTATCGGTGGCAGTACGGGACATATCGAAAACTCCAATCGTGGGGGTCGGCAATAGCTGAGTGTGGCAGAATCGATGTTAAGTAAAAGTCAGCGAGCGCCATTCAGGCGAAGTGAGTTGCCTTGAAAGAGGAGGCTGCTGGGCTTTTGCCCGCAGCCGACGATTGAAAGGCAAATCGCTCGCCTGAATGGCGCGCAGCGTCGACCGGTCCGCCGTTCGTTAGAACGGCGGAACCTAACAGCCTCGGTAGCGGAAATATGCTGCACAGCTGCCCTCGGAGCTCACCATGCACGGTCCGACGGGATGTTCGGGCGTACATGCGTGGCCGAACAGCGGGCAGTCGCTCGGCGTGATGGCGCCGCGCAGCACGTCGCCGCAGCGGCACCCGCGTGGTTCGACCGTCGGTTCAATGGGTACGTCAAAGCGGGCGCCGGCATCAAAGCGCGCGAATTCGGGCCGGATGGAAAGACCCGAGTTGGCAATCGGTCCCAGTCCGCGCCACGTGGTGTCGCACGGCTCAAATACCTGCTCGACCAGCTGGCGCGCTACGGGGTTGCCGTCAGCGTTGACGCCACGGCGGTAGGCGTTGTCGATCGCCGGCCTTTTCTCGACAACCATCTGGACCAGCATGCAGATACCTTGCAGGATATCGACCGGCTCAAACCCGGTGACTACGCCGGGGGTCTCGAACTCATCGACCAAAAACCCAAAGGGTGCCAGGCCCGTGATGGTAGCGACGTGTCCCGGAAGGATAAAGCCGTCGATAGTGGTCTCGGGATCGTTGGCGATGGCGCGCAGCGCCGGCGGCGTGGTCTTGTGGGCGCAATAGACCGAGAAGTTCTGGAGTCCGCGTGCATCGGCCTCCAAAATGGCGGCGGCGATGGTGGGCGTCGTGGTCTCAAAGCCGACGCCCATAAAGATGACCGGGCGATCGGGGTTGTGTTCGGCGATATCGAGTGCATCGAGCGGGGAGTACACAATGCGAATATCGCGCCCCGCCGCCTTTTGCGCGGCGAGCGAGGTAGACGACCCGGGCACGCGCATCATGTCGCCAAAGGTGGTGATGATGGCGCCGTCCATCTTGGCGAGCGCGATTGCATGGTCGATATCGCGGTTGGCGGTAACACAGACTGGGCAACCCGGACCGCTCAGCAGTTTGAGCCCGGCAGGCATAATGGAGCGAAAGCCATAGCGACCGATGCTCACGGTATGCGTACCGCAGACTTCCATAAGGTTGATGCTGCGGTTGCCGACAAGCTCATGAATACGATCGATGAGCTCGCGAGCCAGCTTGGGGTCGCGAAATGCCGAAAAGTCGATACCGGAGCGAACCGGCTGCGCCGCCGCCACTAGTATGCCTCGGCCGGGTTAGTGGCGAGCTGGTCCTCTTCGGCCAGCTCGGTCATGGTATTGACGAGCTCGAGTGTCTCTTGGGCTTCCTGCTCGTCGACAATCTGAATGCCAAAGCCGGCGTGCACGAGAATATAGTCGCCTACCTGTGCCGTCGGCACGAGGCGCAGCGAAACGGGGCGCTCGATGCCCATCATGTCGACGGTCGCCTTAAGGTCGTCGTCGCGTTTGACCACTTTACCGGGAACGGCAAGGCACATAATGTTCCCCTTTTATACGTTTTGCGCTGGATAGGCGCCTAATTACCCATCAGTTGATGGTAGCGCTCGCGGGAGTCACGAGCAAACGCGTTACACCTGTGAGACGGCGGCGCGCAGGCTGGCAAAACGCCTATCGCGATGCTGTCTGCGCGAGGCGAGCGCGAGCGATGGCGGCCTGACCGTAGGCGATGCAGCCGTCGTTGACGGGCACAGTATGGGGGACCAAGACGGCAAGCCCGTCGTCTTTGAGTTCGTGGGTAAGGAGCTGAAGCAAAAGCCGGTTCATGAACACACCGCCCGAGAGCGCGACGGTATCGAGGTTTTCGCGATTGCAGATCTCGCACGCGATGTGGGTCGTAGCGTGCGTAATGGCGATGTGAAACTCGAGGGCGAGCCTGTCGGCCGGCGTGCCTGCCTCAATTCCATTCAGAAGAGATTCGATGAGCGGTTGGGGGTCCAAGATGGGGGAGTCGTCGGCAGACGTGAATACGCCTGCATGATTGCCGTCGAGACGAACGGTCTTACCGCCGAGCGCGCGCCAGGCGGCGGATTCGAGTTCTATGGCGGGTTCGCCCTCGTAGGTTGCCTTGTCGCAGATGCCCAGAATCGCTGCCGCGGCATCAAAGAGACGCCCCATGCTGCTGGTACGCGGGCTGTTGATGCCGCGCACGATCATGGTGGCTGTCACGCTGCGCGTTTGCTCGTCGAGGCTGTCCAAAAGACGAGCGGCGCCTGGGTGCTCGAGCAGGCCGAGCTCACTGAGCAGGGCAAAGGCGTTGCGGCGGGCATCGCGTACGGACGCTACGCCACCGGGTAGGGCCCAAGTGCGCAGATGCGCTGCGCGCTCAAAGTCAGCAAGGCCAGCGACAAGAAACTCGCCGCCCCAAATGGTCCCATCGGTGCCGGCGCCGGTGCCGTCAAAGGCGATGCCAAGGACACGCGCGTCGGTTGTAAGCTGGCCCGCGGCGATGGCCTCGGCCATTACGCTCGCGATATGCGCATGATGGTGCTGCACCTCGACGAGCGGCAGATTGCATTTTCGCGCCTGCTCGCGCGCCCACTGGCCCGATAGATAGCTGGGGTGTACATCGCAGGCCAAGGCGGCGGGCGCCAAGTCAAAAAGATCTTCCAAGCGCGTGCGCGCGGCGTTCCAGGCATCGAAGGTCCCGCCGTTTTCAACATCGCCGATATGCTGCGACACAAAACAGGTCGCCTCGCCGTTCGTCCCTTCACGCGTGAGCGCGATCGTGGCCTTTTGTTGTGGCCCGCAGGCGAGCACGCAGGACGGAGCGCCGTCGAGCGCCGGCAACGGCAGCGGCTGCGGAGCGTATCCGCGGGCGCGGCGCACGGGCATAACGGCGCCGTCGACCACGCGTACCACAGAGTCGTCGTAGCGCGACAGAATTGCGCGGTCGTTACCGAGCAGCGCATCGGCGATGCCGACGGCAACGAGGTGTTCCCAGGCAAGGTTGTCGTCGGTCTCGATGGGTTCTTCGCTCAGGTTGCCGCTGGTCATGACGAGCGCGTGCATACCGCGGGCTTCTGCCGCGGCAAGCAACAGATGCTGAAGCGGGGTGTAGGGGAGCATAACGCCGAGCTCGGGCAGGTCGTGCGCGATGGACAGCGCGAGTACGAGGGCGTCGGGAGAATCGTCGTCGCTCCCGCAAACGGCACGTCGGCGCAGCAGCACGATGGGGCGGATACTGCCGGCGAGCAGATCGCGTTCAGCATCGTCGATATGACACAGGCGCTCGGTATCAGCAAGGTCGCGCACCATGACGGCAAGCGGCTTGTTGCTGCGGCGTTTGCGATGGCGTAACTCGGCCACCGCCTGCTCGTTGGCAGCGTCACAGGCTAGATGGAATCCGCCCAGGCCCTTGATGGCGACGATACCGCCGTTGGCCAGCAACTCAACACAGCGGTCGATAATGGCGTCGCTGGCCTCGCGTGTGGTGCCGACGGCCGGTGTCGCGGACGAATTCCCGCACGCATCGCCGTTCACAGCCTCGCGCCACGTAATATGCGGCCCGCAATCAAAGCAGGCATCGGGCTGCGCGTGAAAACGCCGGTCGAGTGGGTCGGCATACTCCGCGGCGCACTTGGGACACAGGGGAAAACAATCCATCGAGGTGGCCGCTCGATCGTAAGGCAGCGAGCGGATGATGGTAAAGCGCGGCCCGCAGTTAGTGCAGTTGATAAAGGGGTAGTGATAGCGTCGGTCGGCGGGATCGAACAACTCGCGCAGGCAATCGTCGCAGGTAGCGATATCGGGCGAGACGAGCGTGGTATGCGCGGTCTGATCCTGCGATGCCACAATGCGAAAGCCCCGCTCATCGGCAGCGCTCCAGCCGCCAGGCCCCAAATCCGCAACATCGACTCGCTCAACGCGGGCTGCCGCAGGCGCATGCTCAGAAAGCGCGGCAACAAAAGCATCGAGCGCATCGGCCGGAGCGTGCGCCTCGATATGCACGCCGTCGCCCGCATTGAGCACCCATCCGCAAATGCCATGCGCCATGGCCTCGCGATACACAAACGGTCGCATGCCAACGCCCTGCACAATGCCCGTCACATGAATATGCACATGCCGCATGCGACACCCCTCATCAAAACCGACCAAATAGGGACAGGTGCGCTACAGCCCCAGGCTCTGCCTGGTAGCGGCACACGTGAGCTCGCCGTGCTTAACGCCGCGCAGGCCCAGCAGACGGTCGGCCAGCTCGTAGACGCGCTCGCCGCGACCCTTGAGCGCCAGAATCTCCAAGCAGTTGTGGTGATCCAGATGCACGTGCATGGTCGATACGATCTCGTCGGTGTAGTCGTGCTGCACTTCGTCCAGACGGCGCGTCAGGTCGCCGGTATGGTGGTCGTAAATCATGGTGAGCGACCCGATAACATGCTCATCGGGCGTGCGCATCTGCTCCTTGGCAATCGAGGCGCGAATCAGGTCGCGCACGGCCTCGGAGCGGTTGGCCACGTCGCCGCGGCGCGCGATCTGCTCGTCAAAACGGCGCAGCAGGTCGTCGGGTGCGGTAACCGAAAAACGGACCAGCTCGGAACCGGAGCCACTACAGTGGCAGCCCGCGTCACCGTCCGCCCCGTGCGGATGCTCGTGCTCGTACCCGCAGCAGTGCTCGTGTTCGGCCACCTTACACCAGCTTCACGGAGCCGACGGAGTTGTGGTCGGCCTCGATGGCTTCCTCGTAGCCCTCGAGCGCGTCATGCGCCTCGTGCAGCGCGGCCATGGCGGCCTCGAGCTTGGCGCCGATGCGCTCCATGTCAAAATTCTCGGTCGCATGTAGCAACTGATGGCTCCATTCGTGAGCGAGCTCGATGGTGTCGTCGACCTGTTTGACGCTCATGGCAAGCTGGCTCATGTTCATTCCAACATCATGCATGGGAAATCTCCTTTTGTATGGGGCAGTTCAGTGGTTCAGATTTTACTACGCCCGCTTTGCGCGCAGCTGCATAAGAAAACGGGTACGAGTCTGTGCGACCCGCACCCGTTCACTGGGGGCTGTTTGTGACTACCATACTATCCGTGGTTGCACTCGGTGCATCCAGAAGTCCGGCGAGCGGTGCAAAAGCGCTCATGGACGGCGGGTAAGTAACAAGCGTATTACAGATGCTTCTCCAGCAGCGCCTGCAGCCTCGCCTTGGGCAGAGCGCCAACCGAGCGGTCAATCTCTTCGCCGTTCTTAAACACAATCAGCGTGGGGATGCTCATGACGCCATACTTCATGGCCAGGTCCTGGTTGTCGTCGACGTTGCATTTGGCAACGGCAAGCTTGCCCGCCAGCTCATCGGCAACCTCGTCAACGATGGGCGAGAGGGATCGACAGGGCCCGCACCACGGTGCCCAAAAATCGACCAGCACGGGCAGGCTGTCGTTAACGACGGAATCGAAATTCTCGGGGGTAATCTGCTTAATGTCAGCCATGGTGACCTCCATAATGCGACGCGGCTTGGCCGCGTAAAACTCAGTACGACCGTGCTTATACCCAGCCGCCCGCAAAGCAACCACTCGCGGGCAGCTCTTTTATATAATGGTGGGCACGCAAACGATTGGAGAGCGCATGTCCACGTCACAAAGCCAGAAAAAAGAAGCCATCGCCCAGGCGGCCGAGCAGGAGCTCACATCGCTTGCGGTCCGTGGCGTGCGTATCGCGGGCAACGCGTGCTCGCCGATCGTGCTGGTCAAAGGCGATTTGGACGAGGCCGAGCGTTCGGGTGGCGAGCTTGCCGCCGGCCCGGATGGCGCGGCGTTGCGCAAGGCGCTTGGGGCCATCGGCTACGCGCCCGAGGATTTTTGCGTGCTGGCAAGCGTCGCCGGCGCAGGCGACGGAGCGGTCGCGGTGGGCGAGACTCTGCCGTGCGAGCTGTTCCGTGAGGCGCTTGAGGCTTTGGACCCCGAGGCGGTGCTACTGCTCGACAACAACGCGGCTGACGCCATGCGCGAGACCTACGCCGATATGCTCGTGGCGATCGATGACTTCGACACCGCCATGCTCAAGCCCGGCTTGGTCGCCCATGTGCAGGGTCGCCGCGTGCTCGCGCTCGACGGTTTTGAGGCGGCACTCACCGACAAGGCCGCTAAGCAGCGCATGTGGGCCTACATCAAGCAGCTGACTCCGGCGGCCGCTCCGCTGTAGCGAGCCCGCGTCGACAAACGACCCCGAGCGGGCGAGCCGTACCCGCGGAACGCAAATCCGTCGCGCCCGCGCCCTTACATCACAGCGCGCAGCTCAAACCGATCGCCGTTAATGCGGAACTGGCAGTTGCCGTTCATGCGCTCCACGGCGAGTTTAATGCTCTTGGTGCCAAAGCCGTGACCGGCGTGCTGAGCCACGGGCATGCCGTCGACCATGTGCGGCGCCCGTCCAAATGTGTTGGAAACCGAAAGCAGCAGCTGCCCGTCCTCAAACCGCAGATCAAGATCGACAAAGCGCTTGCCCTCGGGGGCGGTGCTCGCCGCGTCAATGGCGTTTTCCAGGGCATTCGAAAGCACGCTGAACAGGTCGACATCGGCCACATGCACGCTCTGGGGCACGGCGGCGCGCAAGTCGGCGGAAATGCCGCGCTTGCTGATATCCGAGCCAAACGACGAAAGCGCGATGTTGACGGTCTCGTTGGCGCTGTAGCGGCGCACGGCGGTGCGGTCGTTGGCCTCGCATAGCGTATCGATGCGATCGAGCGCCTCGTCGGTGCGGCCTTCTTCGATCAAGACGGCCAGACCGCGCAAGAAGTGCCGCATGTCGTGGCGCAGAATCGACAGCTCGCGTCCGGACTGGCGCCATGCATCGAGTTCCTTCATGGCCGAGCTATCGCGTGTCTCGAGCATCCAGCGTTCACGCTCGGCAGCCTCTTTTTCTTCGTATTCACGCAGGTAGACGGCGAGGAACATAAGGTAGAACGCACAGAGCGCAAAGGCCAAAAACTCAACCGTCACCACCGAGCCCGAGTGGAACAGCGTGGTGTAGACGTTGGTGGCGTAGTCAAAGATGTAATAGACGAGCGGCAGGATTAAAAGGATGCCCAGCTCGGTGGGGCTTTTAATCGCCAGGCGGGGTCCAATGTCGCCGGCCCAATGCGGCAGGACGGCAAAGACGCCGAGCGTGGTAGCGATGCGTGCCAGATAGTACGCAATCTGAGAATCGGTTGCGGCAAAGGCGGCGATACCCATCCAATTGCTGAACTGACAGCTCAGATAGGCACTCGTAATGCCGAGCGCGGCAAGCAGCGGGCTCAGACGATAGCGCACACAGGTAGACGATAAGCGGCAGGTGCACGACAAGCGGATAAGCCTGACGGGCAAAAAGCTCTCCGCCTACGACATTGGCGATCGAAAAGGCAGCGCCTGTTGCGGCTCCGACCCCCACCAACTCGAGTGCATGGCGTCGATTAATTTCGATACCGCACAGCGCCGCCGAGGCAAAGACGCCAAAGAGTAGCGTTGTGGCGTGGTGGATTGCCCAAAGGACCATTTCGACCGAGGAGATCATCAACGCCTCCCGCCCTCAAAGCGCACCGCAAAGTAGGCGTCTTGGAATCCCTGCTTGCAGCTGCGCGAAAGCGGGATGCACGCGCCCGAGCGCATGACGATGTCCGTGCGATCGAAGTGATCGATATTGCGCAGGTTGACCTGGTAGCTGCGGTGGCATTTAAAGAAGACCGCGTTTTGCGCCAAACGGTCCTCGACGCTGCGGAACGACTCGAGTGCCTCGATATCGCGCCCGTCGCGCAGATGGAAGACCACGTGCTTGTTGCGCGCCTCGGCATATTCGATGTCGGACAGGCGCAGGGCGTGGTAGCCAAAGGACGTTTTGATCACGAGCTCGTCGGTTGCCGCCGGGCGCATGCTCGAAAGCTCGTCGAGTAACTGCGCCAGGCGTTCGTAAGTCACGGGCTTGAGCAGATAGTCGAAGGCGCGGACCTCGTAGGACTCCAGAGCGAACTCGGGCGACGAGGTAAGGAACACCAGACGCACGGCGGTATCGGCCTGGCGCAATTCGCGCGCGGTGTCCATGCCGTTGACGAGCGGCATGATCATGTCGAGCAGGATGATGTCGGCGCGCGACGCGGCATGGCGCGCCAGCAGGTCCTCGCCGCGCGTAACGAGCGCAACATCGACCGCCGTGCCCGTCTCGGTCGACCAACGGTCGATCATCCGGTGCAGTCTATCTAGAAAAGCGACGTCATCGTCGCAGGCAATAATCTTGAGCATTCGGCCCCCTTAGTAATTCGATTTTGCCACATTGGGCGCGTACCGCTCGCGGGGGTGCGCACCGTTTGCGCCCCACGGCGTGCAACTCGCGCCAAGCGGCAGGGCGTTAGAAAGTGCAGCAGCAAAATAATCCGTGGATAAACATGTCAATACATGCTGGTGGCTGGCCGGGGAACACGCCAGCCGCCAGCGCCAAACGATGCCAGACATCGCGAAGCATAGGGATAAAGGGAGCTGCACGATGAGGGAGAAGAAGATGGGGATGCGCACTGTGTTGACGCGCCTGCTGGGTATCGCCACCGTGGCCTGCGCACTCGTGGCGACGCCAGCGGTGGCCAGCGCCGAGACTCAGATCATGCCAGACGGGGTGAAGGCGGAGGTGCTGCCGCTTACGCAGGCCAACAACGAATCCATCCAAATCTCCGAGCCGGGCAGTTACGTACTTAAGACGGCTGAGGGTAAGGTCATGCCATCTTCGGGTTGCACCATCGACGCGCCGGATGCGTCTCGGATTAATCCTGTGAGGATCTACATCGATGGCACGGTCTACGTGAACGATAAGATTAACTGGCGGGTTGAGCAAACTTGATGGCTGTTCAACATCAAACAGGGTAGCAATATGCCCTCAATGTTGCACGAAGCGCCAGCTGCAACATAAACGGCGGCGATTCGCGAGCGGACGGATCGTCGCGCGTTTCGCGGCAGCGAGCAGTCGCTTGGTATCCAACTGGCAAATGACGAGCTCGCGAAACTGCTCGAGGTCCCTCTCGCCGAGCCCCTCTTCAATCTGAGGGGCAGGTATCGCGATCAATTCAACAAGCCGCTGTACGTGGGGCAGCAATATATCATCGGGTCGCGATACACCTTTTCGATGTAGCGTCGCGAAGGGCGCCCTTCGCCGTTGCGGCGCACGAGTGGATTCAGGAGAACCATCATCATGGTCCAAGGAGCCTTCCCTTCAAAGCTGTCATCTTCGATATGGACGGCGTCATCGTCGATACCGAGGCGTATTACCAGATCGAGCAGCGCGAGTTCTTCGAGGAATTCGGCATCGAGGTGACCGACGAGGAGCTGTTGGCGACCGTGGGCGTCTCGTTCCAGTCGTTCCAGCGCTCCCTCGTCGACTGGTTGGGCCGCATCGGGCGCGTGGTGACGCCGGACGAGGCCCTGCGCATCTATCGGGATTGGAAGAACGGGCGCGAGGTCGATTACGCCGCACTGATGAATCCCGGCGTGCACGAGGTCTTGGCGGGTCTCAAAGAGCGCGGCGAGCGCCACACGCACGCCGGGCGCTCGTTTTCGGCAAACGCTTTCCTTCTTGGAAGGGAAAAGCCGGGTATGGAACCCGTCCCATCGCCGCTGGTACCATAGCTAGGCGAGAGGAGGTCAAAGCCGATGGACGTGCAGCTGGCGCGATTTGCGCTCCACATCATGGAGCACGAGGGCATCAAGCCCGCTGAGCTTGCCGAGGCGTTCGGCGTGAGCGTTCGTACCGTGCGCAACCATGTGCAGGCGGTCAATCGCAGCCTTGAGGGCGTCGCGTCTATCGACCTTGCGCGCGGGCGGGGCTATACCGTTTCCGTCGCCGACGAGCAGGCGCTTGATGCGATATTCGAGCAGGCGCGCAAGCAGCGGCGTGCGTCGTTGCCCCAGACGGCCGAGGCCCGCGTCTCCTATCTCCTCAACGATTTGCTCTCGCGCAGTGATTACATCGCCATCGACACACTGGCGAGCGTCCTTTATGTATCCCGGACGAGCATATCGAACGATTTGAAACAGGTCGAGGAGCGCTTGGCGCAGTTTGGCCTCGCCATCGACAGGCGCAGCCATCATGGCATCAAGGTCATCGGATCCGAGATGGCCAAGCGTCTGTGCCTCGCGAGCCTCGCCATGGAGGGCTCGGATGAGCTGAAGGGCGCGGCGCGCCTCTCGGTCGACGCCGAGGCGTATCGTGCGCTGTTCGACGTGGTTTCCGATTGCGTCGACGACGTGACGACCGAGGAACGCTTCGCCATCAACTCGGTCGCCTACCGCAACCTCATCACGCATATCGTCATCGCTTTGTTGCGGATACGCGAAGGTTGCTATGTGCCCATGGAGGGCGAGCAGCTCACCGAGATTCGGAAGTCCCCGAGTTTCCCGATTGCCCGGCGCATCTCCGATGCCATCGGCGCACGCACCGGCGTCGTTTTGCCCGACGAGGAGGTCGCCTATATCGCCATCCATCTGGCGGGCAAGCGCCTGCTCGGGGATTTCGATGCCGGGGATGATCAGGAGGCGGGGCTTGTCATCTCGGATGAGGTGTGGGATGTCGTGACGGGCATGCTCGACGCGGTGTGGCGCACGTTCCGATTCGACTTGAGGCACGATTTGGAGCTGCGCATGAATCTCGCGCGCCATCTCGTGCCGCTCGAGGTGCGCTTGCATCACCATCTGCATCTCGATAATCCCATCTTGGGGGACATCAAGTCGCGTTTTCCGCTTGCCTATTCCATGGCCGTCGAGGCGGGCTCCTCGTTGGCGGCGCATTATGAAGCTGAGCTTTCCGAGGAAGAGATTGGCTACATCGCTCTCTCCTTCGCCTTGGCGCTCGAGCGCCAAAAGACCGATGCCCCCAAGAAACGCATTCTGGTGGTCTGTGCCTCGGGCTCGGGCAGCGCCCGGCTGCTGGAGCACCGCTATCGTCAGGAGTTCGGTTCGTACGTCGAGCATATCGAGACATGCGATGCCGCCCACGTGCGCTTCGTCGACTTCTCGCGCATCGACTATGTGTTCACGACGGTTCCGCTTGCCGAGGAGGTGCCGGTCCCGGTACGCCAAGTGGGCTATTTTCTGGACGCGGCAGAGGTGAGCGACGTGCGTGAAATCCTGCTTTCCGATTCGCGGCGGTCGGATGCCCGCCCGCTGTTCTGCGAGGAGCTTTTTCTGCCGCATGCGTCGTGCTCGACGCCCGAGGAGGCAATCGAGCTGCTGGTCGGCAAGGCCTCGCGCGTCTACGACCTTTCGCCCGATTTCCTCGATTTGGTGTATCGCCGCGAGCAGACGGCTCCGACGGCATTCGGCAACCGGGTCGCCATGCCGCACCCGCTCGAAGCGGCGAGCACGCAGAGCTTCGTGGCCCTCGCCCTCACCGACGAACCCATCATCTGGGGAGGTCGCGAGGTGCAGGCGGTGTTCCTCGTCTCAATCGCCCGCGATGCGACCGACGTCTCCGAGGGCTTCTTCTCGGCGATGTCTGAGCTGGTTTTGAGCGAGGCGTTCATCGACCGCCTGCTTTCCGAGCGCTCTTGGCAGACGCTCATCGAGTTGGTCGATCCCATCGAGTCGTGCTCCGCACGATAGCCCATACGTTTTCCATTGAGATATTTGCAAACCGAGAGGGAGGTGAAAACCATGGCAGAGGAGGAACAGAGCACCGAGATGATCTCCTTCGGCATCATCGCTTCGGCGGGTCAGGCGCGCAGCCTCGCCTTCGAGGCGCTGAAGAAGGCCAAGGAGCATGATTTCGAGGCGGCGAAGGCCCTGCTCGAGCAGAGCAAGGAGGCCGCGCTCGAGGCCCATCACGTGCAGACCCAGCTTCTTTCCAAGGAGGCTTCGGGCGACCATACCGTCGTCGACGTGATGCTCGTGCACGCCCAGGACCATCTCATGACCTCGATGCTCGCACAGGAGCTGGTCGAGGAGATCGTGAATGTGTATCGCGAGCTCGACGCGACGCGCGCCGAGTAATGCGGGCGGGATGGCGCGCTCAAGGCCGCCGTCTTTGTTGATACGACCATTATGCAAGGAGAATCAAAACAATGAAGGTATTGCTGGTTTGCGCCATGGGGATGTCCACGAGCATTCTCATGAAGAAGCTTGAGAAGTATGCCGCTGAGCAGGGGATCAATTTCAGCATCGCCGCCCAGAGCGTCAACACGTACAAGACGGTCTGCCATGAGTATGACTGCATCCTCATGGGTCCGCAGATTTCCTATCAGAAGGACAACATCGCCGCCGAGTCCGGCATGCCGGTCGCCGTCATTCCGCCGACCGATTACGGCACGGGCAACTGCGCCAATATCATGAAGCTCATCGAGTCTCTCGTCCAGGGCTAGATACCCGTCTCGATCGAAGAGAAACGGAACACCAATGTCCAAACTTGACAACCTGTATCAATCCCCAGTGATGATGAAGCTGCAGGAATGGGGCGGCAAGCTCCAGGCCAACAAGGCCCTGTCCGCCATCAGCGGTGGCATGATGGCGGCCATGGCGGTCATCCTCGCCGGCGCCATCTTCACCGTCGTCGCCACGCTGCTGGATATCGTAGGCGTGCTCGAGACGACCGACGCCGCCTATATGTGGCTCACCACGCCCTATAACATGACCATGGGCATCCTGGGCGTCGTCGTGGCCTTCGCCGTGGGCTACATCTACTCCAAGAACTTGGAGATGGAGGGCGCGCTGGCGAACGGCATCGTCACCATGATTCTCTTCCTGCTCGTGTGTGCTCCCGTTCAGAGTGTCACCCTGCAGGATGGCTCGACCATGAGAGTGCTCGCCACCACCTACCTTGGCGGCACCGGTCTCTTCACCGCGCTCATCATCCCGCTGGTTTCGGTCAAGATCATCGATTTCTGCCAGAAGCATCACGTGAGCCTCAAGATGCCCGACGCGGTTCCGCAGTTCCTTTCGGACGCTTTCGCGACCCTCGTGCCGCTCGTCATCTGCATCCTGCTCTGGCATGGTCTCAACACACTTGCCCAGATGACCATCGGCGTCGTGCTCCCGGGCGCCATCGCCGGTATCCTGTCCATCCCGCTGACGCCCCTCATGTCGGTGCCCGGCATGTTCGTACTCGCGTTTGTGTGCCAGCTGCTCTGGAGTCTCGGCATCCACGGCGCGATGGTGCTCTCTCCGGTCATCATGGCCCCCATGATCCAGTTCTACACCCAGAACGCCGAGCTCGTCGCCTCCGGCCAGGCTGCCATGTTCGCTCCGATCGCCCTGTATGGCGTCATGTCTTGCTGCGGTGGTAGCGGCAACGTGCTGCCGCTCGCCGTGCTTTGCATGCGTTCCAAGTCCGAGCAGCTTCGCGCTGTGGGCAAGGCCGGTATCGTTCCTGCGGTGTTCAACATCTCCGAGCCCATGGCGTTCGGTACTCCCATCATCTATAACCCCATCATGGCCATCCCGTTTATCCTGAACCCCATGATCATCATGTTCTTTGCCTATATCGGCTACTCGCTCGATTTCTTCCAGCCCGGCCACCTGCTCATCATGACGCAGCTGCCGATCATCATGCAGAGCTTCATGCCCTCCCTTGCGTGGCAGAACCTCTTCATTGCCCCTATGGCCTTCGTCATCGCCTTCTTGGTCTACCTGCCGTTCGTGAAGGTGTATGACCATCAGCTGTGCGAGAAGGAGGCTGCCGAGAAGGCCGCTTCCGAAGCGTAGGGACCATCTTGGCGCATGTGCGCATGTGCCCCACTCTCTGCGGGTGACTTGTGATTGGGGCGCGGCTCTTCGAGTCTCGCCCCTCGTTGTATTTGGAGGTATTCCATGGGTAGATTTCCCGATGGATTCTTGTGGGGCGGCGCCATCTCGGCCAATCAGATCGAGGGCGCATGGGATGTGGACGGCAAGGGCGTCTCGGTGCCTGACGTGTGCACGGCCGGTTCGCATAAGGTCGACAAGCGCATCACGCCGACCCTTGAGCCGGACACGTTCTATCCGAGCCACGAGGCGTGCGATTTCTACCATCGCTATCGCGAGGACATCGCGATGCTCGCGGAGATGGGCTTCAAGGCGTTGCGGCTCTCGATTGCGTGGACGCGCGTCTTCCCTACGGGGGAGGAGGCGGAGCCCAACGAGCTCGGTCTGGCGTTCTATGATCGCGTGTTCGACTGCTGCCGCGAGCACGGCATCGAGCCCATCGTGACGCTCAGCCATTATGAGATGCCCTATGCGCTGGCGAGCAAGTACAACGGCTGGGCCGGCCATGAGCTCATCGCGTGCTTCGAGCGCTTTTGCGCCTGCGTGTTCGAGCGCTATCGGGGCAAGGTGCGCTACTGGCTCACGCTGAACGAGATGAATACGGGCATCGGTCGCGGCGGGGCCGTGCTCAACTTGAGCACCGTCCGCGGGTACGAGGGGCCCGTCAACGGCCTGCCCGATAACCCCGCCGAGCGCTTCCAAGCGCTGCACCATATGCTCGTCGCTGCCGCGCGCGTGACGGCTCTGGCCCACGAGCGCTATCCCGAGTACCGCATCGGCTGCATGTCCTCGTTTGCGCTCATGTACCCCTATACCTGCGATCCCGATGACGCGGTGCTCGTGCAGCAGCGCATGCGCGTGGCCAATTGGTTCTGCTCCGATGTTCAGGTGCGAGGATACTATCCCAGCTACATGAGGCGCCACTTTGCCGAGAGGGGCATCGAGGTCGCGATGGAGCCGGACGACGCCGAGACGCTCGCGCGCGGCACGGTCGACTTCGTCACGTTCAGCTACTACATGTCGGTCTGCCTCTCCGCGCATCCCGAGAAGCTCGAGACGACGGGCGGCAACTTCGCCTTCGGCGCAAAGAATCCCTACCTCAAGACGAGCGACTGGGGTTGGCAGGTCGATCCGGTGGGCCTGCGCTGGTCGCTGAATGCCATCTGGGATCGCTATCAGAAGCCCGTCATGCTCGTGGAGAACGGCTTGGGTGCCTACGATACGGTCGAGGAGGACGGTTCCATCCACGACCCGTACCGCATCGAGTATTTGCGCCAGCACATCGAGCAGATGGCCGAGGCGGTGGCCGACGGCGTCGACCTCATGGGTTACACCTCGTGGGGCCCCATCGACTTGGTGAGCGCCTCGACCGGCGAGTTCGCGAAGCGCTACGGTTTCATCTACGTCGATCGCCACGATGACGGAACGGGCACCTTCGAGCGCAGCCGCAAGGACTCGTTCTATTGGTACCAGCGCGTGATCGAGACGAACGGCGAGGATCTCGGCGGGGAGGTCTCCCATGCGTGAGGTGCGGTTGGGCATTTCCCTCTACCCGGAATTCGCCTCTGCCGAGGCGTGCCGAGAATACCTGCGCCTCGCCGCCCGTCACGGCTATCGCGTGCTGTTCGTGGCGCTGCTCGGCGTCCGCGATGAACGCGATGAAGTCACGGCACGTTACCGGGCTTTGACCGACGAGGCGCATGCGCTCGGCTTCGAGGTGTTCTGCGACGTGAACCCTTCGGTGCTTGCGCGATTCGGCGTGAATGCGAGCGTTTTGCGCGGCAAGCTCGATCTGGGATTTCTCCAGGAGATAGGCTGCGATGTCATGCGTCTCGATCTCGGTCTCTCCGAGATGGAGGAGGCGTTTCTCACGCGCAACGAGGCGGGCATCGGGGTGTGCCTCAACGCCTCGGCAAACGCGTGCGACCACATCGGGGCGCTGCTCGCGAGCGGTGGGGAGCCGGCGCGCATCGTAGGCTGCCATAACTACTATCCGCATCGCTACACGGGTCTGACGCTCGAGTATTTTCTGACCTGCTCGCGTCGGTGGAAGGAGCGCGGGCTTCCACTCCAGGCATTCGTGTCATCGCAGGAGCCGGAGGCCTTCGGCCCGTGGCCGGCATGCGACGGTTTGCCTACGCTTGAGATGCATCGCGATCTGCCCGCCGCCGTGCAGGCCCGTCACCTCGTGCAACTCGGCTGCGTGGATGACATCATCGTGGGCAACTGCTTTGCGAGCGAGCGCGAGCTTGCGGCAATCGCTGCGGGCGTCGCAGCCCCGATGGCGTTCACCTTGCATCGCGCTCCCGGTTTGCCGAAGGAGCTTGAGCGGCGCCTGCGCCTCGGCCTGTCGTGTCGTCCCGAGCAAAACGGCTATCTCGTGCGCACCGTCGAGAGCCGGATGGTGAAAGGGGAGGTCGCTCCCTTCAACACGGTCGATATCCGGCGGGGCGATGTGCTCGTGGACAACGACGGTTACGGCCAGTATGCCGGCGAGGTTCAGATTGCGCTCGCGGCCATGGAAAACAGCGGGCGGACGAATGTGGTGGGGTATATCGATGGCGCGGAGCTCATGCTGCTCGACGGCCTGCGTGCGGGCACGCGCTTCACGTTCAATGTGGTCTAACCGTCCGGACTGCGGCGGGGCGGTTAATCGAGTTGCGCGATGCGCCGCCCCGCGCATCTGCTGATTACAATCGCAAGAGACGCACGCTCGTCTCCGCAAGAGCGGGGGCGAGCGTTTGCGTAGAGGTGCCGCGGATCTCGGCGAGCAGGGAGAGCGTGTGGGCGAGCGAGGCTTCCAGCTCTGCGGCGGAGCAGGGGGCATCGAGCCATGCGGGCGCATCCGTCTCCAAGAGCAGTGCGTCTTCCGGCAGTTGGCGCGCGTAGGCGCGCCCGCGCCTGGTCGCGAGCATGCACTCGTTGACCGAGACGAGGCACCCGAGCGCGCGCAGGCGGTTCAAGTCCTCGCCGCTGCCCGAAAACCAGTGGAAGATGCAGGTCGCGTGCGCGGGGAGGCCGTGGCGCTCGAGGATGTCGAGCGCTTCTGTGGCGGCGTGTACGGCATGGATGGACACGACGCGGCCCGCGCGCGGCTGCGCGGCGCAGGCGGCCACGATGCGGTCGAAGGCGCAGAGCTGCGCCGCGCGCGTCGATGCATGGGCGCGCGAGAAGTCGAGCCCGACTTCGCCCACGAATTCGTGGGCGGCGGCTTGGGCGGCCGCCCACGCAGCCGTCTTCTCGCCGGCAGGGCCCGCCTCGACGCGCTGGATTGGCAACACCTATTTGGACGATTCCGGGAGGGACAGCCCCGCTTCCCTGAACTCGACCGGCGACATGTAGCCCAGCGTCGAGTGGATCCTGAAGTTGTTGTACCAGTTCACGTAGTCCGAGAGCTTGGCCCGGAGCTCGCGCGTCGTGCCGAACGTCTCGCGGTGGACGAGCTCGGCCTTCAGTATCCTGTTGGTCGACTCGTCGACGGCGTTGTCGTAGGGGCAGCCCTTGGCCGACAGCGACCTCTCTATGCCGAAGGTCTCGAGCATCAGGTCGATCTCGGCGTTGTCGAACTCGCTGCCGCGGTCCGTGTGGAAGACCTCGATGTCCGCGCTGCGCCGACATGGGGCAGCGGCCCCCGTTGGCCGCCATGGCCCTCACTTCCGAGCGTATACCGGCGCCGCTCGTCTTAAGACGTCGACCTCCATCCGGAACCTGCGGTTCTCGCGCTCGGGCTCCAGGATCCGGTTCTGCTCGGGCGTGCGGTTGTCGGCGGCGCGCGGCGAGCCGGTCGCGTTTATCGACTTGATCCACCTCTCCACGGTGCTCTTGCCGAGGTCGCACTCGTCCATGGCCTCGCGCCTGGGCTTTCCGGCGTTGTGGAGATCGACTATCTTCCTCTTGAACTCGTCGGTGAAATGCCTCGGTCTGGGGCCGGTCGAGGCCGAGCCCCCGGTCCGGCTGGGGTAGCATGTCGCTGCGGACCACTGTCTTTCCTCTCGTTGAATATCTAGGCGCTGACGATTCTAGGCGATGGCCCTCTCTTGCTTCTTACACCTCGATTGTGCTCGCTACCCCCAGCGGGTCCGGATCGAGCGATCCGGACCCGCTTTTGGGGTTTGCCGGAAACCCGGTGGTCAAAAAAGGCCAAATATGAGTACTGTTACCAGTTTAGTGGCAGCCAAATGGCCTCCAAAATCGGTGCCAGCGGCCAAAAGTGCATCGATTTTCGTCCTTCAGAGTCGTGATCGGGCTCCAAACAAGGCGATTTTGCTGCTCTGGACCGGAAAATCGCTGCTACTAATTTGGTGACAGTACTCATATTTGGCCTTTTTTGACCACCGCCCCTTGGCCCAGGACAAAACGGGCCGCTCGAATCTTGGGGCGGGTCCATTTTCGGCTATCCTCAGCTTGCCAGTTCGAAAATGGATCCGCCCCAAGATTGAATCTTTATTCCAACTTTACACCTAGGTTTACAGCTGTCTTGTCAGCTGTAAACCTAGGTGTCATACTAAAGCCCCAAGATTCGCCAAAAGAGAGGGGCCTTGATGGCACAGAGCGCGAACATGGATGCGTCGGAGCTTGCACGCGACATTGCGGCCGGCCTGGCATCGGCAACGACGGCAACGGAGCGCGCGGCATTGGTGCCCGCAGAGCTCGTCGAGGCCATTCAGCAACTTAAAACCCAGCGCGACGCGGTGATCCTGGCGCACTATTACGTGGCGCCCGAGGTCCAGGCTGTGGCCGATTACGTCGGCGACAGCTTCTACCTGGCTAAGCTCGCCAAGAGCCTGCCGCAGCAGACCATCGTGCTGTGCGGCGTGGAGTTTATGGGCGAGAGCGCCAAGCTGCTCAACCCCACCAAGACCGTGCTGCTGCCCGAGCCGGGCGCGGACTGCCCCATGGCTCATATGGTCAAGCGCGAGACGGTCGACGCGGCGCGCGCCGAGTACGGCGACGACCTGGCCGTGGTCTGCTACGTCAACTCCACGGTCGAGATCAAGAGCTGGAGCGACGTGTGCGTCACCAGCTCCAACGCCGTCAAGATCGTGTCCGAGCTGCCGCAGCAGCATATCCTGTTCATTCCCGACCAAAACCTCGGCCGCTTCGTAGCCGAGCAGGTGCCGCAAAAGCACGTCATTCTCAACAACGGCTACTGCCCGCGCCATCACATCATCACCGTCGAGCAGATCGTCGACGCGACGGAGGCCCACCCCGACGCGCTCGTGCTGGCGCACCCCGAGTGCAAGGCCGACGTCCTGGCCGAGGCCGACTACATCGGCTCCACCGCCGGCATCATCAAGTATGCCGAGGAGTCCGACGCGAGCGAGTTCATTATCGTGACGGTTCGCGGCGTGCTCTACGAGCTCGAGCGCCGCTGCCAGGGCACCGGCAAGAAGTTCTACTTCCCCGCGGTGCAGCCCACCTGCGTCAACATGGACCTCATCACGCTCGAAAAGCTCGTGCGCTGCCTGGAGACGGGCGAGGGCGAGGTGCAGATCGGCGTCTCGGACGAGGCGGCAGACCAGGCCAAGCTCACGCTCGACCGCATGCTCGAGTACGCAGCACGCTAGAACAATGTGGCATGAGGGACGGTTCCTTATGTCACATTCAAGGGAGAGGATTCCTGTGGAAACCAAGCAATACCCCGATATGGAGTGCGACGTCGTCATTGCCGGCTGCGGCGTGGCGGGCCTGTACGCGGCGCTCAACCTGCCGACGAGTACGCGCGTGATCATGCTCTCCAAGGGCGCGGTCGACGAGTGCGATTCGATGCTCGCGCAGGGCGGCATCTGCGTGCTGCCCGAGGGCTCGGACTACGATGCCTTCTTTGAGGACACCATGCACGCCGGCCATTACGAGAACCGCCGCGAGAGCGTCGACATCATGATCCGCTCGAGCCGCTCGGTCATCAACGACCTGCTAGCGATGGGCGTGGATTTTGAGCGCAAGGCCGATGGCGGCCTCGACTTTACCCGCGAGGGCGCGCACAGCCGCCCGCGCATCGCCTTCCATGCCGATATTACGGGCAAGGAGATTACGACCAAACTGCTCCAGGCTGTCCGCAAGCTGGACAACGTGCAGATTCTCGAACACGTTGCCATGACCGATATCCTGACTGCCGAGCGCGATGGCGCCACGGCGTGCACCGGCGTCGTCGCCGTTTCCGTGGACGAGGACGATTCAGCTCGCCCCGCCGACGAGCTGACAAATGCCGCTGAGGACGTGCATGCCGGCGAGCCCTTTAAGATCCATGCCCGCCATACGCTGTGGGCAACGGGCGGCATCGGCGGCGTATACGACCACTCGACCAACTACCCGCAGCTCACGGGCGATGCCTGCTATATCGCTCAGGAGCATGGCATTAAGATGGAGCACCTGGACTACGTGCAGATCCATCCCACGGGACTGTTCTCGCCGCAGCCGGGCCGCACCTTCCTGATCAGCGAGAGCTGCCGCGGCGAAGGCGCGATTTTGCTCAACGCCGCCGGCGAGCGCTTTACCGACGAGCTGCAGCCGCGCGATGTTGTCGCCGCCGCTATTCGCGAGCAGATGAAGCAGGACGGCACCGAGCACGAGTGGCTGAGCTTTGCCCCCGTCGAGCGCGACGTGGTGACCGGGCATTTTGCCAATATCCGTGCGCGCTGCCTGGAGGACGGACGCGACATCCTGGACGAGCCCATCCCTGTCACACCCACGCAGCACTACTTTATGGGCGGCGTATGGGTCGACAAGGACGGCCGCACCTCGATGTCCGAGCTCTACGCCGCCGGCGAGACGGCTTGCAATGGCGTGCACGGCAAGAACCGCCTGGCTTCTAACAGCCTGCTCGAGTCCCTAGTTTGGGGCCGCCGCGCTGCTTGGCGTATGCGCACCGGCGAGTCGCTGACCGTGGAGCAGGCCGGTGAGCCCGCACTTGACGGGCGTCACCGCGCCCTGAGCGCCGATACCCTTGCAATCGATGATTTGGCCCGTGCCGCCGGCACGCAGGCCGTGGAGGAGTAGACCATGAATCCCATTACCATGAAGCTCGTCGTCGATGATCTGATTTTGCGGGCTCTGCGCGAGGACATCACGTTTGAGGACGTGAGCACGGCGAGCGTGTGCCCCACGGCGCGTCCCGCTACCGTTGAGCTTATCGCCAAGGCCGACGGTATCATCGCGGGCTTGGATGTGTTCGCTCGCACCTTTGAGCTGCTGGATTCGCAGAGCTCGGTGCTGTTTGATGTTGCCGACGGTGACGAAGTGCACGCCGGCGACCACGTGGGCCAGGTGCGCGGCGATGCGCGCGTGCTGCTTTCGGGCGAGCGCGTGGCGCTCAACTACCTGCAGCGCATGAGCGGTATCGCTACCTATACGCACAGAATGGCAGCGGCGCTCGAGGGTACCAAGACCGTGCTTGTCGACACACGCAAGACCACGCCGGGCATGCGCGTCTTCGAGAAGGCGGCGGTCGAGATCGGCGGCGGCAGCAACCATCGCTACAACCTGTCGACAGCCGTCATGCTCAAGGACAACCACATCGATGCCGCCGGTGGCGTGACGCGCGCGATCGAGATGGCGCGCGCCCACGCGTCGTTTACCACGACGGTCGAGATTGAGTGCGAGAACCTGGACATGGTACGCGAAGCCGTGGAGGCCGGTGCCGACATTATCATGTTCGACAACATGACCCATGACGACATGGCCGCCGCCATCGAGCTTATCGCCGGTCGCGCCAAGACCGAGTGCTCGGGCAACGTGGACGCTAACAATATCCGCGCGCTTGCCGACCTGGGCGTCGACTACATTAGCTCGGGCGCCCTGACGCACTCCGCGCCGATCCTCGACCTCTCGCTTAAGCACCTGCGTCTGCTGGACGGTAAATAATGAACGCCCGCGAGCGTCGCCGTGCCATCATGGGCGTGCTCGAAGGAGCCAAGGAGCCCGTTTCGGGCAGCGCACTTGCCCGCGAGGTTGGCGTGAGCCGTCAGGTCGTGGTTCAGGATATTGCCCTGTTGCGTGCCGATGGGCACGATATCGTGGCGACCAACCGCGGCTACGTGCTGCAGGAAGCCGCGAGTAGCCCCGCCGTGCCCACGCGTCTTGTTAAGGTGCGCCACAGCGTGGAGCAGGCGGGCGACGAGCTTACGAGTATCGTCGACGCGGGTGGCGCCGTGCTCAACGTGATCGTCAATCACCGCGTGTACGGTAAGATCACGGCCGACTTGGACATTCGCAATCGTCGCGATGTTGAGCGCTACCTGCACGATATCGAGAGCGGCAAGAGCTTTCCACTACTAACGGTGACGAGTGGCTATCACTTCCATCGCATTGCGGCTGAGGATGAGCAAACCCTCGACGAGATCGAGGCCATACTCAAGGAGAAAGGCTATTTGGCAGACCTGATGCCCTACGAGGACGATCTGTCGTAGCCGATGCTGCAAACGTCCCTAAGCGGCAATCTGACGTTCAATCGTCGGTCGCGTACCAAAGTACGCTTCCCTCCTCTTTCACGTCACCTTGCTCGCTTAGGGACGTTTTCGCTGACGTGAGCTCAACCTGCGATGGTGCCTAATTGGTTATCCGCACAAAAAAGGAGGCCTCCGCGGCGATGCGGAGGCCTCCTTTTTTGTGCACGGTGTACTTTTGAGTGTGCAAGTGCGGGAGTTGTTACTCCTCGACGATCTCGGTGATCGCGCCAGCGGGGCAAGCGTCCTGGCAAGCGCCACAGGCGACGCAGGAGTCCTCGTCAGCGACGGTGGCGACGTCCTGGAGCTCCAGAACGCCAGCGGGGCAGGAGTCGACGCAAACGCCACAAGCGATGCACTCGTCGGCATCAATTACGGGATGAGCCATGGTAGTTTCCTCTCTGTTGACCGACGCTACAGACGATGCGCGCCGGTTTGATTCGGGCAAAAACATACCACGGGAGCGACCGTTTGCAATACCCTCTGGCCGGCATCTTCATACCGTTCGCCGAGTATGCCAAGGTTTACTAAAAAACGCGCAGGTGGGGCCGCTGAGCTGCGCAAATGTTAGCTAAAGGTGACTTGAAATATTGAGCTATTGAGCGCGCCTGCGGAAAGGGCATCCCGTTATTTGGCCGAAAAACGGGTCGCAGCTTCCGGTTGGACCGCCCGGCGGAAACTGTGTCCCAGAATTCGCGCTCAGACCGGGATACCCTTTCCGCAAGGCAGCCCCAGGCACCTTCGGACCCAAACCTCAGCCATCTCTACATAGATCTCAATAGATCTGCCGAGAACTCAATCAGTGCGTCTACCTGCGCATTCGAGAACCTAAACTCTTAGAGATAAGAAATCTTATATGAATTGACTTAGATTTTGTATATTCCGGTCCATAAGGGGATACACTACATCCTGAAAGACAAGCCGAAGCGCCGCGCGACAGACCGTCGAGGTGGCGCGAACGCACAAGAGAGAGGGAATTTCTAATGGGTAAGATTCTTGGTATCGACCTTGGTACTACTAACTCCGCAATGGCCGTTCTCGAGGGCGGTTCTCCGACCATCATCGTGAACGCCGAGGGCGACCGCACCACCCCGTCCGTCGTGGGCTTCCGTGCCGACGGCGACCGCGTCGTGGGCAAGGCCGCTAAGAACCAGGCGGTCACCAACCCCAAGAACACTGTGTTCTCCATCAAGCGCTTCATGGGCCGCAAGTACTCCGAGTGCACCTCCGAGATCAAGACCGTGCCGTATGAGGTCAAGGAGGGCCAGGGCGGCCGTGCCGTCGTCGACATCGAGGGCAAGGATTACACCGCCGAGCAGGTGAGCGCCATGACGCTCGCAAAGATGAAGGCCGACGCCGAGAAGTATCTGGGCGAGACCGTCACCGACGCCGTCATCACCGTCCCGGCCTACTTCAACGACGCCCAGCGTCAGGCCACCAAGGATGCCGGTAAGATCGCCGGCCTCAACGTCAAGCGTATCGTCAACGAGCCGACCGCTGCTGCTCTGGCCTATGGCCTGGACAAGCAGGGCACCGACCAGCGCATTCTGGTCTTCGACCTGGGCGGCGGCACCTTCGACGTCTCCATCCTCGACCTCGCCGACGGCGTGTTTGAGGTTCTGTCCACCTCGGGCGACAACCACCTGGGCGGCGACGACTGGGATCAGCGCGTCATCGACTGGATGGCCGATAAGTTTCAGCAGGAGAACGGTGTCGACCTGCGTCAGGACCCCATGGCCCTGCAGCGTCTGAAGGAGGCCGCCGAGAACGCCAAGAAGGAGCTCTCCGCAGCCCAGCAGTCCACCATCAACCTGCCGTTCATCACCATGAACCAGTCCGGCCCGCTGCACCTCAACTACACGCTGACCCGCGCCGAGTTCGAGAAGATCACCCGCGACCTGCTCGAGCGCTGCAAGCAGCCTGTCACCAACGCCCTGCGCGACGCTAAGCTCAAGCTCTCCGATCTGACCGAGGTCATCCTCGTCGGCGGCTCCACCCGTATGCCCGCCGTCCAGGAGCTCGTCAAGACCATGACCGGCAAGCAGCCCAACATGTCCGTGAACCCCGACGAGGTCGTTGCCGACGGCGCTGCCGTCCAGGGCGGCGTGCTCACCGGCGACGTCGAGGGCATCCTGCTGCTCGACGTTACCCCGCTGTCGCTGGGCGTCGAGACCATGGGCGGCATCATGACCAAGATGATCGACCGCAACACCACGATCCCGACCTCCAAGACCGAGGTCTACTCCACCGCTGCCGACAACCAGACCAGCGTCGAGATCAACGTGCTCCAGGGCGAGCGCGAGCTTGCTCGCGACAACAAGTCGCTCGGTAAGTTCCAGCTGACCGGTATCCCGGCTGCCCGCCGCGGCGTGCCGCAGATCGAGGTCACCTTCGACATCGACGCCAACGGCATCGTCAAGGTCTCCGCTAAGGACAAGGGCACCGGCAAGGAGCAGCAGATTACCATTTCCGGCTCCACCGCTCTGTCCGACGACGAAGTCGATCGTATGGTCAAGGACGCCGAGGCTCATGCCGAGGAGGACAAGAAGCAGAAGGAAGAGGTCGAGGTCCGCAACCAGACCGATAGCCTGTGCTACTCCACCGAGCAGACCCTCAACGAGCTGGGCGACAAGGTTTCCGCCGACGTGAAGTCCAAGGCCGAGGCCGCTATCGCCGATGCCAAGAAGGCGCTCGAGGGCTCTGACGTCGAGGCCATCAAGGCCGCTGGCGAGTCCCTGCAGTCCGTGGCCTACGAGCTGGCCCAGGTTGTCTACGCCGACGCTCAGCAGCAGACCGACGGTGCCGCCGGCGCCCAGCCTGCCGACGATGACGTGGTCGACGCCGACTACGAGGTTGTGGACGACGAGGACAAGTAATCATGTCCGCCCGTAAAGCTCGCACGGAGGCGGCCGCCGCTGGCGCCGCCCCCGTTGACTCTGAGGAGAAGGACGTGAAGATTCCCGTAGAGGCCGTCGACGATACCGAGGCCAACGAGGCCGAGGCCGCCGAGGCTGCCGAGAACCAGGTAGAGGATTCCAACAAGGAGGCGACGATGACCGAGGACGAGATGGTGGAAGCCGCTATCCGCGCCGGTGAGGAAGCCGCCGACAACGACTTTAAGCTCAAGTTCGAGCAGGCCCAAAAGGAGCTTGCCGACGTGCGCAGCGAGCTCGATGCTGCGGCAGAGGCCCAGAAGGCCGCCGAGGACAAGGCAAAGGACGCCACCGAGCGTACCGCCCGTCTGCAGGCCGACTGGGAGAACTTCCGTCGCCGCACTGCCAACGAGCGTATCGCCGAGCGCGAGCGCGCGACCGAGAAGCTTGTCACTGCGCTACTGCCGGTGATTGACGATATCGAGCGCGCGATCGACCATGCCCGTAGCCAGGAGTTTTCCGACGATTTTAAGCAGTTCGTCGATGGCGTCGACGCGGTGCATGCCAAGCTGCTCGATGTGTTTGCGCACGAGGGCGTTGAGCCCATCGATCCCAAGGGTGAGGCGTTCGATCCGCTCGAGCACCAGGCCGTGGGTCGCGTCGAGGACGCATCGCAGTACGACGAGACCGTCAACGACGTGTACCAGAAGGGCTACCGCATGGCGGATCGCATCCTGCGTTCCGCGATGGTGACGGTGACCTACGGTGGCGAGAAGCGCCCCGCACCGGAGCCCGAAGCGGCGCCCGAGGATGCCGCGGCCGATACGGCCGAGAGCACCGAGGAGTAATTGAGAAGGGCCCCGGGGCAACACCCGGGGCCCTTTCTGGCCTAGTGCCATATGAAAGCATGAACCGCCGCCCGCTGTGCGGCGGATGAAACAGGAGAGGAGCTACGATGGCTGCAGGCAAAACCTTCTATGACATCCTGGGCGTATCCAAGAGCGCCTCCGACAAAGAGATCAAGAGCGCGTTTCGCAAGCTCGCGCAAAAATATCACCCCGATGCCGGCGGCGACGAGGCCAAGTTCAAGGAGATCAGCGAGGCCTACGAGACGCTTTCGGACGAGAAGAAGCGCAAAGAGTACGACCAGATGCTCATGTTCGGCGGCATGCCGGGCGCGGGCGGCGCGTATGGCGGCGGCTACGGTGCCGGCGCGGGCGCCAGCGGCTGGGGCGATATCTTCGACAGCATCTTTAGCGGCAACGGCGCCTGGGGTAGCGATTGGGGCTCGGGCTTTGCCGGGGCTGCGGGCGCTGCCAGCGCCGGCGCAGGTCGCAGCCGCGCTCGCAAGGGCGGCGACCTATCGCTGACCGTCGATGTGACGGCCGAGGACGCGTTTCGCGGCGTGACGCACAAGGTCACCTATCGCATTCCCTCGACAGGCGAGCAGCAGACCATCACGGTCTCGGTGCCCGCGGGCGCGGTCGACGGCGGCAAGCTACGCTACAAGCGTCGCGGCGAGTATGGCGTTGCGGGTGGCGAGCGCGGCGACCTGGTCGTGACCACGCATGTGGAGGAGCACCCGCTGTTTAAGCGCAAAGGCGCCGACGTGACCATGGAGGTACCGGTCTCGGTCTACGAGGCGGCGCTCGGCTGCACGGTGGACGTGCCGACGCCCGGCGGTGCGACGGTCCGTTTGAAAGTGCCCGCGGGTACCCAGACGGGCAAGAAGTTCCGCTTTAAGGAGATGGGAGCGCCCGACGTTAAGCACCGTGGCCGTACGGGCGCGCTGCTCGTCGAGATCAAGGTGCAGGTCCCCACGAACCTATCCGATGACGAGCGCGATGCCATGACCAAGCTGCGCGAGGCCGACACGCGCGACTATCGCGAGAAGGTCAACCGTTACAAGGCGACGTACTAGGGCGGCCGTGGCGCACGCCCGCGCCCGCGGGCTTATGATGGACGATAACGAGACGGAAAGGGGTCAGGTAGCATGGCCGAGGACAATAGGAACAAACCGCTGTACATGATCAGCGTGGCGGCCGAGCTGACCGGCATGCACCCGCAGACTCTGCGCGTCTACGAGTCCAAGGGCCTGGTGAATCCTCAGCGCTCGGGCGGTAACACGCGCCTGTATTCGCGTGCCGATATCGAGCGTCTGGAACTCATCAATCAACTGACCGACGAGGGCATCAACCTTGCCGGTGTGGTGCGTATCCTCGATATGAAGGAGCGCGCCGAGGAACGCGAGCGCGAGAACGAGAAGCTCCGCGCCCGCGTACGCCAACTCGAGGATGAGCTGCACGAGTACAAGATGCAGAAGAAGATCACCGCCCTTGCCCCGCGCGACGGCTCGGTTAACCCCGAGCAAGTCATGCGCAAGCTGCTAGGTACGGGTAGCGACCTATAGCTCCGCCGACGCTGCCGGGCACTCATTGGGGACAGACTTAAATGAGTGCCCGCAGAATGAGAGTGGATAATCTCCCGTTTTTGGCCTGTTTGCAGGCTCAAAGTGGGAGATTATCCACTCTCGTCATTTCGGCGTCTAAGTCTGCCCCCGGCACCCAACTCGTTCTCTGCTTTACTGAGATAAAGTGAACGTGCAGATTCGTAACCCGCTCGCAACCGTTCTATGGCACGATATTGAACGAATGTATGCTATGCGCCCAAATCTTTTGGGCAGAGTGGGAGACAGTATGGTCAAGCTGTACGAGGACGGCATCTACCTGCGCCGTGGCAGCGAGGTTGTGCCTGCGGCCGAGGCTGCTGAGCGCGGTATTACGCAGACGCCCGAGGATGCCAAACGTGGCACCATCGCGTATTCGATCCTTCAGGCACACAATACGTCCGGCGACCCCGAGGCGCTCAAGATTCGCTTCGACGCCATGGCGAGCCACGACATCACCTTTGTCGGCATCATCCAAACGGCGCGTGCCTCGGGCATGGAGCAGTTCCCGCTGCCCTACGTGCTCACCAACTGCCATAACTCGCTGTGCGCCGTGGGCGGCACCATCAACGAGGACGACCACGTCTTTGGCCTCTCTGCGGCCAAGAAGTACGGCGGCATCTTTGTCCCGCCGCACATCGCCGTTATCCACTCCTTTATGCGTGAGAACTTTGCCGGTTGCGGCAAGATGATCCTGGGTTCCGACTCGCACACCCGCTACGGCGCCCTAGGCACCATGGCTGTGGGCGAGGGCGGCGGCGAGCTGGCAAAGCAGCTGCTGCGCGACACCTACGACGTCGCCTATCCCGGCGTTGTGGCCATCTACCTCACGGGCGCCCCGCGTCCCGGCGTCGGCCCGCACGACGTTGCGCTTGCCATCATCCGCGCCGTCTTTGCCAAGGGCTACGTTAAGAACAAGGTCATGGAGTTTGTGGGCCCCGGCATCGCGAGCATGACGACCGATTACCGCAACGGCGTCGACGTCATGACCACCGAGACCACCTGCCTTTCCTCCATCTGGGCCACCGACGAGGACACTCACGCATTCCTGACCATGCACGGCCGCGGCGACGATTACCGCGAGCTCAAGCCCGCCGATGTCGCCTACTACGACGGCTGCGTCGAGGTCGACCTGTCGAGCATCAAGCCCATGATCGCCCTGCCGTTCCATCCTTCCAACGGCTTTGAGATTGACGAGCTCAACGAGAACCTCGAGGATATTCTGCACGAGGTGGAGCTCGAGGCCGCCAAGATCGGTGAGGGCAAGACGCACTTTAGCCTGCTCGACAAGATCGTCGACGGCAAGCTGCACGTGCAGCAGGGCGTTATCGCCGGCTGCTCGGGCGGCAACTACGACTCCGTGGTCCAGGCTGCCCGTGTGTTCAAGGGCGCCAACACCGGCTGCGGTGAGTTCTCGCTGTCGGTCTATCCCACGAGCCAGCCTGTGGCGCTCGAGCTCACGCGTCGCGGCTATATCTACGACCTCATGGAGGCCGGCGCGATCGTGCGCACGGCGTTCTGCGGCCCGTGCTTTGGTGCCGGCGATACGCCTGCCAACAACGGCCTGTCCATTCGCCACACCACGCGCAACTTCCCCAACCGCGAGGGTTCCAAGCCGGGCAATGGCCAGCTGAGCGCCGTGGCTCTGATGGACGCCCGCTCCATTGCGGCGACCGCGGCAAACGGCGGCGTGCTCACCCCGGCGACCGACCTGCCCGAGGAGACTTGGGACGAGGCCTGCGAGTACGCCTTCGACGACGCTCCCTACAAGAAGCGCGTGTACTGGGGCTTCGGCAAGGCCGAGCCGGCCGACGAGCTGGTCGAGGGTCCCAACATCAAGCCGTGGCCCGCGATGGAGCCGCTCGGCGACGATATCCTGCTCAAGGTGTGCTCCAAGATCATGGACCCGGTCACCACGACCGACGAGCTGATCCCATCGGGCGAGACGAGCTCCTTCCGCTCCAACCCGCTGGGCCTGGCCGAGTTTACGCTGAGCCGTCGCGATCCGGCCTACGTGGGCCGCTCCAAGGAGGTCGACGCCGTGGAGAAGCGTCGCGTGGCCGGCGAGGCCGCAGGCGACCTGGCGGCACTCGATGCCGAGCTTGCCGGCGTGTTTGAGGCGTTGGCCAGCGCGGGTGTCGCGGTCGATGCCAAGGCGACCGAGTACGGCTCCATGCTCTATGCCAAGAAGCCCGGTGACGGTTCTGCCCGTGAGCAGGCCGCGAGCTGCCAGCGCGTGATCGGCGGCCTGGCCAACATCGTTCACGAGTACGCCACCAAGCGCTATCGCTCCAACGTGATGAACTGGGGCATGGTGCCCTTCCAGATGGAGACGGAGCCCAACTTTGAGGTGGGCGACTACGTCTTTGTGCCGGGTATCCGTGCCGCGCTCGATGGCGACCTCAAGAACATCGCCGCCTACGTGGTGCGCGCCGACGGCACGGTCGAGCAGATTGAGCTTTACATTGCCGATATGACGGCCGAGGAGCGTGCCATCGTCAAGGCCGGCTGCCTGATCAACTACAACAAGTTCAAGGCCGCT
This sequence comes from Collinsella sp. TM04-29, assembly GCF_003466565.1. Lineage (NCBI taxonomy): Bacteria > Bacillati > Actinomycetota > Coriobacteriia > Coriobacteriales > Coriobacteriaceae > Collinsella > Collinsella sp. TM04-29. The sequence continues at coordinate 278,303 of NZ_QSPW01000002.1, forward strand.
GCCGAGTAACGCACTTCATTGTCCGCCCGGGGCCACCCTTTCCCGCCCGCTCACGCGCTTCGCGAGGGTCGCGTTCGGCAAAGGGTGGCCCCGGGCTACATTTCTGCGTTCTCGTTGGGTCTTGAGGGACGCTAAAAAAGACTGGGACCACCACAAAGGGGACAGGCACCTTTGTGGTGGTCCCGTTTGTCTCGATCTGTAGCAGCTAGGGGCCAAAGTACACCGCTAGATGTTACAGGTCGAGATTTTCGTACGGGGCTCTACACTTCATCTCGACCTATAACAGACAGGCCCCAATTTGCCGAATAACTGTTACAGATCGAGACAAACGGTCATCGCAGCTCGTTTCATCTAAATCTGTAACACCTAGGACCGAAAAGGGTCGCTAGATGTTACAGATCGAGACAGCGGAACATCGGAGCCGAAACCACCACAAAGGTGCCTGTCCGGCGGGTTCTTATTTCGATGGGGTCCAGGTTATCTCATCGTCAAATAGCCAAGTGCGTGCTGAGCCGCTGTCGCGCGCTGTCTGCGGATCGGGCTCGCAGGTTTGTTCGTAGGCATCCTCGGTACACCGATCCATAAAATCGACGACTGCCGTCTGGTCGCCTTCCATGACGTAGATCACGTTGCCATCCGAGATATAGACTCCCGGCCCTTCGTTGTCCACGTAGCCGGGGTCGTATGAAACGTTGCACAGTCTGCTCCCGTTTGCCGCATCGAGTTCAAGGGTCGAATAATACCCGCCATTCATTTGGCCTTTCTTGGCTCGATATATTGCGGCGCCGTACCATCGCTTAAACGTCTTGCCTTTGAGTAAACTGGTTGCCTTGCCGATAAGCTGCTCATCTTGGGTATAGCGCGTGGCTCCAAGTTCGATTCTGGGATAGTTACTGACCCCAAGCGCTGCGGGCGTACCGTCGAAATCGACGGTGATTGAATCGGGTTTGACGATATCGGTGAGGATTTTGATGGGGTAGCTTACGGTTTCAACCGCCGCCTGCGTTGCCGAGGCGGGGAGAAATGCGAGATAGATAATGCCCACGCCGACTGCGGTAATTGCAAACGCTAAGACGAGCAGGCCGGTATAGGTGGAGCGTTTCACGGCGGGTACCTCGCAAACAGCATGCATTCATTAAGATAAGTGATACCAGCTTACGACAATATTCAAAAGAAAGCGACCGCCCGGAATGAGAGGGCTAAAAGGCCCTATTGGGCTTCGATTTGGGGTCGCGAAACGTAGGCTGGGCTTGATGCCGCCTCTTATAATTGGGGCTGATTCTTCTCTGGACCACCACAAAGGTGCCTGCCCCCTTTGTGGTGGTCCGCATGTCATGAGAGCACTCAGAAAATCTTATATATAGAGACTTAGATTTATGTATAAGATCGCGCAAAGCTGGCAACAATACTTCTCGAACAACGTGAAGCCGCCCCGTAGGGCGGCCGCCCCAAGAGAGGTGATTCCATGAGAATCGATAAGCTGGCAATGACGTCGCGCGAGGCGCTGCAGACCGCCATGAGCACGGCTGCCGACGCGCAGGCCGGCGCGGTGGAGCCGATTCACCTGCTGTCCGCCCTGCTTGGTGCCGGCGAGCGCAATATCTCCGTGATCATCGAGCGCATCGGCGCCGATCCGGCCCAGCTTGCACGCTCCACACAAGATGCCATCGACCGCGCGCCCAAGGTTTCGGGCGAGGGCCAGCAGATGGGCCTGTCCAACGAGCTCGTCCGCGTCATCGAAAAGGCCGAGAAGAAGGCCACCAAGATGGGCGACAGCTTTGTGGTGACCGAGCATCTGCTGATGGCACTTGCCGAGGACAAGGGCGAGGCCGGCCGCGTTCTGCGCGACGCTGGCGTCACCAAGGAGCGCATTGAGCAGGTTTACGAGGAGCTGCGCGGCGATGACCGCGTAACGTCTGCCGAGGACAAGACGCAGTTTGAGGCGCTGGAGCAGTACGGTCGCAACATCTGCGACCTCGCCCGCGCCGGCAAGCTCGACCCGGTCATCGGCCGTACCGACGAGATTCGCCGTACCATCCAGGTACTGTCGCGCCGCACCAAGAACAACCCCGTGCTCATCGGCGAGCCGGGCGTCGGCAAGACGGCCATCGTCGAGGGCATCGCCCAGCGTATCGTGGCCGGCGACGTGCCGAGCACCCTGCGCGACCGCGACCTCATCGAGCTCGACATGAGCGCGCTGGTCGCCGGCGCCAAGTACCGCGGCGAGTTCGAGGACCGCTTGAAGGCCGTGCTCAAGGAAGTACAAAAATCCGAGGGTAAGGTCATCCTGTTCATCGATGAGCTCCACACCATCGTGGGCGCGGGTGCCACCGAGGGCTCCATGGATGCCGGCAACATCCTCAAGCCTGCGCTCGCCCGTGGCGACCTGCATGCGATCGGCGCGACCACGCTCGACGAGTACCGTAAGTACATCGAGAAGGACGCGGCACTCGCCCGACGTTTCCAGACCGTGATGGTCTCCGAGCCCACCGTCGAGGACACCATCTCGATTCTGCGTGGCCTCAAGGAGAAGTACGAGATCTTCCACGGCGTGCATATCACCGATAGCGCGCTCGTGGCCGCCGCCGACCTCTCCGATCGCTACATCGCTGACCGCTTCCTGCCCGATAAGGCCATCGACCTGGTCGATGAGGCGGCAAGCCGCCTGCGCATGGAGCTCGACAGCATGCCGGTCGAGATCGACGCCACCACGCGTCAGCTCACCCAGCTGCAGATCGAGGAGCAGGCGCTCATGAAGGAGACCGACGACGCCTCCAAGGAGCGTCTGGAGGCTCTGCGCCAAGAGATCGCTGAGGTCCAAGAAAAGCTCAACGTGCAAAAGGCCGGCTGGCTCAACCAGAAGAACGCTATCGACCACGTGCAGGAGCTCAAGGGGCAGCTCGACGAGGCCAAGAGCGAAGAGGAGCGCGCAACGCGCAATGGCGATCTGGGCCGTGCGTCCGAGCTGCGCTACTCCGTGATTCCGGGTCTGCAGCAGCAGATTCAGGATTCCGAGGTTGCGCTCGAGGCACAAAAAGAGCAGGACGGCGAGGGCCTCAACGAGCAGGTGACCTCCGACGAGATTGCCGAGGTCGTGAGTGCCTGGACCGGCGTGCCCGTGTCCAAGATGATGCAGGGCGAGCTCGACAAGCTCAAGGGCCTGGAGGGCGAGCTGCATAAGCGCGTCATCGGTCAGGACGAGGCCGTGTCCGCTGTGGCCGCGGCCGTGCGCCGTAGCCGTGCGGGCCTCTCCGATCCGGACAAGCCCATCGGCAGCTTCTTCTTCCTGGGCCCCACCGGCGTAGGCAAGACCGAGCTCGCCAAGGCGCTGGCCGAGTGCCTGTTCGATGACGAGCGCGCGCTCGTGCGTATCGACATGTCCGAGTATATGGAGAAGTTCAGCGTCCAGCGTCTGATCGGTGCGCCTCCGGGATACGTGGGCTACGACGAGGGCGGCCAGCTAACCGAGGCCGTGCGCTGTCGTCCGTACTCCGTAATCTTGCTCGACGAGATGGAGAAGGCTCATCCGGATGTCTTCAACGTGCTGTTGCAGGTGCTTGATGACGGCCGTCTGACCGATGGCCAGGGTCGCCAGGTGTCCTTCAAGAACACGATTATCATCATGACGTCCAACGTGGGCTCCAAGGCCATCGCCGATCTGTCCGGTAAGGACGAGGAAGAGATGCGCCATCAGGTCGATGCGGCCATGGCTCAGACCTTCCGCCCCGAGTTCCTCAACCGCATCGACGATATCGTGGTGTTCCATCCGCTCGGCATGGCGCAAATCGAAAAGATCGTCGATATCCAGCTTGCCGATGTCCGTGCACGTCTGGCCAAGGAGCGCATGACGCTTGCCATCACCCCGGCGGCCAAGCAGATGCTCGCCGTGGGTGGCCTGGACCCCGTGTTCGGTGCCCGTCCGCTCAAGCGCCTGGTCCAGCGCGAGGTCGTGGACGCCATCGCCGCCGCCATCATCGACGGTACGGTGCGCGAGGGCGATCAGGTGACGGTCGATGCCGACAAGGACGGCGGCTTTACCGTCGTGTGCGACAACACGCCGGCGGCCACCTACGAGGTCCCCAACGCGCAGTAGGTTTTTGGCGCATGCCTTACAATCTGCCTTTTGAGCCGAACGCCAAGGGCGGCGGATCCAATTGGGTCCGCCGCCCTTTTTCGTGCGACAATCGATAATGCTGAACGGATGCGATGCAAGGAGCTATGCAGATGAAAGACGAGATCAAGACAAGCGCGCCGGCGACCGATGCAGCACCCGCCGCACCCAAGCCTGCGCCTAAGCCGGCACCCAAGCCGCGCGACCCCTATATCCGCGCCGAGAACGAGGATGACGACGGCTACGATCCCTACAGCGATCGCCGCCCCGAGCGCGAGCCCCTCTTCGAAGCCGACCCCTGGCGCTAAGTAGCTCATTTGGGACGGGGCTCTTTTAGCTACTTGGGCTGCTATGTGAGCCAGCATCTAATAGGAGCCGCTAGCCCTGGCCTTTGATGTTCGGCAACAGAAAAACTTGCTTAGCTACTAATCAAGTTACACGTAATCTTGCTCTCCTGCTAATCAAGAATCGTTATAATCTTGATTAGCAGGAGAGCAAGATTGGAGAATTATGGCATTCAACGACTTGGTGGCTCAAAAAATAAAGGACTTTGAGCAACAGGGGATTCCGCAGGTCTTTGAGCGCGACCTTGATCTGGGCAACCCGCAGGAGCCAAAGCGCGACAACATCGTATATGTGATTGTGGGCGCCCGTCGTTGTGGAAAGACGTATCGCCTGTATCAGGAGATGCGGCGGCTTCAGGGCCAAGGCGTCGAGCTTGACCGGATGCTATATTTCAATTTTGAGGATGAGCGCTTGCGTCCGTATGAGCCATCGCTACTAGCGGACGTGCTCGATACATTCTATGCACTATATCCTGCTGCTCGAGGCGAGGGCGCCTACCTTTTCTTTGACGAGATCCAGGAAATACCCGAATGGGGTGCGTTTCTGCGACGCGTGGTCGATACGGAGAAGGCGACCGTTTACGTGACGGGATCTTCTTCTAAGATGCTGTCCTCAGAACTTAAGAGCGAGTTCAGGGGCCGTTCTCTTGTGCGAGAGCTTTTTCCGTTGAGTTTTTCGGAATACGTCCGATATAAGACGGGGAGCGTTCCTGAGTCGAACGCGCCCTTCTCCTCAAGCGCTGCAGCGTTGCTCCGACACCATCTGGTCGGATATCTCGAGCGAGGGGGATTCATCGCGACACTTGAGCAGACGCCCGCAGACGCGATTCAGCTGCTACAGGAATATGCGTCGCGAACGGTCGCTATGGACGTTGTGGAGCGTTACGACGTCAAGAGCCCTCGTTTGGCCTCACTGTTTCTGACGCGGTGTATGGCATCTTCGGGACGAGAGCTGTCGGTGAACAAGGTGTACAACGAGTTCAAGAGCAGGCAGATACCCGTCAGTCGTAATTCGCTCAGCGACTTACTTGAGTATTACGAGGACGCCTACCTGCTGTTTTCTGTGCCGGAGTTTACGCGTTCACTTGCAAATAATACGCGGTCTGCGTCTAAAGTCTACGCTGTCGATCCTGCGATGTTTGGAGCATTCTCTCCCGCATCGGCATTGGACCAGGGCCAGAGGCTCGAGACTGCGGTGTTCAATGCGCTCAGAAGAAGGACTCCTGCGGTGCGGGTCGGTTCGGTCTGCCGCCTACTGGTCAAGGAGAAGAATAAAAGCCATGAGGTTGACTTTGTGGCTGGGGATGCACTTCTCATGCAGGCTTATAGCCTGACTCAGGTGAGTGTGGATATGGCAAGCGAGAAAACGCGCGAACGCGAAATTGCAGCCCTCGATGCCTCGATGGCCCAGTTTGATCTTGGCGAGTCGGTAATCGTTACTATGGATGAACAGGCCGATATTCCATGTGAACACGGTGTGGTACACGCTGTGCCCGCATGGAAGTGGCTCCTTGCCTAATCATCTACGGATCTGTGGGGCCAGGACCTCCTGGCCCCTTCATCACGGTTGGGGAGTACCATGATGCGCCCGGCTAGTCCTGGGCCTTGATGCTCGGCAGCAGAATCTGGGCGATGTAGTCGCATTCGAGCTTGGTGGCAGCGTCGGCCTTGCCGTCTTTGCCGACCAGCACGCTCTTGATCTGGCTGTAGGTGTAGCGGTTGCCGGTCGTAAGCTCGACAAGCTCAATGGCTGTGTCCATGGGATAGGTCGACACGGGGTTCTGCGTGCGCCCGTTGATGGTCTGGGGCACCACGTACGGATAGACGGGGCCGCTGGCGTAGACGGTATAACCGTTGCCTAGATTGGCCGCACCCAAAACCGTATCGCCCTCATCGGGCGTAAAGCTCTCGCCCTCGCGCACCGCGACGAGCGTCACAATCGGCGTATCGCTGTCGCCGGCAAGATAGATGCATAGCGTGCTGCCATTTTGCCAAGTCTCGACCTTGCCGTACCATTCGACGGGGATATCGAGCTGGTAGAGGTCGGTTGCCTTGTGACGGGCGTCGGCATCACGGGCTGCCTGTGCCTTTTGCGCGCTCACGGCATTGACGGCGGCGTCGCGCCGCGCGGTTGCCGCCTGCTGGAGCACCTTGGCGGTGGCGGCGGAGCTCGCGCCGCCTTCCTCGGCATACTTGGCGGCGGCGTCGATCTGGTCGTTGGTTACCGTGTCGGCCGAAGGCACCTTGAGTTTAAAGGCAGCCTGGGCACTTAAATCCTGTCCATCGCTCTTAACGGTGACCTGCGTCTTGGTGGTCGGGACGGTATAGATGGTGCCGTCGGCCGCGATGGGGGAGGCAGCGATGGAGAGCGTGTAATCGCCGGGCAGCAGTTTGATGCCGCGGCCGTGCTCGTCAACGTAGAGCGTTTCGCTCACAGAAGAGCCGTCGGAGTCCTGGCCACTCACCTGCACGGGGATCTTCGAGCCGGTGGAGCAGTCGAGTCCCGCGGCATGTACGCCAATTTGCACCGACATCATGGTATGGGCGTTTGCGGCAACTACGGCGGCCTGCTCTTGCTGGTATCCGTTCCAAGCCGCATAGCCCGCGCCGCCGGCGACGAGCGCGACAGCCACGACACCGGCGACCATCAGATTGCGGCGCTTGGGCGACATCTTACGATGACGAACCTCGGCTTCGTGTGCCGAGGGAGCGGACGGCAGGGGAATATCTCCCATGGCGATGGTCTCGTCGACGACTGGCGCAGAGCCCAAGCCGGGGAGCTCGCGGGTGAGCGATTCGTCGACGGGCAAGTCGCCAAGCAGGGAGGTCTCATCTCCCGCGTTGGGTTCCGGTTGGCCATTGCCCTCGTCATCGCCTTTTTCGACATCGGCTTCATCGCGAGCATCCTCGACGTCGTCGCCCGTATCCGGTATGCCATCGCCCGCCGCGTCCTGCATGTCGACGATTGTCTCGTCAAACGCAACTTCGTCCAGCGAAAACCGGTCTAGGCTCTCCAAGGCCTCGGCGCACGCCGCTGCATCTTGGGCCGCGTCCTCTTGGCCCCTCGTCTCATTTTCCATATATCCCCCAAGCTCAATATCGGGACAACAATGTACCCAAAATTAAGGTCACATAGAGCTGGCGTGCAGTCGGAAATTCGATTTTATCTGCGCGATACATTGTGAATATGTGCATGAATGCACGCGCGACAGCAAAAAGCCCCCGGAAAGCAAACGAATTGCTTTCCGGGGGCTGCGCATAACGCGAGATTACGGAGCCAAAGAGACGCGCCTACATCCAAATGCGGACGGCAGCGAGCGCGTTACTCGGCGTGTGCGTAATCCACCTTGGCGCGGCGAGCGGTAGCCTTCTCCCAATCGCTGGTGCCCTCAAAGACATCCTGCTTGTAGGGATTGCGGCCGAGCTTCTTGGCGCGGTAGGCGATGTAGATGATCGCGGCGATGTTGGCGACCAGTGCGGCGATCGAGACCGCAGTAGCGGCGCTGGGGTCGAGCGTGGAGTGGGTCACAAAGATGGACTCCTCCTGGAAGTACGGGAACACCTGGGCAAACATGCACCAAATGGCCAGCGTAAAGGCGCGGTTCTGGATCCAACCGCCCTTGTTCCAGATAAAGGCGGCGACGGTGGGCGCCAGCAGCAGCGCAAAGCCGCAGAACCAGGAGTGGGCGGGCAGGCAGTTGTAGGTGTAGCAGAAGTTCCAGATATCGTAGGCGATGATGTAGACCCAGGTCATGTCGGGCCACAGCATGTCGGTCTTGTCCTCGGAGGCGTAGACGCTCCACCAACCGGTCATGCAGAAGATGTTGATGATACCGGCGATGCCGTTGAACACGTTGTTCCAGCCGGCAAGCTGCGTAGCACCTTCGGAGGTGACCCAAGTGGACTGGCCCAGGACAAAGAAGTGATAGGCGCTCTCAAAGTCGGACACGACGGCGATCATGATGTTGATGGCGACGATCACAAACGGCCACGCGCGGAACCAGTGCGCCTTGCCGATCTTGCCCCACTGATACTTAATGGCGATGAAGCCCCAGCAACCGGTCAACGCCGCGTAGACCTTGGCGTAGTGGAACCAGCTGTTCTGGTACACATGGGTGGGGTTGGTGAGCGCCCACTCGGCGCCCTGCGAAACGCCGATGGCGATAGCGACGCAGTAGATGGTCATGGCCAGCGGAGCCACGCCAAAGATGATTGCCGCGCCCAGCTTGGTGCGGCGGCCGATCTCGTTGAGCACGATCAGGCCAATAAAGACCATGGCCCAGCCGGCCCAGTGGATAAGGGTATCGCTACCCCAAACATCGAACAGCATGCTGCTCTCCTTTCACACGCCCGCGGCCCCTCTTCTGATCGCGGGCAGTTTGGCCAAATGTCGTCAGTTCTGGGGCTTGCGCTCCGGATACTTGGCGGTATAGCCCTCGATGTGGAGTGTCGAGGCGATGATTTCCTTGACCGTCTCGTCGGGCACATCGGGGTGCGTGCGGATATACATCAACAACCCCATAATGAGGGTGTAGAACGTCTCGTAGACATGGTCGATGCGTAGCTCATGATGGGCGACAAAATCCACCACGGTGGTATCGCAGATATACTGCGCCACACGCTGGACCACGTTGTGCAAAAAGCCGCCGTAGAGCGCGCCGCTGCTCGAGGTGAGCGTGCTCGGCAACTCGTGGCCGCTCACGACCAGGCGCTTAAAGAGCGGAGCAACGGTGTCGAGTGCGCCTTCGATGTCGCCAACCGTGCGGCTGGCGTTCCACTGCTCGAGCTCGGCGATAAAGCCGTCGATTGCCTCGTCCATAACGGCGGTGACGGCGGCATCCATATCGGCAAAGTAGTGGTAGAACAGCGAACGCGTGCAGCCAGCCCGCTTGGTCACGGCCGATACCGAAAGATGGGACACACCAAGCTCGGCGCTCACGGCGCGCACAGCGGCGAGGATCTCGCGACGGCGCTCGTCGCCCGTCAGGCGTTTTGCCGCGCTATCGGATGCGGGGACGGCATCGACCACAGAGATATCTGCTGCGTTGTTGCCCATGTTTTGCCGCCTTTCATCCTCTTTTGCCTGACCGTTCGCCTAACAGTCTTGAATATTGTTGACGGTTCGTCAATACTATTTTTGACACAATGTCAACAATGGCGGGTGAAAGGCATGGGGGCATGCCCGGCCTGCAAAAAAAGAGGGGCGCTGCGGTCTCGCCGGGCTGTGGCAAGAGAAGGGACGACTATGATTCTCAACGGACCGGGGATTAGCTATACCGAGCCCGATATCGGCGCGGAGTTCGTGCCGCCGATACCGGAGCATCCGCGCGAGGCCATCGTCAAACTGTGTGAGCACTGCACCAACCGCCTGCTGCACCGCGACGAGCTGCTGGGCTACGAGTACTGGTCGTTTGCCGAGGCCGCAACCGACGAGCAGGCCGAAGTGCTCTGCAAGATGAAGATGCGCCGTCCCTATACGCTGCCCGAGATGGTCAAGCTCACCGGCATGCCCGAGGCCGATATCGAAAAAATGCTCGACGACATGAGCTACACGGGTCTGCTCGAGTACAACTGGGAAAACCCCGAGCGCGCCAAGCAGTGGGTGCTGCCCATGCTGGTGCCGGGTTCCGCCGAGTTCCTCAACATGCGCGTGAGCCAGCTCGAGGAGCATCCGGTCTATGCCAAGTTCTTTGAGCAGGCGTCCAAGGGACCGCTGTCCAAGGCCACGCCGATGGTGCCGCCCGGCGGTGCCGGCATCGGCATGCATGTCATTCCGGTCGAGAAGGCCATCGATGCCGCGAGCACCTCGGTGCCGATCGAGCATATCGAGCATTGGCTCGACAAATACGAAGGTAAGTATGCCGCTAGCACCTGCAGCTGCCGCGCGAGCCGTCGCGTGATGGGAGAGGGCTGCGCCGACGACCCGGCCGATTGGTGCATCGCCGTGGGCGATATGGCCGACTACGTGGTCGAGACCGACCGCGGCCATTATGTGACGCGCGAGGAGGTCTACGACATCCTGCGCCAGGCCGAGGACAACGGCTTTGTGCACCAGATCACCAACATCGACGGTGAGAACAAAATCTTCGCCATCTGCAACTGCAACGTCAACGTGTGCTACGCCCTGCGCACTTCGCAGCTGTTCAACACGCCCAACCTGTCGCGCTCGGCCTACGTCGCCAAGGTCGAGAAGGACAAGTGCGTGGCCTGCGGTCGCTGCGTTGAGGTGTGTCCGGCCGGCGCCGCCAAACTGGGCCAGAAGCTCTGTAGCAAAAAGGCTGGCGGACAGGTGCCCGAGTATCCGCGCCAGGAGCTGCCCGATGCCACCAAGTGGGACCACACCAAGTGGTCGCCCAACTACCGCAACGACAACCGTATCGAGACGCATGAGTCCGGCACCGCTCCCTGCAAGACGGCCTGCCCCGCGCACGTTGCCGTTCAGGGCTATTTGAAGCTCGCGGCGCAGGGCCGCTATGACGAGGCGTTGGCGCTCATCAAGCGCGAGAACCCGTTGCCCGCTATCTGCGGCCGTGTGTGCAACCGCCGCTGTGAGGATGCCTGCACCCGCGGTCGCGTGGACGAGGCCGTGGCCATCGACGAGGTCAAGAAGTTTATCGCCCAGCGCGATCTGGATGCCGCGACTCGCTATGTCCCACCTGTGGTGACCCCGACGCGTGCCGGCGGCTTCGACCAGAAGATCGCCATCATCGGCGCCGGTCCGGCCGGTCTGTCCTGCGCCTTCTATCTGGCCGAGAAGGGCTACAAGCCCGTCGTGTTCGAGAAAAACGAGCGCCCGGGCGGCATGCTCACCTACGGCATTCCCAGCTTTAAGCTGCAGAAGGACGTTATCGAGGCCGAGGTCGAGGTCATTCGCCTGATGGGTGCCGAGTTTCGCTATGGCGTGGAAGTCGGCCGCGACGTGACGCTCGACGAGCTGCGCGCGCAGGGCTTTAAGGCCTTCTACGTTGCCATTGGCTGCCAGGGCGGCCGCCTTGCCGGCATTCCGGGCGAGGACGCCGAGGACGTGACCGTGGCCGTCGACTTTTTGCGCGAGGTCAACAGTGGCAAGATCGATGCGCTGCCCGGCCGCACCATCGTGGTGGGCGGCGGCAACGTGGCCATCGACGTTGCCCGCAACGCCTGCCGTCTGGGTTCCGAGCACGTTGAGATGTTCTGCCTGGAGAGCGAGGCGCAGATGCCCGCCAGCGAGGAAGAGCGTCGCGAGGCCATCGAGGACGGCGCGCACATCAGTTGCGGTTGGGGCCCCAAGGAGGTCCATCTGGACGAGGCCGGCCGTGTGTGCGGCATCACCTTTAAGCGCTGCACGCGCGTCTACGATGACGAGGGCCGTTTTGCGCCCGAGTACGACGAGAACGACCTGCGCCGCGTCGATGCCGACCGCGTGGTCATGTCCATCGGCCAGTCCATCGTGTGGGGCGACCTGCTGGCTGGCTCCAAGGTGGAGCTTGGCCGTGGTCAGGGCGCCCTTGCCGATCCCCAGACCTACCAGACCGCCGAACCCGACATCTTTGTGGGCGGCGACGTCTATACCGGTCCGAGCTTTGCCATCGATGCCATCGCCGCCGGTCACGAGGCCGCCGTGTCCATCCATCGCTTTGTGCAGCCGGGCTCCACGCTCACCATCGGCCGCAACCAGCGCCGCTACACCGCGCTCGACCGCAACGACGTTGTGCTCGAGAGCTACGACAACGCGAGCCGCGAGGTTGCGCATGTGGACCGCGAACGCGAGAAGGCTGCGCCGTTTAGCGAGTACGTCGAGACCTTTACCGAGGAGCAGGTGCGCGCAGAGACCGCCCGCTGCCTGGGCTGCGGCGCCTCGATCGTCGACCCCAACAAGTGCATTGGCTGCGGCCTGTGCACCACCAAGTGCGCATTCGACGCCATCCATCTTGATCGCGACCGCCCCGAGTGCTCCACGATGGTCAAATACGAGCAAAAGCTCCCCAGCTTGGGCAAGTACGCACTCAAGCGTGCCATCAAGATTAAATTCGGTCGCAAGTAAGTAGTCATAACGGGAACGGCGGAGGAAAAAGTGCACGAGCTCGGAATCGTCTATCACATTATTCGCGATGTCGAGAACGTGGCGCGCGCTCATGGCGTGCGTCGCGTTTCGAGCGTGACGTTGCTGTTGGGCGAGGTCTCGGGCGTCGTTCCCGACTTGCTGCTCGACGCTTGGCGCTGGGCAGCAGATAAAAAGCCTATCACCGAGGGCTCGGAGCTTATCGTGGAGCCCGTTGAAGCCGTGACACATTGCGGTGCGTGCGGCCGCGACTACGCGACGGTCGAGCACGGCAAGACCTGCCCTTATTGCGGCAGCGGCGAGACATACCTGCTGCAGGGCCAGGAGGTCATGATCAAGCAGATCGAGACCCCCGACGAGGACCCGGCAGACGCTGCCCCTGATGGTCCCGCTGCTCCTGACGCCGTCGACGCCGCCAACCCCCTCCACATCGCCTAACTTAGTCATTGGGTGTTCCTATAGTTTTGTCAACCGTCGGGGCTACTCCCGGTAGGGCACCCGGTCGCGCATCACGGCGTATATCGCCCTGAGCCGCTTCCTCGCGACGGCCTTGAGCGCCCGCCCGTGCCCCATGCCCCGCGCCCTGCAGGCCCGGTAGTACTCGCCGTAGCGCCCCGAGGACCTCACCAGGCTGTTGCACGAGAAGATCAGCAGGGACTTGAGCCTCGCGTCGCCGCGCCTGGACGCCCTGACCGACCTCACCGACGTGCCGGAGCTCCTCACCCTCGGGGCTATGCCGCAGTACGAGGCCAGGTGGTCGTGGTCCGGGAACCTCGCGATGTCGACCGACACCGCGAGCTGCGCCGCGGTCCTCGGGCCGATGCCGGGCACGGTGAGCAGGCACGCGTAGGTCTCGTCGCCCTCGAGCAGCGCCGCCGTCTCGGCCTCGAGGGCCCCGGCCTCGTCGAGGGCCTCCGATATCCGGGCGGCCAGGAATCTGACCTGCCTGTTCTCGGCCTCGACGAGCGCCGGCGGGGGCGCGGTGGAGGCGGCCGCGGCCTCCCCGGCGGCCTCGGCCCGCGGGCCCCCGGCCCCGGAGCGGGC
>NZ_QSPW01000003.1:0-249265 GCF_003466565.1 Collinsella sp. TM04-29
CCCTAAGAGCGAACCACCCTTTTTAAGGGTGGTTCTGATTGTGTGGGGTCCCTGTCCCCACAATTTTCGTCAAGCTTTTGGTTAGATTTTGGTCAGTTGGCGTAAGGGTGGAAGGCCAAAAGATTGTTGGCGAAAAAAGCTCAGAGAAAGTGCTGGTAGGGGAGTTGTTGAGGTTTTCGACAGCTTTTGTCAACAAGAAACTTTGCGGCTATTGCTACGGATTGCGTTGTCGCGGTCATGGCGGTGCGGGATGCTGGGCGTAAGCGTCGAATGCTCCGATTTTGGAGGCCAGCATGGATTTGTTTCTTGAGACTCCGCAGCAACAAGCTGAGCGCATGCTGCGTCAGCAGCAACGACTCATGGAGATGCAAATGCAAGGGGCGGCAGTCCAGCCCTTTGCGCAAAATGTCGTGCCCGCTGCTGTACCTGCAGCTGTGCCCGGGTGTGAATCGGCACCAGAGGCCTATTCCGTACAGCAAGATTCATATGCGCAGGAGCTCGCGTTCGACAAGCGTCGTGCGCGTCGTCGCCGCGTGGGCCAGCGCCTGCGCACCTTGGCGATGATCGTGCTCATCCCGCTGGGGCTTGCGGCCATCTTTCTGGCGTCGTATGCCCTCACGTGCATCCTCAACGGCGCATCGCCCAACGAGGTGCTCCAGCATCTAGCGGCCCTAGGCCAGCGCTTAGGTGACGTCATAACAACCATCCGCGCCGGCTGGGAGAGCTAGCGTTTTAGCGTCCGCGGCTCTAAGAGAAATTTGTCTGCAAGGCAGTGAGTGATCCGTGTGTGTGGCGGGGTAAGATTGATCGCGGTTTTGATTGATGATCGATTGGGTTTGTTGGGCGGAGTTTATGTCTGCAATTGATATTGCACTTATTGTGATTGCTTTGGTGGCGGTGGGGGTCGCTGCGGCCTGTGCCCTGCAGCTCAAGGGCCTTCGTGCCGAGTTGCGGGAGCGTGGCGACAGTAGCGCGGAAACGCTGGCAGCACTCGAGCAGGCCAACAACGCGCTCGATGCCCTGAACGTCGCGCTGGCCGAAACACGCCGCACGGCCAATGCCATCGCGCAGCAGCAGACGACCGATGCGGCCGTGGAGCAGCAACGTTACCTGGCCATCGCACGCGAGTTCTCGCAAGCTGGTGACCGGATGGATGACCTGCGCCGTGAGACGGCCCAACAGCTCGGCGCCAATCGCGAGGGCATCGAGCATCGCCTGGACAAGGTGCGCGAGACGGTCGATGCTCAGCTGGGCGCCATCCGCAAAGACAACAACGTGCAGCTCGATCAGATGCGCGCGACGGTGGACGAGAAGCTCTCTCGCACGCTCAACGACCGTCTGTCTGCATCGTTTAAGCAGGTGAGCGACCAGCTCGAGGCCGTGTACAAGGGCCTGGGCGACATGCAATCTATCGCCACTGGCGTGGGCGACCTTAAGCGCGTGCTGGGTAACGTCAAGGCGCGCGGCATTTTGGGCGAGGTGCAGCTGGGCGCGATCCTGGCGGATATCCTCACACCCGATCAGTATCTGGAAAACGTTGCCACCAAGCCCGGCGCCTCGGAGCGTGTTGAGTTTGCCGTCAAGCTGCCGGTAGACGAGGGCGACCCCGTACTGCTGCCGATTGACTCCAAATTCCCGGGCGACGCGTACGAGCATCTGCTCGATGCCCAGGAGTCGGGCGACGCGGATGCCGTCGCCGCCGCGCGCAAGACGCTTGACGCTATGGTCAAGCGTGAGGCAAAGGACATCTGCGAAAAGTATCTGAGCGTGCCCGTGACCACCAACTTTGGCATCATGTTCGTTCCGTTTGAGGGGCTGTACGCTGAGGTCGTCAGCCGCCCCGGGCTTATCGAGACCCTGGGCCGCGACTATCATGTCAACGTTGCCGGCCCTAGCACCATGGCGGCCATTCTCAACAGCCTGCAGATGAGTTACCAAACGTTTAAGCTGCAAAAACGCACCGACGATGTACTGCGCGTGCTCTCCGCTGTCAAGGCCGAGCTGCCGCGCTATCAAAAGGCGCTGCGCCGCGCCCAGCAGCAGATCGAGACCGCGGGCAAAACGGTCGAGGGCATCATTACCACGCGCACCAACGTCATGGAGCGCAAGCTCAAGGACATCGACGCGCTGGAAGACGCGCGGGAGGCCGACGAGATCTTGGGACTCACGTCTGCGGAGCTGCTCGCAGACCAAAAAGACGAGGACTAGCTGCATCTGACGGCGGGGCGCCTGCGCAAGCGCGGGACGCGGGCGCTTTTCGCGTTGCACTTGCCTGAAGTGCGCTTTAGTGTGCAACAATGGCGTTTCGCCCTATCAGACGCGAAAGGAAGCCCATGTCTCAGAGAAACACCAGTCCGCTCAAACGCTCCACCGTGCGCCGCACGCTGCAGCGTTTTTGGGACGTCACGCGCACGCAGCCGCTGATCGTCTTTCTCTCGGTGTTCTCGTCGGCGGGCTACATCTTTTTGCTCACGTTTGCCAACACCTACGTGATGGCCCTCATCGTCGACCGCGTCCAAGCGGGTTCCGTGGCGGGCGATCAAGTATTCGAGGTCTTTGGTCCCTACATTCTGGCGCTCGTGCTCGTTAACCTAGTGGGCCAGATCCTCTCCAAGCTGCAGGACTACACCGTCTACAAGCTCGAGATTGCGGGCAACTATCACCTGGCGCGCCTGTGCTTCGACACGCTCTCCAATCAATCCATGACATTCCACACCAGCCGCTTTGGCGGATCGCTCGTGAGCCAGACGAGTCGTTTTATGAGCGGCTATACGGGGCTGGTAGACGTGACGGTGTATTCGCTCATTCCCACCATCACCTCGGTTGTCTGCACGGTGGCGGCGCTCGCTCCGGTGGTGCCGACGTTTACCGTGATCCTGGTGGGCATCATGGTCGTCTACATTGCGTTTGTCTGGCTTATGTACAAGCGCATCATGCCGCTTTCGGCCGCGACGTCCGCCGCGCAGAACAAGCTGTCGGGCGTGCTGTCCGACGCGGTCACGAATATCCTGGCCGTCAAGACCTGTGGGCGCGAGGACTTTGAGCGCGACCTGTTCGATGCCGCCGACCGCGCCGCGCGCGACGCCGAAACGGTTTCGATGCACGCCATGATGCAGCGCAACTTTACGACCTCGGGCCTTATCGTCATCACCATGGCCGTGGTGAGTGTGTTCGTCGCGGGTGGCAACGCGTGGTTTGGCATTTCGGCCGGTGCGCTCGTCATGATCTTTACCTATACGTACAACCTCACCATGCGTCTGAACTACGTAAGCTCCATGATGCAGCGCATCAACCGCGCGCTGGGCGATGCGGCCGAGATGACGCGCGTGCTGGACGAGCCGCGTCTGGTGGCAGACGACGAGAACGCTCCCGAGCTTAAAGTGACCGAAGGTGCGATTGATTTTGAGCACCTGAGCTTTGCATACCGTGACGCCGCGGCGGGCGAGAACGTGTTCGACGACCTGACGCTTCACGTGGCGGCGGGCCAGCGCGTGGGCCTGGTGGGTAAATCGGGCTCGGGCAAGACGACGCTCACCAAGCTGCTGTTGCGCTTGGACGATGTGCAGGGCGGCCGCGTGCTCGTGGACGGCCAAGACGTCTCGCGCTGCACACAGCAGAGCCTGCGCCGCCAGGTTGCCTACGTGCCGCAGGAGGCGCTGCTGTTCCATCGCTCCATTCGCGAGAATATCGCCTACGGCCGCCCCGACGCAACCGACGAGCAGATTCGCGAGGCCGCGCGCCTGGCCAATGCGACCGAGTTTATCGACCGCCTGCCCAACGGCTTTGACACCATGGTGGGCGAGCGCGGCGTCAAGCTTTCGGGCGGCCAACGTCAGCGCGTGGCCATCGCCCGCGCTATCCTGACCGACGCGCCGATCCTGGTGCTCGACGAGGCGACGTCTGCCCTCGACAGCGAGTCCGAGGCGCTGGTGCAGGAGGCGCTCGAGAACCTGATGCGCGGTCGCACCTCCATTGTGGTGGCGCATCGCCTGTCCACCGTGGCGGCGCTCGATCGCATCGTGGTGCTGGCGGACGGCGAGATTGTCGAGGACGGTACGCATGCGCAGCTTGTCGAGGCAGGCGGCGAGTATGCGAGCCTGTGGGGCCGCCAGACCGGCGCATTTTTGGAGGCTTAAGGCCCCCGTACGTGGGACAATCGTTTCCGTGAAGTTATGTTTCTGCCGAGCCGAGGAGTCGTTATGCCACGCGAGACCAATGCCGCCAAACGCGAGCGCGCCGTTGAGGTGTGCGAGCGCCTCAACCGTCGCTATGGCCCGGTTGAGTGCTTTTTGGACCACGAGAATCCCTTTAGGCTGCTCATCGCGGTGCTGCTCTCGGCGCAGACGACCGATGCACAGGTCAACAAGGTGACGCCGCGGCTGTTTGCCCAGTGGCCCACGCCCGAGGCCATGGCGGGGGCGAGCGTGGCCGATGTGGCCGACACCATTAAGTCACTCGGCTTTTATAAGAGCAAGGCCAAGCACGCCGTGGAGGCCGCGCAGATGATCGTTGCCGATTACGGCGGCGAGGTGCCGGCCGACATGAAGGAGCTCGTCAAGCTACCGGGTGTGGGGCGCAAAACGGCGAACATCGTGCTCAACGTGGGGTTTGGCATTGTCGAGGGCATCGCGGTCGATACGCACGTCAACCGCATCGCGCACCGCCTGATGCTGAGCCCCAAGACGCATGCCAAAGAGCCGCTCAAGACCGAGCAAGATCTGCTCAAGATTTTGCCGCACGAGTATTGGGAGTCGGTCAACCACCAGTGGATCACCTTTGGCCGCGAGATCTGCGACGCTCGCAAACCTAAGTGCGACGAGTGCCCGCTGGCAGATTTGTGCCCCAGCGTGCGCGTAGCGGGGTAGGGCGGAACGCATCTTCGTCTGGCGTTTTTTGCGGGGCTGGGTTTGCCCTTGAGCCGGAGTCCTCTCCATGCGCTACCATGACAGACAATGTATTTGACGTACGACCCGCCGAGCTTGCCCCGGCGGGCTTTTGGCGTTGCGATGCCGGAGGAACAGCATGCTCATTCACCGTATAGCCGCGCAGCTCTACACTGCCGAGGCGCTGCAGACCGTCGAGGCCGGACTCGATGCCGGCGAGGACGTGACGCTGGCCGTGTCGCAGTCGGGCCGCACGCTTATGGCGGCCGCCCAGTTTGCGCGCCGTCCGCGCCCGACGGTCTACATTGTGAGTGGCGAGGATGCGGCCGATCGCGCCGCGCGCAGCCTTGCCGCCTACGTGGGCCTGGCGCACGTGTGCCGTTTTCCCGAGCGCAAGGACTATCCGTGGCGCGAGCAGGCGCCCGACGATGCCGTGGTGGCGCAGCGCTGCGAGGCTCTGGGGCGCATCGTGCGCGGGGACAACTGCATCATGGTTGCCTCGGCCCGCGCGCTGCTGCGCTGCGTGCCGCCGGTCGAGAGCCACTACTGGGAGTCCACGACCTTTGCGGTGGGCGAGGAGATTCCTTTTGACGAGGTGCCGCATCGCCTGGTGGGCATGGGCTACACCAATGCCGGCGCCGCTGATGCGCCCGGTCTGTTCCGCATTCACGGCGACACCGTCGAGGTGTTCCCCGCACAAGAGAAAGCGCCCGTGCGCATTGAGTTCTTTGGCGACGAGATTGACCGCATCCGCCGCATGGTGAGCTCAACGGGGCAGACCATCGGCAACGAGGACAGTATCGAGATCTTCCCGTGCCGCGAGCTGGCGCTTACCGACGAGGCGGTCCACAACATGCATGTGGCGCTCTATCGCGCCAGCCAGGACGACAGCAAACTGGCGGCGCTGCTCGAGATGGTGGATGCGCGCATCGTCACGCCCGAGCTCGACCGCTTTTTGCCGGTGATGTACGGCCAGACCGTGAGCCCGCTGACACACGTGAGCGGCAAGGCGCTCGTGGTCCTGTCCGAGCCGCGCTCGCTGTTCGACGACTGTCTGCGCGCCTACGAGGATATCGAGGCGCGTGCCGGCGAGGCAGGGATTGACCGCCTGGATGGTCTGTACGTGCGTGCCCAACAGCTCGATTTTGGTGCCCAGCAGCGCCTGAACTATGTGAGCCTCATCCGTGCCGGTGGTGCGGTGACGGCCGAGCTCAAGATTGAGCAGCCGGCCATTGCGGGCTCGGACAATCGCTTTATGACGCGTATCCAGGAGGTCGTGGGCAAGCGCTATGCCTGCGTGTTTGCCATCCCCGACCGCGGTGCGCGCGAGTCGATGGAGCTCACCTTTGGCGACGAGGGCATAACCTTTGAGGAGTCACTGACGGCCGCGCCCGAAAACGCCGGTGTTATCGGTGACCGTGTACGCGTGGCGGCGGCGGATTCTGCCGACCGTGCCGCCCGCCAGGAGGCCCATGCTTCCATTCGCGAGCGCAAGGCCGACGCGCTTAACGCCCGCTCGCTCGAGGCGGGTGCCGCCCAGGCTGCCGCCGGTGTCGCCGTGCCCACCATCTCGCGCGGACGCGTGACCTTTGTCGATGCCGCTCTGCCGCAGGGCGTGGTGGTGCCCGATGCCAACCTGGCCGTGTTCTCGATCGCCGACCTCAACGCCCGCATGGATGCCAATCGCGCGCGCAGCCGCCGCAAGGTTGACATTACGCAGATCACCTTCCCGTTTAAGCCGGGCGACTACGTGGTGCACGCAACGCATGGCATCGCGCTCTTTAGCGAGATCGCGCGCCAGGAAGTGGGCGGCAAGGAACGCGACTACTTTTTGCTGGAATATGCCGACGGCGACAAGCTCTACGTGCCGCTCGAGCAGGTCGACCGCATCACGCGCTATGTTGGCCCCGACGGCGACAAGCCGCGCCTGACCAGGCTCAACACCGCCGACTGGACACGTGCCACCAACAAGGCGCGCAAGAACGCCAAAAAGCTGGCGTTTGACCTGGTCGATTTGTATACGCGTCGCTCGTCGATTACCGGTATCGCCTGCCCGCCCGATACGCCCGAGCAGATCGAGATGGAGGAGAGCTTCCCCTACGACGAGACGCGCGACCAGCTGGAGGCTATCGCCGACATCAAGGCTGACATGGAGGCGCCCAAGCCCATGGACCGCCTGCTCTGCGGCGACGTGGGCTTCGGCAAGACCGAGGTCGCCCTGCGCGCGGCCTTTAAGTGCGTGGACTCCGGCCGCCAGGTCATGGTGCTCTGCCCCACGACCATTCTGGCCCAGCAGCACTACGAGACGTTCTTTGAACGCTTTGCCCCGTTTGGCCTTGAGGTCGAGGTTCTCAGCCGCTTCCGTACGCCGGCGCAGCAAAAGCGCGCACTCAAGGCGTTTGCCGAGGGCGCGATTGACGTGCTTATCGGCACGCACCGCCTGCTTTCGGCCGATGTGAACCCCAAGAACCTGGGCCTGGTGATCATCGACGAGGAGCAGCGTTTTGGCGTGCAGCACAAGGAGCAGCTCAAAAACCTGCGCGAGCAAATCGACGTGCTCACGCTCTCGGCAACGCCTATTCCGCGAACCATGCAGATGGCCACGAGCGGCGTGCGCGACATGAGCCTGATCACCACGCCGCCGACCGGGCGTCGTCCCGTCATTGTGCACGTGGGGGAGTACGACCCCGACGTGGTGAGTGCGGCGATTCGTCTGGAGGTGGGCCGCGGCGGACAGGTGTATTACGTGTCCAATCGCGTCAAGACTATCGACGACGCCGTGGCGCGCGTGCACGAGGCCGCGCCCGAGGCGCGCGTGGGCGTGGCGCACGGCAAGATGAGCCCGCGCGAGGTCGAGGACGTGATGATCGAGTTCGCGACCAAAAAGATCGACGTGCTCATCGCCACGACCATCGTGGAGAGCGGCATCGACAACGCGACCGCCAACACACTGATCATCGAAGACTCGCAGCGTCTGGGTCTGGCACAGCTTTACCAGCTTAAGGGCCGCGTGGGCCGCTCGGCCACGCAGGCATACGCGTACTTTATGTTCCCCGGCGAGCTGCCACTTACCGAGGAGGCAACGGCACGCCTGACTGCACTTTCCGAGTTCCAGGACCTGGGCAGCGGCATGCGCATCGCCATGCGCGACCTGGAGATCCGCGGCGCCGGCTCGCTTATGGGCGCCGAGCAGCACGGCAACCTGTCGAGCGTGGGCTTTGACCTGTTTACGCAGATGCTGGGCCAGGCCGTGGCAGAGGCACGCGGTGACGACGATGCCGGCGTGGAGGCGACGAGCGTGGGCATTAACCTGCCGGCCGACTACTTCTTGTCCGAGGAGTACCTGCCGGCGGTGGATCAGCGCGTGCTCGTGTACCGTAAGCTCGCAGCGGCCGAGGACCTGGAGAGCATCGATGAGGTGCAGGAAGAGACCGAGGCCGCGCATGGCGAGCTGCCGTTGGCGGGACTCAACCTGTTCAACCGCGCGCGCATCCGTATTCGCGGCGAGCGCCTGGGGCTCGAGAGCGTCACGCTCAGCGGTGGGCGTATCACGTTTTTGGGCGTCGACGTGCCCAAGAAGGTGGCCTTTGAACTAAAGACCCGCTATGGCGCGGTGAACTTTCCCAAGAGCCGCAAGCTGTCGGTGCCCTACAAGGCGGGCGCCGGTGTGGGCAGCGGCCTGGGCCGCGGTCTCGACGCCAACGACGAGGCCGGTCCCGTGGCAGCAGCCCTCATGCTGCTGCAGCAGCTGGGTGCCAGCGATGATGAATAACAGGTAGGTGGCTTGGCGGGACAAGGATTCTTTGCCCCGCCACGTTGCAGGTTGAAAACTTCGCCCGATGGAAAGGAAAGCATGTTCGGGTACATCTACAAGAAAGACGCCGCCGCTATCGCGGTCGTTCTGTGCCTTTGTCTGGGCGTGGGCAGCTTCTTCGATTACCAGATCTCGAGCGCGCTGTTCAACATCGCCAGCATGTACGGCCGCTTTATCGAGGCCGCCGGCGAGCTGCCGTTTGAGCTGACGGCGAGCGTCGCAGGCGTTATGCTCGTACGCGCGGTGCGTCCCGACTCCAGGGGGAGCAAATGGCTCGCCGTGCTGGGCGTTCTGGTCAACGTGGGCCTGGTCGGCTACGAGATCGTTTCGTCCCTGCGGGTTGGCGGCAAACTCATCGTGGTTCAGTTGGTGCTGACGTTTGTGCTGGTCATCGCGGCCAACCTCATCGCCTATCGCCTTACGCGCACGACCGAGCCCGACGATCTCACGCGCTGGGCGTTGATGGTGCTTGCCGTGTGGGTCGCTCAGGCCATTATCCTCAACGTGATCGTCAAGCCGCTGTGGTCGCGCCCGCGCATGCGCGTGATCGAGGTCACGCCGGGGCTCAATTTTCAGCCGTGGTGGGTGATCGGCAACCCCGACAAGTGGGCCTATATCGCCGCCGGCGTGATCAAGGACGGCTTTAAGTCGTTTGCGAGCGGACACACGGCGCACGCGGCGATCGGCCTTATGCTCGCCGGGCTTCCCGCGGCGGCCTTTAAGGAAAAGCCGTCGCGCCGCCGCGTGGTCTTTTGGGTCGCCGCTGTGGTTGCAGCGCTCGTCGCCTTTGGTCGCATCGTGATCGGCGCACACTTTTTGAGTGACGTGAGCTGCGGCTTTGCCTTGGTGCTGGCGCTCGAGTGCCTTGCCGCGCGCATTGCCTATCCGGGCGGCGTACAATAGCCCCATCTGAATCATCGGGCTCGTGCCCGGCTAGAGAGGATTACCATGCTCGCGTTCAACAATGACTATTCTCACGGCGCACATCCGGCAGTGCTGCAGGCGCTCGTCGACACCAATATGGAGCCGCAGCCCGGCTACGGTACCGATGCACACACCGAGCGTGCCAAGCAGCTCATTCGTGAGGCCTGTCAGGTACCCGATGCCGACGTGTTTTTTCTGGTGGGCGGCACACAGGCCAACGCGACGGTGATTGACATGCTGCTTGCGCCCTACGAGGGCGTCGTTGCAGCCGAGACCGGCCACGTTGCCTGCCACGAGGCGGGTGCCATCGAGTTTGGCGGCCACAAGGTGCTTACCATTCCCGGCTACGAGGGCAAGATGCATGCCGAGGATCTCGACAGCTATATCCAGGTGTTTTACGAAAACGAGAGCTACGAGCACACGGTGTTCCCAGGTGCCGTGTACGTGAGCCTATCGACCGAGTACGGCACGCTGTACTCCGCCGCCGAGCTTGCGGCGATTCATGCGGTGTGCCAGAAGCGCCAGATTCCGCTGTTTGTGGATGGCGCCCGTCTGGCCTATGCGCTGGCGGCCGATGAGTGCGACATTACCCTGCCCGAGCTGGCGCAGCTGTGCGACGTGTTCTACATTGGCGGCACCAAGTGCGGCGCGCTTTGCGGCGAGGCCGTGGTGTTTTGCGGCATGC
Organism: Collinsella sp. TM04-29; assembly: GCF_003466565.1. Lineage (NCBI taxonomy): Bacteria > Bacillati > Actinomycetota > Coriobacteriia > Coriobacteriales > Coriobacteriaceae > Collinsella > Collinsella sp. TM04-29. Next base: position 10,307 of record NZ_QSPW01000003.1, read on the forward strand.
ACGCTCCGGCACACCCCATTCCGCGCATTAAGCAGCACGGAGCGCTGCTGGCCAAGGGCCGTCTGACGGGCGTTCAGTTTGAGGCGCTCTTTACCGACGGCCTGTATTTTGAGATTGGCCGCCAGGCGATTGAGACGGCGCAGGCGCTTCGTCGCGTGCTGCATGAGCGCGGCTACCAGTTCTTCTTGGAGACGCCCACCAACCAGCAGTTTGTGATTTTGCCCAACGAGGACATGGCCCGCATTCGCGAGCATGCTTCGATCGAGTACTGGGAAAAGTACGACGAGACCCACACCGTGGTGCGCTTTTGCACCAGCTGGGCCACGACACAGGAGGACATCGACGCGCTGGCGGCTGTCCTGTAGGTTGATGTAATGACGAGGGGCCGCCTTGCGCCTGGGTTTGGCGCAAGGCGGCCTTTGCTTTTGAGAGGGGCTGTATGGCCAAGATGTCCGAGCCGACGATTCGCCTGGCGACGCCCGATGATGCGCCGGCATTGCTTGCCATCTATGAGCCGTATGTGCGCCAGACGGCGATTACCTGCGAATACGAGGTGCCGAGCGTTGAGGAGTTCGCCGGGCGCATCGAGCGCACGCTCAAGCGCTATCCGTATCTGGTGATGGAGCTGGACGGGCGTCCGGTAGGTTATGCCTATGTGAGTCCGCTCAACAGCCGCGAGGCCTATGACTGGTCGGTTGAGACCTCGATCTACCTGGCGCGCGATGTGCGCCACGGCGGGCTGGGCCGCAAGCTGCACGATGCGCTCAAGCAATGCCTGGTCGCGATGGGCATCACCAACATGTGCGCGCTCATTGCCGTGCCGCACGACAATGACGACGAGTATCTGACGCACAACAGTCAGGATTTCCATGCCCATATGGGCTACCGTTTGGTGGGCGCCTTCGATCGCTGCGCCCAAAAGTTCGGCCGCTGGTACGACATGTGCTGGATGGAGCTGGTCCTAGCCGAGCGCACACCCAACCAACCCAAGCCGACCTGGTTCCCCGACCTCCCCAAACCTGCCATTTAGGGACAGGTTTATTTTGGCAGGTTTTATCTGGGCAAACGTTGCAAGCCGCTGCGAAGGATGCGGATACCTTCGCGGCGGCTTTTGTTTTGGGTGTGTATGACCAAGGCGATTGACCTGCGGATGCAGCAAAGCTCCAGATAAAACCGACCAAACTAGACCTGTCCCTTTTTGGCAGGTTTTTGGCTGTCTTGTGGCATCAAATCGCCGCAAGAAGCACGGCGTTCGTATGCTATTTTGACCTGAATCGTCCCCTCGGGACGCCTTGCGAGCTAAGTGAGTAGACTTTTTGGCGCAGGGCGAGCACAAAGCGCATCTGCCTTACTAAAACCGCAGGTCACAGAGATGGCTGTTTTGGGTGTGCTCGGCAGATCGCGAAAAGTCTACTCACTTAGGTTTACGGTGCTGGATATTCTGGACAGGAACAGTTGAGCTTGGACGGCGTGCGTTGCCAGGCGATGCTGGCATTTGCGCCATGCTGGTTTGAGATTTTATAAAAACCGCAGGTAAAACGTATATTAGGTGCATTTTGCCTGGTTTGGCGCGCTAGCCGATGGGCTCGGTGTATTTGGCGCGGTCGGTGCGTTGGATGCGCTTGGAGATGTGCAGCGGGCGGCCGTCGGTGTCGTAGACGTAGTCGGTGATCAGGATCAGCGCCTGCCCGCGCTCGACGTTGAGCAAAAACGCCTCGTTTTGTGAGGCATAGCACACCTCAAAGGTCTTGTGCCCCTGTGCCGGCGCGCGATGGAATTCTTGGCGCAGCGTGGCGTAGAGCGAACCGTTGATATCGCGGTCGATGAGTGCCTCGAAGCTTGGCGGCAGATAGGTGGTCTCCAGGCACAGCGGCGCATCGTCCAGATAACGCAGACGGACAAGTTTGACGAGCTTGCTGCCCACGGCGGCGTCAAAGAACTTAGCTATGCTGCCGGCCGCCTTGGCAAAGCCCGAGTCCACGGTGCGCGTGGTGGGCTTCATGCCCTGGCCTTCGACCTGCTTGGTATAGCTCGAAAACATCAGGTTGTTCTCGTGGAGCGCGGGCGTGTCGGCCACAAAGGCGCCACGCCCGCGCTCGGTGCGCACCAGGCCCTCATCAACGAGCACCTTAAGGGCGTGGCGCACGGTGCTGCGCGACAGACCCGATTCGTCCATGAGTTCCATCTCGGACGGCAGCTTGTCTTCGCGTGCGTAGGTGCCGGCGGCGATGCGGTCACGCAGCGTACCCGCCAGACGCTCGTATTGGGCCAAGTTCTTTTTTGACGAAGTGCTCATGCGAATAACCTGTATCTAACTTATATGCTTACTGAACCAAGCATGTATCCAACATGACAACAAAACCGCTGGTAATGGATTGCCGAAAACTTTACCAGCAAAATTTCTAAGACAAATATAGCATACAACTAGTCGACATAACCAAAACATGTATGTAACTTGTATGCCATCGAGAGCATCAAACGAGAAGAAAGGCTGATGCACGATGACTACTCAGGAACAGGTTAAGGACGTCGTCTCCCAGGTTTTGGCTGACAAGGCGGACAAGGGCGGCATCAAGCGCGTCGTGTGGATCGGCGCTGGCGGATCCAACGGCGGCAACTATCCTGCCCAGTACTTTATGGAGCACGAGGCCACGCAGGTCGTGAGCTCCAGCTACACCAGCAACGAGTTCGTGCACGCCACCCCGGCCTACGTCAACGAGAACACCCTGGCCGTCGTCGTGTCCATGCGCGGCACCAAAGAGACCATCGTCGCCGCCCAGGTCGCCAAGGATCACGGCGCCAGCACCATCGCCATCTATGTCGACGAGTCCGGCCTCACCGAAGTCTGCGACTACAAGATCCAGTATGACAGCCTGGCCGTCGATGAGTCCTGCATGGGCCGCACCAACTCCGCCGTCGTGACCATGATCGCCATGGAGCTTACGCAGCAGACCGAGGGCTATGCCGAGTACGAGACCGCTATGGCCGCCTTCGACCTGGTCGATCCCATCTATCGCAAGGCCGTCGAGTACACCCGTCCGCTCGCTGCCAAGTGGGCCGAGCAGAACGCCGACAAGCCCTGCATCAACGTCATGGCTCAGGGTCCGCTCTTTGGCGCCGCCTATGTCTTTAGCATCTGCAACGTGCAGGAGATGCTGCAGATCGACTCCTGCACCATCAACACCTGCGACTTCTTTCACGGCCCCTTCGAGATCCTGGACAAGCGCACCTCGCTGTTCCAGCTCATCAGCGTCGGCCGCAGCCGCTGCAACGACGAGCGCGGCATCCGCTTTGTCAACCAGTACGGTGGCGAGCGCGTCTATCAGCTCGACGCCAAGGAGCTCGGCCTCAACGACATCAAGGACAGCGTGAGCGAGTACTTCAACCACCTGATCTTTGCCCCGATCCTCAACAACGTGTACATGCGTGCACTCTCTGCCGTTACCCACAAGGACTACATGACGCGCCGCTACATGTGGAAGCTGGACTACTAGTTACGCCGTTCTACCGAACGGCGTAACGGCTCGACGCTGCGCGCCCGGCATTTGGCCAATCTGCCGTTCAATTTCAAAGGCGCGACCAGAAGGTCAGCGCCTTTTCATTTCACGGCACCTTGGCTCAAATGACGGGCGCTCGCTGACGTTGCCAAAACGTCGGCGTCGTCGTGTTTGTTAAGGGGTTGGTGCATTGGGGCCAGGTTCATATGCACCAAGTTGGTGCATATGAACCTGGCCTCTTTGCACTAATGGGTTGTAGCGGAAAAGCAGATTTTCCCGTCTGCCGATTTGTGCCTTGAAAAATGTATATAACGACTATAACGTAGTGTGAAACATATTGGAAACAATACCGAGGAGGCTGCGTTGAAGAAAAGCAATCTGGGCTATGTGCTGGTGCTGATCGCCGCGCTTATGTGGGGCAGCATCGGAATCTTTGTAAACGGCATCTCGGCCATGGGCGTTACGTCCCAGAGTATGGCTGCCTTTCGCTTGTTGTCGGGTGCCGTCTTAATGGCTCCGGTCTTGGCATTCATGGGTTGCCAGGGAGGTGCTCGTGAGGGAAAGGCATCGGGTCCCCTGGCACTGTTCAAGGCAAGCCCTAAAGAGCTTGTTCCCTGCGCGCTTGTCGGTATCGTCGGTTTGGCCGCCGCCAACACCTGCTATTACGAGTGCATGGGCGAGGTGGGCATGTCCACGGCCTCGGTGCTGCTCTACACCTCGCCGGTGTTTGGCGTCATGCTCGGCCGCGTGCTTTATCGCGAGGACGTGACCCCCAACAAGCTCGTTGCCATTGTCTTTAACATCGTTGGCTGCGTGCTTGCAGTGACCAATGGCGACCTTTCCGGTTTTCATTTTTCGGTTTGGGGCGTCACGTCGGGCGTGATTGCAGGCCTTTGTGGTGCGTCGCTCGCGGTGTTTAGCCGAATAGCAACCAAGACGGTCCACCCGCTGGCTGTCACGTTTTGGGGCTTTGTTTTTGGCGGTGCGGTTATGGCGGCTATCGCGGCTCCGTGGCCGGATGTCGCCGCGGCAATGTCGCCACAGCTGCTGCTGCTGTTCCTTGGCTTTGGACTCATCCCCACAGCCGTGGCTTACATCTTATATATGCAGGGCCTGTCCATGGGGCTCGAGACGTCGAAAGTTCCCGTCGTAATGTCATTCGAGACAGTCGTCACCGTACTGCTGGGCATTGGTGTCTACGCCGAGCCCGCCGGTGCGATCAAAGTCCTGGGCATCGTGCTGGTGCTCGCGTCTATCCTGATTATGAACACCGACTTCTCCAAGCTGCGCAACAGCGTCATTGCCAAACGTATTGTCGAGAGCATGACCTTTAAGCCCAACGCGTGGTGGACCGAAAAATCTCAGGACATGGATCTGTTTAAGGAACGCACCGGCATCGCGCTGGAGCCCACCGTGCAGGAAAGCCCCTGGTACTTCGTGCGATAAGGGATTGCGCACGGCGTCCGACCTGGGATTATCCAGCCAGCGCCGGCCTACCCAGCCCCAACGTTTCAAGTACGTTAAACCCGTCAACGGTCGATTTTCACCCGCGAACGTTCTTTATACTAATTAGCAATATAAGCAACGAGTAAGACGTTATAATGACCATAACGAAAAGGAGGAGGCAAGATGAATCAGATCATTCTCGCATCTCATGGCGGCCTGGCCGCAGGCGCCAAAGACACGCTCGAGATGGTTCTCGGCGACGTGTCGAACGTCCACGTCGTGTCGCTTGCTCGTGACGACAAGGAGCCCATCACCAATAAGGTGGACGCCATGATCGCCACGTTCAACGCGGACGACACCGTCTATGTGCTGACCGATATGCTCGGCAGCTCGGTCAACAACAGCATGGTCGAGCTTTCCAAGAACGGCACGAAGTTCACGGTTGTCAGCGGTTTCAACATCCCGCTGGCGCTCACGCTCGCTATGAGCCCCGTCCCCGTCAAGGGCGCCGAGCTCGCGGCCCTCATCAACGAGGCCCGCACCGGTCTGACCAACCCCAACGCACCGGTCGAGGTCGCCGCGGCTCCCGCCAAGAAGGCCAAGGCGTCCCGTCACAGCTCCGGTCCCGCCAAGATTGTCCTCGCGCGTCTTGACTACCGTCTGCTGCACGGCCAGGTCGTCTTTACCTGGACCACCAAGGTCCAGGCCGAGCGCATCATCGTCGTCGACAACGCTGCCGCCAACGATGACATCAAGAAGGGCGCTCTCAAGCTTGCCAAGCCCCAGGGCGTGCGCCTGAACGTCTTTACCGTCGAGCGTGCCCTCGCCAAGATGGACAAGCTCAACACCCTCGGCGAGCGCGTCATGTTCGTCTTTGGCAACACGGCCGAGATGCTGCAGTTCTGCCAGGGCTACAAGCTCGACGCCATCAACCTGGGCGCCACCGCCAACCACGACGGTGCCGATCAGATCGGCGGCAAGGACAGCTCCGTCTTCTTCGACGCCACCCAGAAGGCCGACGTCAACCAGCTGCTCGACATGGGCATCAAGCTCTACGTCCAGCAGACCCCCACGTATCAGAGCGTCGACATCGACGCCAAGCTGTAATCAACCAGGCTTTTGCCTGACTGAAAGGAGAAGGGTATGAATACGTTCATCAGTGCGGTGCTCGTCGGCCTCGTCGGCGTGTTCTGCATGTGGGACTCCCGCCTGCTCGGTCGTCTTAACTTCGAGCAGCCCCTCGTTGGCGCTACGCTCGTCGGTCTGCTGCTGGGCGATGTGCCCACCGGCCTTGCCGTCGGTGCCGCCGTCGAGCTCGTGTCCATGGGCCTGGTGCAGGTCGGCGCCGCCGTTCCGCCCGATATGGTCCTGGGCGGCATCGTGGCCGCTGCCTTTGCGTGCCTGACCGATGCTTCCGCCGAGACCGCCATGACGATCGCCATCCCGGTCGCCGTCCTGGGTCAGCTCCTCGGCATCGTGTTCCGTTCCATCATCGCCGCCCTCACCCATGTGGCAGATAGCGCGATCGATAACGGAAAGTTCAAGACCGCCTATCGCATGCACATCTGCGCCGGCTCCGGTCTGTACGCCGTCATGTACTTCCTGCCGATCTTCCTCGCCGTCTTTGTTGGCACCGACCTGGTTCAGGCCATCGTCAACATGGTTCCCGAGTGGCTGTCCACTGGTCTTAACGTTTCGACCAAGATCATGACCGCCTACGGCTTGGCCCTGCTGCTCACCATGATGATCAAGAAGGGTATGACTCCGTTCCTGTTCATCGGTTTCCTGCTCGCCGCTTACCTCAACCTGTCCGTCATCGCGGTCGCTCTGATCGGTGTGTGCCTGGCTGTCGTCTTCATGGGCTTCAAGTTCAACGGTTCCCATGCAGCCGCCGGTGTCGATTCCGACTACGATCCGCTCGAAGACGACGAAGACTAAGGAGGAACACACTATGGCAACCGCAACCAAGGACGTGTCCCTGAACAAGAAGGTCAGCCAGTTCTTCTGGCGCTCCTGGGCCATCCAGGCCTCTTGGAACTACGAGCGTCAGATGAACATGGGCTTCCTCTACGGCATGGTTCCCACGCTCGATCGCCTCTATCCGGACGAGTCCGACCCCAAGCAGCTCGCTGCTAAGAAAGAGGCTTACCACCGTCACATGGCGTTCTACAACTGCACCCCGCAGACGAGCGCTTTCATCCTAGGCCTCGCCGCCTCCATGGAGGAAGAGTACGCCAAGGATCCCGAGAACTTCGACCCCGATTCGATCAACGCGGTCAAGACCTCCCTTATGGGTCCGCTTTCCGGCATCGGTGACTCCTTCTTCCAGGGCACCATCCGCGTTATCGCCTTTGGCCTGGGTGTTCAGCTGGCTCAGCAGGGCTCCATCATGGGCCCGATCCTGGCCATGCTCATCTCCATCGTGCCCTCCGTGCTGATCACTTGGTTCGCAGCCAAGATCGGCTATCAGGGCGGCCACGAGTACCTGAGCAAGCTCCAGGGCGGCGACCTCATGGAGAAGCTCATGTATGTCTGCGGTATCGTGGGTCTTATGTCCGTGGGCGGCATGATCGCTACGCTGATCGGCGCCACCACCCCGCTGCAGTTCGCTGACGGCACCGTCGTGATCCAGGACATCCTGGACGGCATGATGCCCCAGATGATCTCCCTCGGCCTCACCGGCCTTATGTACTGGCTCATCAAGAAGAACGTCAACACCGGTTGGCTTCTCGTGATCGCCATCGTGGGCGGCATCGCCCTCTCCGCGGCCGGCATCCTGGCCTAGTCGCGACCAAGCGCCTAACCGCTTTCCCCCGGGGGCCTGCCTGGCATCCCATACCCCAGGCAGGCTTCCATCCCTAGATGTGTCAAAGGGACAGTTCCTTTGACACATCCTTAACGGGCCGGCGACTCGGTCCAAACCACGGTAACCCTGCGAGCGCCCGGCAATGTGGCGCCGCAAAAAATCGAAAGGAATGTGTCAGATGTACGAGATCGACCTTAACCTCCCTAAGCAGATCGTCGCTGACGTCCTGTCCAACCACGAGATCCACAGCGTCGCCTTCGTCGGCTGCGGTGCTTCCATGTCCGACCTTTACCCTGCCAAGTACTTCCTGGCCAACAACACGGACAAGCTGAACGTTCAGATCTTCACCGCTAACGAGTTCAACTACGACACGCCTTCCTGGGTCAACGAGCACACCTTCGTGATCACCTGCTCCCTCGGTGGCTCCACGCCCGAGACCGTCGAGGCCAACAAGACCGCCAAGAAGCACAACTGCCCGGTCGTCTCCCTCACCAACAAGGCCGGCTCCGCTCTGACCGTCGACGCCGACCACGTCATCGTTCACGGCTTCCATGCCAACTACGCTGCCAAGTGCGAGAAGCCTGGCTACGCCATCGCTCTTGCTCTCGAGATCCTTCAGCAGACCGAGGGCTATGACCACTACGAGGACATGATCACCGGCCTCACCAACGTCTTCGAGCTCTGCGAGAACGCCGCTCAGTCCGCCAAGGGCCTCGCCAAGCAGTTCGCCCAGGACTTCAAGGACGACAAGATGATCTACTTCATGGCCTCCGGTGCCTCCGAGAAGATGGCTTATTCTCACGCCGCCTTCCTGTTCACCGAGATGCAGTGGATCGACGCCGCCGCCTACAACACCGGCGAGTACTTCCACGGCCCGTTCGAGGTTTCCACCGAGGGTAAGCCCTACGTCTTCTTCATGTCCGATGGTGCCACCCGTCCGATGGACGCCCGCGCCCTCACCTTCCTTAAGCGCATGGGCGCCAAGGTCGCTCTGATCGACTCCAAGGACTACGGCCTGGCTGACGCCGTGCCCGCGAGCGTCGTTACCTACTTCAACCCGCTGCTGCACCTCGCCGTTATGCGCGAGTACGGCAACCAGATCGCCGAGGCCCGTCAGCACCCGCTGACCATGCGTCGCTACATGTGGAAGCTTTCCTACTAATCACAAGTAAGTAGTCCTTACGGGTTGATTGAGAGGGGATGGGGTTTGCACCCCGTCCCCTTTTTTGCTCTGGGGAGGGCGTGTTTGTCGCATTACAAAACCCCAGATAAAACCTACCAAAATAAACCTGTCCCTTTTTGGCAGGTGGGAGGAGATGCGTATGATCAAGGCGGTGCTGTTTGACATGGACGGCGTGCTGGTCGATACCGAGTGGTTCTACAACCGTCGCCGCGTGGCGTTTATGGAGGAGAAGGGCTTCCACTTTGACGAGATCCCCGATCTTTCGGGCTCTAACGAGCCTGCCATCTGGAAGTCGCTGGTGCCCGACGATATTGAGCTGCGCGAGCGCCTGCGCGTGGAGTACAAGCAGGTATACAGCCCTGTCCACCCTGTTCCGTATGCCGAGCTGCTCAACGAGCAGACGGAGCCGGTGATGCGCGAGCTGCACGAGCGCGGCGTGAAGTGTGCCATTGCGAGCTCGTCCTACCGTGAGCTCATCGACGAGCTGGTGGAGATTGCCGGCATCGCCGACGTGCTGGACTACACCATCAGCGGTCACGAATGCAGTGCGTTTAAGCCCGACCCCGAGATCTACCTGCGTGCCATGGAGGCGCTGGGGGTGAAGCCTACCGAGTGCCTGGTTATCGAGGACTCGCCCATGGGTATCGAGGCCGGTAAGCGTTCCGGCGCCCGCGTCCTGGCGCTGCGTCCGCACGAGGGCGTCAACCTGGATCAATCGCGAGCCGATGCCGTTATCGATAATCTGACCGACATTTTGGCCGCTCTGTAGCGTTGATTCACCGCAAAAAGCACGGGTTCACGCGTCATTTGCTGCGGATTGGCTTAATTTGGCCTCAATTTTGATCCGCTTGGCTTCGATTCGGGCTAAGTGAGTAGACTTTTTGGCGCAGGCTGAGCACAAAGCGTTTCTGCCTTAGTAAAGCCGCAGGTCACAGAGGTGGCAGTTTTGGGTGTGCTCGGCAGATCGTAAAAAGTCTACTCACTTAGAATTTGGGCCTTTGGTCGTAGGGGTTGCTGGTCCCATTTTGGTTGTCGAGAGGGGGTGAATTGAAGCGCCCCCGCACGCTCCATGCTACAATCGCGGGCATGCCCCACAACTATATCTGCCTTCGAAGGGAGCCTACGTGGCGAACGCCATCGATCAGCTCACGGACCGCGTGCTCGTGCTCGGCCGCCTTGCCATCGTCCGCCGCGCCATTACTGCCGTGGCGGTCACGATTTCCGCCGTTCTCCAGACATTTCTGATCCAGGCGTTCATTCAGCCTGCCGATCTGCTTCCGAGCGGCCTCACCGGCGTCGCGGTCCTGCTCGATCGTGTTACCTCGCTGGGCGGCGTTCACATCGACATCTCGCTCGGCATGCTCGCGCTCAACATTCCCGTGGCGCTCCTATGCTGGAGCGGCATTAGCAAGCGCTTCGTCATCTTCTCGATGATGCAGGTCGTGCTCTCGTCGCTGTTCCTCAACGTCTTTCACTTCGCCCCGTTTTTGGGCGACAAGATCATGCTCATTATTTTTGGCGGCGTGGTCTCGGGCCTGGGCGCCGCCATCGCGCTTAAGTCCGGCGCATCCACCGGCGGCACCGACTTTATCGCGCTGTGGGTTTCCAACCACACCGGCAAGACCATCTGGGGCGTCATCTTTGGTTTCAACTGCTTTATCCTGGCGATCTTTGGTTCTATGTTTGGCTGGGACAACGCGGCGTACTCCATCGTGTTCCAATTTATTTCGACCAAGACCATCGACAGCTTCTATCATCGCTACGACCGCGTGACGCTGCAGATCACGACGCGCAAGGCAGACGAGGTCATGACCGCCTATGTTGACCATTTTCAGCACGGCATTAGTTGCGCCGAGGTCATCGGCGGATATAGCCGCGAAAAGATGTACCTGCTGCACGCCGTTGTCTCGACCTACGAGAGCCAGGACATTATCAAGCTGGTGTGCGACATTGATTCCGGTGCCGTGATCAACGTGTTCCACACGCTCAGCTTTGTGGGCGGCTGGTGGGGTGGTCATGTCGACGAGCCCATGCCCACGGCCGTTCCCGATCCCGACAAGCCCGCACGCATGGCCAGCAGGCAGGCGCGCCTCAGCGAGCAGGACAGTCTGCAACAGGACGACGGCAGGTAGAGTGTTGGTATTTTGCCGGCACGGCGCAATCCTGTCCGCTTGAGCCTCCCGAAAGCCTCGCTGCTTTCGGGAGGCCTTCGTTTGCCCAGATAAAACCTACCAAAATGAAGCTGTCGCTTTTTGGTAGGGAGGGTGTATCGTTTTATCATTATGAGGTAACATGAAACTAGACGTTATATACGTATTAGTTATTTCGATATTTCGATAAGAGTGATTAGATATGCCTACACCCAAAAATGCACCGCTTTACCAGCAGATTTATGACGAAATCAAGGATGCGATCGAGAAAGGTGTTTATGCACCCAAGGAGCGTATTCCGTCCGAGCTCGAGTTAGCCGAGCAGTACGAGGTGAGCCGCATCACGGTGCGCCGCGCCGTCGAGGAGTTGTGCTCCGATGGCTACCTGGTTAAGCAGCAGGGCCGCGGCACCTTTGTTTCCACGCCGCACATCAATCGCCAGTTTCACGCCTCGACGCTGCAGACGTTTACCGCGCTGTGTGCCGACAACGGCATGAAGGCGGGCGCACATGTGATCGATCGTCAGATTGTTCCGGCGCGCCAAAACGAGATGGAGTTCTTTGGCCTGCAGAAGGATGCGTTGCTGCTGCATATCAAGCGCGTGCGTACGGCCGACGGTGAGCCCATCTTTGAGGAGAACATCTTTGTGCCGTTTGACGCCTACCGTGAGCTGTTGACGGCCGATCTTGAGGACAAGTCGATTTTTGCCGAGGTCGAGCGTGTTGGCGGAACGCCGATTGTCTCGGTTGGCTACCGCACGGTCGAGGCCGTTCGCGCCAATGCCGAGCAGGCGGCTGAGCTGGGCATTGCTCCGCACGATCCGCTGCTCAACCTGCGTGCCGGCTTTATCGGCCCCAATGGCGAGCCGGTCCTGATGGGTAAGCAGTACTACGTGGGATCGCGCTACGTTATGGTCATGTAAGTTACGCGGTTTTACCAAACCGCGTAACGGGCCGACGCTGCGCCCTTGGTTCCGCCGTTCTAGCGAACGGCGGACCGGTCGACGCTGCAAACGCCCCTAAGCGGCAATCTGACGTTCAATCGTCGGTCGCGTACCGAAGTCCTCTTCCCTCCTCTTTCACGTCACCTTGCTCGCTTAGGGGCGTTTTCGCTGACTTATGCTCAACCTGAGACGTTTCCACGCCTGTCAAGAGCTTAGCCGTTGGGGACGTTCTTAAACGACTAGTCATTCAAGAACGTCCCCAATGACTACCCGCAGAATGAGCGTGGCTGACAGCCGTACGGCAGCGGTCCGCGTGGCGGCGTATAATCGGCGGCAGATGACTTGGACGTTAGGAAACCATGATCGATAGCATGCAGCAGATGGCGCTCGACACGCTCGGCGCCTATTTTGGCTACACCTCGTTTCGCCCGGGACAGGACCGCATGGTCGATGCGATCCTTGCCGGTCGCGACGCGCTGGGTGTTATGCCCACGGGCGCCGGCAAGTCCATTTGCTACCAGGTGCCCGCGCTCATGCTGCCCGGCATCACCTTTGTGGTGAGTCCGCTGCTGTCGCTTATGGAGGATCAGACCCGCGCATTGCTCGCGGCGGGTGCGCGGCCCAGCTATCTCAACTCCAGCCTTACTCCGGCCCAGCAAAACACCGTGCTCAAGCGGGCGCGCGAGGGCCGCTACCAGCTTATGTACGTGGCGCCCGAGCGCCTGCTCGAGCCGCGCTTTTTAGCTTTTGCGCAGGAGGCCGCGGCGGACGGCGGCATCGGCGTGCCGCTCGTGGCCATTGATGAAGCCCACTGCGTGAGCCAATGGGGCCAGGATTTTCGCCCCGCCTACCTGCAGATTCGCGAGTTTATCGATTCGCTGCCGCAGCGCCCCATCGTGGCTGCCTTTACCGCCACGGCGACCGAGCGCGTGCGTGCGGACATTCAGCAGATGCTCGGCCTGCAAAACCCCGCGACGGTGGTGACGGGCTTCGATCGCAAGAACCTCTACTTTGGTTGCGAGGAGATGGGCGACAAGGCCAAGACTGCCTGGGTGCGCGACTACGTGATCGCGCATTCGAGCGAGAGCGGCATCGTGTATTGCTCGACCCGCAAGACGGTCGATGCGCTGGCAGGCGAGCTTGTCGAAGCGCTGGGCCCCAGCGGCATTCGCGTTGGCCGCTACCATGCCGGCATGGGTAACGACGCCCGCCGCCAAAGCCAGCGTGCCTTTATCGACGACGATATCCAGGTGATGGTTGCCACCAACGCCTTTGGCATGGGCATCGACAAGCCCAACGTGCGCTACGTGATTCACAACAACGTGCCCGAGAGCATCGAAGCCTACTACCAGGAGGCGGGCCGCGCCGGCCGCGATGGCGACCCGGCCAGCTGCCATCTGCTGTGGAACGGTAACGATTTTCACATGCGTCGCTTTTTGATCGACCGCGGCGATGCTGCCGATGAGGCGCTCGACGACGAGCAGCGCGCGTGGGCGCTCCAGAATCGATATCGCCTGCTCAGCCAGATGGAGGGCTACTGCAACACCACCGGCTGCCTGCGCGAATACATGCTGCGCTACTTTGGCGACGAGGCCGCGGCCGAGCATGCGGCAGCCGCCGCGGGCGGCACCGCCACGGACGACGCCGAGGGCTGCGGCAACTGCAGCAACTGCCTCACGAAGTTCGAGGTCGAGGACGTCACCGATATGGCCCGCGCCGCCGTGCGCTATGTGGCCACACGTCCCATGCGCTTTGGCAAATCGCTGGTCGCCGATGTGCTCCACGGCGGCAACACCGAGCGCATTCGCCAGATGCATCTGGACGAGGACCGCGGCTACGGTGAGCTGTCGAGCGAATCGGTCGGGCGCATCAAGGATATCATCGGCCAGCTGTGCGGCCGCGGTTATTTGGCCACCTCGCAGGGGCAGTACCCGGTCGTGGGGCTGGGCCCGCGTGCCGGCGAGGTCGAGAACGAGGCGTTCGCCTTTACCGTTAAGCGTCGCGCGTCCAAGCGCAAGGCCTCGGCCCGCGCCCGCCGTGCGGTGGATCTGCTGCGCGAGGAGGCCGAGCTGGATCAGCGCCCGCGCGTGGGCGATGATGCCGAGCTGTTCGAGCGCCTGCGCGCCCTGCGCAAGGAAATCTCGACCGAGCTGGAGATGGCGCCGTATATGGTCTTCTCCGACAAGGCCCTGCGCGGCCTGTGCCGCCTGCGTCCGCAGACGCGCGACGAGCTTATCCAGGTCAACGGCATCGGCGAGAAAAAGGCCGACGCCTTTGGCGAGCAGTTTATGGCGGCGATTGAAGAGTTTGAGTCCGAGCATGCGCGGGATGGAGCGTAACGATGGCAACCGACGATAAAACCGACCGCGCTGGCGTATCCGCCGTACCACTGTACCAGCAGGTCATGGACGACCTGAAGGGCGAGATCGCGCGCGGCGTGTATGCGGCCGGCTCGCGCATTCCTTCCGAGATGGAGCTCGCGAAGTCTTACGGCGTGGGGCGCATCACCGTGCGCCGCGCCATCGAGGAGCTGTCGCGCGCGGGGTATCTCAACCGCCAGCAGGGGAGGGGCACCTTTGTGTGCGCCCCCAAGCTCAAGCGTAAGATTCGCCAGAAAGGCGACGTCCAGAGCTTTACCGAGGGCTGCGCCGCCAACGACATGGTTGCCGGAGCGCGCCTGGTGTCGCGCACGGTGGTCGCGGCGACGCGCGAGGACGCGGCGTTCTTTGGCGTGGAGCCCGGCTGCGAGCTCATCGTAGTCGAGCGCGTGCGCACGGCAGATGGCGTGCCCGTCATGCTCGAGAACAACTCTTTTGTGCTGGCCGACCATCCCTACCTGCAGACGCTTGCCGACGAGGACCTTGCCGATAACTCGATCTTTGCACTCGTTGCCGAGCATTCGGGCCGCGCGCCGCTCAAGTCCGACCCCTGCACCGTGGAGATTGCGCTTGCCGATGCTCAGGCGGCCCCGCTGCTGGAGGTGCCGGTCGGCGAGCCGCTCTTCTATATGGAGGCGTACTTTACCGATGCAGACGGGCGGCCCCTGCTGCTCGGGCGCCAAAAGATCGTGGGCTCGCGCTACGTGTTCGACATCTAACGTCCATAGATAGAACAACATAGAACAAATCTGCTGAAACGACTTCACCTGTGACAGCTCGCATGCTATAAATAGAACAACATAGAACGATTGCAGGTACGAGCTGTCGTCGTTCGAAACCGCCACACAAGGAGGGACATCACCATGAACGCACACGATCTGGTTCAGGAAATTATCGAGCGCAAGGGCAAGATTGAGAACGTCTTTTGGATTGCCTGCGGCGGTTCGATGATCGACCTCATGCCGGCTAACGAACTGCTCAAGCGCGAGGCGACCACGTTTACCTCGACGGTCTACACCGCGCGCGAGTTTTGCCTGATGGCCCCCAAGAGCCTGGGGCCGAAGTCGCTCGTCGTCGCCTGCAGCCACAGTGGCAACACGCAGGAGGTCATCGACGGTTGCGAGATGGCGTTGACTGCCGGCGCCGAGGTCGTGACCATGACCGACTATGCGGGCTCCAAGATCGACAGCGGCAAGTGGACAACCTGGGTCTATCCGTGGGGCAAGGGCGAGTCGCAGGCCGAGGTCCCGCAGGGCATCGGTGTTCTGATGGCTGCCGAGCTGCTCGACCAGCAGGAGGGCTACGAGGCGCTCGCCGACATGTACGCCGGCCTTAAGCAGATGGATGCGCTGCTGCCCGCCGCCCGCGAGAAGGTCAACGCCGAGCTGGGCGCCCGCTTTGCCGAGCTCTGCCAGCAGCACAAGTTCTTCTATATCCTGGGGTCCGGCCCCAACTTTAGCCAGACCTACGCCATGGCCATCTGCTCGCTCATGGAGATGCAGTGGCAGCACTGCTGCTACATCCACTCTGGCGAGTACTTCCACGGTCCCTTCGAGGCCACCGAGCCCGGCGTGTTCTACTTTGTGCAGCTTGGCGCGGGCGAGTGCCGCCCCATGGAGGAGCGCGCGCTCGCGTTTCTCAACACGCACACCGATACGATTATGGTGCTCGACGCCCTCGAGTACGGCGTGGGCGAGGTGCCCGCCAGCGTGCGTTCGTTCCTGGAGCCGATCTTCTTCTACAACATGAGCTGCGAGCTGCGCGCCGCCCGCGGCAAGGTGTTTGACCACAGCCCCGAGGTTCGTCGCTACATGGGCATCGAGCAGTACTAGGCACCGGGAATTATTTTTTTTGACGGGGTCTGTGCTGCGCGCGGACCCCGTTTTGCATTGTGGCGGCCGGATTCGTGTCTGCGCGAAAACGAAGTCGAATACTTTTCCGCGAAGTGAACGACCTGTTTTGGACCCCCGAAGCATCCACACTTTTTGACGCCAAAACTGCAGGAAAAACTCGGCGAAACCGCAGGAAACGGCGTCTGAAAAGTGTCGATGCTTCGGGGGCTCGTTTTTGCTCGTTCACTTCGCGGAAAAGTATTAGACCTAAATCTGCAGGCATGCTGTTGGGGTCAATAAAAAGCGGGCCGCGCCGATGGGTTTCCGGCGCGGCCCGCTTTACATGGCGTCCGTATGAGCGAGGTGTCGCGTCAAGCGGCGGCCTACTTTGCGTCGTAGGCCTCGGCATCCCACCAGTCGAGCTGGGCGATGTTGTCGCGGATGTGCTGGCAGCTCTTGTGGAAGCCCTCGAGCTCGTGCTCGGAAAGGTCGAGCGTGTAGACCTCCTCGACGCCCTCGGCGCCGATCACGCACGGCAGGGAGGTGAAGATGCCCTCCTCGCCATACTGGCCGGTCATGAGCGTGGAGGCGGAAAGCACGGCGTGCTCGTTGTGCAGCACGGCGGCGCAGACGCGCGCGGCGGAGTTGGCGACGGCGTACTCGGTGCACTGTTTGCCCTGGTAGGTTACGTAGCCGCCCTTGCGCGCGAGCTCCTCGACCTCCATGTGGTCAAAGGCGTACTTGTCGGGGTTCTCGGCCTGAAGCTCGTTGAGGCTCTTGCCGGCGATGGTCGCGGCCTTAAAGGCGGCCAGTTGGCTAAAGCCATGCTCGCCAATCATGTAGGCGTCGATGGACTTGGGGCTCACGCCGACCTTCTTGGAGATCTCGGTGCGCAGGCGGGCGGAGTCCAGGCCGCAGCCCGAGCCGATGATCTTCTTGGGATCGTAGCCGGTCAGGTGCCACAGCTCGGTGCACACGACGTCGCAGGGGTTGGAGATGCTCACGAAGATGCCGTCAAAGCCGGCGTCGACGATGCGCTTGGCAAAGGTGCGGGCGGCGTCGGTGGTAAAGAACAGCTCGCCGTCGCGGTTGCTGGCGGCCAGCGCGACCTTGCCGGCGGCGTTGACGATGACGTCGCAGCAGGCCAGCTCCTCGTAGTGGTCGTAGCAGTTGACGATCTTGGTGTTGTACGGGACAAACGAAAGGGAGTCGCGCAGGTCCTGGACCTCGGACGTCACCTTGGCCTCGTTGATATCGCACAGGTACAGCTCATCGGCAATGCCCTGCATGAGCAGGCTGTTGGCGACATGTGCTCCTACGTGGCCCTGGCCGACCACCCCGATCTTACGCGTCTGGTACATATATGTATCCTTTCGGCCGAGTTTTTCGCGTCGAACCATTGTAGCGTCCTGTTGCCACTTTGCTAGGCTAAAGCGCCACAGATTTTGGGACATGCCGTAATCTCTACTTTTGGAGTGATTTGGGCCGCTGACGGCATCGCTGGGCGATGTGCTCGCGCGGATGGGGCCGGTCGTTGTACCATAGCTGCAACTGACTCGTAAGGAGCATCCATGCCCATTCGCATCCCCGACGCCCTCCCTGCCGCCGCGCAGCTCGAGAGCGAGAACATCTTTGTCATGACCGAGTACCGCGCGCTGCACCAGGACATCCGTCCGCTGCGCGTGCTCATCCTCAACCTCATGCCCACCAAGATCGCCACCGAGACGCAGATCATGCGCAAGCTCTCCAACACGCCGCTGCAGGTGGAGGTGGACCTGCTGCGCACCAAAACGCACGAGGCCACGCACGTGAGCGCCGGCCACCTGGAGACGTTCTACCGCACGTTCGACGACATCCGCGACATCCACTACGACGGCCTGATTATCACGGGCGCGCCCGTGGAGCAGATGCCGTTCGAGGAGGTCGACTACTGGCCCGAGCTCTGCCAGATCATGGATTGGTCCACCACGCACGTGCACTCTACGCTGCACATTTGTTGGGGCGCGCAGGCCGGTCTGTACCATCATTACGGTATCCAGAAGTACGATCTGCCGGCAAAGGCGAGCGGCGTGTTCGAGCATTATCTGGTGAAGCCGCAAAGCCCGCTGGTCCGCGGCTTTGACGACCGTTTCTATGCCGTGCATTCGCGCAACACCGATGTGCGCCGCGAGGACGTGGAGGCCGAGCCGCAGCTTGAGGTCGTGGCCGTGTCCGACGAGGTGGGCCTGTACATCGTCAAGTCGACCGACAGCCGTCGCTTCTTTGTCTTTGGCCATCCCGAGTACGATACCGACACGCTGCGTCTGGAGTACGAGCGCGACGTGAAGCGCGGGCTCAACCCTCAGGTGCCGGCGCATTACTTCCCGGGCGACGATCCCGCTGCCGAGCCGCGCAACGTCTGGCGCAGCCAGGCTCAGCTGCTCTACACCAACTGGCTCAACTACTACGTCTACCAGACCACGCCCTACGACCTGGCCCGCGCCGGCGAGGAGCACTAGGCCGCTGTCGTGGCTGTGGCTGCGGCGTTGGCAGCTGCTATGGCTGTGGCGGTTGCCGTATCTGTTGCCGTGACCGCTGCCGTGTCTGCTGCGTGATGAGCGTGGAAATCCGGACACACGAGCGTGGATAATCGGACGTTTGCAACGTGAGCGTGGATAATCTCTCGTTTTTGGCTCACAAGGGGTCTCAAAGCGGGAGATTTTCCACGCTCATTTTTTGCAGCTGCCGTACCGTCGGCATCATCACGCGTTGAGTACATGCGGACTACATCGCAAACTAGGTAGTTTTGATCCACGGCATATTTTCTTTCAATGAAGTCGGTGGCTTTTGAGGCTCAAAATGTGGAGACAGGGACCTCTGGACAACCGCTCTACCTGCAGATATGGAGCATTGGCCTAAAACATCCAAAACCGTCAAGCATTTGGTCAGCTGCTGGACAGCATTTGGTCAGACTTCGCATGAAACCGTCTGGTACGTTGGCGCCGTTCCAAGAGTTGGGAGGCGACATGGCAAACGCGACGGCGAATCAAAGACTTACAGGCCACATTAAAGCGTGCGAGCAGCAGATGAGCTGCGTGTACGCGCGCACGACGGCGGAGGCAAAGCAGATTGAGCGGCGGGTGGCGGCGGGAAGTCTCGAAGTGGTCATGCCGGGACTGTATGCGCGTCCGGAATACTGGTCCGAGCTCAAGTTTCGGCAGCGTTATCTGCATCGAGTGCGAGCGCTTGCGCAAAAGCATCCCGACTGGACATTCTGCTCCTATACGGCGGCCGTTGTCTATGGTCTTTCGGTTTCGCATGCCAATTTGACGCACATCCATATCGCCGCGATGCCGGCGCAATCGACGACGCCAGGCTCTCAAGTCGTTCGCCATCGGTATGCTTATCGGACACGGGCCAGCGAGATGGATATTGCCGTGACCGATATCGATCAAACGATTGCGGATTGCCTGGTCGATGCATCGTTTGTCGAAGGGCTGATCATTGCGGACTCGGCGCTCCATGAGCAGCTTTTGTCGAAGGAACATCTCATTGAGGCAGTTAACAAGCTCGGCTTGAATCGCCGCGGTGTTGTGACGGCGCGCAGGGTTGCACGGTGTGCCGACGGCCTGTCGGAAAGCGGCGGCGAGTCCAAGGCGCGGGCGCTGATGATCGAACGAGGCTGGCAGGTTCCGGAGCTGCAAGTTGAGCTGTTCGATCCGGTTGAGCCGGGAAGGCCGTATCGCGTTGACTATTTGTGGCGCGTGGGTGACCGGTTGATTATTGGGGAGTTCGACGGATTCGTTAAAAGCGAGAAGGCGGCGGAGGGGGGCAAGCTTGCAAAGGCGCAATTTGATGAGCGCCAGCGCGAGTCGAGGCTTTCGCTGCTCGATAACTGTAAGATTGTGCGCTTGTGCTGGGATGATCTAAGGGACCCGACAAAGCTCGATCGCAAGCTCAAGGTTGCCGGCGTGCCGCGTGCATGCTGAGGCGGTGGCAGGGCGTTAGGCTGCACGAGCGTGGAAATCCGGACGGATGAGCGTGGGAATTTAGACGCGATTTGGTTGAGCGTGGATTTTCGGACACACGAGCGTGGATTATCGGACGTTTGAATAATGAGCGTGGATAATCTCCCGTTTTTTGCCCCCGAACAGGCCCAAAGTGGGAAATTTTCCACGCTCATTTTTGTGGGGTGCAGCGTGCCAGCCGTTAGGCGCTGATGATGTGAGGTAGCGGCAGGTCGTGGACGTCGGTGGGAACGCCGTCGACACGCTGCTCGTCAAAGGCGATGCCGATGATTTGGCATGCGGGTGAGAGCATGGGCAGGTAGCGGTCGTAGCAACCGCCGCCGTAGCCCAGGCGCGCGCCGGTTTGATCGAAGGCCACGAGCGGCACAACAATCATGTCGAGTGCTTCGGCAGGCACGATAGGGAAGCGGCCGCTGTCGATGTCCGTGGCTGCGAAGGCCCGCGTAGGGTGGCCGATAAACGGGGCCGCGTCCGCGTCGCCGGCAGCAACTGCCCGCATGCACATGCGTTGGCCACAAGCTGCGGCTTCGGCTGCCGAGAGCATGCACGGATAGGCCACGCGCCAGCCGCGTTTGGCGAAAGCTGCGGCAAACGCGGCAGGGTCGACCTCGGAACCCATCGCGGCATAGACGGCAACGGTGTGCGGCGCCGCGGCATCCAAGCGGCCCAGCAGCTCAACAAGCCGCGCGCAAATGACAGCAGACTTCGCCGCCCGCAAGTCCAAATCAAGAGCATCGCGCCGAGCAATCACCGCCCGCCGCAACTCAGCCTTGTCCATCCCGGCTTCCTCTCCCAAACCTACCAAAAAGGGACAGGTTTATTTTGGCAGGTTTTATCTGGGCAAACACCCAAACCACCACACAAATCATCGCAAGGGGGGCAGTTCATGGAGACCTTCGTAGTGGTTTTGACGAAGAGCGGGTGTTCGCGGCGGTTCGTCTCGATCTGTAACAGTAACTCGGCAAAAATGGGCCTAGCTGTTACAGATCGAGACAAAGAGCCGGCGACATTCGAAAACGTCTCGATCTGTAACATCTGGAGCCGATATTGCCGTCTAGATGTTACAGATTGAGACAAACCGCCGCGGTGGGCTGCGCCGCCCCGCCCAAGCCGCAGAAAAAAGGTAGATTTTCAGGCATGTCCCAAAAATCTACCTTTGCTGTGCGTTAGCCCAGCAGGTCGATGACGTTAAAGCCGGCGTTGCTCTTGGCGATGACGTCTCGGCCGCCAAAGACGCAGGTGGGCGACGCGGCTGCGATGCGCGTCACATCGGCGCCGAGCGAGCGCAGCTCACCGGGTGTGGCCGCAAGCATCTGGGCGCGGCGCTCCTCGCGGGCGTGCGGATCGAGTCCAGCCAGGTAGGTCGTGTTGCGGCGTTTGGTGAGCGCGTACGGCTTCACGGGCGCGTCCATGCCGCTCACGCAGCTCACGATAAAGCCCTCAAAGGCGGCTTCGTCGGGCTCAAAGCTGCCAAGCCATGCACCCGCGCGCTCCACGCTCTCAATCGAAGGATCGATCGCCGGGTCGCGGTAGGTGTAGAACGCCGCCTGACGCTCACCTGCCGCGCGGAATCCGCAGCCGTACGCCCCGCCCTTCACGCGGATCTCGTTCCACAGGTAGTCGTAGGAGAGCGCGTTGGCAGCCACGGCCCAAGTGCCTGTCACGTCAATGCCCAGGCGACGCGGATCGCACGCACGCGCGGCAAAGCAGATGTCGCTGGGGATCACGAAAGCCTCGTGGCGGTCGCGCGGCGCCGGCACCGCGAGCGCGTCGCGGCCGGCACCATCGCCCGCACCCAGCCCCAGGTCGCCCGCGGCATCCCAGTACGCGTTAAAGTCCTCATCGCTGCCGGTAAAGCTCGCCAGGCAGCCGTCGGCCACAAAGATGCGGTCTGCCAGCTCGGCAAGCTTGGCGCGCAGATTGTCCAGTCGCTCGTCAAAGTGCTCGAGCAGATTGCGCAGGAACAGGTAGAAGTCCACGCCCGAGAGCTGCTCGCGCACCACGGCCGAAGGCGAGCTATAGCTCATCGCGCGACCGAGCGCCGCCGAGTGGCCGTTGTTGATAAAGCCCTGCTCAAGCTCAATGCGAATCTGCGTGAGCACGTCGCGCACGCGGTCGGCGTCGGCATCGAGCAGCAGCGTACTCGACCACACCTCGCGCGGCAGGCTCGCCAGCGCGTCGATCTTCTCGGACAGGGCGCCGGCGCTCACCAGCAGATAGGGGCGCACGCCGTCCACGTCGGGCTGCGTCATGACCTCGGTCGTAAAGCTCAAAAAGCCCAGCTTGCCGGCGAGCAGGTTGTCGAGTTCCTCGGCCGAATGCTCGCGTGTGGGCAGCTGCTTGAGTAGACGGCAGAGCAGGGTCACGTAGGGCAGGTCCTCAAACGTGATGCATCGCAGGTCGAAATACTGCATGGCATAGGCCAGGCGGTTGGTGGGGATGCCGTGGCGCAGGCAGGGGATGGGCGCGGTCGTGTCTACGACCAGCGGCGGCTCGGGGCGCGCCTCGCCAATGTCGGACACGCGCAGGCGCGGCAGCGTGGCCTTGTCCTCGGGCGTGTCCTCGGCCTCCTGCGCGGCACGCAGCGCAGCCGTGCGCTTGACCACGTCGGCCAGCTCGGCATCGGTCATGGCGTCGCGCTTGGCTGCCAGCTCAGCGGCCTCGGCACCCTCCGAGCCAGCACCAGCATCCACCGGCACCAGCTCGACCAGCGCCATGTGGTCGTTCTCCAGCACGAGCTCGCACAGCAGGTCCTCAAAGTAGCTGCCTTCCAACTCGCCGCGCAGCTCCTCGTACACCGGGCCATACTTGAGCGCCAGCGTCGCGGCGTCGTCATCGTAGAGCCAGGTGCTCAGCGCGTCGCACGCAATGGCCACGCCGTCGGCGATACCGTAGTCGCGCTGGCGCAGGTCGTATTCGTTGCTGCTGATGATGGCCTCCAGGCGCTCGCGCGGAACGCCGTGCTCGCACAGGTCGCGGCAGGCGTCCTGGAACACGCGGCGCAGCTCGCGCGCCACGCCGGGCTGCGCGTTTTGCAGCATGATGAGCTCGTAGGGCTGCAGGCTCTCGGCCGCGGTGTAGCTCACCACGTTGCCGCCCAGGCCGGCAGCCAGAATGGCCTTCTTAACCGGTGCTTCGTTGGAGCCCAGCAGCGCCTCGAACAGGATATCCGCCGCGATCGTGCGCTTGCGGTCGAGCGCGCTGCCCAGCACCAGGCCCAGGCCCACCAGGGCGTTCTCGGGTGTGGTGGCCATCTCGACGCGCTTATACTCGCAGGTCACGGGCGCCTGCACGTCCAGCGGATTGGGTGCCAGCGTGGACGGGTCCTCGCCGGCGGCGACGGCGGCGTCCATGCGGCGGCTCGCGGCACTCGGCTGCGACAGATAGCACTCGTCCAAAAAAGCCAGCGCGCGGTCCACGTCCAGGTCGCCGTAGAGCGTGATGTAGGAGTTGGAAGGATTGTAGTGACGCGCGTGCGTGTCCAGGAACTGCTCGTAGGTGAGCGCGGGAATCGCGCGCGGGTCGCCGCCGCTCTCGTGCGCATAGGCGGTGTCGGGATAGAGCGCGGCGTTGACGGCATCGTCCAGCACGCTCATGGGGTCGGACAGCGCGCCCTTCATCTCGTTGAACACCACGCCGTTATAGCGCAGCGTGCCCTCGCGCAGGCTGGCGGCGCTGCCGTCGCCCTCGCCCTCGACACTCTCCGGCAGGTCCAGCTCGTAGTGCCAGCCCTCCTGCTCAAAAATGGTGGGCTTGGTGTAGATGGCCGGGTTGAACACCGCGTCCAGATACACGTCCATCAGGTTGTACAGGTCCTGCTCGTTGGTGGTGGCAACGGGGTAGATGGTCTTGTCGGGGTAGGTCATGGCGTTGAGAAACGTCTGCATGGAGCTCTTGATCAGGTCGACAAACGGCTCCTTGACGGGAAACTTGGCCGACCCGCACAGTACCGAGTGCTCAAGAATATGGAACACGCCGGTGGAATCGGCCGGCGGCGTCTTAAAGCCAATGGCAAAGGCCTTGTTCTCGTCATCGCATGCCAGGTACAGCAGGCGAGCGCCCGAGGCGGTGTGGCGCAGCACATAGGCGTCCGAGTCGAGCTCGGGCACGGTCTCGCAGCGCTCGACGGCAAAGCCGTGGCAGGTAGTGCCGGGCACTAGCAGCGCGGCGGCAGCGGCGCGCGGGTCGGTTGAGGTGGTGGGCATATGCAGTCTCCTTTGACGCCCCAGCGGGGGCGAATCGAGTCGAATCCCCGAGAGTATACCCATATGGGGCCTTCGACCAATCTGCCGCACGAGCGTGGATTTTCGGACACACGAGCGTGGAAATTCGGACGCCAGCCGAATTACAGTGGATTTTCGGACGGAATCGGCCTCCAAAAGCCCAAAAACCGTCCAAATATCCACGCTCATTTTTCAACCGTCCAATAATCCACGCTCATGCATCGCTCGCGTATCTCTCATCTCTCACTCATTTCTAATACGAGAGATAACAGAAAGATGAGAGATAATTACGAGAGATAGCTGAGAGGCAGGCAGACAGACGGTCTGTCGGGGACATGCATCGCTGCCAGATTGATGCCGCGCACAGAGCGGCTGCACGTTCACCGGCGCCGCCGCATCCGCACCATTTCGCGCACCCTGCGCTGCAACCCACAGCAAAGCAGGTACAATAGCCCAATGCGCATCGCGCACGACGATGATATCGGCGCCCGCGACTGGGGGAGACAACATGGCAGAGCAACAGATAACGCCGGGGACCAAGCTTCAGGTGGCATTCGACGTGCCCATGGGCCAAAAAACCGACTTTAACATGCTCGCCACGTACAAAGATGACCTGGACGAGGCGTACTTCCTTATGAGCGCGCCCATGCTCGCCGGCAAACCGCTGCTCATGGACGAAAACCAAAAGCTACTGTTGCAGTACAAAGTAGGCGAGGAGACGTTCGTGCTCGCCGGCTATCCCGAGGCAGTCGAGAAAAAGAGCATCCGCACCTACTGGAAAATGCGCAAAGTCGCCGAGCAGCGCAGCTTTGTCAAGCGCCGCGACGAGCGTTTTAAGGTCGCCATGCGCCTGACCTACCAGCGCGATAACGCGCCGACCTCCGAGCCCGAGGACGCCATGACCATCGACGTCTCGGCCGGCGGTCTGGCTATCTACCTCAACGACTACCCCGATGTGGGCGAGGCCCTGGCCGTACAAATGCCCACGATCCGTCTGCAGGGAGAGCGCCACGAGCTGCCCGAGCAGCTGGGCATCGTGTGCTGGGTGCGCCGCGCGCCCAAGGGCAGCCTGTACCGCAACGTCTGCGGCCTGCAGTTCCGCTATGCCGACGACATGGAGCGCGAGCTCGTCAAAGAATACGTCGGCTACATCCGCGCCAAATATAAGATCTGATCGCCATGGCACTGTTCAAGCGTAACGACAATAAAGATCAAGCTGCCGAGGATTTGGCTGAGGGCATGGCCGAGGGCATGACTGAGGATTTGACCGAGAGTCAGCCCGAGGACACCCCCAGCACAGACCCCGCCCCGCGCAAGCGCTTCGGCAAACCCAAACGCAAGCCCAAACCCAAGCGCGACCTGCGCGGCGTGGTGCGCATCGAGGAGCTGGAGCAGGCGCTGGCCGACCAGGACCTCGACGACATCGACCCCGACGCGGTCGTATCCATGTACATGCCCAAGCGCCGTATGGAGCGCATCGGCACGGCGCTGCTGCGCATGGACAAGTTGCAAAAGGCCCTCGTGGTGCTGGCGCTTGCCTTTGGCGTGCTGTTCGCCCTGTCGTTTATGCAGGAAAACATGGGCAACTTCACCATCAACCTCAACCGCCTGGAGCTGTTCCGCCGCGGCGTGGCCATTGCCGACAACGGCGACTTTAACAACGCCACCGCGCGCCTGGCGGCCGACGCCGTGGACAACGGCACCAATATCGCCGCCGACGACCTGCCCGACAACCTGGATAACGTCGACGGCAGCCACAACGGCAAAAACTACGTGGCGTACACCTTCTATATCCGTAACGCCGGCAAGACCGATCTGGGCTATAGCGCCAAGCTCAAGGTGGTCAGCGCCAGCAAGGGCGTGGATAAGGCCGCGCGCGTGCGGGTGTATCGCAACGGCGAGCCCACCACCTACGCGGCTGCCGCGGCCGACGGCAATCCCGAGCCCAACACCGAGCCGTTTGCGTCCAAAGACGTGGTGACAACTATTAGCCACGCGAACTTCCGCGTGGGCGACGTGGACAAGTACACCGTGGTCATTTGGCTGGACGGCGACGACCCGGAGTGCGTGGACAAGATCATCGGCGGCGCGGTGGAGTTTGGCTTTGACTTTGATTCGTCCGAGACCGACGATTCAAGCCTGTTCGTTAAGTTCGTGCAGGATATTGCCGACACCCTGACCGGCAACGACCCCATTAGCGCGAGCGGCAACGAGGCGCCCGATTACTACAAGGAACACAACGTGACGTGGAGTAACCGCCGCAACCAAAAGAACTCGCCCGTAGGCGACGGGGACAAGTAGAACGAACAAGCGCCGGGCCGGAATCGATTTTCCGGCCCGGCGCTTTTGTTATGCGGAGGCGTTGTCTTTGGGAGAGGTGACGTCGCCAGCGGCGGCGTCCAGCAGGAACAGTCGCAGCGCGAGTTTGATCGCGTAGCCCGGTTTGACCTGCGCCGCGTCACCCGTGCGTTCGCCCAGGTCGCTACAGTAGGCGTAGAGGTCGCGGATGAGGTCCGCGCCCGAGAGCGTGAACATGTAGCCCGCGTCCGAAAGCGCGTTGGGCGCTGCGGGCAGCCCTGCAGCCTGGCAAAAGCTCGCAAGGTCGGGGCCCATGACGGCCTTGTAGTCGATCACGGCGCCACGGTCACGTGCGGCCTGCTCCTGTTCACGGGCGAACGACAGCGCCGCGGCCAGCACAAAGCTGGGCGTGGGCGCGTTGACGTCGTCGGTGGTGGCGACGAGCTTACCGGCCGCTTGCGTGACCAGCCAGGCGACTTCGCGCTGGCAACGAACGGCCTTGCGCGTCACCGGCTTGATCGATCCGGTAGAAACGCTTCCCTTGGGTTGATTGGCGGCAGCCATAGAGTCCTCCCGGCAAATAGCCCGCACAAGCAGGCAGAAATTACACGTGCTACATCAGTATAGCGGGTGGGGAAGGGCTAGGGCGAAGCTCGGCGGAGGGCGAATGTGTGCGTTGGCATGGCGCTGCGGTCGCAAGGCTTAAGAGGGGCTTATGACTGCGCGGGAGAGAGATCAAATAAGGTAAACGATGTTCACATAGCACCACATACAACCCGAGGTAGACCTATGAATCCGCCGGAATGTAGGCTGCCGAAAACTCATAAGGAAATCGTAAGAATTATGGTATTCTCAATTCCATGTCTAAAGGATGGGCAAGCAACATCCAACACGAAAGCGCGGGCTCCCCTTCCGAGCTTCTCGAGGGTCATCTGGGATGAATGGGGAAAGAAAGGGGTCCGTATGGATACCAAGGCATTAAAGAAGCAGATGGGCGCCGCCATCGCCATGGTCCTCGTGGCAGCCGTAGCCCTCGGCTCCGCCACGTTCGCATGGTTTGTGACGAACAATACCGTCAAGGCAACGACGAGCACGATTTCCGCTCAGTCGAACGCGGCGTTTATGACGATTGCGAATGGCCCGACGGGTGCGAAAGACACCGATGCCACGTCGGCCACTACTGGGGTTGGCACCAAGCCGCTCTTCCCCGCTACCTATGGCGAGGAAACTGGGGCGAAAAAAGGTATTTGGATGTCCGGTTATGGTAATGAGCTCAATGATGGCGCCCTTAAGGGCAGTTTGTTCGAGTGCAAGGGCGGAGATGCGGACGCAGGTTCAACTGACGCTGCCATCAAGGGCGGATATGCTCTCGAGCAGGTTTACAATGTCAGCTCAAAGGGCCAGAACCTTTCTAATATTCTTGTCGAAAAGATCGAGGGTATTACCGACACTACTCAAGAACCGAGCCTGAAGAAGGCCCTGCGCGTTCTTGTTACTAGTGCCGATGGAAACAAATGGGAGGTATACGGCCTGAACGCGGCGGGCGATAAATTTGAGACGAAGCTCGCTTCCGATAATTTTGATTCCTA
Source organism: Collinsella sp. TM04-29 (assembly GCF_003466565.1). NCBI lineage: Bacteria > Bacillati > Actinomycetota > Coriobacteriia > Coriobacteriales > Coriobacteriaceae > Collinsella > Collinsella sp. TM04-29. Next base: position 38,659 of record NZ_QSPW01000003.1, read on the forward strand.
TGGCAACGTTACCGCCAATCAAGATACGGTGCTGAAGGTTTATCTCTACTATGAGGGTAAGGATGCCAACGTAACCACCGAGAATCTTCAGGACAAAAAACTCACTGCTACCAATGCCGTGACCATTACGTTCACTGCTACTGCGGACAACAAGTAATCGCAACTACGATTTATGGCTTGTGATGGGCAGGTTCCCAGCCCGGGATCCTGCCCTTTTCTTAACGAAGGGAGGCGACGGGCATGCGTGATTCAGTAAAGAGGCTTAAGGTTCAGCTTATCGGGGCGGCGCTGACCGTCGTCGTCTCAGCGGTGGCGCTTTCTGCAACTACCTACGCATGGTTTGTTACGAATAGTAGAGTTCATGCGACTACCAGCACCATTTCCGCTCAAGCGAATGGCATGGTACTCCAAATCGTTGAGGGTGACACGCCCGACCACGGTTCCGACACCTCCACGGTTGCTTCTGCAATCGGTCACGAGATTAGCCCGGCATCGACGAACGATGCCAAAAACTGGTACGTTCCCCAAGGCTGGCAGGGCGTTAAAGTGAGCACCTATCAAATAGTCGACACATCCATTTCTGGTGGGGCTCCCGGCAAGTACGCTATTCAAGGCAACGATTACTATGCATTCACCGCTGCGAATTACACGCTGTATACCGTGGCGAACACGGGTGTTGCCGACGTGTATTTGGACGCGAGCAGCGGCTCGCCCATTACGATTACGCAGCATGGCGGCACGCAGAAATGGTTTGATAAAATCAAAGGCAGCCTGCGCGTCGGCATTGTAATCAACGGCGAGCTGCGCGTTGTCTATGCGCCAACTGCTCCCTCGACAATCGACACGGGTAACGATGTGATTGCCGTTGCAGGGTGGTCGTGCGTCGACTCTAAATCTCTGAGCAAGGTTGTTGCTCCTACATATTTGCACCTTTCTGGCACTGATTTGCTCGATCAAAACGGCAATAACTGGGGTGCCACGAAAGCGGGCGAAGTCTACATTAAGCCGAGCGGCAACGCGCAAAAGATCGCTTCGAGCGTCGATTACAACGGTACGAACATGAAAGTTGTCGTTTGGATGGAGGGCACCGACAGCGATTGCCAGAATATGTCTGGCCTCGATGTGGGCGAAGGAAGCCCGACCTTTGACGTAGCGGTCAGCATGGTCGGCATCGTAGCTGATTCAAAGTAGTGTAAACGCTGCTAGCAACTTTGATAAAAGACGAGGGCCAGTTCAGAATCGAACTGGCCCTCGTCTTGTTTATGCCAATAGTGGTTCGGCTATAGCCCGTACACTTCAACCATAGCTTCACCAATACGGTGAGGCACGCCGGTAACCAGAGCGTTACCCATGCAAAAAGCTCGATGGCCATCGGTCATGCCGGTGTCGGTCCAGCCCTTCGGGAATCCTTGGAGCTGATCGAGCTCGTCGGGGACAAGACGACGGAAACGACCGTCGGGGCACTCGATAACATGCTTAAAACGGCTGGCTCCCGTGCCACCTTCGCCCGTGAGGATGGTGCGGCTCGGCTTGTCGGTGGCATCCGGGAAACTCATGGCTCCCTCGGAATACGTGTATGTAAAGCCCGTCTTTTTGTTGGTGCGCTCCTCGCGCTTGCTGCCCTTAAGGTAACGCCAGTCTGGAAGCTTTTCGTCAGAGATGTAGAACTGCTCCGGAACATTCGCCTCGTCGACAAGCACATCGCCAAGCACGCGGCGCTCGCCGTGATAGTCCTCGGCGAAGTCGCAGGTCAGAACATGGCAGTCCTGCATGACACCGGCGTTCTTGAACTGCGAGGTCTTTTGACCAACGCCAAAGCGAGTCGAGTTCTCGTAAGGATCGGGAAGGACATCAAGCTCCGCCATTTCGTCAGGATAGATGGCGGGGAAGGCCTTCGCCATAACGCCGTTATGCATGCGATCGGCAAGATCGACCTTGCCGGCGTTCTTCTCGCAGAAGATGTAAACGCGCTTGCGACGCTGGGGAAACCCGTATTCTGCAGAGTTGACTACGCGCCATTCAACGGTGTAATCGAGATCGGCGAGGCAACTCAAGATGATGGCGAAGTCGCGACCGCGCTGAGAGGCGGGCGACTTGAGCAAGCGGTCAACATTCTCAAAGAGACCGAAGCAGGGCTGCTTCATCTCGAGGAAGTGATAGATGTCCCACCACAGGACACCCTTCTTGCCCTCGATGCCGTGCGCTTGATTGAGCGGACGTGCAACAGAGTAGTCCTGGCAAGGGAAGCCGCCGACGACCATTTGCACGTCGGGAATTTCAATCTCGCCGGTCTCAGCCTGCTCCAAAACCTTATTGATATCTTCGTTGACAACGGAATCTTCGCCAAAGCGATCCATGTAGCAACGTGCCGCAAACTGGCGGGACTTGGTTCCGGGCGGCTCCCACTGGTTGGCCCAAATGGTATGGAAGGGGCCGGCGGGCTTCATGTAAAACTCGGGATGACGCGGGTCGGCATAGCCTTCGAGGCCCAGCCGAAATCCGCCGACGCCCGCAAACAGCTCGGCAATGTTGATCTCAGACACGTTTCTCCAATCGCTGCTGTGTCCGTTTATGGTGCTCACAACAATAACCGATCGAGCGGACAAGATCAAGACCTCAATTTCATGGAGGAATATGCTGCCCTGAACTACCATGAGGTTAACTGCGACATTCGGAGGTACCCCATGTCCAAGAAGCACCTCGACTTCAAGCGTATGCTTGACGATACCGATTTTTCTGACCCCTCTAGCATTGAGCGGTATGCTGCCAATCTCGACGGGATGACGTTTCGCGATATTCTCGAGCTCGGTATTGCGCCGGAGGGGGAGAGTGCGCCCAAGGACTTTGGGTCTAAGAAGTACAAGGGCGGTATGGGAACCCTGATTGAGGAGCGTTACTTTGGCTACAAGGCCAACAGCGATGATCGGCCGGACTTTCCCGAGGCAGGCGTCGAACTTAAGGCAACGTGTTTTGACGTGCTCAAGGACGGTCGCAAGTCGGCCGGCGAGCGCCTTGTCTTAACGATGATTCCTTACGACCGCCCTGTCTCGCTTGACTACGACAACTCGCATCTCAAGACCAAGCTCAGCAATATCCTGCTGATTTACTATGGCCGTGATCGCTCTATCGATAAATACGACCAGCGTATTGAGCGCGCTGTTATGGTTCGCCTGCCCGAAGAGGACATGAAGATCATTCGCGCTGACTACGAGAAGATCATTTCATACATTCAAGATGGCCGCGCGGATGAGCTTTCGGAGGGCATGACCACCTACTTGGGCGCCTGCACAAAGGGTGCAACCGAAGCGACGATGTGGGTTGACCAGTACTACGAGTATTTCAATACCGATACGGGCGAGATCGAGCGCCGTCGCGCAAAGCGTCGCGCCTTTTCGCTCAAGCGCTCGTATATGGACTATGTCCTCCACGCCTATGTCCTCGGTGCCCCGCGCGTTGGCGAGAGTATCGTTCAGGCTGGTGACGAGTCCGTTGATTTCGAAAGCTATGTAACTGGACTTATCGAGCGACACTATGGCGAGACCGATCGCCAGATTGCGGAGCGGTACGGCCTGGAGTATACGGGCAACAAGGCGCAGTGGACGACGCTCGTTTATCGAATGCTCGGCATTAAAAGCAATGCTGCCGAGGAGTTCGTTAAGGCCGGGATTAACGTCCGTGCTTGTCGCGTTAATAAGAGAGGGCACATCGAGCAGGCAATGTCTTTTCCTCCGTTTGAGTTTAAGCAGCTAATCAACGAGGATTGGGAAACGTCTTCCTTCCGTGCGCGCCTTGAGACCAACCGTTTCTTCTTTGTCGTGTTCCGTGAGGACCACGAGGGGGAGTGGCGCCTTGACCGCTGCCTATTCTGGGCAATGCCGGCAAACGAAATCGAAGGCCCCGCAAAGGCCTGCTGGGATGAGACGCGAAAGGTCATTCGCGGGGGCGTTGAGCTCAGTCCGTATCGGGATGCAAACGGAAAGCTCAAGGTGACCAACAATCTGCCCGGTATGGCGGACAACCCGATTGTCCACGTTCGCCCGCATACCTCAAAAGCTGCGTACAGATTCGCCGACGGAACCGAAATTGGCAATATTGCGAAGAACGCCTACGAGTTGCCTGACGGACGCTGGATGACCAGACAATCGTTCTGGTTTAACAAAGGCTATCTGGAGCATATCCTGGGGTTGTAGCGATTTCGCATTGCATTCTCGGTAGCGTTCCGTTTATGGCGTTGATATTGCAGATTGCAGTTCCGCCCCGCCATCACCTATGACGAGGTGGAACCGTAGCTTCGATGGCCCAATTGCCAGTCAACAAAATCAAGTGGTTCGACATGCAGTGCGCTATGCCCGCAGCGCCCCAATGGGGAACACGTAGACATCGTGTTCGGCATCGTAGCGGCAGAAGGGCGAGGTCGCGGTAACGACGGCGCAGAACTCTGGCTGAGGGTTGCGTGCGGCAGGGTTCAGAGCGACCTTGCGGCGCAGGCGTTCGATGTTGCGGATTCCGTCGCTTACCTTGGATTCGCCGAGCTTGATTTCTATCGCCGCCCAGCGGCCATCGTTCAGCTCGATGATGGCATCGACTTCAAGCCCGTCGGAGTCGCCATAGTAGTGGAGTGAGCCCGGATACGAGCCGGGCAGGCACGAGGTGTAGACGCTCAGATCGTGAATGCACAGAGACTCAAAGAGCAGGCCAAATGTTTGGCCGTCTGCAAGGAGCCTCTCGGGGTTCATTCCGAGTGCGGCTGCGGGAATGGAGGGGTCGACGAAATAACGTTTTGGCTTGGTACGCAGGCGAGACTTGGCGCGGACGGGCGCATCCCAACCGGGCAGATTTACGATCGCATACATGCTCTCCAACATGTCGAGGTAAAACGCCACGGTTGAAGTTGCCGGCTGGGCATCGCTGTCGCCCAACGAGGCGTCTGCCGCAATGGTGTTGAGCGTGGCAGATGTCGCAACGTTGCGCGCGAGCGAGGACACGATGTGTCGCGCCGTAGACCCCACGCCTCCTTTTTGCGGAACGCTGACTTCGTACATGGCATCGAGATACTGGTTAACGACCTCTGCGGCCATCTGGGGGCTCGCTCCGACAAGCGCCGGCCATCCCCCGCAACAAATTGCGTCGGCCAACATCGGGAGCGATCCTGTATAGGCGGAAGGTTCGAATGATCCTTCGAATAGGTTTTTCAGCGAAACGGACCCCGTTGAAAGTCCGCGTTCCCAAAGCGTCATGGTGCTCATGTCGAGACGCGCTATGCGACCGGCACCGCTGTGGGTAACAGAGTTTTTTGCTGGCGTTGATGATCCAGTGAGGATATAGAGGCCCTTTTCGCCGCCGGATGCATCTACGGCGCGGCGTGTGGCGTCCCATGTTGCGGGGGTCTCCTGCCATTCGTCGATGACATGCGGCTTATTGCCCTGAAGGGCGAGCGAAGGATCGGCTTCGACCAGCGACTTTACGTTTGGGTCGTCAAGATGGATGACACTCTCGCCGAATGCAAGCGCTGTCCATGATTTGCCACACCATTTGGTGCCCCGAATCTCGACAGCCCCAAATATCTGGAGCAGAGTTTGCAACCGTTCGTCCAAAAGGCGAGGACGGTAGGATTTGGGCTGCTCCGAACCATAAGAAATCATGATTAGATAAACCTCGCTACCTGGGCATACTCGATTTTCGAGGATAATCATACTCGATTTTCGAGGATTTTCGCATTCGATTTTCGAGGAAATCTGGACTCGATTTTCGAGCTTTGCGCTACAGGTAGATCCCCTCGCACAGGGGCTTATGGAACTGGGTGTGGTGGTCGCGTGCCCAGGTGAAGAGCGCCTGGTCATAGTTGCTCTGGCTGGCAGGGATGCCATAGACGCCGGCGACTTCCACGCGCACGAACTCCAGCGCGGGCAGTTTGTTGATGGCCGTGAGCGCAAACGGCGACGTGGGCTCCTCGAACAGGTAATGGCTGCCTTGCAGCGCGCCGCAGGCGGTGCAGGTGCTGGCGAGCGATACGGTCTTGGTGGTGCGCGACGTTACGGGCTTGTAGCCGCAGCGCTCGCGCAGGTAGTCGCGGATCTCGGACGGCACGCAGCCCAGTGCGGGGACGATGGCTATGGCGTTGGCGCGGGCGGTGTCGATCGCGATGTGGCCCGCGTCATCCATGGCGGGCGCGGCACTGGGCGCAGTCTTGCTGCCCGAGTTCTCGGCCACCCGATACGGAATACCAAAGGCCGCGACCGTCGTCTGCTCGTGGCACTTCCAGCATTCGCGCTTGCCCAGCACCAGGTAGATGTAGGGCGCGCTGGGGTCGGAGCGATCCACGCCGGGCAGCCACGCGGCAAAGGGCTCGGGGTTGACGCCATCGGGCACGTACCAGATCTTCTTGACCCGGTCCCACTTGGCGCCCAGGGCCTTGGCCTCGTCTTTGTGCGAAAAGGGAACATCGAGCTCGGTGCGCATGGCGGCTCCTTAGTGCGGCTTGCGGTGCATGTGTTCCAAGGATACCCCAGCGGCGGGTGCGTGGTCGCTAAACGAGCATTTCGACCGTCCGAGAAGTCGCGGAGCATTTTGGCGAGGGCGTGCCGTCAAGCAAATGGGCAAGCAAATGGTCAGCTTTTGGTCAGTTGAGCGGCAACCTTGCCAAAAGCTTGACGGATTTGCATTTAGACGTCGACGAATGAACACTTTGGTTGCGCCGCGGCAAAAAAACTGCTGGTCGTTTGCCGAAAACTCGCTAGGGTCGCGAGCCGCCGCCGACGCGCGTGTTATCTTCGCGCCATGGGGTACTTTATCGTTTCACATAACGCTGCGCTGGCGCTCTTGGCGCACATCCCGAACCCGCGCTTTGGGGATTCGGAACCAGAGATCGTGTCGATCACGGACGCCTGTGCGCTGTTGGACCAAGAGGCGCAGGACTTTATCGATCGCTATGATCTGGGGATCCAAACGCTGGATTTGCTGGTGCCGTCGCGCGCCGACCGTCGGCGGAGCAAACATGTTAAGACGCATCTCTGCACCAACGAGCTCCCGGCGGGTTCGTTTATCTCGCTGGGCCACTGGATGGGCGGCCTGGATGCGTACGTGTGCGCTCCCGAGCTGGCGTTTGTGCAGGCTGCACACGACAGCTCTGCGGCCGAGGCCATCTATGCCGGCTATGCCGTGACATCGAACTACCGGTTGGATAACCTTGCCCCCGGCGGGGTGACCAGTAGGGATGCGGGCATGCGCGATAGCAAGCTCACGACCAAGGAGCTCATTGCGGCGTATATCGAGGCGTCCCCAAAGGTAAGGGGTCTCGCGAAAGCAAAGGCGCTGCTTGCGTATGTGATCGAGGGGTCGCGCTCTCCGAGGGAGTCGGGGCTGTGCATGTTTATGTCGCTGCCTACGCGCCACGGCGGGTATGCATTGGGCAAGGCCGAGCTCAACAAGAAGGTCTTTATTCGCGATGGACTCAACGATGGGCGCGAGCGCAAGCTGCGCGTGCTGGAGCGCACGCCCGACATTACGCTTACAGCTAAAGTCGAGGTGGGCAGGGATAAAGTAAAGGCCGGGCTGCTGCCAGAGGTGCTGACCGCGATGGTCGACTACGACAGCGATGCCATTCATGACGGCCGCGAGAAGATCCACAAGGATGCCGAGCGCCGCAACGAGTTGGAACTGCTTGAGGGGGTAGCGTATTTTACCGTGACAACCGACCAAGCAAATGACTACGAAAAGCTCGTTCGGCTGTGCGAGCGCATCCGACGCAAGCTGCATCGGAATAAGCGCCCCATCTTTAACAAGGCGATGAGTGCAGAGCAGCGATATTTTGCCCATGCGCGTGCCGAAACGAAGCGATTTTGGCTCTGGCAAGCCGTTATCGATGCGCATCAGTATTGGTAGGGGCGGTAGCGGGGGGTTAGAATTAGCGGCCATATATCCAGGTTTAATACTTTTCCCGAGAAGTGAACGAGTCAGAATGGACCCCCGAAACATCGACACTTTTAGGGGCTTGTTTCCTGCGGTTTTGCTGCTGGAATCCTGCGGTTTTAACGTCAAAAAGTGTGGATGCTCCGGGGGTCCAAATAAGCTCGTTCACTTCTCGGGAAAAGTATTAAACCTCAATTTATAGGAGGTTATTTATATATGGCTGCGAGACCCATCCGCGCCTGATCGGGGCAATCACCGGGGCTGTTCGGGCGCTTTGGGTGCCGCGGCGTCCTTTTGGCTTGGCAGCGTAAAACAAAACAGCTCAGAGGCGAAGCCTCTGAGCTGCGAACATTTGGTGGGCGTTAGAAGATTTGAACTTCTGACCTCTTCCGTGTCAGGGAAGCGCTCTCCCCCTGAGCTAAACGCCCGATCAAGGGTGCGCGAGTGCGCACGGAATAATATAACGGAGCTCCCACCCAGTGGCAAGAACTATTTTTTAAAAAGCGGCGATTTGCGACCCTATCCGCCCCGATGCAGCGCGAACAGCACGTGGAAAGTTGCGTTTGTACCCCCGATGAACTGCACATTCGCGTAAAATAACTCCATTATGGGCAAATGGTGTCCAGGTAGTTTACAACGCGGCAAATGGGGGAGGGGCATGTCGGACGCGCGTTCGCTGCAAAAACAGTTCAATCGCATGCTCGCCACGTTGCTGGTGGCCCTTGCTGTTGCCGGAGCTGTAACGTATGCCTGGTACATCTACAACGCCAACCGTCATATCACCGACGTCAAGATGGCCGCGGGCACGGGCGTTACCTTCCTTATCTCTAACGAGTACGACGGCGAATACAAAACCAATGCCGGCCTGAACTTTGCGGGCCTGCTCGATCCCGTCTCGACCGACAACGTGCTCAACGGCTTCCAAAAGGTAACGGGCTTTACCGGCGGAACCACGCAGGACTCGCTGTTTGCCAGCATGTTTGGCACGGCCGAACATTCCGACTACTACAAGACCTCCCTGTACCTGGCCACCAACTCGGCCGCAACCGACGTGTACCTGTCGGGTATCGACTTTACCGAGCAGGATCCGGCAAACCCCATCTCCACCGCCCTGCGCGTGGGACTGGTTACCTATGCTCCAGGGCAGGGCGACACCGTAACGGGCCAGTACATCTTTGAGGTCTCGGGCGAGCACAATCCCCAGGCGCGCTACAACACGCTCGACGGCAAGGATGCCGGCGAGAACGAGCAGAACCACCTGGTGCTCGACAGCACCCGTTCCGATGGCGCCACGGTCCATTTTGACCAGCTGACCAGCGCACACTTCTGCGATTACAACGAAGACACCGGTATCGTGGGCCTCAAGGAGGCCACGACCAAGATCTGCAGCTTGCCCGCCGCTGCCAAGGGAGCCAACCGTAGCACGCCCGTGCGTGTGGATATATACGTGTGGCTCGAAGGCTGCGACCCCGATTGCACCAACAATCTGGCCACCACCAGCTTGCAATCGCTGGCGCTGCGCTTTGCTGGCAAGCGTTCGTAGGGGGCCGGGGCATGAGTACATCGAACATCAAAGACATCCTGAGCTCGCGCCGTCGCATGGTTGCTGCGGCCGCATGGATGCTCGTGCTGGTGGCTGCCCTGAGCGCCGCCACCTACGCGTGGTTTAGCAACTCGCGTTACACCAACGTGACGCCTGTGGCACACACGGTAAGCGACGAGGGCTCCGACCTGCAGATTGGACTTTCGGCCAACGGACCATGGGACACAACGGCAACGCTAGCCGCCGCCGACAAAACGCTCTATCCCATCTCGACGGCAGACCTTTCCCGCTTTTGGCGTGGCACGTTCCAAAACGCCGCGGGCATCACGACCGACTACGCCGACTGCACCGCGCAGCTGGACGACTACGCCCTTTCGGGCACGCTGTACCTTAAGGGCAGCGATAGCGCTCTCAACGTGTACCTGTATCAGGGGCAGATGAGCGTGACGAGCGACCCGCAGCTGCTGGCCGCACTGCGCCTGGGCCTGGTCATCACGACCCCATCGGGCACGCAAACGCATATCTTTACCTGCGACGACCTAGGCAATACCGCGGGCGCTACCAGCAGACGCACCACGGCGCAAGACGGCGTGGTCGTAGCGGGCGGCGCTTCGGGTTGGAGCTACACCGCCGACCCTGCGCGCGCCATAAGCGTCTACAGTATGGACGGCACCGGCGACACGCCCACGCCGCGCGCGGGCGCCACGCCTATCTGTACGCTGGCCGCCAACGAGGTGGCAAGCGTTCGCTACGTTGTGTACATGGAAGGCTGCGACGCTAATTGCATCGACGAGGCCCAGGCCCGCGATGTGGTGCTGCAGCTTGCCTTTGCTGCGGCCAAGGCGTAAGGGGGCGAGCGACGTGAAAGATCAGAAGCGCATGCCAGCAGATAGCTGCGAGGCCAAAACCCAGAGCGAGAGCCCCGCGGTTCCCTCCAGCGTAGCCGCCGAGTGCCAGGTCCTCGAGGGCGCCGCCGCCCGCCGCCACGCTCGCCACGCGCGTGCCTACATCGCGCTCGTTATGGTGGCGCTCGCCGCCACCTTGGGCGCCGCGACCTACGCCTGGTTTACCAACAACATGAAGGTCAACACCAATTCGGTGAGCGTGCACAGCGACACGTCCAAGCTGGTGCTGGAGCTGGGCGACGCCGATCGCGGCAGCTGGTCGCAGCAGGGCGATGTTTCCCTGACTTCCAATGCGACTGGCGCCGTGACGCTCTATCCGGTCTCGACCTTCGATCTCAACGGCTTTGCTGCCTGCGCGCAAAACAACTCCGCCGGCGATGCCACGGTGTTTGAGCAGGCAAAAGACAACGGTTCCGCGTTCTACCACGGCTGGATCAATCTGCGCCCCACCATTACCGGAACGGGCGCCAGCAAAGTAAAGGGTAAGGTCAGCTTGTATCTGGCCGAATCGCTGGTCCCGCAGGGCGCCGATGCCGATCTGCTACGCGCGGCCCGCGTGGGCATAAAGATCTCGAGCGGCAACCAGGTGCTTGCCGCCAACATCTTTGAGCTCGATAGCTCCGATAGTGGTCACCGCGCCGAGCACACGGCGACTGCCCCTGCAGGCCTGGCGGGCTACACCGAGGGCATGCTCCTGGGCTGGCAAAACGGTCAGCTCACCTGCGGCGCCAACGTGACGCAGGACCCGGCCACCTTTACGCTGGACACGAGCGAGACGGCCGCGCGTCCGCAAAACACGCTTGCCACGCTGGGGCTTGACCAGACCTATCGTTTGGATATCTATTACTACATCGAGGGCACCGATCCCGATAGCGCCGACTATCTCTATCAAGATCCGGGCACCTTGCACCTGGCGCTCTTTGCGACCTTGGACGGTGAGTAGCAATGGCACACGCCACGCCCGACAACCGCCGCCCGACCACCGGCGCTCCGGTTGCCGCGCCCACCGATATCGACCTGCGCCGCAAGCTCACTACCACCGTGGTGCTGGTGCTGTTTGCGCTGGTGGCGATAGCCATGGCAACGTTCGCCTGGTTCTCCATCGCCGATAGCGCCAAGACCCGCATGCTCATGATCGACGCCAACGCCGACGGTTCGCTGCGCTTTGACCTGGACGAGCACGCCACCTTCGAAGAGTACGTGCACAGCCTGGGCTTCGACCAGATCTCGGCGCGCATCGCCAGTGAAAAGGGCGTGGACATCGACGCGTCCAGGCTCAAGCCCGTCACCACGAGCGACTACCAGACCTTCACCTTCGAGGACGGCTCCACCGCCGATCCCGCCACCGGCGCCTACCTGGAGTTTACGCTGCACTTTATGAGCAGTACGGACCTACGCGTTCGCCTGACCGGGCAGGATGGCGACGGCGGCGTGTCCGGCACGCGGTTTAGCTCCGATACACAGGGCATGGCCAGTGCCATGCGTATGAGCTTTACCGCCGATGGTCGAACGTGGGTCTACAGCCCTAACGGGGGCGGCGGTTCATCTGGCTCGGCCACCGTCTTTGGGCTCGACTCGGGCGAGGCGACCGCGGCCAGCGACATGTTCGACCTGATGACAGAAACGGACAAGCCGGTAACCGTTCGCATATGGCTCGAGGGAACGGACCCAAATTGCACTAATATGCTAAAGGGAGCTAACTATTCGGTTTCGATGCGCTTTGAGGGCATCGAGGAACAGTAGATATGCACGGCGGCCACCGGGCCGCGCACGACCTAGACAGACACGGTAGTAAGGGACATTATGCAATCTGTTAAAAAAGTCGCATCCATCGCGCTGAGCGTTGTCATGTGGATCATCATCCTGGTGGCGGCCCTGTATGCGTTTACCACGCTCGCCACGCGCGAGGACGGCAGCGTCTCTGACATCGCCGGCTTCACCCCGCTCGCCGTGCAGTCCGACTCCATGGCTCCCACGTTTAACAAGGGCGACCTCATCTTCATCAAAAAGTGCGACACCTCCAAGCTCGAGGTGGGCGACATCGTGACGTTCCATACCATCATCGACAACGAGTACGCGCTCAACACGCACCGCATCGCCGCCATCGACGAGGTCAACGGCATGCGCAGCTTTACCACCAAGGGAGATAACAACGACGTGGCCGATACGCACATCATCAGCGACGGCGACATCGTGGGCAAGTACGTGTTTGCGTTGCCGCAGATGGGCAAGGTCATGGACTTCCTGTCCAGCTCCATGGGCTTCCTCATTGTGATCGTGCTGCCCATGCTGCTGTTCTTTATCTACCAGGTGTATCACCTCATCGTGGTGGGCATGAACCTTAAGCGCGCTATGGCCGAGGAGGACCGCCTGGCCGTCGCGGCTGCCATCGTGGACGCCGAGGGCAAGGGTGACACTACCGTCACGGCCGATAACGCCGCCGAGCAGCTTGCCCAGGCCGAGGCCAAGCTCGAGGAAGCCCGTCGTCTGAAGGCCGAGGCCGAGGCGGCGATGAACGCGACCAAGCAGGAGGGTACCGACGGTGAGTGAGTTTCTGGGATTTGCCTGGGAGCTGCTGGCAAAGGTTGTCTACAACGTCGTTGCCGTTGTGAGCTCCATCCTTAACCTGCTGGTGTTTGGCTGGGTTGAGTACTTCAACATCTTTATGACCTACTTCACCACGTTTGACCTGGTGGGCAAGATCGGCGCGGTCATCCTGTTTGCCATGCTCGTCGCGGTCCCCGTGCTGATCGTGGTCATTCTGGTGCACCGCTACCGCATCAACCGCCGCCTGCATCGCGACGACACGTCCAACAAGGCGCTCTATCGCGAGATCGGCCGCCTGAACAAGCAGGTGCTCGACCTCATGGACGAGAAGAACAAGCTGCTGGCGCTCAAGGTCAATGCCATGGGCGGCACCAAGCAGATTCCGTACGTGGGCGCCTCGGCCCTGGCCGACGACCACCTGCCCACGGTGGGCAACGTGGTGGGCGCCGCCGCGGGCGCGCCTGCGGGCGAGGGCGCCACGGCTGCCGTGGTGTCGGGCAACGCGTCGCTCGCGCTCGATGGCGCGGGCGTCAAGGACGCCGCAGCCGCCATGGCCAAGGCCACCGTTGAGGCCAAGACCCTTGCCGAGGAAAAAGAGATCGCCCAGGCCAACCGCTTCCCCAAGCTGTCCCTTGTGGACCTTAAGTACCGCGACTGGGAATCGCCGGCCTACGACGATGCCATCTCGCTGGAGGACTTTGTCGACAGCTTCCGCGCGTTCGCCTGCAGCCAGATGAAGCTCTACTACACGCCTGAGGTCATCCGCCGCTTTGTGGCCGGCATGGCCGCCTCCAAGCTGCTGATCCTGGAGGGCATCTCGGGTACTGGTAAGACCTCGCTGCCCTACAGCTTTAGCCGCTATCTGGATAACCCCGCGACCATCGTGTCGGTGCAGCCGAGTTTTCGCGATCGCACCGAGGTACTGGGCTACTTTAACGAGTTTTCCAAGCGCTTTAACGAGACCGAGTTCCTCCGCGCCGTGTACGAGGCGGGCCTTCGCCAAGACCCGTCCATGATCGTGCTCGATGAGATGAACCTCGCCCGCGTGGAGTACTACTTTGCCGAGATCCTGTCGGTTCTCGAGATGCCCAGCCACGACGAGTGGGTGCTCGATCTGGTGCCTACCCAGTGGGCCGCCGACCCCAAGGGCCTGCACGACGGCAAGCTCACCATTCCCGACAGCCTGTGGTTTATCGGCACGGCCAACAACGACGACTCCACCTTTACCATCACGGACAAGGTGTACGACCGCGCGATTCCCATCGAGCTCAACGAGCGCGCCGATGCGTTTGAGTGCGAGCCGCACGAGCGCGTGCACGTGACGGCCGAGCATCTGCAGTATCTGTTCCAGAAGGCCAAGGTCGAGTACGTGATCGACGAGGAACTGCTCCAGAAGATGCACAAGCTGGACCAATACCTGCAGACCCGCTTTAAGCTGGCGTTTGGCAACCGTATCATCAAGCAGATGTACGACTTTATCCCCGTGTACGTGGCGTGCGGCGGCACCGAGCTGGGCGGCATGGACTACATCATCGCCCGCAAGGTGCTCAAGAAATTTGAGTCCATGAACGTGAGCTTTGTGCGCGACGAGATGAAGGGCCTGATCGAGTATATCGAGAAGACCTTTGGCGAGGGCGGTCTGCCCGATTCCGTCATGTACCTGCAGCGGATCCAGAACTTCTACTAATGCTGTAAGTGCGGGGCGGCGTGATGTCGCCCCGCCCCTTACCAATCGATCCAACCTATGGAGTAACCCATGTCCGAGACCATTCAGGACCTCTATACCAGCTTCTCCGAGCAGATGGAGCCCATCCAGGAGGACAGCCGCTACTTCCGCTATCTGTTTGAGATGGCGCAGGCCTCGGGCACCACGATCGAGCAGCAGCGCGAGGAGCTCGTCAAGGTGGTGGACGAGGAATGGATCAGCATGATCGAGGACTCGCTCGACGCCATCAACACCATTATCGAAAAGCCGCGCCGCTTTATCACCACCGAGGAAGAGGTGGTGCCGGTCTCGCTCGCTAAAAAGATCAGCGCCGACAGCGTCCGTCATCTGAGCCAGAACACGCAGTTTTTGGCGCCGAGTGAGGACGGCGGCGTTCACCCTACGCGCATCCTCAACGTCAACACCGTCGAGACGTACGACCTGTACGAGAACCGCTTTATCTACCACCTGATTCAGCGCCTGCTGACGTTTGTAGACAAGCGCACCGACGTGATCTTTTGGTCGACGGGCAACGAGATTCGCAACCGCTTTAAGATGCACAGCAAGATCGACGACGCGTACGAAGAGATCGAGTACAACGTCGAGATGACGGTCAAAAACCGCCAGAGCTTTGCCGAGAACGACGCCGACAACATGGACGTCTTTATGCGCATCGACCGCGTGCGTCGCCTGGTCATGGCGCTGCGCGGCGCGTCGTTCTGCCAGATCATGAACGGCTGCAGTGCGGTTCGCAGCCCCATCCAGCGCACCAACCTCATCATGAAGGACCCCAACTACCGCAAGTGCTACCAGCTGTGGCAGTTTATGGAGCGCTACGACAAGGTCGGCTACAACATCGACGTGCAGCAGCAGGCGCTGGCGTTCGATGACGAGTACATGGTGCAGATGTACACCAACCTCATCAACAACTACACCGTCTTTAAGAGCCTGACCGACGACGAGCGCAACCTGCAGGAACTCGAGAGCGTGCAACACGCGCCGGTGGCGCCCAAGTTTATTAAAGAGATCAAGGAGGTGCAGGTCGATAGCCCCGACCTGCCCGATGTCGAGGTTCGTCGTGTGTTTGTGGAGGAGGTCACGCAGGCCCAGCTCGATGCCGAGCAGGCGCTGGCCGAGGCCCGCGAGCAGATTGAGGAGCTCCAGGGGCAGCTCAAGTCCTGGAAGGTGCAGGCGCATGCGCTGACCGATGAGCGCGATGACCTGGCCGACGAGCTGGACGAGGCCAAGACGCGCGAGCTGGCGTTGACGCAGCGCGCTCAGATGGCCGAGGCGGATGCCGAGGAACTGCGCGGCTCGCTGGAGGATGTCGAAGCGGGCAAGAAGGCTGCCGAGGCCGACGCTGTCGAGGCGCGTGAGACCGCGGCGGCGCAGCTGGCGCAGATGCGTGCCGAGGCCGATGCCGAGGTGGTTGCCGCCCGTGCCGACGCGGACGCCAAGGTTGCTGCCGCCGAGCAGGCGGCCGCCGAGCAGGTCACGCAGGCCAAGAGCGACGCTGCTGCGGCCCTGGCTGCTAAGACGGCGGCCGATGCCGCCGAGCTGCAGGCCGCCAAGGACGCCGCCACGGCCGAGCTTGCCGGCCTGCGTGAGGCTTCTGCCAAGGAGATGGCCGAGCTGCATGCCAAGCTGGACGCCGCCCAGCTGCAGATTGAGGAAGTGCGGCTGGCGGCCGAGCGCGATGTCCGTGCCGCGCAGGAGGCTGCCGACGCCGCCGCTGCTGTGGCGGAGCAGAAGCTCGCCGACACCGTCGTCGCGGCCGAGGAGAAGGTTGCCGCCGCCCAGCAGGCCGCCGATGCTGCGATCGACGCCGCCCGTGCTGCCGCCGATTCTGCCGTTGAGCAGGCTACGGTGGATGCCAGCGAGAAGGTCGCCGCTGCCGCTGCCGAGCGCGATGCCGCCGCGCGTGCCGCCGAGGAGACGCGTGCCGACGCCGACGCGCGTGCCGCCGCAGCCGAGCTCGAGGCAGGGGAGCGTATTGAGCAGGAACTCGCCGCCGCCAAGGCCGCGCACGAGCGCGAGCTCGAGGCCGCCCGCGCGGAGATGCAGCAACGCTTGGACTCGTTGGCGCATGAGCTGGAGCAGGCCGAGCGCGATCGCGCCCGCGCCGAGCGCCGTGCCGAGGGCAACAGCCTGTCGCGCTATCTGCTGGCTCGCTTGCGCGGAGAGGCCGCCGAGGGCGATGTCGCCACGACCGTTGAGGGAGATGAGACCGACGTTTCGGCATCTGACGCCATTGACGTCGAGCCTTCCGCAAAGGACGCCGACAAGTGATGAAGCACGTGCTCCGCGTGATCAACGTGTTGGCGACCGTGGTGATCCTGGTCGCCTTTGTGGTGCTGCTGCGCACGGTGTTCACGCCCGCTGGTGAGATCCCCACCATCATGGGCTACGGCTTTATGCGTACGCTGACCGGCTCGATGGAGCCGGCGATTCCCGTGCATTCGTTTATCGTCGTCGATACCGACAACAGCCAGGCCTACCAGGTCGGCGACATCATCACCTTCCATTCGTCCGATGACGCGCTGGAGGGTTCGCTCAACACGCATCGCATCGTTGCCGTGGAGGATGCGGCCGACGGCACGCCGGTTTACCGCACCAAGGGCGATGCCAATCCGGTCGAGGATGCTGCGCCCGTGCCCGCCGCCGACGTGGTGGGGCGCGTGGTCTTTGTCTCGGCGGGGCTGGGCGTGGTGGTCTCGTTGCTCACCAATCCGCTGCTGTTCTTTCCGCTTATCGTGGTGCCGCTGATCGTGCTGCTGGTGCTCGAGATTCGCCATATGGTCAAGACAACGCAAGAGGTGGCACGCGCCGAGGACGAGGCCGCCTTGCGAGCCGCCGTTGAGCAGATTCGCGAAAAGCGCCGTCGCGAGCAGGAGGAGCAGGGCGACGCCGGTGACGAGGGCGATGCCGACGGTGGCCATACCGATGAAAGTGCGGAAGCCGATCCCAGCGCCCCAGGCGATTCCAACCGCTCGGCATAGCTCATCGGTGCCTTTCGTCCCTGCAATTTGGACGCTCGCAGATGCTCCGCATCATCTGCTATTTCATACCAATATTCGTGCTACAGTTTGGACGCTTTATTGCCAATTGATTTCGGGGGAGTGGGATGGAACAGAAGCGCTCGGCGCAGTGTGCACGTGAAAGGGCTTCGGTACCGATGACGGCGGCGTCTGATTTTATCGTGCCCGAGGGGACTGACGAGCTGAGCCGCAGCACCCGCCGCGCATGGCGCGACCGCCTCAACGACGCCCAGACGCGCAAGATGGCCCTGGGTACGCTCGCCGCGTTTGCCGGCGGTACGTTTTGGGGTTTTTCTGGCACCAGCGCCAGCTACCTCTTTGACGTGTGCCATATCGAGACGTTTTGGCTGATGAGCGTGCGCCAAGTTATCGCTGGCCTGCTCTTTATGTTCGTTGTGCTCAGAAAAGACCGCGACCGCTTGATCGAGCTGTGGACTACCCCCGCCGATCGCAAGCAGCTTATTCTGTTTACGATCTTTGGCCTGCTGTTCAACCAGCTTTGCTATCTGTCAGCCGTGCGCCTGACCAACGCGGGCACCGCGACCGTCTTCCAGTGCCTGCAGCTGGTGGTCGTCATGGGGTATGCCTGCGTCACCGCGCATCGACTGCCGCGCACGCGCGAGGCTCTTGGCATTTTGCTCGCATTGGGCGGAACGTTTTTGATCGCCACGGGCGGCGACCCCAGTACGCTCAACATCTCGCCGATGGGCCTGCTCTCGGGCCTTTTGTGCGCAGTGGGCGGTGCCTGCATAGCAATCATCCCTGCCGGAATCCTCAACAAATACGGTAGCCCGGTCGTCACGGGCTCGGCCATGCTTTCGGCGGGAATCGTGATGAGTATCTTTACCCAGCCGTGGGCGCATATGCCGGCGCTCGGCCCCTCGGGTGTCGGCGCGCTCGCGATATTTATTGTGGTGGGGTCGTTCTTCGCCTATATGTTCTACATGCAGGGCGTTAAGGAGATTGGCTCGGTGCGCGCGAGCCTCCTTGGAACCATGGAGCCGGTTTCGGCCACCATCACCAGCGCCCTTATGCTGGGAACGGTGTTTTTGCCCACCGACCTGGCGGGCTTTGCCATGATTATCGCGATGGTGTTTTTGACGGTGTAGCTGGCGCCAAGACGGAAAAGGCGTTGTGCCACATTTTCGCCAATTGATGTCCGTGTCTGGAGTTTAGCTGTCGATGCTCAAAATGCCATAAACTAGTAACGTTATGGACTTTTTCATTGCGACTCAATTGCGAGGATTTCTTTATGGCTGGTAATCACTTTAAGGGCAGCGATAGCGGCCGTCCTGCAGTTCCGCCGCGTCCGAACGGGGCTGGTAAGGCCGGCACGCCGGGCGGCGCTGGGCAGGGCGGTTCCGGTAAGCGCGTGTCCCCGGGCGAGACGGCGATGTTTACTGCTCTGTACGAGCAGTCTCAAAAGGCAAAAAAGACCGGCCGTGCAAGAGGGAATGTCTTTGCGGGCGATGCGACCTCCACGTCGCAGCCGAGCGGGGCTCCTTCGGTACCTGCGAACAACGCAAGTGCCGCCAACGCCGCGAATGCCGCCGGCAACGTTAATGCCGGCAAGGCAGCTAACAATACTCCCTCTGCCGGTGGAGCGGGGCTTACGGGTAACCTTGGCACGATTTACACCGGCGCCTCCGAGACTGGCACGTTCGCCCGCCTGGATGATGGCGGTGCCCAGTTTGCGGGCTCGGGTTCCAAGGAAGATTATTACGATTTTGGCTTGAACTACGGTAGCGACGCTTCGTCGAGTTCGACCTCTGACGGTCTGGTCCGTCATCGCCATCGCAAGGGCGATCGCAAAAAGCGTCACACTGGCGCCATTATTGCCGCTGTAGTCGCGGTGCTTCTCGTTGCGCTTGGCGCAAGCGGCTTTATGCTGCTTAACTCGGCAAAGACCGTAAAGAGCGAAGCGAAGGAGGCTGTCGAGATCGTCGGTGGCCTTAAGGACAAGGTCACGTCGGGCGATTTTTCGACGCTGCCTGACGACGCGAAGAAGATCGATGAGCTTTGCGACAGCATGAAGGCGGAGACCTCGAGCCCGCTGTGGACGGCGGCTTCGTTTATCCCGGTGTATGGTAGCGACATCAATGCGGCCCGCACCATGATCGACGCCCTGTCCGATGTCTCGAGCAATGCGCTGGTTCCCATGGCCGATAACCTTTCGCAGGCCACGCCCGGCAAGCTGTTTCAGGACGGCATGATTAACGTGTCCGCGCTGCAGGCGGTCGCCGATTCGCTTTCCAGCAGCTCGAAGGTGTTCAAGAGCGCCAACGAGAAGATCCAGGGCATTGGCGATACTCATATTTCCCAGGTGACCGAGCTGGTCGATAAGGCCAAGGACGGCTTTGCCACTCTCAACGGCGCGGTTGACGCGGCGGAGAAGGTCGCCCCCGTCCTTCCGCAGATGCTCGGCGCCAACGGCCAGACGCGTCATTATCTTGTGCTCGCGATGAGCAATGTCGAGATCCGCGCCTGCGGCGGTTTCCCCGGTTCTCGCGGCGTGATGTCGGTGACTGACGGTAAGCTCGAACTGGGCGATTTTGTCAAAGTCGACATGATGAAAGAGCCTTTGACCCCGCTTCCCATCACCGATGAAGAGGCAAACTTATTCACGACCGGATGGGGCCTGACCGGATTCAACACGCTCGGATACACGATGGGCGACGTTACGATGACGCCCGATTATCCGCGTGCGGCCCAGCTTGCCAGCGATATGCAGAAGGCCATTGTCGGAGATGACATCGACGGCGTATTTGCAGTCGATCCGGTATTTTTGCAGTATATGCTCGGCGTTGTAGGCGGCACACAGCTTCCTGACGGCACCGTCGTTGATGGAAGCAACGCCGCAAAGGTGCTGCTGCACGATATTTATTGGAATTACCCGGTAGAGGAACAGGACGCCATTTTTGCGGCGGTTGCCGGATCAGCTTTTAACAAGATCGTGGACGAACTGGGCTCCAGCGATATTACTAAGATTGCTGCCGCCATCGAAAAGGGCGCTTCCGAGGGTCGCATCCTCATGTATTCGAGAAACGATGACGAGGAAAAGGCCGCGAAGGCCCTTGGAATATCGGGCGCCCTCCAAGCCGATACGTCGGAGGCTCCGATCTTGGGCGTCTATGTGAACAACTACAGTTATTCAAAGATGGATTGGTTCCTCGATAAGCGAGTCACCATCGATTCTTCGGTTGAAAATGCCGATGGCTCGACGACGTATCGAGTGACCACCTCGCTCAAGAACACGATGACCCCCCAGGAGAAGGCCGAGATGCCTGGTTATTTCCAGGGCCATAACGGCATTAGCCAGGATATTGATGATGAGGTGCTGAGGCTTTATCTCTATGCTCCTGCGGGAGGTAGCATTTCGGACATTAAGACTTCGGGCTCCGGTTCTATCGAGATGAACGAAGCGACGCACGATGGCTTGAAGGTTGCATGGGGCGGTGTCCACATGCTTCTTGGACAAGACATAAAGGTTGAGTACACGGTTACGACTTCGAAGGACTCTGGGCACAAGGAGCTTAAGGTTCGTACCACGCCGACCGCTCAAACGTTCGAACAGGATAAGTAAGATATGAAGTACTTTGGCACCGACGGCTTTCGCGGTGAGGCCAATGTTGGGCTGACGGTAGAGCACGCTTATAAAATTGGCCGTTTTGTGGGCTGGTATTACGGCGCCAACCACGAGCGCAAGGCACGCGTCATCGTGGGCAAGGACACGCGTCGCTCGAGCTATATGTTCGAGGCGGCGCTAGTGAGCGGCCTGGTCGCGAGCGGTGCGGACGCCTATATGCTGCACGTGATCCCCACGCCGGGCGTAGCGCATCAGACCGTGGAAGGCTGCTTCGATTGCGGCATCATGATCAGCGCGAGCCACAACCCGTTTTGCGATAACGGCATTAAGCTCGTCAACAGCGACGGCTTTAAGATGGACGAGGACGTGCTGGAGCTCATCGAGGACTATATCGATGGCAAGAGCGAGGTGCCGCTGGCAACGGGCAATCACATCGGCGCCACGGTGGACTACATGCAGGGCCGCAACCGCTACATCGCTTCGCTCATCGCCAGCGCGAACTTTTCGTTGCAGGGCGTCAAGATCGGTATCGACTGCGCCAACGGCTCGGCTTCCTCGGTGGCCAAGCCGGTGTTTGACGCGCTCGGTGCCGACGTGCGCGTGATCAACGCCGCGCCCGATGGCTTTAACATCAACGTCGACTGCGGCTCCACGCATATGGAGCGTCTGCAGCGCCACGTGGTGGAGCAGGGCCTGGACGTGGGCTTTGCCTATGACGGCGATGCCGACCGCTGCCTGGCCGTGGACGAGCGCGGGCGCGTGGTCGATGGCGACCAGATCCTGTACGTGTGCGGCGTGTACCTGAACAAGCACGGTCGCCTTTCGGGCGGTACCGTGGTTCCGACGATTGCCAGCAACTTTGGCCTGATCAAGTCGTTGGAGCTTGCCGGCCTAAGTGCCGTGACCAGCGGTGTGGGCGACCGTCACGTGTATGCCAAGATGCGCGAGGGCGGTTACAGCCTAGGCGGCGAGCAGACGGGCCATACGATCTTTGGCGATATCGAGCGCACGGGCGACGGCATTATGACCTCGCTGCGCGTGATGGAAGTGATTCGTGCCGAGCGCGAGACGCTCTCGCAGCTCACGGCTCCGTGCAAGCTGCTGCCGCAGGCGCAGGTGGCCGTGCGCGTGGCGGACAAGGACGCCGCGCTCGAGAACATGGGCGTGCAGAACGCCATCGCCGAGGCCGAGGCTGCGCTGGCAGGCGAGGGCCGCGTGCTCGTACGCAAGAGTGGAACCGAGTCGGTTATCCGCGTTTTGGCCGAAGCACCCGACCAAGCATCCGCCGATGCCGCCATGAAGCGCATTGCCAACGCGCTCGAGGCTCTGTAGTTACGCGGTTTTACCAAACCGCGTAACTGCTCGACGCTGCAAACGCCCCTAAGCGGCAATCTGACGTTCAATTTCAAGGGCGCGACCAGAAGGTCAGCGCCCTTTCATTTCACGTCACCTTGCTCGCTTAGGGTCGTTTTCGCTGACGTTGCCAAGACATTGGCGTCAACATAGTTGGCGTTGGCGATGGCGTGCTGGTCAATCCTTACAGCTCGTACAGTGTGGTGAACTTGTCCTGCAGGTAGCTGCAGTAGTAGCGGGCGTCAAAGGCCATGCCGCAGGCGCCCTTGATGAGTTCCGGCGCGTCTTTGGCGCGGCCCCACTGCCAAATGTGCTCGCCCAGCCAGGCGCGGACGGGCGCCAGATCGCCGCTCGCGCAGGCACCGGTAAGGTCGACGCCGTCGCGGCACATGGCCGGCACAAACATGGCATCGTAGGCGCTACCCAGCGCATACGTGGGGAAGTAGCCAAACGAACCGCCGCTCCAATGCGTATCCTGCAGGCAGCCGTGCGTGTCGTCGGGAACGGGAATGCCCAGGTACTCGTCCATAAAGCGGTTCCAAAGCGCGGGGATGTCCTTGGCCGCAGCCTCGCCGGCAAACAGCATACGCTCAATCTGGTAGCGCACCATAATATGCAGCGGATAGGTGAGCTCGTCGGCCTCGGTGCGGATCAACGACGGCTGCGCGATGTTCACGGCGCGGTAGAGCGTGTCTTCGTCGACGTCGCCGTAGACCTCGGGCGCGTGACGACGCAGCACCTCGAGCAGCGGGCCCATAAAGGCGCGGCTGCGACCCACGGTGTTCTCGAAAAAGCGGCTCTGGCTCTCGTGGATGCCCATGGAGGTGCCGCCCTCCAGGCAGGTGCGCGCGTAGGCGGGATTGACGCCCAGCTCGTACATGGTGTGCCCCGCCTCGTGGATGATGCTGTAGACGTTGGAGATGCAGTCGTCCTCGTAGATGTGCGTCGCGATGCGCGCATCACCCACGGCAAAGCCCTCGCTAAACGGATGCTCGGTAAAGGCAAGCGTGGTGTCGTCCAGGTCCAGGCCGACAAGCTTCATAAGGTCGAAGCTCATGGCGCGCTGGGCAGCCTCGGGCACGTGGGCGTGCAAAAAGTCGGCAGCCGGCTGCTGGCCGCGCTCGCCGATGGCGTGCACGAGCGGCACGACCGTGGCCTTGACCTCGTCGCAAAACGCGTCGAAGCTCTTGGCGGAAAGGCCGCGCTCGTACTGGTCGAGCCAAACGTCGTATGGATCGCGCTTGGGGTCCATGAGCTCGGCCTGATGCTTAAGTTGGGCGACGATTCTATCCACATAGGTCTCAAAGCTCGCCCAGTCGTTGGCTGCCTTGGCCTTGCGCCACACGGCGTCCGCCTCGCAGGTGAGCCTGGTCCAGGCCTCGGCTTCTTCGGTGGGGATGGCACTGGCCTCACGTTGATCGCGGCCGAGCACACGGATCTCGTCGAGCAGCTGAGGGTCGTCGATTTTGCCGCCGGCGACGGTCTCGCGCGCTAACGAGCGTACGAGCTCAACGGACTTCTCGCTGGTCAGCAGCTTGTGATGCTCGCCGGCAAGCGTGCCCATGGCGTCGGCACGCGCTGCTGCGCCGTTGGCGGGGGCAATGGTCGCGCCGTCAAACTCGGCAATCTTGAGCAGGTACTCACGAGTCCACAGCTTGCCTTCGAGCTTGCGGAATTTTTTGACGGCCTTATCGACCTTCATGCCTTTGGATGTCTTGCCCGCTGCAGGCTCGGCCTTCTTATCGAGTTTCTTTCCCATACCATATCCTTGATCTCGTGAGCCGAGCGCTTCGGGTGGGCGCGCGGCCAGTTTGCACAGCTACCTGCCTTGTACCCAGTGCGAACAAAACGGAACGCGGCGATGCACACGCAGAATGTGTTATCCTATAGCCCAATGCGTTGACGGAGAGGGTTTTGCCCGCCGCGTCGCCGGCAAGAGAGGGAAGGTCATGGGCTGCGAGCCTTCCTGCGGTGACAAGGGCCAAGCGTTCACTCCCGAGCAGCGACCTCAACGGGCACGCGGCCAGCGGCGGCGAAGCCCCAGTAGGGAAGCCGTGAGCCTCGCGACAAGGGGCACAGAGTGGGCGCGGCGGGCCAGACATCCGCCGGGTCAAACAAGGTGGTACCGCGGAATTCAACCGTCCTTGGGCAATGCACATGCCCGAGGGCGGTTTTTTTGTTACCGAACCGGGCCGCACATCCGCAGCTCCGGGTGGCTCCAGCCGCCGCGGCAAGTGGATGCGCGAGAGACGAAAGGGAAGACATGAGTCTGATTGATGATCTGGTCAAACTCGAGGAAGAGGCCAAGGAGCTCGTCGCAGGCGCCGATGACGCCGCCAAGCTCGAGGCTGCGCGTGTTGAGCTGCTCGGTCGCAAGGGTCGTATCACCGGCTTGATGCGCATGATGGGCAAGCTCGCCCCCGAGGATCGTCCCGTGATGGGCAAGCGCGCCAACGAGATGCGCCAGCTGATCGAGGGCATGCTCGACGAGCGAAACACCGAGATGAAGGCCGCCGCCCTCAAGCGCGCACTCGAGCACGACGCCGTCGACATCACGCTGCCGGGCATCCGTCCGCAGATCGGCCACCAGCACCTGATCAAGCAAATCATCGAGGAGGCCGAGGACATCTTCTGCGGCATCGGCTACACCGTCGAGTCCGGCCCCATGGTCGACACCTCTTACTACAACTTCACCGCGCTCAACGCTCCCATGGATCACCCGAGCCGCTCGGCCCGCGATACCTTCTACGTGGTCGACAACAACCCCGGCAGCGTCGCGCACCCCGAGGCTCACGCCCACGGCGAGTCCGACGTGCTGCTGCGCACCCAGACTTCGGGCGTGCAGATCCACACTATGGAGTCGCAGAAGCCGCCCATCTACATGATCTGCCCGGGCACCGTCTACCGTCCCGACACGGCCGATGCCTGCCACCTGCCGCAGTTCAACCAGATCGAGGGCCTGGTCGTCGACGAGGGCATCACCTTCGGCGACCTGAAGGGCACGCTCGACTACTTTGTTAAGTGCATGTTTGGCGAGGACCGCAAGACGCGCTACCGCCCGCACTTCTTCCCCTTCACCGAGCCTTCCTGCGAGGTGGACGTGAGCTGCCACGTGTGCGGCGGTAAGGGCTGCAACTTCTGCAAGCACAGCGGCTGGATCGAGATCCTGGGCTGCGGCATGGTCGACCCCAACGTCCTCATCAACTGCGGCATCGACCCCGAGAAGTACACCGGCTTCGCCTTTGGCATTGGCGCCGAGCGCGTCGCGGCCCTGCGCTACGACCTGCCGGACCTCAGAACGCTCATGACGGGCGATATGCGCTTCCTGAACCAATTTTAAGTTGACCTGTCCCGGCGGCTTCCCGAGCCACCGCACCTTGCCTTTCAATCGTCGGTTGCGTACCTAAGTACGCGGCCCTCCTCTTTCAAGGCAATCTGCGGCACCTCGGAAACCCGTCTCCGTAGCTGGAGTTTTCCGACTGTTTATTGCAGGCGTTACAGATGAAAGGAGACCAGTTAGATGCGCGTTTCTTACGACTGGCTCAAGACCATGATCGATATTCCGGAGGATCCCAAGACTCTTTCGGACGAATATATCCGTACCGGCACCGAGGTCGAGGCGATCGATACCGTGGGCGAGTCCTTCGACCACGTGGTGACCGCCCAGGTGCTCACCAAGACCTCGCACCCCGATAGCGACCACATGTATGTGTGCTCGGTCGACGTGGGTGACAAGAACCTCGACGCCGACGGCAACCCCGCCCCGCTGCAGATTGTCTGCGGCGCGCAGAACTTTGAGGCCGGCGACCACATCGTCACGGCCATGATCGGCGCCGAGCTGCCCGGCGACATCAAGATCAAGAAGAGCAAGCTTCGCGGCGTCGTGTCCATGGGCATGAACTGCTCCGCGCGCGAGCTCGGCTTGGGCGGCGACCACTCCGGCATCATGATCCTGCCCGAGGATACGCCCTGCGGCATGCCGTTTGCCGAGTACGTGGGCTCGAGCGACACCGTGCTCGACTGCGAGATCACGCCCAACCGCCCCGACTGCCTGTCCATGATCGGCATGGCTCGCGAGACCGGCGCCATCTTCGACCGCGATTTCCACGTTGAGCTGCCCGCCATCAAGGCCGAGACCGGCCGCGCGACGGACGACGAGCTTTCGGTCGAGATTGCCGACGAGGGGCTGTGCGACCGCTATGTCGCCCGCATCGTGCGTAACGTGAAGGTCGGCCCGTCGCCCGACTGGATGGTCAAGCGCCTCAACGCCCTGGGCGTGCGTCCGCACAACAACATCGTCGACATCACCAACTACGTGATGATGCTCACCGGTCAGCCGCTGCACGCCTTTGACCTGGACACCTTTGCCGAGCGCGAGGGCCATCGCCGCGTGGTGGTTCGCGCCGCCCAGCAGGACGAGAAGTTCACGACCCTCGACGGCGAGGAGCGCACGCTCGACGCCGGCATGGGTCTCATCACCGACGGCGAGCGTCCCGTGGCGCTGGCCGGCGTTATGGGCGGCATGGATTCCGAGATTGAGGACGACACCGTCGACGTGATGGTCGAGAGTGCCTGCTTCAATGCCGGTCGCACCTCGCACACCAGCCGCGACCTGTCGCTGATCTCCGACGCCTCCATCCGCTTTGAGCGTCAGGTCGACGAGACCGGCTGCGTGGATGTGGCCAACGTGGCCTGCGCGCTCATCGAAGAGATCGCCGGCGGCGAGGTTGCTCCCGGCTATGTCGACGTGTTCCCCGCGCCCAAGACCATCGATAGCATCAAGCTGCGCTTGGCCCGCGTGCACGCCATCTGCGGCGCCGACATCGAGCCCGACTTTATCGAGCGCTCGCTCACCCGCCTGGGCTGCACCGTCGAGCGCGACGGCGACGACTTTATGGTCACTCCGCCGAGCTTCCGCCCCGACCTGCCGCGCGAGATTGACCTGATCGAGGAGGTCCTGCGCCTATGGGGCATGGGCCGTGTGACGGCGACCATCCCGGCTGCCAAGAACCACATCGGCGGCCTGACCCGCGAGCAGAAGCTCACCCGCAAGGTCGGCGAAATCCTGCGCGCCTGCGGCCTCAACGAGACCACGACTTTTGGCTTTGCCGCCCCGGGCGACCTGGAGAAGATCGGCATGTCCACCGAGGGCCGCGGCTGCCCCGTGGTGCTCATGAACCCGCTGGTAGCCGAGCAGACCGAGATGCGTCGTTCGCTGCTGCCGGGCCTGTTGCAATCCGTGGCCTATAACGAGGCCCACGGCACGCCCAACGTGCACCTGTACGAGGTCGGCAGCCTGTTCCACGGTCGCGAGAACGCCAGCCTGCCCAAGGAGACCAAGTCCGTGGCGGGTGTGCTCTCGGGCCAGTGGAGCGAGCAGTCCTGGAACATGAAGTACCGCAAGCTGCGCTTCTTCTTTGGCAAGGGTATTGTCGAGGAGCTGCTCGCCCAGCTGCGCATCGAGAAGGTTCGCTTCCGTCCCGTCGAGGGCGAGAGCTATGCCTTCCTGCAGCCGGGTCGTGCTGCCGAGGTGCTCTCGGGCGGTACCGTGCTGGGCTGGGTTGGCGAGATCCACCCCGAGGCACGCGAGGCTATGGGCATTGACGAGGTCGTCGTTGCCTTTGAGCTCGATCTGGACAAGCTGATCAAGGGCGCCCGCAACCAGGAGAACTACCGTGAGTTCTCGCAGTACCCGGCCGTTGAGCACGACCTCGCTATCGTGGTCGACAATGCCGTGACCTGCGAGGATCTTGAGCGCCGTATTACCAGCGCCGGCGGCAAGCTGCTCGAGGGCGTGCGTCTGTTCGACGTCTACCGCGATCCCATCCGCATCGGAGCGGGCAAGAAGTCCATGGCCTTTGCGCTTACGTATCGCTCGGACGATCACACGCTTACCAGCGAAGAGGTCGAGAAGGCGCACCAGAAGATCGTCACCAAGGTGTGCAAGGGCGTAAACGGCGAGGTTCGCGGCTAGGATCGCTTGCGTCTGTGACGAATGTATTGCAAAACGGCGCACTGCTTTGTTGGCAGTGCGCCGTTTGCTATGATAGCCGGCGGCGTGTTACGAACCTAGCAATACGTAACACTGGCAAGGTGATTCAAACGGCGCTGCGATCGCGTGCCGACAACCGGGAGGCGTATATGCACATTCCAGATAATTATCTGTCCCCGCAGACCGATGCCGTCATGGCGGTTGCGATGGTGCCCGTTTGGGTCCACTGCATCAAGAAGGTGCGCGCCACGCTCGATCGCGAGCACATGGCTTTTCTGGGCATCTGCGCCGCATTCTCCTTC
This sequence comes from Collinsella sp. TM04-29, assembly GCF_003466565.1. Classification (NCBI taxonomy): domain Bacteria; kingdom Bacillati; phylum Actinomycetota; class Coriobacteriia; order Coriobacteriales; family Coriobacteriaceae; genus Collinsella; species Collinsella sp. TM04-29. Next base: position 67,538 of record NZ_QSPW01000003.1, read on the forward strand.
TTGCTCATGATGTTTAACGTTCCGCTGCCCGGCGGCACCACAGGCCACGCCGTCGGCGGCGCACTCATCGCGCTGCTGCTGGGCCCCGAGGCCGCGGCTATCGCTGTCTCGGTCGCGCTGGCGCTGCAGGCGCTGCTGTTTGGCGACGGCGGCGTTCTGTCGTTTGCCGCCAACTGCTTTAACATGGCCTTTGTGCTGCCGTTTGTCGCTGCTATCGTGTTCCGTGCGCTCAACAGCCGTCTGCACGACAAGAGCTGGGGCACCTCGGTTTCTGCCATCGTGAGCGGCTGGGTCGGCCTGTGCCTGGCGGCCCTGTGCGCGGCAATCGAGTTTGGTATTCAGCCGATGCTCTTCACCAACGCTTCGGGCGCGCCGCTGTACTGCCCCTTCCCGCTGTCCGTGGCTATTCCGGCCATGTTGATCCCGCATATGCTGGTTGCCGGCGTGATCGAGGGCGTGGCGACGGCCGCCATCTACGGTTTCATTAAGAAGACGGCGCCGAGCATTATCGTCGGGCCCGAGGCCGCCGATGGCCAGCTTGCTGCCGAGGGCGCTGCTGCCAAGAAGACCTCGCTGGTCCCCACGCTCATCCTGGTCGCCGTGCTTGTCGTAGCTACGCCGCTGGGCCTGCTGGCCACGGGTGACGCCTGGGGTGAGTGGGACGCCGAGGGCGCCGCGACCGCCGTTCAGGAGGCTGGCGATGACAGCCTGCAGGCTTCGGTCGGCCTCGATACCCCGACCTTTGCCGATGCCCTGCCCACGGGCGATTATCTGCAGGCCTATTCCGAGGAGCAGGGCCTTGGCTTTGCCGGCCAGGCCGCGATGTATATTCTTTCGGGCGTAATTGGCGTGGCGGTGCTCACCATCGCATTCCGCCTGGTCTCGCTGACGGTCAAGGAAAGCGGTGCTCATGGCAATAGCCGAGCTGCCTAGTTGGCTTGCGGTCGAGCAGCGTTACGAGCCTGCGGGGGCTCGGCATCGCGTGATGCAAAAGAATGTCCTGCACCTGGCGAGCCTGCTTGAGCGGGTTCGCCTGGGTGGAGGCGCGAACGAGGGCGGGTCGATGGTCGACCGCGCCCTTTCTTGCGTTTCGGCTCCGGTGCGCCTGGTGGGGATGTTCGTCTGCGTTCTGTGCGTGTGCCTGACGCAGAGCCCGCTGTACCTCATGTTGATGGCGGCTATCGCGTTGGTGCTGGTCGCGGTGCGCCCTGTACGCGGGCTGCGCGCTACCTTTGTGCCGGCGTTGGCTGCCGCGGGGTTTGCCGTGGTTTTGGCGCTGCCTGCCCTGCTGCTGGGTGCTTCAGCCACGGGCGCCATGCTCAAGATTGCACTCAAGACGTTCATTAACGTGTCGCTGGTGCTGGGCGTTTCGTGGACGCTCACCTGGAGTCGCATGTCGGCGGCGCTTAAGATGCTGCGCCTGCCCGACGAGGTCATCTTTACCTTTGATATGGCACTCAAGCATATCGAGGTGCTGGGATGCACGGCGCACGATCTGTGCGAATCGGTCATGTTGCGCAGCGTTGGCCGTGCGCCTGAGGGATTTTCGCGTACCGATTCGATCGCGGGTATCATGGGCATGACCTTTATCAAGGCGATGGAGTGCAGCCACGCGATGGACGAGGCTATGCTCTGCCGCGGCTTTGCCGGTGCGTACCCGGCGCCCGGGCGGAGCGGCTTTGGCTGGCGCGATGCGGTTTATGCGGCCGTCGTGGTGCTGCTCGCCGTGTTGTGCGCGGTGCTGTAGCGCGGGCGGCCGAGCCGTCGATGTGGATAGGGAAGGGCGACGTTTTGGCAAACGATACGAATGGCGTGATGGGCGCGAGCGGTGCTACTGGCGCCAAGAGCGTGCCGCTCATCGAGTTTCGCGACGTGGTGTTCTCCTATGCGGGGCATACGGTTGTCGATGGTGTGTCGCTGCAGGTCGATCGTGGTGAACTCGTTGCCCTACTCGGTCCCAACGGCTGCGGTAAGACGACGATTATGCGCCTTATCAACGGTCTTGAACTAGCGGACGCGGGCGCGTACCTGTTTGACGGGCACGTGATCGATGCGGCATATCTCAAGGATTCCGCAGCCGCTCAGCGTTTTCATCAGCGCGTGGGCTTTGTGTTCCAGAATGCCGACGCCCAGCTGTTCTGCGCTACGGTGGGCGAGGAAGTTGCTTTTGGCCCCGCGCAGATGGGGCTGCCGACAGACGAGCTCGAGCGCCGCGTCCGCGATGCCATGGAGCTGTTCCAGGTTGCCGATCTGGTCGATGCCTCGCCCTATCAGCTTTCGGGCGGGCAAAAGAAGCGCGTTGCGCTGGCTGCGGTCGTGTCGATGAACCCCGATATCCTAGTGCTCGATGAGCCCACCAACGGGCTCGATGAGGACTCGTGCGACATCGTAGTCAACTTTTTGCTGGCCTACGTTGCTGCCGGTAAGACGGTTTTGATGAGTACGCACCATCAAGATTTGGTGCGCCGCCTGGAGGCCCGTGCCATCTATATCGATCGATATCACCATGTGGTCGAGGCGCCCGTGCCGTCGTATGGAACCGAAAGCGGTGCTGCGGACTAGTTGCTGCGTAGAGGATGCGTAGCCGCCCGTGCGGCTTTGCCGTGATGGTATAGTTATCCAGGTTTTTTATGGGGGTGGCTATGCCAAGCTGGAACATTCATATCGCTCAGACGGAGCGTTTGCTGGAGCGCACCAGTGCGCTTGCCGATAGCGTGCGCGACCGCAATGCCTTTTTGTTTGGCTGCGTGGTTCCGGATATCTTCGTGGGCTATATGGTCCCTGGCATCGCCGATCCCATCCCGTACCGCATTACGCACTTTGCCAAGCCTGAGCCCATCCCTAAGCCTCGTGAGCATGAGTTCTGGGAAACCTATGTGGCACCGTTGCTTAAAAGTTCGCCCACCGGTGCGCCGGCCGCGGCGACCTCGATTATCGAGGAGCGCGAGCGACTGAACCGCGTGCGCTATCCCCAGCGCTACAGGGATGCCGAGCCGGTCGTCGGCCCCGGCGCTCGTGAGTTCTCGCTTGCGTCCGAGGACGTGGCGCAGTCGTTGCTCGATTTGACACTGGGTGTCTGGTCGCATCTGGTGGCCGATACCGTATGGAATACGCGCGTGAATCAGTACCTGGAGGCGCACGGCGGCAAGCCGTGCGAGGAATTCCGCATTAAAAAGCAAGGCGACTTTGACTGGTTTGGTAAGACGCTCGGCATTGTTTCGATTCCGCGCGCGACCGATCGCCTGTATACTGCGGCGACGCGTTTTGGGCAGTATCCCATCCATAAGGAGTATGTGCTCAAGACCATTGGCGTTATGCACGAGATCGTGCGCGAAAACCCCGGCGAGCCCGATCATCCGCCATACCGCCTGCTAACTGAGGAGTTTTTTGATGCAACGTTTACCGAGGTCATCGAGCTGACCGAGGCGGGATTTGCCGCCCGCGTCGCATCACCCGGTGTTCCTGCTCTGCCCCTGATCGCTAGCTGCTAGCTGGCCGGCCCGGCAGTGAACAGCTCATCCCAATCGACCAACAGCTCCCGTCGCAGGGCGTAAACACGGCAAACGAGCTGCACATTTCATAGCATGCCATAAGTAGCTGGTTGCGTGTCATGCCGTGCGGGAGGCATCGACGCACAGAAAAAGGGCCCGGAAGGCGAAGCCTTCCGGGCCCTTTGCAATGCAAGCATGCTTGCAAGTACGACTTAACGCACCTGAGCGACGTAAGCGACGTTGGTCGAGGAGACCTTGTCCTCGAGCTGGACGCTCATGCGGGGATCGCCGGCGGTAGCGACGGTCAAATCGCCAGCCTCGACGTAGCCGAGCTCCTTAGCGGTCTCGATCGCCTTGACGATCGTGCCGTTGACGGTGCCCTGGGTAATCTCGGCCTGGTGCGGGATAACGCCCCAGTACATGATCATCTGCTGGACGGCCCACTCGTGGCGGGAGAACGCGCAGATCGGCATGTTGGGGCGGAAGTGCGAGATCAGGCGAGCGGTACGACCGGTGGTCGTCGGCACGGTGATGCACTTGGCGCCAACGGTGGTGGCCATGTTCACAGCGGACATACCCACAACGTTGTTGACGACGCGGGTGCCGTGAGCGTCGGCCGGAACCTCGAGCGGAGCGTGGGCCGGGAGGTACTTCTCGGTCTCGAGAGCAATGCTGGCCTGCATCTTAACGGCCTCGACCGGGTACTTACCGGCAGCGGACTCGCCGGACAGCATAACGGCGTCGGTGCCGTCGTAGATGGCGTTAGCAACGTCGGCAACCTCGGCGCGCGTCGGGCGCGGGTTCTGCTGCATGGAGTCGAGCATCTGCGTAGCGGTGATAACGGGCTTGTAGGCCGCGTTGCACTTGGCGATGATCTCCTTCTGGATGTGCGGAACGAGCTCGGGCTTGATCTCGATACCCAGGTCGCCACGGGCGACCATGATGCCGTCGGAAGCCTCGAGGATCTCGTCGAAGTTCTCGACGCCCAGGGCGCACTCGATCTTCGGGAAGATCGTCACGTGCTCGCCACCGTTCTCGCGGCAAAGCTTGCGGATGCCGCGGACGGACTCGCCGTCACGGATGAAGGAAGCGGCGATGTAGTCGATGTTCTCGGTCAGGCCAAAGAGGATGTCCTGACGATCGCGCTCGGTGATGGCGGGCAGCGAAATGTTGACGTTGGGCATGTTGACGCCCTTGCGCTCGCCAATCAGGCCGTCGTTCTTAACGACGCAGGTCATGTCCTGGCCGCTGACGGACTCGACCTCGAGGGCAACCAGGCCGTCATCGATCAGGATGAGGGAGCCCTTCTCGACCTCGGAGGGCAGAGCCAGGTAGTCGAGGGAGATGTGCTCAGCGGTGCCGTGGAAATCCTCGGACGTGGGCTGAGCGGTGACGACAATCTTGTCGCCGGTCTTGACGGCAACCTTCTTGCCATCGACCAGAAGGCCGGTGCGGACCTCGGGGCCCTTGGTGTCGAGCAGGATGCCGACGGGCAGACCGAGCTCCTTGGAAATACGACGGACGCGCTCGATGCGACCGTGGTGCTCGTCGTAGGATCCGTGCGAGAAGTTAAAACGGGCGACGTTCATGCCCGCCTTGATCATCTCGCGGATGGTCTCGTCGCTATCGCAGGCGGGACCCATGGTGCATACAATCTTGGTGCGCTTGTACATTCAGACCTCCATCTGACATCGTCTTGCGCTGATAGATAAACCATAAGAAATAAAACCGAAATGATTATAACGAAATGCCGACCGAATACCCCAAAAAATCGACCGTATGCCGAAATGGAAGTTCATTTTTTGCGAGAAAAACGGTATATGAAAAATCTTTACCAACCGCTCTAACCGCTGCTATCTGGGCGATATTTCAGTTTGACGATGTGCCGAAGAAAAAACGTTTTACCAATGTTGAGCATCACACGGTCTGCACCGTTGCGTGCGGACCATATTTCCAAACCGATTGTTTTGGCTAGACGCGTCGCTTTGGGGTACCATAGCTCCACTATCAACTGCCGCTCAGCACGGCAGCCTTGATGAGCCCTTGCCCTTCTCCTGGGAATTATGATCGGGCATCAATCTGCTGAGTGGCCCGAATCCCAGGAGGGGACTCTATATGCAAAAGGAATACCTGTCCGCCGCGGCGGAGGTGCTCAGCGACCAAGGTGTCGATGAGAACCTCGGCCTGAGCAACGGCGAGGCGTCTTCGCGCCTCGCCAAGACAGGCCCTAACAAGCTCGAGGAAGCCGAGAAGACGCCGCTGTGGAAGCGTTTCTTTGAGCAGATGGCCGACCCCATGGTCATCATGCTGATCGTTGCCGCCGTCATCAGTGCGCTCACGGGCATGGTCAAGGGCGAGCCCGACTTTGCCGATGTTGCCATCATCATGTTCGTCGTTATCGTCAACTCGGTGCTGGGCGTGGTCCAGGAAGCCAAGAGCGAGGAGGCCCTCGAGGCCCTGCAGGAGATGAGTGCGGCGCAGTCCAAGGTGCTACGCGACGGCAAGCTCGTGCACCTGCCGAGCGCCGAGCTCGTGCCCGGCGACGTGATCATGCTCGAGGCGGGCGACTCCGTCCCGGCCGACTGCCGCGTGCTCGAGAGCGCCACGATGAAGATCGAAGAGGCCGCGCTCACCGGCGAGTCCGTGCCCGTCGAGAAGCATGCCAACGTGATCGAGCTCGCCGCTGGCACCGACGACGTGCCGCTCGGCGACCGTAAGAACATGTGCTATATGGGCTCCACCGTCGTGTACGGCCGTGGTCGCGCCGTCGTGGTCGGCACCGGCATGAACACCGAGATGGGCAAGATCGCCGGCGCCCTGGCCGAGGCCAAGGAAGAGCTCACGCCGCTGCAGGTGAAGCTCGCCGAGCTCAGCCGCATCCTCACCATCATGGTGATCGTCATCTGCGTCGTCATCTTTGGCGTTGACATCCTCCGCCACGGCGTGGGCAACGTCCTTACCGATCCGACTGCCCTGCTCGACACCTTTATGGTTGCCGTCTCGCTCGCCGTCGCCGCCATCCCCGAGGGCCTTGTTGCCGTCGTGACCATCGTCCTTTCGCTTGGCGTGACCAAGATGGCCAAGCGCCAGGCGATTATCCGCAAGCTCTCTGCTGTCGAGACCCTTGGCTGCACACAGACCATCTGCTCCGACAAGACCGGTACCCTTACCCAGAACAAGATGACCGTCGTCAAGCACGAGCTCGCTGCGCCCAAGGAGAAGTTCCTGGCCGGCATGGCGCTGTGCTCCGATGCTCAGTGGGACGAGGAGCTGGGCGAGGCCGTGGGCGAGCCGACCGAGTGCGCGCTCGTCAACGACGCCGGCAAGGCTGGCCTCACCGGCCTGACTGCCGAGCATCCGCGCGTGGGCGAGGCCCCGTTCGACTCGGGCCGCAAGATGATGTCCGTGATCGTCGAGACCCTGGATGGCGAGTACGAGCAGTACACCAAGGGCGCGCCCGACGTGGTGATCGGCCTGTGCACCCATATCTACGAGGGCGAAAAGGTCGTCCCGCTGACCGAGGAGCGTCGCGCCGAGCTCGTGGCCGCCAACAAGGCCATGGCCGACGAGGCTCTGCGCGTGCTGGCGCTGGCAAGCCGCACCTACACCGAGGTCCCGAGCGAGTGCAGCCCCGCTGCGCTCGAGCACGACCTGGTCTTCTGCGGCCTGTCCGGCATGATTGACCCTGTCCGCCCCGAGGTCGCCGACGCCATCCGCGAGGCGCACGATGCCGGTATCCGCACCGTCATGATCACGGGCGACCACATCGACACCGCCGTGGCCATCGCCAAACAGCTGGGCATCGTCACCGATCGCAGCCATGCCATCACCGGTGCCGACCTCGATCGCATGAGTGACGAGGAGCTCGACGCGCACATCGAGGACTACGGCGTGTACGCCCGCGTCCAACCCGAGCACAAGACACGCATCGTCGAGGCTTGGAAGTCGCGCGACCAGATCGTGGCCATGACGGGCGACGGCGTCAACGACGCCCCGTCCATCAAGCGCGCCGACATCGGCGTGGGCATGGGCATTACTGGTACCGACGTCACCAAGAACGTCGCCGACATGGTGCTCGCCGACGATAACTTTGCCACCATCATCGGTGCCTGCGAAGAGGGCCGTCGCATCTACGACAACATCCGCAAGGTCATCCAGTTCCTGCTTTCGGCCAACCTTGCCGAGGTGTTCTCGGTGTTTATCGCCACGCTCATCGGCTTTACCATCTTCCAGCCGGTGCAGCTGCTGTGGGTGAACCTGGTCACCGACTGCTTCCCCGCGCTCGCGCTGGGCATGGAGGATGCCGAGGGCGACATCATGAAGCGCAAGCCGCGCAACGCCAAGGACGGTGTCTTTGCCGGACATATGGGTCTGGACTGTGTGGTCCAGGGCCTAATCATCACCGTGCTGGTGCTGGCGAGCTTCTTTGTGGGCGTGTACTTTGACATGGGCTACATCCATATCGCCGATATGATCGCCGGCAATGCCGACGAGGAAGGCGTGATGATGGCGTTCATCACGCTCAACATGGTTGAGATTTTCCACTGCTTCAATATGCGCAGCCGTCGTGCGTCGCTGTTCACCATGAAGAAGCAGAACAAGTGGCTGTGGGCTTCCGCCGCGCTGGCGCTGGTGCTGACGGTGATCGTAACCGTGCAGCCGACGCTTGCCGAGATGTTCTTTGGCCCCGTGACGCTTGAGCTCAAGGGCGTTCTTGCCGCGCTGGGCCTGGCCTTCCTGATCATCCCGCTGATGGAGATCTACAAGGCGATCATGCGCGCGGTCGAGAAGGAGTAAGTTAACCTGTCCGGGCCCGCCCCTGCGTGTTTTCTTCTTCGCTGGTCCTCGCGCTTCGCGCTGCGGGATCGCTCAGAAGAAAACACTCCCGGGGTGGGCCCTACGGTATCCTTACTGGCTTTTCTCCCGCGCGGATGAAAAAGGGCTGAGGGAAAGAAGGTGAGCGGCCGAGCAATTGCTCGGCCGCTCGTTTTGAATAAAGGATGTGCCCTTTGGAAACCCCTCTCGGCGGGCGGGCCCTGCGGTGACGTTGCTGACTTTTCTCCCGTGTGGATGATAAAGGCTGAGGGAAAGTGTGTGAGTCGGTCGAGCATTTGCTCGACCGACTCTTTTTTGTGGGAAAATACCTGCTCAGTTGTGATTTGTGGTGCTGGGAGGCGCTTGTGGGCAAGGCTAAGGCTAAAGCGAAGAAAAAGACGACGGGGGCGCGGGCTAAGCGCGATCGTCGTCGGAAGCTTGCGACCGAAGCTCCCGCGTCTGCCGAGGAACTGCTGGCAAGCGTGCCGGGACTCGACGCGCTGCGGGACGTTCCGGCGTTTGATGACCTGCCGGTCGATGAAGCCCAGCAGGCTGCCTTTGATGATTTCTGCGCGCATGTCGAGGAGCCCGAGCAGATGCAGCTTGGCGCCGTGGTGCGCTTGGATCGCGGGTTTCCACTGGTGGCGACTGCCGACGATACCTTCCGCGCCGAGCATGCCGTGGGATTTGCCAAGTCGCGCGGTGGGGACGAGGTCCTGCTGCCTGCCGTGGGCGATCGTGTGGCGGTGCGCCGCGCTCCCGGGCACGATATGGGCGTGATTGAGTGCGTGCTGCCGCGCCGTACGAGCTTTGAGCGTTGGCGCGGCCGTGCCCGCGGAGAGCGCCAGGTGCTCTGCTCCAACGTGGATAGCGTGCTAATCGTGCAGGCGCTCGGTGCCGGCGAGGTGCTGCTCGACCGCGTGGCGCGCTCGCTGGTGTTGGCGCTCGACTGCGATGCCGAACCGGTGGTGGTGCTCACCAAGGCTGACCGCTGCGATGCCGGGGAGCTCGAGCGCGATCTGGACCGCGTGCGCCGCCTGGTGGGTCCGAACGTGCGCGTGATCGTGACGTCCTCTGCCGAGGGCCGCGGCCTGGACGAGGTCCGTTCCTGCGTGCCTGCTGGGAGCTGCGCCATGATTCTAGGCGAGTCGGGTGCCGGCAAGTCGACGCTACTCAATGCGCTGCTGGGCCACGATACGTTGGCGACCGGCGGTGTGCGCGAACGCGACGATCAGGGCCGTCACACTACCGTCGCGCGCGTGATGGTGGCGCTGCCGGGCGACGCCGGCGTGATCGCCGATGCCCCGGGCCTGCGCAGCCTACCGCTCGTGGGTCACGAGCGGGGTCTGGCGCGCGCCTTCCCCGAGATTGTCGAGGCATCGCGCGCGTGCCGGTTTGGCGACTGCACGCATACGCATGAGCCGGGTTGCGCCGTTCGCGAGGCCGAGGATGCCGGGCAGATTGACAGCCTGCGCCTGGAAACGTTTCAAAACTTGGCGTCATCTATGCGCGTGAGTGCTCAAATGCTCGATCCCGATGTTCATCTGTAATTGAATTTATCTATGACAGCCGTCTCCCAACTGTTCGGGAGACGGCTTTTTTGCTGCGGAAAAGCCTCGAAACATGCAGTTTGCTGACGTGCTGACCAAAACCTTGCCACGAGCTTGACGGGCTGGTCAGCTTTTGGTCAGCGATTGGTTTGACATCGAAAACCAAGATTGCGATTGCGCCGCTTTGCACTCTGGCCGCCCAGACAATGGTGGTACGGGCATTCGCCCGGCACTGCCATGAGAGGAGCGGCCGTGAACAAGAGCAAGCGCATCGCCATCAGTTTGGTCGCGGGCGTGCTCGCTGCTCTGCTCTGCATGGTTTACGGCTCGTCGATCCGCTCGCAAGCCGAACAGGTCCAGGCTGAGACCTTGGCCAAGTACGGTGGCGATCGCGTCGAGGTATGCGTCGCGGCGCGCGATATCGATGTGGGTGAGACCCTCGATGAGACCAATGTCATAACCCAGGAGTGGCTGACGAGTCTGCTGCCGCGTGACGCGGCGACCGAGCTACGCCAGGTGCGCGGCGACGTGACGACTTCGCGTATTCCCAAAAACGCCGTGATCTGCAATGTCTACACCAAGGCCGAGAGCCACATGCTCGAGGTGCCTAAGGGCAAGGTCGCCGTTTCGGTGGCGGTCGATGCCGAGCACTCGGTCGGCGGTGCTGCGGGCGTGGGCAGCTACGTGGACGTGTACGTGCAAAAAGACGGCGTAACCGATCGGCTGTGCGGCGCGTACGTGATCGATACCAGTGAGGATTCCGGTTCCACGCGCGAGGGCAAGATCGAATGGGTGACGCTGGCGGCTGACCCCGAAGACGTCAAGGAACTGCTGGGAGCCTCGGGCAAGGGAACGGTCAGCTTGACGATTCCCGCCACGGCGCGCGGCAAAAAGAGCGGAGGCGACGAGTGATGAAGGCGATCTGGCTTGCGTGCTGCGCGTGCGGCGATTACGGGCTGTTGCAGCGGGAAGTCGAGGGCCGTGATGTGGGTGCACAGGTGCTTCGCGTGGGTGACCTGGACGGGCTGGTTTCCATGGCGCGGGCGTTTCCGTCGCGCCGCGGGGCTGCCATCATCGCGGCGTCTCTGTTTGATACCGAAGATGTGCGCAAGACTGTTGCGCGCCTGACGGCCGAAGGCCGCGTGAGTCGCGTGGTCGTGTTGATAGAAGCGCTCGATCCGTCGGATATCGAGGGGCTGTTTCGCGCGGGGGCGACCGAGGTCATCGCTGCGCACAGTATATGCGGCAACGGGCGTGCGGGCGAGGGAGCGGTTGATTCCGATCGGCGCATGACGATTGAGCCCGATGCTTTTGTTGATAGGGAACCCGGGGCGCCTCGCGCTACAAGAGGCCCGCGTGTTGATGATTATGGAAAAGCGGAAGCCGAGCATGGTCGGCGCCCCCGGAACCCCCTTGTATGCGATGACGCTGGAGGGCCGGCGCAGCATGCTGGCGACTCCCCGGCTGTAGATATGGGATACGTGCACGGCGTGAATCTGGTGGATGAACTCGACGAAGTTGAGGGCTTTGCCGGGTGCGGCGAGTTGTCGCTAATGCAGCATGAGCAGATTGCGCAGAACGAGCCTGCCTCGCAGACCGAACAAGCTGCCATGCCGGCTTGGACGCAGCGTGTGGTTGCGGCGGGGGAGACGGGGGCGCTGCCACCGACGCCCGCCCCGCCGCCTCCGATGCCGCCGGCAGACGCTGCCGCTCCGCCGCATCGAGCTCCGGTCATCTGCGCTATTTCGGGTTCGGGCGGTTGCGGCAAGTCGACGATCGTTGCCACCATGGCACACACATCGTCGCTGTTGGGCTTGCGTGCCGCCGTGCTCGACCTGGACCTGATGTTTGGAAACCTTTACGACTTGTTAGGCGTCGATGCTCCGCGCGATATGGCGGCACTTATCGAGCCGTCGGCGGCGGGCACGCTCACCGAGCCGGATATCGTAGCCACATCGATGCGCGTGGCGCCGGGCGTTACGCTCTGGGGTCCCGTCGCGGCGCCCGAGCAAGCTGAGCTCATGGCGCGTCCGGTGGAGCTACTGCTTGATGTTCTGCGTCGTGAATCCGACGTGGTCTTTATCGATACCTCGGTCTTTTGGGGCGACGCCGTGGCGGCTGCGGTGGCGGCGAGCGACCGTTGCCTGGTCGTTGGCGATGCGGCGGTGTCGTCCGCGACATCGGCGTCGCGCGTCATCGAACTGGCAAGTCGAGTAGGTGTGCCGCGCACGCGCATGAGCGCCGTGTTCAACCGGTTCGGTGCGCGCGGGGCAGACGAGGACGTCGCCATGCGCTTTGAGATTGCCTGTGCGTTGAGCTCCAAGATTCGTATCGCCGATGGCGGGCAGAATCTCGCCGCGCTCATGGCGTTTGGGCGCGCTGACGAGGCGGTGGGGCAGACCAGTGCTTTTGCGACTAGCATGCGCGAGGCCACGCGCGAGATGCTCGTGGAACTGGGGTGCGCCGTCGGCCCTTGGAGCGATATGGTCGCCGACCGTGCAACGCGTACCGAACGCCCGCGTATCCGCCTTCCCTGGTCGCGCGAGGGTGATCAGCGATGAGCCTGCAAACGAGGATTAAGGCTGCCGGCGCTGCAGCGGCGGCAGCGCCTGTAGATGCGGGGCGTCGCCGCGCGGTGAAACGACGCACCAAGCGCGCCGTGATGGACCGCATGGGTTACGACGAAGTGGCGCGTATCAGCGCCTATATCGACCCGGCACTTGCCCGCTCGGAATTGCGTCCTGCGGTGGAGGCGGCGCTCAATGTTGAGGAGCCGACCGATCTCGCGACGCCCGAGCGCGAAACCATCATCGACGAGATTTTGGATGACGTGGTGGGCTTGGGGCCGTTGCAGCCGCTCATCGAGGACGACACCGTTACCGAGATCATGATCAACGGCTGCCGCTCGGCTTTCTTTGAACGCGGCGGCGTTTTGTACCCCATCGAGCATGCGTTTGAGGATGATGAACAGATCCGTGTGCTTATCGACCGCATCATCTCGCCACTTGGCCGCCGTATCGACGAGCGCAGCCCCATCGTCAACGCCCGCCTCAAAACGGGCTATCGCGTCAACGCGGTGATTCCGCCTGTGGCGATTGACGGACCGATTCTCACCATCCGAAAGTTCTCGGACCGTATCTGCTCGCTGGACGAGCTTGTGGGGCTGGGGTCGCTGCCGCTTTGGTATGCGCAGCTGCTGTCGTGCGCGGTGTCGCTGCGACAGGACCTGGCGGTTGCGGGAGGCACGGGATCTGGTAAGACCACCCTGCTCAACGCGTTGTCATGTGAGATTTCCACCGGCGAGCGCATCGTGACGATCGAGGACTCTGCCGAGCTCAAGTTTGCGCATCATCCGCACGTGGTGCGCCTAGAGGCGCGCGAGGCTTCAATTGAGGGTGAAGGCGCGGTGACGATCCGCGACCTGGTAACTAATGCCCTGCGCATGCGCCCCGACCGCATCGTGGTGGGCGAGGTGCGCGGTGCCGAGTGCTGCGACATGTTGCAGGCCATGAACACGGGCCACGACGGGTCGCTCACCACACTTCATGCGGGTTCAGAACAGGAGACCGTGGTGCGTCTGACGTTGCTTGCACGTTATGGCATCGACCTGCCGAGTGAGCTCATCGAGGAGCAGATTGCCATGGCGCTCGACGGTATCGTGATGTCCGAGCGCCACGCCGATGGCAGGCGCTTCGTCTCCTCGTATTCGGGGGTGCGACGCGCCGCATCGGGCGGCGTAGAGCTCGAGCGCTATGTGACGTTCGATGCCGCCGAGCGCACCTGGACGCTTGACCGCGAGCCGCCGTTTATCGCAGAAGGCCTGCGGTCGGGGACGCTCACACAAGAGGAGGTGGACGAATGGAGATCGCTGTGCCCCTCGTCGTAGGGGGCTTGGCAGGGCTTTCTGTCGCGACGGCGTGCGGGGCGGAACCTCGTGTGCCGCAGGTACCGCCGGCGGAGCTGGCACGTCAGGCGCTCGAGACGGTGGCAGAGAAGCTGCCGCGTGAGCTGGTGGAAAACGATCTGCTGAAAAAGATCGCCCGTTCGTGGGCATCGCTGGCTCCGGCGCATCGCCTTGGCCTCGTGATCGAGGATGCTTCGGGATGTTTGGCGTTTCTGCTGCTATCGAGCGGTGTCTGCTGCGTTTTACTAACGATGGTGTCGTTATCGCCCCTCGGATTTGCCTTGGGACTTGTTGCTCCGTTTGCCGTTGGTGCCGCTCGGGATGGCTTTGAGAGCCGGCGCGAGCAACACGATGCAGAAGAGGCAATGCCCGAGGCGTTTACCGCACTTTCCATGTCGCTTGCCTCGGGACATTCGCTGGCCCAGGGCATGCGCTTTGTGGGCGCTCATGCGCAAGAGCCAGTGCATAACGAGTTTTTGCGGGTGGCGGCGGCGATCGATTGCGGCATCTCGGCGACCGACGCGCTCGATGACTTGCTCGTGCGTATCGACGCCCCCGGTCTTTCGCTTGTGACCTTGGCGCTTAAGGTGTCTCAGCGCACCGGCGCTCCGCTTGCCGACTTACTGTCCGAGGCGTCGAGCATGGTGGGGGAGCGCATTGAGCTCAAGCGCCGCCTGGATGTTAAGACGTCGCAGGCTCGCATGTCTGCGCATATGGTCGCGGCGATGCCGGCGGGCATGTGCGCGGTGTTGGCGCTGCTTTCGGCAGATTTTCGTCGCGGTCTTGCGACGCCTGCCGGCGCGGGCGCTGTGGTGCTGGGTCTTGCCCTCAACGCCGTTGCCCTGGTGGTTATCCGGCGCATTATGCGGGTGGAGCTATGAGCGCCCCGGTTGCAGTTGCGGCTTGCCTGTGCGCCCTGAGCGTATTTGTCGCGACGGGGTTGGATCGGGCGGATGCACGCAAGGTCGCAGGGGCCTGCAAGCGCGAGGCGGTGCTGGTCGCTGCCGCGGGTCGCTCGGTGGTCGATGCTCTGACCGCGCGAGTGAAGGGCGCGGTTGGAGCGGGCGGCCCGGCGCGAGTGTCGCTCGGCGAAGTGTCCGAGATGATCGATGTTGTGCGCTTGGGTCTTTCGGCCGGTCTTTCGTTTGATGCGGCGCTTGAGATTTTCTGCGCCAACCGCCGGTCAGTGCTGGCTCTTCGCCTTGAACGCGCCTGTATGGCGTGGCAGGTGGGCGTGGGCACGCGTGAGGACGAGTTGTTGGCCGCCGCGCGCGACCTGGACGTGCGAGCGCTCGAGACCTTTGCCATCACGGTGGGGCAGGCGCTCGCCCTGGGTGCCCCACTTGCCGAGACGCTGGCCGCTCAAAGTCGCGAGATCCGTGCGGCTCATCGCGCCGCGGTCGAGCGCGAGATCGAGCGTGCACCCGTCAAGCTGCTGATTCCCACCGGCACGCTCATCTTGCCGGCGTTGCTTCTGTCCATATTGGGCCCGCTGCTGGGAACAGGCGGGATGATGTAGGGAGGAATACATGAACACGATGACTGACGCTGCTGGCAAGGTCCAGGGCTGGGCGTTTTGCCGGGCGGCACATGTTCGTCAGCGCGCCAAGGAACTATTGCAGGAGGAGAGTGCACAGGGTACCACCGAGTATGCCATCTTGGTCGGCGTGCTCGTGGTGATCGCGATTATCGCCATCGTCGCATTTAAGGGCAAGGTCCAAGATCTATGGAACGCTATCAGCGAGGGCATCAACAGCCTGTAGAGGGCGAGCGCCCCATCGGGGTGCTGCTGGTGTTTGCTTGCCTGACCGTGGCGATAGCGGTGGTGCTTTGGGGGCTTAACGCCGCGCGGCAGCAGCGTCCTGGGACCGCCTCCGATTTGGGCTCAGATTCGGCGGTGGCGTCTCAAAAAGATGAGATGCGAGATGCGGACGATTCGGATGTCGCTGTCACGGCGCAAACCTTTCTGCGGGCGCTCGACAAGCGGTCTGGCACTGCGACGGATTCGCCTGAGGGCAACGCGATTGCGGTCCGGCTTGCATGGTCCGAGGACCGACCGATGACCGAAGCGGCAGCGGATATGCTGCGTGCCTATCGCGAGGTACCCACGGCACAACTTGCTCTGAGCGGCTATCTCGATATCAAGGGCAACGTGTGGGGCGCTATCGTGCGCGACGGACGCGGCTGGGTCGATATGGTGACGGTTGCCGCGGATACTGGCGATGCTTCGTGTCGTCTGCGCGCCGTGCGCCTGGTCCCGCAAACAATAAACTCAAAGGAGGGATCGTGAAATGCATGGCGTTCTGCGTGAAGAGGTTGCCCAAGCGACTGTGGAATACGCCATCGTCACGGTGGCGCTGTTATCGATCGTGCTGGCGATTGCGGGACTTTGGCGTGCTGGCACCGATGGGCGCTTGGCGGCGCTGGTCGAGCGGGCGGCATCCCATGGCGTTGCCTCGATGTCGGTTATCGACGCCGCTGCGGGCGCTAAGGACATCGCGTTGTATTGATATCGCGTGCGAGGACCGGGCGCAGTCTACGGTCGAGGCCGCTTTTTTGCTGCCGACGTTTCTGACGCTCATCCTTCTCGCACTGCAGCCGGTGTGCCTGCTCTATACGCGCGCGGTCATGGAGTCTGCCGCCGCCGAGACCGCGCGGCTCATGACCACGACGACGGCGGAGGACGACGATCTTAAGGAGTTCACCCGCCGCCGGCTTGCCGCAGTGCCCAACGTTTCGATCTTTCATGCCGGCGGGCCGCTGTCGTGGGATATCGAGCTTGGCCGGGCCGGTGCGGGTGGCGTCTCGTCCGTGTCCGTTTCCGGCGAGGTCAAGCCGTTGCCCGTGATCGGTGCGTTTGCGCAGGCTATGGGTGGTGCCGCCGAGGGCGGCTACGTTGAGCTCAAGGTCGATGTCTCGTATCAATCGCGTCCCGAATGGCTGGAGGGAGATTATGATTCGTGGATTGCTACATGGGATTAAGCGTTTCTGGTCTAGACGCGTTTTGACGCGCCGTCCGAGCTGCCATTGCAAGCGAGGCGGCTTTATGGGTCGAGCCGGTGTCGATCTGTTTATCGAAGACGGCGCCTATACCACGCTTTCTTCTGCCGTGGTCATCCTAGTGGTGCTCACATTGTTGTTTTCGTCGACCGCGGCGATATGGAGCATGTCGCGTGCCGGGGACACCCAGGTGGCGGCCGATAGCGGCGCGCTGGCGGGTGCCAACGTAGTGTCGTCCTATCACACGGCTGCCACGGTGGTTGATGCGAGTATCTTGAGTCTGGGGCTGGCGGGGTTTGCCACGATCGGGACGGGCCTGGTCGCCATCCTCATCCCGGGTGCCGAGCCGGTTGCCGGCAATATGGTCGACACCGGGATCGAGATCATTAAAACGCGCAACAAGTTTGCCAAAAGCGCATCGGAAGGCTTACAGAAAATCGAGACGGCTCTGCCGTATCTGATCGCCGCGCGTGCCACGCAGGCGGTGTCGGCGCAGGATACCGATAGTGTGACCTATACCGGTACGGCGCTTGCCGTGCCCAGGACATCCGAGTCGGACTTTGCTGCGCTCAAAGGGTCAGAGATCTCGACCGATACCATTAAAGACACATCAGATGATTTAGAGCGTGCGGCCGAGGAGCTGCGGAAGGCCTCGGAGGAGACGGCGAAGGCAAAGGAGCGCGCTTGGCTGGCGGATTGTGGTGGGTCTGACAAGGGCTCGGTCGGCAGCTGTTCTTGTATGTGGGAGCGCGCAAAAAGCCTAACGGATCTTTCCGGTGTTCAAAATCCGCATTACTCATCGAGCGTTACGTGGGAGCCTCAAGTTGCCCTTGATCGCGCGAAGGACTACTACCATTGGCGTCTGACAAATGAGAAGCCCCAGGGCTCGAGTGTCGAGATGAAGGCAGAGTCTGCGGCGCGTAAGGCGTTTTATACCTATGCGAACGCGGAGGTCGATCGGGCATATATAACCGAGAACGGAGACAGGGTTTCCTCCTATATTCCGCTGCTGCCGCGCAACTCTGATGAGGTTCGGGCGACGGAACTCTATACCGATGCGGTGTGGCCGACTAGCGTAAACGATGACAAGGCGTATCTGCATTACGGGACGACCTGCCCCAACTATAAGAAAGGGACGCCGAGCGGATTTGCTTCGGTTGCCGATTACGATGGACAGGATAAATGCAGCAAATGCCATTTTGGCGTTTTGTCGCTTGGTGCTGTTGCGGCGCCTTCAACCTCTATCGAAAACGGCTTCGAGTATCACTTTGACAAGTTTAAAGACGCCCTGGAGGACTACGTCGACTGTCGCAACAAGGAGCTCGAGCTCGAGCGTCAGACCGAGGACGAAGCCGACCGTGCGGGCAATGCGTTCGATACCGCCATCAAAGAACTTTCCGGTGAGCGTCCGCGTATCGCTCCGCCCGGTCGCAACGGCGTGGTTGCCTTTGCGGTTTCGGGTGCCATCTCGAGCCCCGATGAGCTCAACTCTTCGTTTAACACGGCAGTCAGGCTTGGCGATCGCGGTGCCATCTCTGCCGCGGTGCTGGCGCCCGATGGGGCGACGGCGCAAAACAACGTGCTTTCGCGATTTTTCTCGACATTGAAGGAACGCTCGGGTGGCGTTGCCGGCGTACTCGATGGCGTCATGGATGTCTGGGGACGGCTGCTTGTGGGATACGGAGACATCCAAGGTTCGGCCGACGAACTTATGGACGAGATGATTAAAGGCCTAGGAGGGGGCAGCGGCGCGTTGGGCTCCATCGCATCGTGGCTCGGCGATACCGTTTCGGCGTCCGTGGCGGCGTTGGGTCTGGAGCCGTGCGACTTGCGCCTGCGAAAGCCGGTGCTGACCGATTCCGCCAACGTCATTAAGAGTCCGGGGTCTGACATTGCTGGTTTCTCTCAAGCGCAAGACAAGCTGCGAAGTATTCCGTTGGGCGTGACCGATCCCAAGGCGCTTTGCGAGGCGTTGGAATATCAAGTCGAACGCACCATTAGCGGCACGGTGTTCACGCTTGCGGAGATTCCTCTGCCCGGCGGCGGCTCCATCCCGCTCACCGTCGATGTCGCCACGCTGGTTGGCGCTCTGGGCGGTGGGTCGTAATGAGTATCCGCATGCGTCTGCGCGAGGAGCGCGCCCAAGCGACGGTGGAGATGGCAGTGGTTACGCCCGTTTTGCTGGTGTTGGCACTCATCGTGTACAACGTCATGATCTTTGCCAGCGCTGTCGCGCGCTTCGACCGCGTGGTGCCCGACATCGTGTTGGCGCACGCCGTGGCGTCGGAGGGGGAGGGCGACGAAAGCTCTGCCGATGCCTCGGCGACGGTTCAGACTCAAATTCTGAATGCCATGGAAGGCTATGGCTTGCAGATCGAAGTGTCGAGCGAGCAAGGCGCGGAGGCATCGGATGGTGGCCTGCTCTCCCTATCCGGTACGTTTAGGACCTACACCTGCACCATGCACTATGAGCCGTGGCCGACTTCTCTCAGCATCGCTGGCGTTACGCTGGGGGCGCCGACAACGTTGTCGCACGAGCGCGCGGTGACGGTCGATCCATGGCGTCCGGGGGTGGTCATGTGACCGCGGTCTCGTCCTACATCGCGTACGCGCGGGCGCTCAACAGGCTGGGTTGGACGCCGGCCGAGTTTGCGGTGGCGGAGTCGTTTGCCGTGCGCCTGCGCGGCATGCTGGGACGGTGTCCGGTTGCCGCCAACGGTCTGCCGCTCGTCATGGCGTTTCCACGCTGCTCTTCGGTCCATACGTGTTTTATGGCCTATCCCATCGACATCGCCTTCATCGATCGCGACGGCAATATCCTCGCGCGCTACGAAAGCGTTCGTCCTTGGCGCACGTGCTCCTGCCCCGGCGCCTGGGCCGTACTAGAGCGTCCTTCAATCATTGTTTCGATCCCTGCTCTCCAACGCGTGCCGGCTTAAGAATTGGCGACAGCGGACTTTCGTCATACGAAATTGGGTAAGATGGAGGAGAAGATGCATGGATGTTGAGATCCATCCCAACGCTAAAAAGCACCTGACGGAAAAGCAGGTGCTTAGCGCTTGGCTTGCGGTTACTGAGTGCATTCGTCGCGAGTCGAAGGACGAGCCGCCGAGATGGCTTGCGATTGGATGGCTCCCAGACGGACGAAGCGTGGAGCTTGTCGCGGTCGAGCTTGTCCGTGGGTGGCTTATCATTCATGCCTTGTCTCCAGTCCAGAAGAAATTTTGGCAGGAGATTGAACAGGCTCGGCAAAGGGGTCGATGATGGGCAAGACGTATACGGCCGCTAATGGTCAGGTTGTAACGGATGAAATGATTGACGCGTGGTGCGAGTCGTACGAGCGCGGAGAGTTTCCGGATGGCGAACACACCGTTGGTGGGATCGTGCATGGACGGCCCCCACTCTCAGGTGAGGGGACGGCAACGCTGTCGGTCAAGATTCCTCTGGGAATGAAGGAGGCCATTCGTCGACGGGCGGCTGCCGAGGGGATGACGCCAAGTGAGTTTGCCCGTGCGGCTCTGAGCGAAAAACTACTTGCGGCCGGTTGATGCTTCTGACGTGCCGTTCTATAGGATCGAGGTCGTGGCCGATGTCGCGCGCAAAAACTTTTTTAAAATTCTCGGTTGACCGGAGCGTGTCCTTGGTTATACTAATCAAGCCTTGAAACAAGGCACACCTCAAATGGCTGGGTAGCTCAGTTGGTAGAGCAGAGGACTGAAAATCCTCGTGTCAGGGGTTCGATTCCCTTCCCCGCCACCTTGAATTGACTAGGACCTCTGCAAAGGGGTCCTTTTCTTTTACCGAGGGCTCCTGCGGAAACTGCATCCCGGAATTTGGCTTCAGAGCGGGATGCGTTTTCCGCTTTGAAGCCGCTTGGGAAAGTGCGACCCGGAATGACGCTGGATTGTGGGTCGAGCTTTCCGGTTGGGTCTGCCAGCGGAAAATGCATCCCATTATTGAGCGGAAAAACGGGATGAGCTTTCCGGCGCGCGTGTGCATCTTGGCGTGTGCATCTCGGGTTCCGCTTGCCCGGACATTCCTCCCACTTTTGCGCCACTTTGTAGACCGTTCGGTCGCCTGTCCGCACGCGCGGGTATACTCAAAACGATACTTTTCCTATGCAATACGATGCAGGTTCGACCTGCGCGATTCGAAGGGGGCAGTGATGGAGAGGATTCTCGGCGTTAATCTCTCTGGCTGGTTTATTCCCGAGCCCTGGGTGACCCCGTCGCTGTATGCGGCGACCGGTGCATCCAACGCGGCGGAGCTGCAAGAGGCAATGGGCACCGCTGCCTATAACGAGCGCATGCGTCGCCATTACGAGACGTTTGTGAGCGAGGACGATTTTCGTCGTATGGCGCAGATCGGTCTCAACGCCGTGCGCCTGCCGGTGCCGTGGTATGCCTTTGGCTCGCAGGAGTCCGACGCTTCCTACATCTCGGTCGTCGATTATATCGACCGTGCTATTGAGTGGGCCGCCAAGTACAACATCCGCGTACTGCTCGATCTGGCGACTGTACCCGGCGGTCAGGGCGATTCCAACGATTCACCCACGACGCCGGAAGTCGTCGCTGAGTGGCATTCGTCCACCAATGGCCGTCACGTTGCGCTCGATGTGCTCGAGCGCCTGGCCGATCGCTATGGTGAGGCCGAGAGCCTGCTGGGCATCGAGCTGTTGGATACGCCGCAGATGAGTGTACGCAAGAGCCTCTTTACTGTGACGGACGGCATTCCGGCGCACTACCTGCGCAACTTCTATCGTGACGCGTACGAGCTCGTTCGTTCGTATATGCCCGAGGACAAGATTGTCGTCTTTTCCTCTTCGGGACACCCTGGCGAGTGGAAGCACTTTATGCGCGGTGCCAAGTACAAGAACGTCTACATGGACCTTCATCTGTACCATTACCGCGACGAGTATGCGCTCGACATCACGAGCCCCCGCGGGCTGACGACGGCGATTTCGCGTAACAAGCGCGAGCTTAAAGAAGCGATCTCGACTGGGTTCCCCGTGCTGGTGGGCGAATGGTCGGGTGCGGCGATCTTTGCCAACTCGTCGGTTACGCCCGAGGGGCGCAATGCCTACGAGCGCGTGTTTATCGCCAACCAGCTGGCTTCGTTTGCGCCGGCTGCCGGTTGGTTCTTCCAAACGTGGAAGACCGAGAAGCGCATTGCAGCGTGGGACGCCCGCGCGGCGCTCGGCACGCTCGAGCGCGGCATGATTGAATAGGTTGATATGACGCAAAACAGCGCCCATACGGGCAAACTCTATGTGGTCGGCACGCCCATCGGCAACCTGGGCGACCTGTCCCCGCGCGTTGGCGAGGCCTTTGCCGCCGCCGATGCCATTTGCTGCGAAGACACGCGTGTGACGTCGAAGCTGCTGATGCACCTGGGCATTTCCAAGCCGCTTGTCCGTTGCGACGAGAATGTGATCGCCAGTCGCGCCGCCGGCCTGGTCGACCGTCTGCTGGCGGGGGAGACCCTCGCCTTTGCCTCGGACGCCGGCATGCCGAGTGTGTCCGATCCCGGCCAGGCGCTGGTCGAGGCGGCACGTGAGGCCGATGTGCCCGTCGAAGTTATCCCCGGGCCCTCCGCTTGCGTCACGGCGCTCGTCTCGTCCGGCATTCCCTGCGAGCATTTCTTCTTCGAAGGCTTTTTGGGTCGCAAGCACGGCGACCGCGTGCGCCGACTGCAGCGCCTTGCCGTGGTGCCCGGCGCACTCATCTTCTACGAGTCTCCACATCGCATCGTGGCGACGCTCGAGGCCGTGGCGGAGGTCTTTCCCCAGCGTGAGGTTGCCGTCTGCCGCGAACTCACCAAGCTGCACGAGGAGGTCTTGCGCGGGTCCGCTGCCCAGCTTGCCGAGGAGCTGCGTGCTCGCGGCGAGGTAAAGGGCGAGATTGCGCTGGTCATCGCGCCGCCGAGCGAGGATGAGGAGGCCGGTATCGTGCCGGTTGGCGCCGCGGCAGCGGATCCCGACGAGGCCCTGCGCGAGGATATCCGCGCCGCGCTCGAGGAGGGGGAGCCCGCGTCTGCGGTGGCCAAGCGCCTGTCTCAGAAGTATTCGCGCCGCAAGCGCGATGTCTATGCCATGGTGCTCGATATGCAATAGATGGAGGATATCCAGCCCTTGCGCTAGAATCATCCTCTGTATGCAACGTTTTTCTGGAGGACAAACCCCATGGATCAAAGCAAGCCTTCGTTCTTTATCACGACGCCCATCTACTACGTCAACGCCGATCCACACCTGGGCACGGCTTATTCCACCATCATCGCCGACGTTCAGGCTCGCTATCGCCGTTCCGCCGGCTATAACGTCAAGTTCCTGACCGGCATGGACGAGCACGGCGAGAAGGTCGCCGAGGCCGCAGCCAAGCATGGCATGACGCCGCAGGAGTGGACCGACAGCCAGGCTCCGCACTTCAAGGAGCTTTGGAGCAAGCTCGAGATTTCCAATGATGACTTCATCCGCACCACCGAGCCGCGCCAGCATCATGCCGTGCAGTACCTGTGGGAGCGCATGAAGGAGTCCGGCTACCTGTATAAGGGCAGCTACGACGGTTGGTATTGCGTGCCTGACGAGACCTACTTCACCGATACGCAGGTCCAGAAGGGCGACGAGGAGTACGGCAGCGTCGGCCAGCACCTGTGCCCCGACTGCCACCGTCCGCTTGAGCGCGTGCAGGAGGAGTCCTACTTCTTTAAGCTTTCCGCCTTCCAGGACAAGCTGCTCAAGCTCTATGACGAGCACCCCGACTTTGTCGAGCCTGCGTTCCGCATGAACGAGGTTCGCAGCTTTGTCGAGGGCGGCCTTAACGACCTTTCCGTGAGCCGTACGAGCTTTGACTGGGGCATTCAGGTCCCGTTTGACGAGGGTCACGTGACCTACGTGTGGTTCGATGCGCTGCTCAACTATATGACAGCCGTCGGCTACGGTGTCGACACCGACGAGGCCCGTGCCGAGCTGGCCTATCGCTGGCCCGCGCAGTTCCACATCGTGGGTAAGGACATCATCCGCTTCCACTGCGTCATTTGGCCCGCCATGCTCATGGCCATCGGCGAGGCCCTGCCCGAGCACGTCTTTGCCCACGGCTTCCTGACCGTGCGCAATGCCGAGACCGGCAAGGCCGAGAAGATGTCCAAGAGCCGCGGCAACGCCATCGCTCCGCAGGATGTTATCGACATGCTGGGCGTCGAGGGCTACCGCTATTACTTTATGACCGACGTGGTCCCCGGCACCGACGGCGCCATCAGCTTCGATCGTATGGAGCAGGTCTACAACGCCGATCTGGCCAACAGCTGGGGGAACCTCATCTCGCGCTCGCTCAACATGAGCGCAAAGTACTTTGACGGCTGCGCCCCGGCTAAACCGGCGTCTGCCGACGCGTTCGATAACCCGCTGGCAAAGATTGCCGACGGTTTGGTCGAGCGCTACATGGCCAAGATGGACGTGCTCGATTACGGTGGAGCCAAGGATGAGGTTATGGAGCTCATCCATGCCGCCAACCACTACATCGAGGACTCCGAGCCCTGGGCGCTTGCCAAGGACGAGGCCAAAGCTGACGAGCTGGCATTTGTGATCTACAACCTGCTCGAGGCCATCCGCATCGCCGCCCACCTGCTGATGCCGCTCATGCCTCAGACCTCTGCCGAGGCCCTGCGCCGCCTGTCCTGCGAGAACGAGGCCGCGACCGACGACCTCAAGGGCATTTGCGCTTGGGGCCTGCTTGCTGGTGGTCAGCCCGTCGAGAAGGGCGATCCGCTGTTCCCGCGTCTGGCGTAGAGACCGCGCGAGCGCCATATCGGCAATTTGCTGTTTAGATGTAAGGGCATGGCCGCAACGGTCCATGCCCTTTCGTTTCAAGACGCCGCCATCATGCTAAGGAGGCAACTATGACAACTTCGCCTTTGGCAAACCCCACGGCCACCAGGGAGCTGCTGGAGGAGTTTGGCCTTGCGACCAAGCATCGCCTGGGCCAGAACTTTCTAATCGACAATCATGTGATCGAGCGTATCTGCGAGCTTGCCGAGCTTGCAGGTGACGAGCGCGTACTCGAGGTGGGTCCGGGTTGCGGTACTTTGACACTTGCGTTGCTGCAGGAAGCGGCGTGCGTTACGTCCATTGAGGCCGATCCCGAGCTTGAGCCGGTGCTCGATGCCCACGCCGCCGACTATGCCAACTTCCGCTTTATCATGGGCGATGCGCTCAAGGTGGGCCCGGAGCAGATTGAGCAGGCTGCGGGCGGTGAGCCGACGGTATTTGTCGCGAACTTGCCCTATAACGTGGCGGCGACGATCATTTTGCAATTTTTCCAGACAATGCCGGCGCTCAAGCGCGCCGTCGTCATGGTGCAAAAGGAGGTTGCCGATCGCATTGCCGCAGTGCCGGGCAACAAGACCTATGGCGGCTATACGGCAAAGCTTGGCCTGTATGCGCAGGTAACGGGTCGCTTTGAGGTGCCGCCGCGTTGCTTTATGCCGGCGCCACACGTGGACTCGGCCGTCGTGCGTATCGACCGTGTTGACGGTGTGGTGCCCGAAGGACTCGATCGCGAATTTGTGGCCCGTGTGATTGACGCTGCATTTGCTCAGCGTCGCAAGACCATCCGCAATTCCATGAGCGCCAACGGCTTTGCCAAGGACGTGCTCGATGCCGCCTTTGAGGCTTGCGGTATCGCACCCACCACGCGCGCCGAGACGCTCGGCGTCGCCGACTTTGTGTGCCTGGCTCGGGAGCTTTCCCATGACGCTTAATGCCGAACGCGTGACGTTTACCAAGAAAAAGAAGACGGTTGCTTGTCCCGTGCCCTTGGCACCGCTTGCCGACACACATGCGCATCTGCTTTCGTTCTGGGGCAAGGATGTGCCCGAGACACTCGTGCGTGCCAAGGCGGCAGGCATCGACCTGTTGGTGACGGTCTTCGATCCCATTGCCGACAAGCGCAGCGTGACGGACTATAGCGACTGGCTGACGCGCGAGATTCTGCCGATACGGGATATCCCGCAGATCAAGTATCTTGCCGGCGTGCATCCGTATGGCGCGCCGGACTATACCGACGACGTTCACGCACAGGTCGTTGCCGCGCTTGATGATCCCTTATGCGCCGGTATTGGCGAAATCGGTCTGGACTACCACATGGACTATGACGACGATATCGCGCCGGCGCCCCACAGCGTGCAGATTGATTGCATGGCACGTCAGCTCGAAGTCGCCGTGCGCTGCAATGTGCCGGTGGAGTTGCACCTGCGGCACGAGGACTCGGATGGGGAGCGCACCTCGCATATGGATGCGTACAACGTGCTTCGTGAGGTGGGCGTGCCCCAGGCCGGTTGTGTGCTGCACTGTTTTGGCGAGGACCGCGCCACGATGGAGCGCTTTGTGGAGCTGGGCTGCTATATCGCCTATGGTGGTGCGGCCACCTTTAAGCGCAACGACGACGTGCGCGAGGCATTTGCGGCAACCCCACTCGATCGAATTTTGTTCGAGACGGATTGCCCGTATATGGCGCCGGAGCCCATTCGCGATCTTGAGTGCGAGCCTGCAATGATTTCCATCACGGCAAACGCGCTGGTCAACGACCGCGTCGATCGTACCGGTGAGGACGCCGAAGCAATCGCTCGAGCCGCCTGGGAAAATGCCTGCAAACTTTTTCAAAAATAGTTCTTGCGTTCGCGGTGGCGCTCCGTTATTCTAATTCCTGCACGCGGGCGTGGCGGAATTGGCAGACGCGTACGGTTCAGGTCCGTATGGGGGCAACCCCATGAAGGTTCAAGTCCTTTCGCCCGCACCATTGATTGAAAGAGCTCCCAGCAATGGGAGCTTTTTTGTTATAGGCCCATCGCGGGGACTTTAACCTGCGAAGGAGCGAGCGTCAAGAAAACGCGGAGCGTTTTTAGCGAGCTGGCGAGTCCGCCGGCAGGCGGGCGAAGCCGGTGCGGATCCGCGAAGCGGATACGCGGACGTCCTTTCGCTCGCACCATGGATTGAAAGAGCTCCCAGCAATGGGAGCTTTTTTGTTATGCACGATCTCCTTGGACGGGTATCCTAATGGCAACGTGTGCCTATCAGAGGAGAGACCATGCTGTTTTCCGGTATCATCGCTGCCCTTACGAGCCTTTTGATTCCCATCATCATCCTGCTGCTGTTGTTTCCCAACGCCTGCTACGTCGTTGAGCAGCAGCACGCTGTGATCATCGAGCGCTTGGGTAAGTTCAATCGTATCGTCAACGCGGGCTTCCACGTGAAGGTGCCCGTGATCGACCGCAAGGCCGCCACGGTGAGCCTGCGCACCATGAAAAACGGTTTTGGCATCGACGTTAAGACCCAGGACAACGTGACCATCGGCCTTGAGGTCTCCGCTCAGTACCACGTGAGCTACGACATGGGCGCCGGCCCGGCAGATTCGGGCATCTACAAGAGCTACTACATGCTGCAGGAGCCCGTCGACCAGATGCGTGACTTCATCACCGACGCCCTGCGCTCTTCGATTCCTGTCTACACACTCGATGAGGTCTTTGCCAAGAAGGATGACATCGCCAAGGATGTCAACGCTACCGTTTCCGAGCAGATGGCCGCCTACGGCTTCACCCTCGTGTCGACGCTCATCACCAAAATCGCACTGCCGACCGAGGTTGAGAACTCCATGAACGACATCAACGCCGCCCAGCGCAAGCGCGCTGCGGCACAGGAGCTCGCCGAGGCAGACCGCATCAAGCGCGTCACCGAGGCGACCGCCGAGGCCGAGGCAATGGAAAAGGCGGGCGAGGGCATCGCCAACCAGCGCAAGGCCATCGCACTGGGTATCAAAGATTCGCTCGAGATCATCCAGGAGACGGGTGTCGGCAATGACGAGGCCAACCAACTGTTCATGTTTACGCAGTGGTCTGAGATGATGACGGAGTTCGCTCGCACGGGTAAAACCTCGACGGTCGTGCTGCCGAGCGACTTTTCGCAGTCGGCCTCGATGTTCGAGCAGATGCTGGCCGCCGGCAAAGTTCAAAACGATTCGAAGGAGTAGGCGCGCGTGAAATACACCGTCGTTTGCGTCGGTAAGCTCAAGGAGCGCTTTTGGAAGGACGCGTGCGCTGAGTACACCAAGCGCCTAGGTGCCTATGCCAAGGTGGATATCCGCGAGGTGGCCGATATCGACCCGGCTAAGGCGGGCGGCGTGGATGTCGCGCGCGACAAGGAGGGGGCGGCGATTCTTACAGCCCTGCCGCCTCGAGCACATGTGATCTTGCTGGCCATTGAGGGCAAAGAGCGCTCGAGCGAGGAACTTTCGGCGCGGCTCGATGATCTTATGCTACGTGGTAACAGCGACATCGCCTTTGTAATTGGCGGATCGGACGGCGTGAGCGATGACGTGCGCGCACGAGCCGACGAGATGCTCAGCTTTGGACGTATTACCTTGCCGCATAACTTGGCGCGCGTGGTGCTGCTGGAGCAGATCTACCGCGCCTGCAAGATCAGCCGCGGCGAGCCGTATCACAAATAGGTCAGCAATACGAAACAATGGCGTGGGACAATAGCTTTCGTTTTGAGGAATGTGTCTGAAAGGACTATGTGATATGAAGATTGGATTTGTCGGTTTTGGCAATATGGCGAGCGCTATGGCCGATGGCTGGATCGCTGCCGGTGTAGCTGCGAGCGACATGTGCGCCTGTGCGGGTCGCTACGACGCACTGGTTGAGCGCTGTGAGGCGCGCGGGATGGCCGCTTGCCACGATGCCGCCGAGGTTGTCGCCGCATCCGATATCGTGGTCGCTGCGGTCAAGCCGTACATGATCGAGAAGGTATTCGCCCCGCTCAAGGATGCTCTTGCCAAAAAGGTCGTTCTGTCGGTTGCCTGGACCTGGGACAGTGCCAAGTGGGAGCAGGTCCTGCCGGGCGTCGCGCATATCTCGACGGTGCCCAACACGCCGGTTTCGGTGGGCGAGGGCGTCATCGCTTGCGAGAAGGCTTCCACGCTTAGTGATGAGCAGAGCGCAGTGGTGCTTGATTTGCTTGGCAAGCTCGGTGCGGTGGTCGAGCTCGATACGAGCCTGCTGTTCGTGGGCGGCACGGTGGGTGGTTGCGCTCCGGCATTTGTCGCTATGGCAATCGAGGCCCTGGGCGATGCAGCGGTCAAGCACGGTATCCCGCGCGCTGATGCCTATCGCATTGTGAGCCAGATGGTGCTGGGTACGGCAAAGCTGCAGCTCGCAACCGGTCAGCATCCCGCAGCGATGAAGGATGCCGTGTGCTCGCCCGGCGGTGCCACCATCAAGGGCGTCGTTGCGCTCGAGGACGCTGGCATGCGCAGCGCCCTGGTCAAGGCAATCGACGCAACCCTCCAGTAAAACCGACCAAAAAAGGGACAGTTTATTTTGGCAGGTTTTTCCTGCGGTTTTGTCCTTTTAGCGAAAAGTGCCCCGCAACTGGCTCAATTCCAGTTGCGGGGCACTTGCGTTTGCCCAGATAAAACCGACCAAAATAAACCTGTCCCTTTTTGGCAGGTTAGTCCCAGAAGCTGTCTTCTTCGTCCTCGGACTTGGGGCCGCGGTCGACATACATCTTATGGGTGCGCTTCTCCATTACAAAGGCAATAATCGCAAACAGCAGGATGCCGCCGGCGAAAAGGATGGCAAAACCGGTGCGGGTGCCAAACAAAAAGGAAAAAACTGCGTCCATTGGGTGCCTTCTTGCGTAGTTGAGTTGGGTCGTAAACGCTCATAAGTATATACTTGCCCATACATGTACAAGGTTGCAACCTAAATGGAATGTATATCGCCGGAGGATCTAATGCTTGATATCAAGTTTGTTCGCGAGAACCCCGATGCCATCGATGTCGCCATGGCTAACCGCCAGACGTCTTGGGATCGCGAGAAGTTCTTTGAGCTCGACGACGAGCGTCGTGCCGTCATCACCGAGGTCGAGGAACTTCAAGCTACGCGCAACGCCGAGTCCAAGAAGATCGGCGCCCTGATGAAGGAGGGCAAGAAGGACGAGGCCGAGGCCGCCAAGGAGGCCGTGCGCGCCGTCAACGAGAAGATTGACGGTCTGGCCGAGCGCCGCACTGCTCTCGAGCAGGAGCAGTACGACTTCATGGCTCACCTGCCCAACATTCCTTGCGAGGCCACGCCGTACGGCAAGGACGAGGACGAGAACATCGAGCGCCGTCGTTGGGGCACCCCGCGCGAGTTCGACTTCGACTTTAAGCCGCACTGGGATCTGGGCACCGACCTCGACATCCTTGACTTCGAGCGCGGCAACAAGCTCTCCGGCAGCCGCTTCACCGTTCTCGGTGGCGCCGGCGCCCGTCTTGAGCGCGCCCTCATCAACTTCTTCCTCGATACGCACACCAGCCGTGGTTTTAAGGAGTGGTGGCCGCCCATCGTCGTCAAGCGTCAGACCATGTTCGGCACGGGCCAGCTGCCCAAGTTCGAGGACGACGCCTATCACGTCTCGGGCGACAACTTCCTGATCCCCACCGCCGAGGTCGTGCTCACCAACCTGCACGCCGGTGAGGTCCTCGACGCCGATACCCTGCCGCGCCGCTACACCGCCTTCACCCCCTGCTTCCGCGAGGAGGCCGGCTCCGCTGGTCGCGATACCCGCGGCATCATTCGCCAGCACGAGTTCGACAAGGTCGAGATGGTAAAGTTTGCCAAGCCGGAGGAGTCCGACGAGGAGCTCGAGAGCATGACCGCCGAGGCCGAGTACCTGCTGCAGCAGCTGGGCCTTCCGTATCGCGTGATTAGCCTGTGCACCGGCGACTTGGGCTTCTCTGCCCGTCAGACCTACGACGTCGAGGTCTGGCTGCCGAGCTACAACGCCTACAAGGAGATCAGCTCCTGCTCCAACTGCGGTGACTTCCAGGCCCGTCGCGCCAACATCAAGTATCGCGACCCCGAGAACTTCAAGGGTTCGCGCTATCTGCACACCCTCAACGGTTCCGGTCTGCCGGCTGGCCGTACCATGGCAGCCATTCTGGAGAACTACCAGAACGCTGACGGCACCATCACGATCCCCGAGGTTCTGCGTCCCTACATGGGCGGCCTCGAGAAGATCGAGCCGGTCGCGTAGATTGGCTGCATAAGCGATTTGCTAGGGCACTCCTTTTTGGGGTGCCCTTTTTGTGTACGGCCATACCATGCTGTGCGGACAGCTCAATAGAAAACACACGAACAACTGTTCTGTATACAGCCATCTACCTGCTATGCTTTTGCTAAATAAGAGCGAGAGAAAGGGGACGCGATGGAGCTGTTTGATGATCGGGTGGTTTTGTTTGAGAGCGACGAGGGCGGGGAGTACCTGCTTGTGACGTGTGAGCCGTCTGGCATGGGTGGCCTGGTGGTTCGACAGACGAGCGAGGGGCCGTTGACGCAATGGTGCTACGAGGAGTCGCCTCATGTGGTTGAGACGTTTGTGGCGCACGAGGGGCTTGTGGCCCTAGAGCATTTCTATGGGGTCCAGACATCTAATCAGGTTGCTCGCATGTTGAGTATCTCGTTTGCCGATTATGATTGTGCCCAGCGGGTGAGATCGCTCCTGAGGGAACTTGATGCTAAGTTTGGCGTGATCGAAAAGCCAATCGATCGTACGGGGAACGACGGTATATGCGGAGCAGCATGACAAAACTGCGTTCCACAAAAAAGTTTGAGATTGTGCTTGACTCCAATAAGCTAAAGTGGTTTTATATGTTTTGCGCTGCGGCGTTACCTCAGCTGGATAGAGGGTCTGACTACGAATCAGAACGTCATAGGTTCGAATCCTATACGCCGCACCAATTGAAATTCAAAGCCTCCGGCAACGGGGGCTTTTCTTTTATGGCAACACCGCATGGATTCGAACCTCGGTCGAGGCGCGGGCGTCAAGAAAACGCGGAGCGTTTTAGCCCGCGGGCGAGCGCGCCGGCAGGCGGGCGAAGCCGGTGCGGATCCGCGCAGCGGATGCGCGGAATCCTATACGCCGCACCAATTGAAATTGAAAGCCTCCGGCAACGGGGGCTTTTCTTTTAGGCAGTCGCCGCATGGATTCGAACCTCGGTCGAGGCGCGGGCGTCTTAATCATCACTTCGTAAAATTTTTCCAAATTGTCGCTTGACCCATCGAGGGGTCACGTGCATAATAATCCGTGCGTTGCGGCGTTACCTCAGCTGGATAGAGGGTCTGACTACGAATCAGAACGTCATAGGTTCGAATCCTATACGCCGCACCATTTGAGATTAAAGCTCCCGGCAACGGGGGCTTTTCCTTTACGGGGGCATTGCGGAGATTCGATCCTCGTTCGAGGCGCGAGCGTTAAGAAAACGCGAAGCGTTTTTAGCGAGCGGGCGAGTCCGCCGGCAGGCGGGCGAAGCCGGTGCGGATCCGCGCAGCGGATGCGCGGAATCCTATACGCCGCACCAATTGGCTTTAAAGCTCCCGGCGACGGGGGCTTTTCTTATATCGCGATGCGTCGAAGATCGCGCCAAGCCCTCCAAATGATTAAAAATCAAATTCGATAACTTTTTTTGAAAAAATGCTTGACCATTATTCAGTCCCTGTGCATAATAATCAACAAGTCGCGGCGTTACCTCAGCTGGATAGAGGGTCTGACTACGAATCAGAACGTCATAGGTTCGAATCCTATACGCCGCACCATTTGAGATTAAAGCTCCCGGCAACGGGGGCTTTTCCTTTACGGGGGCATTGCGGAGATTCGATCCTCGTTCGAGGCGCGAGCGTTAAGAAAACGCGAAGCGTTTTTAGCGAGCGGGCGAGTCCGCCGGCAGGCGGGCGAAGCCGGTGCGGATCCGCGCAGCGGATGCGCGGAATCCTATACGCCGCACCAATTGGCTTTAAAGCTCCCGGCGACGGGGGCTTTTCTTATATCGCGATGCGTCGAAGATCGCGCCAAGCCCTCCAAATGATTAAAAATCAAATTCGATAACTTTTTTTGAAAAAATGCTTGACCATTATTCAGTCCCTGTGCATAATAATCAACAAGTCGCGGCGTTACCTCAGCTGGATAGAGGGTCTGACTACGAATCAGAACGTCATAGGTTCGAATCCTATACGCCGCACCATTTGAGATTAAAGCTCCCGGCAACGGGGGCTTTTCTTTTACGTAAGCACCGCATGGATTCGAACCTCGGTCGAGGCGCGGGCGTAAAGAAAACGCGGAGCGTTTTTAGCCCGCGGGCGAGCACGCCGGCGGGCGGGCGAAGCCGGTGCGGATCCGCGCAGCGGATGCGCGGAATCCTATACGCCGCACCATTTGAGATTAAAGCTCCCGGCAACGGGGGCTTTTCTTTTACGTAAGCACCGCATGGATTCGAACCTCGGTCGAGGCGCGGGCGTAAAGCGGACGATTTCCTGTCGACTCGTGTAAGATTCCGAGTAGATGTCGCGACTTATTCGCGACCACTCCTTCTTCAAGCGACCGATCAGGGTGATATTCCGTGGCAGAGCGTCCGACATACAAGCTCAGGTTTCTCGATCCCAAGAAGCGCTTTCCGGCGATGCCCGAGCAGCCTGCGGGACGCTCATATGGCGTGGTCTGGAAACTCTTTGGCGAGGATCGGCATGAATCTTGTTATGTCGTCGAATTCGTTGGCAAAAGCCATGTGTCGCTTTTGGGCTACGTAAGCGTTTCGGGCGAGGTGTACAAGGTGGACCGCCCCGTCAGCGAGGCTCCGCTGCCCAACGATCCCGACATGGAACTGGTCCTTGACGAGTCGGACTCCGGTATTGGTGAGATTATGGTGAGGGGAGCAAACGGCACGATGCGCGCGTGCGCGCGAACCGTCGGCTCTCCCGAAGGTCCCATGCGCGAGCAGTCCGATCACGAGACATGGAATTCGACCCGCTCCCTTCCTTACGGTGAGTTCATGGCATCGATGTTCCTGCGCTACGTGATATTCGCTGACTCCGAAAATACCATTGCGAGCACGGCGGACGCCGACGGACTCGACGAGGGTATGCAAAACGTTGTCGACAAGATCAAGCTCGTAAAGCTGCCCGAGCCGGTCGAGGTGTTTTTGGGCTTTAACACGACACCGCTACCTGACGCTATCGAGACGCTGCTCTACCGCGTTGACCATGCCGAGAATCCGAGCGGTATCGAGCGCTATGCCGCCGCCCTTATGAGTGAAATTGACTTGCCTCGCTTGCGCACCATCGCCGCTAAGTCCGAGATGAGCCTGGCTCGCATCGATCGCTCAAAGCTTTTCTATCTCAATTTTGATCGCAGCCTGCTGGACCAGGACGAGATTGACATGCTGCTTGCCATCGAGTGCCGTCTTAACCGTCTCTCCGGCATCCTTGAGCACATCGGGGCCGGATTGGTCCCTGCGGCATC
Source organism: Collinsella sp. TM04-29 (assembly GCF_003466565.1). Lineage (NCBI taxonomy): Bacteria > Bacillati > Actinomycetota > Coriobacteriia > Coriobacteriales > Coriobacteriaceae > Collinsella > Collinsella sp. TM04-29. Next base: position 101,621 of record NZ_QSPW01000003.1, read on the forward strand.
CTCGCCGAGCCTTGAGGGCTGCGCGCTCTTTGATGCGTGGCATATCGCCAAGACGACCAACGATGTTCCCCGACTGCTTGATACGGCCTCGAGCGATAACCCGTGGGGCAAACCGGGTACGGTGGCTTGCCAGCCGGGCGGTGAGTGGGATGTGCGTACCCGCTTCGCGCGTATTGTCGAGGCGCTTAACGTGGTCACGCGGCTCGACTATACCTATCGGGCAAACGTTGCCGAGGGGATTATGCTCGTTCGGTTTGGGCAGTCTGTCGTTGATGCCATGCCGCAACGTGAATACGACGCTCAAGATGACGCCTGGCACGAGCTGGACGAGGACACGCGCACGATCTGGGCCGCGGAGCACGATGCGCGCGTGGCGCTCACGCTTGCGGCAGCGTGTTTTGCCGCGGGCACCTGCATCACGCGCTGCTATGTGCAGATTGCTGCTCCCGACAGTGAGCAGGGCGAGTGCGTTGTCGCAACGTATTTCTTTGGGCGCGCGGCCTATCTGGCCGATTGCGTGCCTGTCGCCAAGGATCTTGAGAGCATGGACATGGACGATATGCCGTGCAAGCGTGTGCTTGAGGCGTATGAGTCAACCGCTCCGGAGACGATTGAGCCGGCGGAGGTTCATGCTCGTCCGCGTGATGACCATCGCATGCTGCCGCCGGCGCTGCGCGATCTGCTGCTTGCCGATACGGCTGACGAGCTGGAGGTCATGGAAGAGGACGACGACCCATACGTGGCCCGTGTTGTTGAATTGCGCGAGCAGGCAAAAGTCGACCGTACAGGTGCTTTTGAAGGCTTTTCCCGTCTTGTTGAGGAGTTGGAGGCTAAGTGCGCCGTCGCCGAGCTTTTGGCGACAGGTCCGGTTCAAACGCAGTTTTGCGATAACCAGCTGGTGCGCATGGTGCTACCGGTGTTGGAAGAAGACCGCTCTGTGCGAATCCTTCGTGCGCCCGATGCGCTGTACTTTGCCCAGCACGAGATCTGCAGCTTTTACGCCGAGCAAGAGGACTTTGAACGAGCACTGCCCGAGGTGCGCCATCTTTACGATCTGGCGCGCTCGTCCATGCAGTCGCACTTTGCGCTCATCAACGTGCTTGCGCGTCTGGAGCGCTTTGACGAGATTATCGAGGTGGCGCGCCACGGCCTACGTATTGCCAGCGATCGTTCTGCAATCGGCTACCTGTTCTATCGCTTGGCGTTTGCCTATTGGAATTGCGATCAGCTCGACCTGGCGCTGGCTTGTTACCGTCTGGTGCCGCGCGGCGAGGAGTCGGGCAGCAGCGCGCTGGAAGAAATGCAGGGCCTTATGAACGAGATGGGCGTCAGCGAGCCTCCGACGTTCGAGGAAGCGGTCGAGACCATCCATAAGGCTGGACTAGAGCTGCCGCCAGTGTCCGCCGTGACGAATCAGCTGGCAGATGCCGCTGTGCAACTGGTCGACAACGGTTTCTTTTTCCTGGCGCGCGGTTGTATCTTCCAAATGTGGCGCACCATGGGCAACGACGAGCTCGGCTCCCTCAACCGCTCGCTGGGGTAGGAGCGGCATAGAAGGGCTGGACCGCGCTTGTCATCCCATTTGCTCGCCATGCCGACAAAACGAAGGGGCTACTGCTACCGGCGGTACCGGGAACATTTGCGTATAGATAAGGTATAACGAATTAAGTCGTAACGAATTAAAGTACGAATTACTGTATCGAGCAGGTCGCCGACAAATTGAATGGAGCCATTTGTATTGGCTCAGGTGGGTGGCTCCAGCAGGACCGGTAAGGTCAAAAGCGGCTAGGTCTGCTAAACCTGTTAAACTCTGCTAAAGTTGCTAAACTTTGCTAAAGTTGTTAAAACTAGCAGAGGAGGATTGAATGCCGAAAGCAATTAATCCCTTTAAGCCAACGGCGGGCATGAATCCGCCTGAGCTTATCGGGCGCGATGCTGTTTTGGATGACTTTGCCGAGGCACTAGAGAATGGTCCTGGTGCCCCCGATCGACTTATGCGCATCTCGGGTGTCCGAGGCACGGGCAAAACGGTGCTTCTCAACGCATTGGGCGATCTTGCGCGAAAAAAGGGATTCGAGGTCGTTGACGTGGCCTCAAATGCCGGTTTTTGCACTAGGATCCTCGAGGCTCTGCAGCGAAATGTTCGTCTTGAGTCAATGTCGATTTCCCCATCGATTTTAGGAGTCAGCCTCGGCTCCGTGGAGGTGTCAAAGTCGGCCTCTCATTTGGGCGAGGCGATGTACGATGCCGCGAAACGCGATGGCCTGTTCATTACGCTCGACGAGATTCAGGATGCCTCAACTGAGGAAATGCGCGAGCTGGGCAATGAGATGCAGCTTTTGATTCGCCAAGGGGCGAATGTCGCTTTTGCATTCGCTGGCTTGCCAACATCGGTGGATGGCGTGGTGGTTGATGATACCCTTACGTTCCTTCAGCGGGCAAAACATATCGAACTCACTCGTCTCTCCGATTTTGAAGTCGGCGGATCGTTTGAGGATACAATGAGACGAGCGGGCAAGGAGCTCGATGAAGACGCCGCTGAGCTATTAACAAAGGCGTCAGCAGGCTATCCCTTTATGGTCCAGTTGGTCGGATATTACGCTTGGCAGGCTGCTGCGCGCAGCGGGGCGGAGAGCGTGAACGAAGGGTCCGCGCGTACGGGTATCCAAGCAGCTCTTGATAGCTTTAATGCTATGGTGATTGCCCCGGCGCTGCGCAGGGTTTCAGAACGACAGTTTCAGTATCTCGCGGCAATGGCTCAATGCGAGGGCGATGAGATTGCCAACGGTGATATCGCCAAAAAGATGGGGCTGCCGGCGAACAAGGTCGGCTCGTATCGTAAACGTCTCATCGATGCGGGGTTGATTGAGCCTGCGGGCTATGGCTGTGTTTCGTTTGCAATTCCGTATATGCGCGACTATTTGTTGGAGGCGGTGCGGGAAAGGTAAAAATGGAATCGCTCCAAATTCCCTCTTGCCCAACTTCGGCTGTTTGGTTACTATAGAACGGCTGTTACGGAGAGCTGACCGAGAGGCCGAAGGTGCTCGCCTGCTAAGCGAGTATGCCCCAAAAGGGCATCTGGGGTTCGAATCCCCAGCTCTCCGCCAGTACGAATTTGAAGAAGGGTCCCATTTGGGGCCCTTTTTTTGTGGAGAAAAGAGGCTGGGGATTCGAACCCTCAAAAAATGAGGCGCCCCGTTGGACGCCTCATTTGGTTCGATGTGATATCGCTTTGGCCCTACACCTCGGGCGCCTTGGCGACGGTCTCGCTCTCTGCCGCAAGTGGGCGGTTGTCGATACGACGGCCCAAGCGATCGAGCTTCACGAGTAGCCACTCAATGGGATTCGGCCCCGAGCCTTCCTCGTCGGCAACCAAATCCACGACGGCAATCTTGGTGCCATCCTGCTTGAGCGTAACGCTGCCCACCTTGTCGCCCACATGCACCGTGCCCGAAAGATCGTCGTAGCTAACCTTTTCGGTCACCTCGCCGGCAAGGGAAAACACGGTCGCTTGCGCCGTAGGATCGGCGAGTGTGGCGTCGATCGTCTTATCCGTCCAGTCGGTTTGACCGATGCGCGCCATAAGCGGGTTGCCGTTGGCGGTCTTTTCCTGCGTGTTGGCGATTGCGACCGTCACCTTGTGACCGTAGTACCAATTGGCAAGGGTTGCGGTATCGGTAAAGCGCTGGTCGGTGGTGGTGGAGTTCAAAACGACGGTGTAGATCTCGTCGCCATCGCGGTTGTAGACACCCGTAAAGCAATAGCCTGCATCGTCGGTAGTGCCGGTCTTGCCACCGATGTTGCCATCTTGGCCCAGCAAATAGTTATGCGTGTCCATGGAATGCGAATGGTCGGTGCCGTCGGCGCCCGTGACCTCGATCCAGGAATCTTCGCTCGCTACGACCTCGCGGATCGTGTCGTTTTTCATGGCCTCCTGCATCATCAGCGCTACGTCGTGTGCGGTTGAGTGCATATCGCCAGCCCACTCATCAAAGTCCAGACCATGCGGGTTTTCAAAAAGCGTACCGGTGCAGCCGAGCTTCTTAGCGCGCTCGTTCATGGCCTTCACAAATGTGGCCTCGGCGTCTTTGGTCTTAGGGTCGATCTTCTTGCCCACATATTCGGCGAGCACGATGGCGGCGTCGTTGCCCGAGGGAATCATCAGGCCGCGCAGCGCCTGCTCCACGGTAAGCTCGTCGCCTTCGAGCAAGCCGGCGGTCGAATTACCCACGGTGGCTGCGGCGTTGCTCACCGTGACCTTCTCGTCTATCTTGCAATTCTCGACGGTTAGGATTGCGGTCATGACCTTGGTGATCGAGGCGATTTTGACCTGCTCATCGGCGCCGCGCCCATAGTAGACGGTGCCGTCTTTGCCCATGACGAGGGCATTGGTCGCATCGATATCGGGCAGGTTTTCGGCCGTGATGCCGCGCTCATCGGCGGTTTTGCCGCAGACATTGTCGGTCGTGAGCACTTGGGCGCCGGCGACGGTGGGCACGCCAGCGGTAAGGGCGATAGCGCAGACAAAGCCGGCGGCAAGCTGGGCTGAGCGCTTTGCAAAAGAGGTGAGGGACTTCACAGATTTCGCTTTCGACGGGATGGTCTCTTCTGGAACTAGAGTATATCGTTTGCCGGCATCGGCGATCATCGCGTGCGTGCGTGGCCCACATCCGCGCCCGAACGGACACAAGGGTGCTTAAGGCCGACTTAATCACCCACGCTTGTTGTGTGTGGCGTGCGTCGCCTCGGGCATAATGGAGCGCGAGAGGAGCACGCATGAACGAGCGCATTTTGGTAGTTGATGACGAGAAGGCCATCGCCGACTTGGTTGGTATCTACCTTACAAAAGAAGGCTTTGACGTACAGGTCGCCTATAGCGGGGCCGATGCTGCCAAGGCAATCTTGGGGCAGGAGTTCGATCTGGCGCTGCTGGATGTCATGCTGCCCGATATCGATGGCTTTGAGCTGCTGCGTACGATCCGTTCCAGCCATACCTATCCCGTGATCATGCTGACGGCGCGCGATGCCCAGCAAGACAAGATCGAGGGCCTTTCGCTTGGCGCGGACGATTACGTGGTTAAGCCGTTCCGTCCGCTTGAGCTCATCGCGCGCGTGCATGCTCAGCTTCGCCGCTACACCAGCTACGGTAGCCGCGCGCAGGTGGCCGAGTCGCCGATCATCCAGCTCGACGGCCTGGAGATCAACCGCGATGCTCGTTCCGTAATGGTGGACGGTGCGCCGGTGCGCCTCACGCCCATCGAGTATTCCATCTTGCTGTATCTGGTCGAGCATCGCGGCAGCGTGGTAGCCGTGGAGGACCTGTTCCGCGCGGTGTGGAATGAGGATTTTATGCCCGGCTCCAACAATACGGTGATGGTGCACATTCGCCACCTGCGCGAAAAGATCGGTGACGACGCTCAAAAGCCGCGCTTTATCAAAAACGTCTGGGGCGTCGGCTACATAATCGAATAACGCCTTTGATGGTGGGGAAGTGGACATGACAAAAGACGATAGACAGGCATTCGAGGTGCCCGATCGACTCTTTGAATACGTGAGGTCGGTCGTCGACAACCGCGCGCTTGCAACGGTGCTGCTCTTTTTGCTGAGCCTGCTGCTGATTGGCATCGATAACATCGCTGGAATCTTGGCGGTGCTGCTTGTCGGCTTTTTGCTGATCGATCGATTTGAAATCGTACGCCGCTGCGTGGTGATTGGCGGTGCCGCGTGGGCCATGACGTTGGCGATTGGCGCCATGGCACTCGGCGGCATCGAAGGGCCGGTGCTGTTCGATGCCGGCTTTGTATTCAACATGCTTGGCTTTGTGCTGGCGCTTGCCGTGTGCGTGCTGTTCTTTTGCGGCCGCGCCCTGTACTACCAGGGCTATGAGCAGGGCGAGCAGCATGCCGATTGTGTGCTGGCCGCTCGTATTCAAGATCGCCTGATCGATCACCCCGACACCTGGGACAACATCGACGGCGACTTCCTGGAGGTCGAGGGCGCACTCAACCGTGTGCGCGATCGCGAGCGCAAGGTGCAGCAGGCCTTGCGTGACGAGTCTCATCGCAAGGACGATCTGGTCACGTACTTGGCACATGACCTACGCACCCCGCTTGCCAGTGTGGTGGGCTATCTTTCGCTGCTGCAAGAGGCTCCTGAGCTGCCGGTTGAGCAACGTGCACACTTTACGGGCGTGGCGCTCGACAAGGCGCACCGGCTCGATGCGCTCATCGAAGAGTTCTTCGATATCACGCGCTTTGACTTCCACGATATCGTGCTCACGCGCGGCTATGTTGATCTGGGGTTGCTGCTGGCTCAGGTGGCTGACGAGTTCTATCCCATCCTCAACGAGCAGCATAAGGAAGCCCAAGTTGATATTCGCGAGGACCTGACGGTGCTCGTGGATGGCGACAAGATGGCCCGCGTGTTCAACAACATCATGAAAAACGCCGTCGCCTATAGCTATGAGGGCTCGACTATCACGATTGAGGCCAGGCGCCAAGACGATGGCGGCGTGCGCGTGCGCTTTATCAATCAGGGCGATCCTATCCCTGCGGCTAAGCTCAAGGTGATCTTTGAGAAGTTCTATCGCCTGGATGCGGCGCGTGCGACCAATCGCGGTGGTGCCGGCCTGGGCCTTGCTATTGCCAAGGAGATCATCGCGGCACACGGCGGTACCGTTGCATGTGAATCGACGCCCGAACACACGATATTCACCATCGAGCTGCCCGCCGCATAGCCAGTGTGCCCTTACAAACACTTGACAATGTGCTCACGTGCGTATGAGCCGCGATTCCTACTATCGATACTGCTGAATTGATATCGATATGGAGGTGTGCGGTATGACGGCTGCTGCGGCTGTGGAGCCCACGGAGCTTGAAGAACTCATGGAAGCGCAGGCCGAGGCCGCGCATGAGCGCGAGGTTGGGGATGCGACTCGCCCCACGGCAGAGGATCTTGCCGCCTCGCCGACGCGCATCGACGTCGAGGGCCTCGACCTGTTCTATGGCGATCACCATGCGCTCAAGGACGTGAATATCAAGATCCGCGACAAGCAGATCACTTCGTTCATCGGGCCTTCGGGCTGCGGAAAGTCCACGTTGCTGCGCTGCTTTAACCGCATGAACGACGGCATCAAGGATTGCCGCATCGAGGGCAAGATTGCGCTCGATGGTCAAGATATCCTGGGCGATTGCGACATCTGCCGTTTGCGCCAGCGCGTGGGCATGGTGTTCCAACGCCCCAACCCATTTCCCATGAGCATCTACGACAACGTCGCCTACGGTCCTCGCGGTATGGGTGTGCGCGACCGCGTCGTGCTCGATGAGCTGGTCGAGGACTCCCTGCGTCGCGCTGCCCTGTGGGACGAGGTCAAGGACAAGCTCAAAGAGTCAGGCCTGGGTCTTTCGGGTGGGCAGCAGCAGCGCCTGTGCATCGCCCGCGCACTTGCCGTGCAGCCCGACATTCTGCTGATGGACGAGCCGACCTCGGCACTCGACCCTGTGTCGACGTTGGTGGTGGAGCAGCTGGCCTGCGAGCTCAAGGAGACCTGCACGCTGGTGGTCGTGACGCACAACATGCAGCAGGCCGCGCGTATTTCCGATTCGGTTGCGTTCTTTTTGCTGGGTGAGCTGGTGGAGCACGCGCCCACCGCGCAACTCTTCAAGAATCCGTCCGATCCGCGCACCGCGGATTATTTGACGGGGCGTTTTGGCTGACGCTGTCTTTTACAGGTGCCTTTAGGGTTAAGATGCGGTCATATCGGCCGCAAAGGGGTTCAACATGATCTATTACGTCGAGGACGATGACAACATCAGGGATTTGACAGTCTACGCGCTGCGCAAGCAGGGAATCGAGGCCGAGGGCTTTTCGTGTGATGGCGAGTTTAAAGCTGCCGTGGCACGACGGGTGCCCGATGCTGTGCTGCTCGATATCATGCTGCCCGACACCGATGGCTTGGCGATTATGCGTCGCCTGCGTGCCGATCGCCTGACGGCGACGGTGCCCATCATGATGCTTACCGCCAAGGACACCGAACTCGACAAGGTGATGGCGCTCGATGGCGGTGCCGACGATTACCTGACTAAGCCGTTTTCGCTCATGGAGCTTGCGAGCCGCTGCCGCGCACTGCTGCGTCGCGGCGGCATGGTCAAGCAGGCGAGCGATGTGCTCAGCGTGGGCGACATCGTGCTCTCGCCCAGCCATCGCGAGGTGACCGTTGCCGGCGAGCCGCTTAAGCTCACCCTGCGCGAGTTCGACCTGCTCGAGTACCTCATGCGCAAGCCCGGCGTGGTCTTTACCCGCGAGTCGTTGCTGCAGAGCGTGTGGGGCTGGGACTTCGACGGCGGTTCGCGCACCGTCGACGTGCATGTGCAGACGCTTCGCCAAAAACTGGGCGAGCATGCCAGCGCCATCGAGACCGTGCGCGGCGTGGGTTACCGCTTGGCCGAGCCTTCTGCCGGTGATGGTGCCGAAGGCGACGACACCGCGGCCACCGCATCGGAGGAGTAACCCGTGGTCTTCGCCCCCCAGGGAAAACATACGCTGTCGCACCGCGTTTTTGTGACGATCTTTGTCTGCGCCATGGCGGTTATCGTGGCGTTTACGGTGCTGGGCGCGTTCTTTGTGCAAAACACTTTGGCGGATGCCACGAGTGCCAATCTGGCGCAGGAAACTGAGCTCATTGCTGCCGCCCTCGACGAGCAGCAGGAGCCCATTCCGTTCTTGCGAAGCCTCGATCGCGAGGATCTTCGTATCACGCTGATCAATAAGGACGGATCTGTTGCCTACGACAACGAGGCGTCGCCTTCCACACTGCCCAACCATGGCGATCGCCCCGAGGTCATCGAGGCCTTTGAGAGTGGTTCGGGTTCCGCGGAGCGCGCAAGCTCTACACTCGACGAGATTATGCTGTATCGCGCTGTCACCCTTGATAACGGCCAGGTCGTTCGCTTGGCGCAGGCCCAGCCTGGCGTTGCGGCGATTTTGCTGTCGATGCTGGCGCCGATGCTGCTTATCGCAGCAGCGGGTGCAGTACTCTCGTTTTTTATGGCGCGCCGTGAGTCCCGTGCCATCATCGCGCCGTTGCAAGAGGTGGATTTGGATCACCCACGCCGTAGCTATGAGCACGCCTATGCCGAGATGGTCCCCATGCTTGAGCGTATCGAGTCGCAGCGCCAGGAACTCAAGCGCCAAATGGCGGTGCTAGCGGATAACGACCGTATGCGCCGCGAGTTCACGGCGAATATCACCCATGAGCTCAAGACGCCGCTTACGGCGATTTCGGGCTATGCCGAGCTCATCGCAAATGGCATGGTCGAGGGCGAGGACGACCTGCGCAACTTTGGCGGTCGCATCTATCGTGAGGCGGGCCGCTTGGCAGCGCTTGTCAACGACATCCTTACGCTGTCTAACTTGGACGAGGCCGAACGTGCAACTGAAGGCGAGGCAGTGCCCATTGGGTCCACGGAGCCTATTGAGCTCTCGCGTGCGATCTACGCGGTTGAGCAGCGCCTTGAACAGGTTGCCCGTCAGGCGAATGTGACGATAAGTCATGAGACCAAGCCTGTGGTCATCGAAGGCGTGTCGCGCTTGATTGACGAGCTCATCTATAATCTGGCAAGCAACGCCATCCGCTACAATCGGCCCGGCGGTACGGTTACGCTGCAGTGCGGCACCAACGACGAAGGCCATCCGTTCCTCGCTGTCGCCGACACGGGAATCGGTATCGCGCCTGAAGAACAGGGCAAGGTATTTGAGCGGTTCTATCGCGTGGACAAGAGTAGGTCCAAGGCACGCGGCGGAACCGGCCTGGGGCTTGCCATTGTCAAGCATGCGGCCCTGTATCATCACGCCACGCTCGATCTGTCGAGCGAGTTGGGCGTGGGAACCACCATTACGGTGACGTTTCCCATACAGCAGGACGAGCCATTCGCATAGCGATACAACATAGATATTGATGTAGACGCCGCATTTGACTTTCGGGTGCGGCGTTGTTGTGCAATTTTACGATTGCTTCCGACATTTTTACAGGAGAGCCTGTTTCTTATGTATAGAGTTTGGTCTCGGTAAAAAGATGCGATAACATACGGACAGTTTTGTCAATCCGAACTGGGGAAATGAAAGGCAAGCTGCATGACCCTTCTCGAACTGTTCCAGCTGCTGAAGAAGCACCTCAAGCTGGTCATCACCCTTCCGGTGGTCTGCGCGATCGCTATGGGCATCGTGTCCTTCGTTGCGATGGACAACACCTATACCGCGACGACGAGCATGTACATTCTCGCCAAGACCGACGATAGCGGTCAGATGAGCTACAACGATCTCTCGGCGAGCCAGATGCTTTCCAACGATATCGCCACGCTGCTGGATAGCGATAGCGTTAAGAGCGGCGCCGCCAAAGAACTGGGCCTCACCGATTTGGATGACTACAAGGTGTCTGTTTCCTCCGAGACCACCACGCGTGTCATTACGCTTTCGGTTACCGGCACCGATGCCAAGGAGACGGCTGAGGTCGCAAAGGCCATTGCCAGCTCGGTGAGTACGGTCGCTCAGAACGTCGGCGCTGCCCAGAGCATCAACGTTATCGACGAGGCTAAGACCCCCGAAGCCCCCAGCGGCCCCAAGCGCACGCTGTATATTGCCGTCGCGTTCCTCGCCGGTATCTTTATCGCAGTTGCCTATGTCGTTTTGGCAGACATGCTCAATACCCGCATCCGCGGTGCCGAAGAGGCAGAAGAGCTCCTGGGTATTCCCGTTGTTGGCCGAATTCCGGCTATGAAAGGTGGTAAATAGGCATGGCTAAGGCAAAGAACACCGATAAGCTCGTTGTACAGAATGCCGCCAAGACCCTTCTGGCCAACATCCGCTTTGCGAGCGTGGATGACCCCATTCGCACCATCACCGTTACCTCCTCGATTCCCAACGAGGGCAAGTCTACGGTTTCCATTAACCTTGCTCAGGCAATCGCCACGAGCGGCAAGTCCGTGCTCCTGGTCGAGGCCGATATGCGCCGCAGGTCCCTTTCCGATATGCTCGGCGTTCGTTCGCGCGGCGGACTCTATGCGGTCCTTTCCGAGCAGATCTCCATTGACCAGGCAATTGTCGAGACGGGTCAGAAGAACTTCTACTTCCTCGATGCCGAGCCGCACATTCCCAATCCTGCCGACATCATCGTCTCCCATCGCTTTGCCAAGCTGGTAAAGGCACTGTCCGCCAAGTTCCAGTACGTCATCTTCGATGCTCCTCCGGTCGGCACCTTCATCGATGCTGCCGAGATTGCCAGCTTGACCGACGGCGCGCTGTTCGTGGTGCGCGAGGACTTTACCAAGCGCGAAGAGGCGCTCAACGCTATCGCCCAGCTTAAGAAGTCCGAGAAGGTCAAGCTCATCGGTACCGTCATGAATTACTGTGAGACCGAGACCAGCGAGTACTACTATTCTTACTACACCAAGGACGGTAAGAAGGTTAAGAAGGGCTCCGACGATCAGGGCACTTCCAAAAAGGGCATCTTCACCAACCGAGCAAACGTTTAGTTGATTAAGGCCGACCTATGCGTGACATTCATTGCCATATCTTGCCGGGTGTAGACGACGGCGCCGCCGATCTCGAAGAGAGCTTGGCGATGCTCGAGGCTGCCAAGCGGGCCGGTGTAACCAGAATCGTTTGCACTCCTCACTGCCGTGATCCCTATTTTGATTACGACAAGATGTGGGATGCCTTTGAGCTGCTGCGCGATAACGCTGACGGTTTTCCGCTCCAGATGGGCTTCGAGGTCAACCATCGAAAGCTCGTTGAGCTTGGTATCGATGCCGCGGATCACTTGCATTTCGATGGGACCAACGAGTTTCTGCTCGAGCTTTCGACGCATGCCGATGCGTATGCGTTTAGAGAGTACGAGAACACGATTTACGATTTGCAGTGCCGTGGCTACCAGGTGATCATCGCTCATCCTGAGCGCTATCGTGCGGTTCAAAAGGATGTAAGCGTGGCGGAGCGCCTGGTCGATATGGGCTGCAAGCTGCAGGCTTCGGCGGACTTTATTGCCGGCGGTCGCTTTGGTCGCGAGAAAAAGCCGGCGCAGCGCCTGTTCGATCAGAACCTGTACAGCTTCATCGCGAGCGATGCCCATAACGTGGGTCATTACGACTGCCTGGCGAAGGCTCGCGCGAAGTTTAGCGTGCGCGGAGCTCATTTTCGCTAAAATCTGTCCCTAACGTTCGCATTGAATGAAAGGGCAGCCATGGATATCCAACTTAAGACGGGATGCTTTGATGACGCGGCGTTGGTGCGCCGCGTCGTTTTTATGGACGAGCAGGGCTACGAGAACGAGTTTGACGCTATCGACGAGGATCCGAACTGCATTCATGTGACGCTCTATGTAGACGGCGAGCTTGCCGGTTGCTCGCGCGTGTTTCCCGAAGAACTCGAGCGCGCAGCTGACGCAGAGGCTCCGGTGTCGCCGGCGTGCGACTTGGACGAAGGCGTCGCGGCGGGGGAGACCTACATTATGGGGCGCGTGGCCGTGCTGCCGAGCATGCGCCGTCGCGGTTTGGCGAGCAAGATTGTCGAGGCCAGTGATACGTGCGCGCGTGATGCCGGCGCCAAGCTCATTAAGCTGCACGCGCAGGAATACGTGCTGCCGCTCTATGCCAAGGCGGGTTACACGCAGATTGCCCCGGTGGACTACGAAGACGAGGGCCAGCCCCATGTTTGGATGGCCAAGCGCGTAGATGGCAGATAGGGACGTTCCTTTCCTGCCGGCAGTCGGGGACACTCCTTGGCAATTGGCGCATCAGAGCGTTTGGACATACAGTTTTTCGATTCCGTATGTATATATGCGCGCTAATGGGTTATAAAATCTAAGTCTGAACATAGCAGGTCTGCAATGCGGCTCGGGCAACCGGGCCGTTTTTGCGGACGGGGGTAGCGCGAAAGGACTGCACATGCGTCAATTTAAGACCGAGAGCAAAAAACTGCTCGACCTCATGATCAACTCCATCTACACCAATAAGGAAATCTTCCTGCGCGAGCTTATCTCCAACGCGAGCGATGCCGTCGACAAGCTCAACTTTAAGAGCCTGCAGGACCCGAGCGTCAAGCTCGACCAGGGCGACCTGGCTATTCGTGTTTCCTTTGATAAAGATGCCCGTACCATCACCATTTCGGATAACGGTATCGGCATGACCGCCGAGGAGCTCGAGCGCAATCTGGGCACCATCGCCCATTCCGGCTCCGAGGAGTTTAAGACCGAGAACGCCGAGCAGCAGGGTTCCGATGTCGACATCATCGGTCAGTTTGGCGTGGGCTTCTACTCTGCCTTTATGGTTGCCAGCCACGTAAAGGTTGTCAGCCGCGCCTATGGCGAGGACACCGCCCACGTTTGGGAGTCCGACGGTCTTGAGGGCTACACCATCGAGGATGGCGAGCGTGCTGAGCACGGTACCGATGTCATCCTGACGCTGCGCGAGAACGAGAAGCTCGACGCCGACGGCGAGGCCGAGACCTACGATCGCTTCCTGACCGAGTGGGGCCTCAAGAGCCTGATTCAGCAGTACAGCAACTATGTGCGCTACCCGATTCAGATGATGGTGAGCAAGAGCCGCCAGAAACCCAAGCCCGAGGACGCCGGCGACGACTACAAGCCCGAGTACGAGGACTACCAGGAGCTCGAGACCATCAACTCCATGACGCCGATCTGGAAAAAGCGCAGCTCCGACGTTGAGCAGAAGGATTACAACGAGTTCTACAAGTCCACGTTCCACGACTTTGACGATCCCGCGCGCACTATCAGCTTCCATGCCGAGGGTACGCTTGAGTACGATGCGCTGCTGTTTGTGCCGGGTCGCGCCCCGTTCGATCTGTACAGCAAGGACTACGAGAAGGGCCTGGCGCTCTACAGTTCCAACGTGCTGATTATGGAGAAGTGCGACGACCTGCTGCCCGACTACTACAACTTTGTGCGCGGTGTCGTGGACTCTGCCGACGTGACGCTCAACATCTCGCGTGAGACGCTGCAACAGAACCGTCAGCTCAAGGCCATTGCCAAGCGTGTCGAGAAGAAGATCACTGCCGATCTTGAGGACATGCGCGACAACGACCGCGAGGCATACGAGAAGTTCTTTGAGAACTTTGGTCGCGGTCTGAAGTACGGCATCTACTCGAGCTACGGCATGAAGGCCGACGAGCTCGCCGACCTGCTGCTGTTCTGGTCTGCCAAGGAGCAGAAGATGATCACCCTGGCCGAGTATGCCAAGGGCATGCCCGAGGATCAGAAGGCCATCTACTACGCCGCCGGCGACTCGCGTGAGCGCTTGGCCAAGATGCCCGTGGTAAAGGGCGTGCTCGAGCGCGGCTATGACGTGCTGTTGCTGACGCAGGATGTGGATGAGTTCACGTTCCAGGCTATGCGTGAGTACGTTGCCGCCGATATGCCTAAGATCTACGAGGACGACGCCGCCCGCGAGGCTGCCGAGAAGGCCGTTGCCGACGGTGCCGAGCCCGAGGTCGAGGATCGTCACCTGGAGCTCAAGAACGTCGCGACTGGCGATCTTGATCTGGCGACCGAGGACGAGAAGAAGGAGGCCGAGGACGCCACCAAGGAAAACGAGGACCTCTTTAGCGCTATGAAGGAGGCGCTCGGTGACAAGGTCGAGAAAGTTGCCGTCTCCGCGCGCCTGACCGATGCCCCCGCTTGCATCACCACCGAGGGTCCGCTTTCGCTCGAGATGGAGAAGGTGCTCCAGAAGGGACCCGAGGGTGCGCCCGACGGCATGCCCAAGAGCCAGCGCGTGCTCGAGCTCAACGCCAAGCACCCGGTCTTTGACAAGCTTGTCGCTGCCCAGAAGGCAGGTGACGCCGACAAGATCAAGCAGTACTCCGGCCTGCTCTACGATCAGGCCCTGCTGGTCGAGGGCATCCTCCCGGAGGACCCCGTTGCCTTCGCGGCGGCCATTTGCGAACTAATGTAACTACTCGACGCTGCAAACGCCCCTAAGCGGCAATTTGACGTTCAATCGTCGGTCGCGTACCAAAGTACGCTTCCCTCCTCTTTCACGTCACCTTGCTCGCTTAGGGGCGTTTTCGCTGACTTATGCTCAACCTGCGACGCTTTCGTGGCCCTAAGTAGTCGTTGGGGACGTCCCCAATGACTAGTTGGGTTGCTAATTTGTGCGCGTTGTGGTTTTGTGACCTGCTGAAATTAAAGATACTGTACAACTGTACGTTAACTCATCTTCGTAGTATATTGCTACCCGCAAAACTCAACACCATTGTGCTTTGAGACGTTAAAGCGCCTACTACAATGGTTGTCGATAGTACGATTCGATTCAACGACAGGATGGATGGTCCAAGCGTGAGTCTCGGCAGCAAACTATCCGATGCAAAGGTCTCCTTTGCGATATTTAAGCGCGACATTAAGCGACTGCTTGTGAACCCCGTCGCCTTGGTGGTTACCCTCGGCGTGTGTGTTATTCCCTCGCTGTATGCCTGGTACAACATCGTGGCAAACTGGGATCCGTACGGAAACACCCAGGGCATCAAGATTGCTATCGCCAACAACGACCAGGGAACCCAAAACGACCTAGTGGGCGAGCTCAATGCGGGCGATAAGGTGGTCGACCAGCTCAAGGAAAACGATCAGCTGGGCTGGACCTTCGTCGACTCGGCTGCCGATGCCAAAGAGGGCGTCGAGAGCGGGGAATACTACGCGGCGATCGTAATCCCCAAGAACTTCTCCGACAATCTTGTCTCGATGCTCGATGGCAATTACCATCAGCCGAAGCTCACCTATTACGTCAATGAGAAGAAGAGCGCCATTGCGCCCAAGGTCACCGATACCGGTGCCAACACCATCGAGGAGCAGATCAACTCGGAGTTTGTCTCCACGGTGGGCGAGACCGTAGCGGGCATCGCCAAGGATGCCGGCATCGATTTAAAGGACAAGGCAACCCAGACTCAGGACTCGCTGACAAGTTCGGTGTCCGAGGCATCCGACACCTTGGGTGAGGTGCGCGATTCGATTGGCGATATGAATGCCGCCATCGATAAGACGAGTGGCGCTATCGCCTCGGCTGATGCGGCGCTTGCCGGCTTGCAAGGTCAGGCACCGTCGCTGACGCAGGCAATCTCCCAGGGCAACGACCTGCTGGGCGAGGCTCGCGCCACGGCGGGCAACTCTATCACCTCGCTCTCCAAGGCACTCTCGGAAGGTAGCCTTGCACTCACCAAGACGTCAGCCTCCGCGAACGCTGCGATTGGCAAGCTAACGGGTACGGTCACATCTACGACCACCCGCATCGACAACTCGCTCGAGTCTCTCCAGGCGACGATCGATCACAATAAGGCCGTTATCGGGCACTTGGAGATTCTCGTTAATGACACGTCGACAGGTTCCGAGGAAATTGACGCGCGCATTGTATCGACCATCGATTCGCTTCGCGAGCAAAACCAGAAGCTGCAGAGCATCAAGGATGGCCTTTCTGCACAGTCGAGCGCCATGGCAAACGACGCTACGGCAATCTCGAACGCGAGCAACGCACTCAACGCGGCAATTCAGACCGGTACGGCTAGCCTCGGTCAGGCTCAGACCGATCTGGTTCAGAACGCACTTCCGAAGGCTTCGAGCGCGCTTGACTCCTTTGCCGCCGTTTCGGGCGATTTGACCGGCATTGTGTCGGGTATGACCCCCACGATAGCGAGCGCGCGCGGCACGCTGGCGCAGCTCGACGCCACGCTCAAGCAGGCAAAGACCACGCTGTCCCAAACCGACGCCTCCCTTGCCAAGGTTCAGGACAAGCTCGCGACCGCCGCCAATGACATTGCGGCGCTGCAGACCTCTGAGTCTATGGGCGAGTTAGCCGACCTCATGGACGTCGACGTCAATGACGTGGCAGATTTCATGGCATCTCCGGTTGAGCTGACGTCCAAGTCAATCTATCCGGTCAAGAGCTTTGGCTCGGGCATCGCGCCCTTCTACACCAATCTGGCGCTGTGGGTAGGCGGCTATGTGCTCATCGCTATCTATAAACTCGAGGTCGACCGCGAGGGCATCGGTAGCTTTACGGCGCGTCAGGGCTACTTTGGCCGCTGGCTGCTGCTGGTGATCCTGGGCGCGTTCCAGGCCATTATCGTTACGGTGGGCGACCTGGTCATTGGCGTTCAGTGCGTCAATCCGCTGCTCTTTGTACTGGGCGGCATCGCTATTTCGTTCACCTACGTCAACATCATCTATGCGCTGTCCACCACGTTTAAGCATATCGGTAAAGCCATTGGCGTCATCCTCGTCATTGTGCAGATCCCCGGCTCGTCGGGCATGTATCCCATCGAGATGATGCCCGGCTTCTTCCAATGGCTGCATCCGCTGCTGCCCTTCACCTATGGCATCAACCTGCTGCGCGAGACCGTCGGTGGCATGTATTCGTTCAACTACCTGTTCAACCTGTGCATCCTGGGCGTGTTCCTTGCCATCGCACTCTTTATTGGCTTGCAGCTGCGTCCGCTGCTGCTCAACCTCAACCTGCTCTTTGACAAGCAGCTTTCCACGACGGGCCTCATGATCTGCGAGTCCAACGACCTGCCGCGCCAGCGCTATTCGCTGCGCACGGCCATGCGCGTCATGCTCGATTCGGATTCGTACCGTCGCGAGCTGCTCGATCATGCCGTGGCGTTTGAGCATCGCTACCCGTACTACATCAAGGGCGGTTTTGCCGCCGTGGTAGGCGTGCAGGTTCTGCTCTTTGTGCTTTCGACGGTGCTCGATATCGACAATAACGGCAAGATCATCCTGCTCGTTATCTGGATCATTTCGGTTATCGCCATCTGCGGCTGGCTCATCAACATCGAATACATCCGTGCGAGCCTCAATACCCAGATGCGTATCTCGGCGCTTTCGGACGAGGACCTTCGCCGCGAGATGCGCGAGCACACGGCTGCCATCCCTGCCGCCCGTCGCATGTTTGGTCTCAACGCCAGCGAGCGTGGCGCCAAGGGAGGCGAACAGCCTACGAGCCGTCTGTCGCATATCGGTGCGCATCGTAAGGCTCAAGATGCCGACGGCGCTGACAACGTAAACGGAAACGACGGGGACACCACCTCGCTTGGCAAGCACTCTAAAGGAGGTGAGGCATAAATGAAAAACATCCTGCACCTGTTTAAGCGCGATGTCCAAAACGTGTCTCGCTCCGTGATCGGCATGGTCGTCGTGATGGGCCTGATCATCGTGCCATGTCTCTATGCATGGTTTAACATCGCCGGAAGCTGGGATCCGTACGGCAACACCGGCAACCTTAAGATCGCCGTGGTCAACACTGATGAGGGTTACGAGAGCGATCTGATTCCCGTCGAGGTCAACGTGGGCGAAAACGTAACCGCCACCCTGCGCGGCAACGAGAACTTCGACTGGGTTGTGCTCAACGATCGCGATAAGGCCATCGATGGCGTCAAGTCGGGCGCGTACTACGCTGCCGTCGTTATCCCTAAAACGTTTAGCGCCGACATGATGACGCTTTTCTCGACCGAGGTGAAGCACGCCGATATCGAGTTCTACGAGAACCAGAAGGCTAACGCCATCGCACAGATCGTGACTGAAAAGGGCTCGAGCGCCGTCCAGAGTCAGGTCAACGAGACCTTTACCAAGACCATCACGACCATCGGCCTTAAGACCGTGTCCAGCCTGCTCGACTATATGAGTACCGACCAGGTGAGCAACTTTATCGCCAATCTGTCCTCGACGCTGGGCGATTCGGTCGAGGACCTGCAGGACGTTCAGGCGAGTGCGACGTCGCTCGCGGGCATTTTGAGCTCCACGTCCGATTCACTGACATCGGCGGGCGGCATGCTCAAGCAGACGGGCACCGTTGATGAGTCGACGAAGCAGCTGATGGAGCACGCCAAGAGCGGCATCAATGATTCCAAGGAAGCGCTCAAGGCCGCCAACGATGCCGTTGACGCGGCGATTGACGGAAGCGCGGGCTCGTTCGACAACGTGTCCGCCGAGCTTGCGAAGGCATTCGATGCCGCGAATCAGCATGTTGACCTTACGGTGTCTCAGCTCAACGAAGCCGCAGCGGCGCTCAATACGCGTGCTGACGATATCGATGCGATGGCCGATCAGCTCCGCAACCTTGCCGACCAGGTGAGTGATGACAAGCTCAAAGACGGTCTCGAGTCCGCTGCGACGTCGCTGGGCAGAATTGCCGTGGAGTACCGCAACAATGCGAAGGACCTGACGGCGACCGCAAAGTCCCTTTCGGACGGCATGGCGGAGGTCAACAACTCGCGTGCCGAGGTCGACCAGGCCATCGCCGATGCCAAGGCGGGTATCTCGGGAGCCAAGTCCGACTACGATTCCACGTTCTCGGTTAAGGCCAAGGAGCTCAAGAAGACCATTTCGGGCGTTCTGGATTCCCTGAACGGTATCTCGGGTGACTTGGATAGCGCTGTGAGCGGTCTGACCGACGCCTCTGGCTCGCTCGCAAAGGGCCTCTCCAAGGCTGCGACGCTGGTCAACAAGGCTTCTGATCAGTTGGGCGAGGCGTCGGACAAGATCAGCGCTTTTAAGGACGAGCTTGATAGCGCTCTGATGTCGGGTGACCTGGCCATGATTAAGACAATGATTGGCAACGACCCCGAGGGCCTCGCCGTGTCGCTTTCCGGCCCCGTCGCGCTCGACCGCAAACCGGTCTATCCGATCCGCAACTACGGTTCGGCCATGGCACCGTTCTACACGATTCTGTCGCTGTGGGTGGGCTCGATTGTACTGGCGGCCATGATGAAGGTCTCGGTTGACGATGAGCTCATCAACGAGCTCATCCCCGTACGCCTGCACGAGATCTATCTGGGCCGTTACCTGTTCTTTGGCGGTTTGGCCCTGCTGCAGGCAACGCTCGTGTGCGCGGGTGACATCCTGTTCTTTGGCATTCAGTGCGACAACCCGCTGCAGTTTGTGCTGGCGGGCTGGGTCGCGAGTCTCGTGTTCTCCAATATCGTCTATACGCTTACGGTTTCGTTTGGCGATATCGGCAAGGCGCTCGCTGTCGTGCTGTTGGTCATGCAGGTCGGTGGTTCGGGCGGCACGTTCCCCATCGAGATGACCGGTCCCGTGTTCCAGGCGATCTATCCGTTCCTGCCGTTCACCCATGGCATCAACGCCATGCATGCTGCCATGGCCGGCGCCTACCATATGGAGTACTGGGTTGAGCTAGGCATTCTGGCGAGCTATCTGATTCCGTCGCTGGCCCTGGGCGTCGTCTTCCGCCGTCCGGTCATCAAAGCCAACGACTGGATCATCGAAAAGCTTGAAAGCACGAAGCTAATTTAGTTACGCGGTTTTACCAAACCGCGTAACGGCTCGACGCTGCAAACGTCCCTAAGCGGCAATCTGACGTTCAATTTCAAGGGCGCGGCCAGAGAAGGTCGGCGCCCTTTCATTTCACGTCACCTTGCTCGCTTAGGGGCGTTTTCGCTGACGTTGCCGGAACATCGAGGTTTTCTGTTCCGACGCTTTAGTTGAGTGAATTGCACGGGCTGCTTGGTTGTTGCTACAGTAGCGGGGCGTGCCGGGGGTCCGGCGCGTCCCGTTTTTATTTGACCATGAGGCGGCACGCAGCCATACGCGTGCGGACACCACGCCCAGATTGAGTGCGAGGATGTTCCATGGCCCAATACGCTGCCAACGAAATCGAAAACATGCCCGATAGTCCTGTAGCCCGTGAGGATTTGGGCGCGGGCGGTATTCCCCGGGGTGCCGGCGCACGTTCTCCGCTGTTCTGGAAAGTTTTGCTACTTTCGGTGGCGGTCATCTGGGGCTACTCCTTTACCACTATGAAGGACGCACTCGGCACCATTCCGGTGTTCGAGCTGCTCTATGTACGCTTTCTGCCTGCAGCGTTGGTCATGTTTGCCGTCTTCCACAAGCGCATCACTGCACATTTCAACGCTCGCAACCTGATCGTTGGCCTGAGTATGGGCGTGCTCATGTGGGCGGCCTATGCGTTGCAGACGGTCGGCCTGGCGCATACTACGGCAGGCAAGAATGCTTTTTTGACGGGCACGTACTGTATCCTTGTGCCGTTTGCCAGCTATGTCCTGAGCGGCGAAAAGCTCACCCGCTATAACCTGGGTGCGGCACTGCTGTGCCTGGCGGGCATTGGCCTGGTGGCACTCGATAGCGTCGAGTTCAATGCTGGAGATGTCATCACGCTGGGCGGCGCGGTCTTCTTTGCTATCCAGATGGCAGTGACCGCCAAGTATGGCCGCAAGATGGACATCAACGTCATCACGTTTTGGATGTTTGTGGGCAATGGCGTTTTGAGCTTAATCACGTCGCTGCTATTCGAGACTCAGGCGCCTCTGTCCGTGTGGACGCCGAGCTTTGTCGGCGTGGCGGCCTTTCTCTCGGTGGGCTGTACGTGCGTGGCACTGCTCGTCCAAAACGTTGGATTGGCGCACGTCCCGGCCTCGACGGGCTCGCTGCTCCTTTCGATGGAGTCCCCCTCGGGCGTGCTGTTCTCGGTGCTGCTGATGGGGGAGGCGCTCACCTCGCGCCTGCTTGCCGGCTTTGCGCTCATCTTTTTGTCGATTATCTTGAGCGAGACGCATTTCGATTTCTTGCGCCGAAAATCTCGCCCGCAATTGTAAACAACTTGTTGCGCCGCCCTCCTGGGGCGGCGTTTTTTATGCCTCGCCTTTAAAGTTGTACCTTGCACTTTACGCTATCAAAGTGCTTACTGCAAAAACGCTACTGGAGGGCATTTATGGCACCAGCTCAGTCCGATCTTCAACCGCAATCAGCGCCCAAGGCCACCGCAGCGGCGCAGGCCGCTATCGGTGACGGTCTCGTTGCAGAAGCTCAGGCTTTTGCAGACGAGCTCGCTGCGTGGCGACACGATTTACACCAGGTGCCCGAGCTGGGTAATAGCCTCCCACAGACCTCTGCGTATATTCAAGCGCGCCTGACCGAGATGGAAATCCCATTTGCCACGCTCGTCGATGGTTCCTGTGTCGTGGGCCTTGTCGGCGCCGGTGCCGCCGCGGCCCAGGGCAATGGCGTCTGCACGGACGAACAGGCCGGTACGGTCATCATGCTCCGTGGCGACATGGACGCCCTGCCCGTTGCCGAAGAGTCAGGCGAGCCTTTCGCCTCTACGAACGGCTGCATGCACGCATGTGGACACGATATGCACGCGACGGCGTTGCTTGGAGCGGCGCGCCTGCTCAAGGCCCGCGAGTCTGCGCTTGTCGACGCCAACGCCACGGTTAAGTTGCTGTTCCAGCCGGGCGAGGAAACCTTTGAGGGTGCCCGCGCCGCCATCGCCGACGGTCTGCTGCAGAACCCGCGTCCCCAGGCCGCCTTTGCCATGCATGTCAATAGCCAGTCGCCGCTTGGCCTGGTGCTCTACGGCAGCCCGGCGCTCTCGGGCGTGTACGGTTTCCGCATCACGCTCCAGGGCAAGGGTGGCCACGGTTCCAGCCCCGAGATTTGCATCGACCCCATCACGGCGGGCGTGCATGTGCACCTGGCGCTCCAGGAGCTTATCTCCCGCGAGGTGCCGGCGGCCAAGGAAGTCGCACTTACCGTTGGTAAGTTCGCTGGCGGCCTGGCGGCCAACGTCATCCCCGACGCCTGTGTGCTCGAGGGAACGCTGCGCGGCTTTGATGTTGAGCTCATGGAACACCTCAAGACCCGCATCGCGGAGGTCGTTAACGGCGTTGCCACGACCTATCGTACGCCGGCGACCATCGAGACGCTTTCGGATGTTCCGCCGCTTGTACTCGACAGCGATATGACTCAGGCGTCGCTTGGCTACGTGGGCGCAGTGCTGCCCAAGGCGGCTTTCTTGCCGCTTTTCCATGCCATGGCGAGTGAGGACTTCGCGCTTATCTCGAGCAAGATTCCGAGTGCGTACTTTACCGTGGGCGCGGCCGTAACCGACACGGACGAACACTTTGCCCAGCACCATCCCAAGGCACGTTTTAACGATGCCGAGCTTCCTCTCGGCGCCGCGGCTTATACCGCCGTCGCTTTGGGCTATATCGCCGACCACAAGGAGTAACCAATGCCCCAGCAGCGTAAGTTCTTCCCCGGCTGGCTCGTGGTGACCTCCGGCTTCGTGATCATGGCCACGTGCTACACGATTTTCGTCAACTGCATGAGCCTGTTCCAGCCGCTCATCGTCAGCGACCTGGGCATTTCCCTTGCGCAGTACACCATCTCCAACGCCCACGATCGCTGCGTCTAAGCAGTTTGGCATGGCCGACCTCGGTAAGGTCACGGGCACCATTACCTCGCTCGAGATGGTCGGCGGCACCGTGGGCGCTATCGTCTCGGGCGTGCTGTTCGATGCCACGGGCTCCTTTGCGAGCGCCTGGATCGTGTGCCTGGCGTGCTCCGTGGTCATGCTCGTGTTCCTGCTGGCATCCGAGCCCATCGCCGCCAAGCTGCGCGCAAGCGTGGCGGGGGAGTAGCGGGTCGCCGCCTATTCCTGTTTGCCTGTTCTGCCCGTGGCTGCCCTGGAAGCCGAATGGATGCTCGTACTGTCATTCGGTTTCCAGGGCAGCCACGGGTCTACGAAATGATCTCTTTTCCTCCGTCCCCAAGGGATCACGTAATCCGAAGGGGACGGAGGAAAAGGGATCACAAACCGCGGCGGCGTGTCTGGCCGAACGAGTCCCCATACCCTCGTTCGGTCAGACACGCCGCCGCGTTGCTGCTTTGTGCCGTATAATGTCCACTACCTATGACGCGATACAAAAGAAAGGTGTTTGCCCATGCAGGCACAGAAGGCGGAGGGAACCCGCGACCTTATCGGCGCCGAGATGCGCGCTTGGCAAAAGATGCAGCAGATCGCTGCCGGCGTGTTCGAGCCGTTTGGTTTTAAACCCATCGAGACGCCCGCGATCGAGCAGGTGGACGTCTTTGTCCACGGCATCGGCCAGTCGACCGACGTCGTGCGCAAGGAGATGTTCCGCGTCTTTAGCGGCGCCAACCTGGAGCGCGTCTTTACCGAGGGCACCGACACAAAACTCAAGCCCAAGCAGCGCCTGGCGCTTCGTCCCGAGGGCACGGCCGGCGTGGTGCGCGCCGTCGTGGAGAACAACCTGGTGCCCCAGGGCTCCACGCCGTTTAAGGCCTATTACGCCGAGGCCATGTTCCGCGGCGAGCGTCCCCAGAAGGGCCGCCTGCGCCAGTTCCACCAGGTGGGTATCGAGTGGCTCGGCGCCCCCGATCCGGCGGCAGACGCCGAGTGCATCATCATGCTCATGGAGTTCTACAAGCGCCTTGGTTTCGATCTTTCCAAGCTCCGTCTACTCATTAACTCGATGGGCGATGCCCAGTGCCGTCCGGCCTATCGTGAGCGGGTCAAGCAGTTCATTCTCGATCACGCCGACGAGATGTGCGACGAGTGCCGCGAGCGCGCCGAGCTTAACCCGCTGCGCGCCTTCGACTGCAAGAACGACCATTGCCGCGAGATCATGGCCGAGGCCCCGCTGATGGGTGACAACCTGTGCGACGAGTGTCGCGAGCACTACGAGCAGGTCAAGCACTATCTGGATGCCGCCGGTATCGAGTATGTCGAGGATCCCACCCTGGTGCGCGGCCTGGACTACTACACCCGCACCGTCTTTGAGGTCGAGGCCCCTGGCGCCGGCGTCGGCTCCATCGGTGGCGGCGGCCGCTACGACGGCCTGGTCGAGCTCGAGGGCGGCAAGCCCACGGCAGGCGTCGGCTTCGCTGTCGGTTTTGAGCGCGCCCTGCTGGCCCTGCAGGCCTTTGGCAGCGACCTGGGTGCGGAAGAAGTCCCGTGCGTCTACGTTGCTAACGCCGGCAAAGAGCTGCGTCAGAACGTCTTTACCATTACGCAGCAGCTTCGCGCCGCAGGGATTGTGACCGAGGCCGACTATCAGGGCCGTTCGCTCAAGGCCCAGTTTAAGCAGGCCGATAAGGTGGGCGCCAAGCTCATCCTGGTCCTGGGTGGCGACGAGCTTGCCGCCGGCAAGGTCAAAGTGCGCGACATGGAGAGCCACGACGAGGTCCTCGTCGATCTGACCAACGTGGTCGAGGCGGTTCGCGAGCGCCTGTAGCGCATCATTTTGAACTGCGGGTCCGCCAACACGTCCCGCTCGCGGCGCACGATTGTTACGGGGGCGTTTCGCTTTTATGCTGAATGCCCTCGTTTGCGTATGCCGCCCACCGAGAAATACGACCATTTGGGGCAAAAAGCCTTGCAATGCAGAAAATACTTTTGTGTGGTAAAGCGCAATCAGGGCCGAAAGTTTTTGCCGAGTGCCTATAATGAATACCGCATGTTACGTGCATAGAAGGAGGAATGGGAGGAAACGTGGCTGAGAACCTAAGCAACCAGTCTGTACCCGAAGCCGCGGCGCGTGTCGCTGCCGTGGTCAACCGCCTCGTTAACCGAATCGGCTCGAATGCCGAGTCCAAGGAGCGTCTCGCCGAGATCGAGATTCCTGAGGAGCTGCGCGACGATCTGGCGCTGTTCTTGCGCCTGGAGCGCCGTGTGCTTAGCGAGTATGATCCCGAGATCACAGACCTGTTCGACAAGATTTTGACAGCCGAGATTGTGGCCAACGCCGGAAACCCCGGTACGCGTGCTGCCGACGAGTCCGTCGACGAGCAGGGCGTGCCCACTGCCGACGAGCCCACCGCCGTGGCGTTTCGCGAGGTCGTCGATCTGATCGACAGTCTGCCGCTCGATAAGCAGCAGGTTATCGTCCGCGCCTTTACGAGCTTCTTCCATCTGGCAAACCTGTCGGAGGAGAATTACCGCGTGGCGCAGCTGCGCGAGCGTGAGGCCGGCGCATCGACCGATACCGAGGTCGATCCCGCCAACGAGCTCACCGTTGCCTATCACCAGCTGGTGGATGAGATGGGTGTCGAGGGCGCCAACGAGCTGCTCGGCAAGCTTGAGTTCCACCCCGTCTTTACCGCGCATCCCACCGAGGCCCGTCGCAAGGCCGTCGAGGGCAAGATTCGTCGTATCTCCAACCTGCTGGAGGAGCGTCCGCGTCTGGGCGGCTCCGACCTGGTGGAGAACGAGCGTCATATGCTGCAGGAGATTGACGCCCTGGTTCGCACGAGCCCCATCGCGTTGAAGAAGCCCACGCCGGTCGAGGAAGCCGATACCATCATCGACATCTTCGATAACACGCTGTTTGACGTCATTCCCGTCATCTATCGTCGTTTTGACGACTGGGTGCTGGGTGATAAGGCCGGCACCGTGCCGCCGCTGTGCCCGGCGTTCTTCCATCCCGGCAGTTGGATCGGCTCCGACCGCGACGGTAACCCCAACGTCACCGCCAGGGTGAGCCGCGAAGTCGCCGCCAAGTATTTCACCCATATGGTGCTCAAGCTCGAGGACAAGTGCCGCCGTATCGGTCGCAACCTCACGCTCGAGGCCACCTACAGCAAGCCGTCTGCCGAGCTCATCAACCTGTGGAACCATCAGGTCGAGATGAGCACCCAGTACACCGCACGTGCTGAACTGATCTCCGAGCACGAGCCGCATCGCGCCGTCATGCTCGTCATGGCCGATCGTCTGAACGCCACCGTGCGTCGCATCACCGACACCATGTACCACAGTGCCGATGAGTTCCTGGATGACCTGCGCGTCGTCCAGCGTTCGCTGGCTGCCTGCGGTGCCGTCCGTGCCGCCTACGGCCCGGTGCAGACCATTATCTGGCAGGTCGAGTCCTTCGGCTTCCACATGGTCGAAATGGAGTTCCGTCAGCACTCCGTGGTGCACGCCCGCGCCCTCAAGGATATCCACGAGAACGGTATCCATGGCGATTTGCAGCCCATGACGCGAGAGGTCATCGACACCTTCCGTGCCATCGGTTCCATCCAAAAGCGCTACGGCAAGAAGATGGCGCACCGCTACATCATCTCGTTCACCAAGAGTGCCCAGCATGTGGCCGACGTCTTTGAGCTTGCCCACCTGTCCTTTGCACACGAGGAGGATGTCCCCGAGCTCGACGTGATCCCGCTGTTCGAGCAGCTCGAGGATCTCGAGGGCTGCGTCGACGTGCTCGATCAGATGCTTACGCTGCCCGTGGTGCAAAAGCGCCTTGCTCAGACCAACCGCCGCATGGAGGTCATGCTGGGCTATTCCGACTCCTCCAAGGATGCCGGTCCTACCACGGCCATGCTCGCGCTGCACTCCGCGCAGGAGCGCATTGCCAAGTGGGCCGAGAAGAACGATATCGACCTGGTGCTCATGCACGGTCGCGGCGGTGCCGTGGGCCGTGGTGGCGGCCCGGCCAACAAGGCCGTGTTGGCGCAGCCCAAGGGTTCGGTCAACTGCTTCTTTAAGCTCACAGAGCAGGGCGAGGTCATCTTTGCCCGTTACGGCAACCGCACGCTGGCTCAGCGCCATGTTGAGTCCGTTGCCGCCGCAACGCTTTTGCAGTCGGCCCCGAGTGTCGAGAAGACCAACACCGAGACCACGCAGAAGTTCTGGGATATGGCCGAGAAGCTTAACGCCGCAAGCCACGAGCGCTATCTGGACCTGCTGAACACCGAGGACTTTACACCGTGGTTCTCGACCGTGACGCCGCTGACCGAGGTCGGCTTGCTGCCGATCGGCTCGCGTCCCGCCAAGCGCGGCCTGGGCGCCAAGTCACTCGACGACCTGCGTACTATTCCGTGGATCTTCAGCTGGAGCCAAGCGCGTATCAATCTGGCCGCTTGGTACGGCCTGGGTACCGCCTGCGAGCAGTTTGGCGATTTGGACCAGCTTAAGGCTGCCTACCAGGAGTGGCCGTTCTTCCGCACGTTCATCGACAACATCGAGATGTCGATTGCCAAGACCGATCAGCGCATTGCCAAGATGTATCTGCATCTGGGCGACCGCGATGATCTGTCCAAGAAGGTCTTTACCGAGATGCAGCTCACCCGTAAGTGGGTCCTTGCCATCGTCGGTGACGAATGGCCGCTGCAGCGTCGTCGCGTGCTCGGCTGCGCCGTTCGCGTGCGCAACCCCTACGTCGACGCCCTGTCCATCGCCCAGGTCCGCGCCCTTCGCGAGGTGCGTATGAACCAGGACGAGATGGCCGAGGAGAAGAAGGCCGAGTACATGAGCCTGATTCTTTCGACTGTGACCGGCGTCTCGGCAGGATTGCAGAACACGGGGTAATCGATAGCCCTGTAGTCGTCCGGGCCCGCCATCAGCTTACTTTTAGGCACGTCCTCGGACATGCAAGAAGCCCTCGCTGCGCACTTTGTGCGGCGAGGGCTTCTTGCGTCCTGCGGAGTGTGCCTAAAAGTAAGCTGATGGCGGGCCCTGCGATGTCCGGTCTTCGGCGGATTACTGGCTGGGGGAATAATGGCGCGCTTCGCGCGTTTTGGATGGGGCTTGTCCCGGCGGCGCGTTTGGCGCTTCGCGCCTCGCGTCTTATCGATTGGGATTGAGATGCATGTGGCGCTTCTCGATTTACGACTGTAGCGGCCGCGGTCCCGTTTGGGATCGCGGTTGTTTTGTTGTGCTTCAAATATGAACGTTGTGTTAATGAGTCGGTGGACGGTGGTGTTTTTCGGTGAGCGGCGTATCCTTCCAACGGTTTATCTAGTGTGTCAGTTGAAAGGAAGAGGGCGCTCGTCATTGTTTGAATGTGAACTGCCGTTTGACCACAAGACGTTGCATCTGGAGCTCGAGGACAAGAACTTCGCTGGTGTGATGGAGGGTCATCAAAACGAATTTAAGACCACTAAGTCGCAGGAAGAGCTGGTAGAGGAGTCACTTGCCAACCCTTATGGCTCACCTTCGCTCGAGGAGCTTTGTGCTGGCAAGAAGGACATCGTCATCATCAGCTCCGACCATACGCGTCCTGTTCCTTCGCGTGTGACGATGCCTATTCTGCTGCATCACATCCACGCTGCCGCTCCTGAGGCACGTGTGCGTATTCTTGTCGCGACCGGTATGCACCGTCCCTCGACGCACGAGGAGCTCGTCAACAAGTATGGCGAGGAGATCGTCGCCAACGAGGAGATCGTCATGCATGTTGCGACCGATGACAGCATGATGAAAAAGATCGGCACCCTGCCTTCTGGTGGCGAGTGCATCATCAACAAGGTTGCCGCCGATTGCGATCTGCTGCTCGCCGAGGGCTTTATCGAGCCGCACTTCTTTGCCGGTTTCTCTGGTAGCCGCAAGTCCGTGCTGCCCGGCATCGCCAGCTATAAGACCATCATGTACAACCACAACGGTCAGTTTGTGAACGACTCCCATTCACGTGCCGGCAACCTGTGCCACAACCACGTGAGCGAGGACATGTTTGCCGCTGCCGAGATGGCTCACCTCGCCTTTGTGCTCAACGTGGTGCTTAACGGCAAGCACGAGGTCATCGGCTCCTTTGCCGGCGACATCCACAAGGCTCACGAGGCCGGCTGCGAGTTCGTGAAGAGCCTTGCCGGCGTTGAGCCCGTCGAGTGCGAGATTGCCATCACCACCAACGGTGGCTATCCGCTCGATCAGAACATCTATCAGGCCGTGAAGGGAATGTGCGCTGCCGAGGCCACACTTCCCGAGGGCGGTGTGATTATCGATGTCGCCGGTTGTGCCGACGGTCACGGTGGCGAGGGCTTCTATCACAACATCGCCGACAATGATCCGGCAGAGTTTGAGCGCGCCTGCATCGACCGTCCTAAGGATGAGACCCTGCCCGACCAGTGGACGAGCCAGATCTTTGCACGCATCCTGGCGCATCACCCTGTGATCATGGTCACCGACCTGTGCGATCACCAGATGCTCAAGGATATGCACATGACGCCGGTCAACACTATCGAGGAGGCGCTCAAGCTCGCCTTTGAGATGAAGGGTGCCGATGCCAAGGTGGCCGTCATTCCCGATGGCCTGGGCGTTGTCGTCGCTCAGCACTAGTGCGCGGCCCAAACGAATCGTTTGTAACCGACAAGAAAGATAAGGTTTTATGCTTACCAAACTCCTCTGCGAATTCGGCGCAACGGCCCTCATGATCATCTTTGGCGTGGGCGTGCACTGCGATACCGTGCTTAAGGGCACCAAGTATCAGGGCTCCGGCCATATGTTCGCCATCACCACCTGGTCTTTTGGCATCTCGGTCTGCCTGTTTGTCTTTGGCGGCGCCGTGTGCATGAACCCCGCGATGGTGCTTGCGCAGTGCATCGTCGGTCTGGTGCCGTGGGGCAACTGCATCCCCTTTATGCTCGCTGATATGCTCGGCGGCTTTGTGGGTGCCGTGATCGCGTGGTTGATGTATGCCGATGAGTTCAAGGCCTCCGAGGGCGCCGTCGACCCCATTGCACAGCGCAATATCTTCTCGACCAACCCCACCACCGAGGGCACCAACTATGCCCGTAACTTCTTCTGCGAGGCTATCTGCACCTTTGTGTTCATCAGCGCCATCCTTGCTGTCGCTAGCCGCGCCGGCGAGAACGTTTTGATGCTCGCTATCTGCGTCGGTCTGATCGTTTGGGCTGTTGGTATGGGCATGGGCGGCATCACCGGCTTCGCCATGAACCAGGCTCGTGACCTTGGTCCTCGCATGGCCTATCAGGTGCTGCCGATCAAGAACAAGGCCGACAACAACTGGAAGTACGGCCTGCTCGTTCCTGGCATCGCGCCGTTTGTCGGTGCTATTGTCGCCGCGCTGTTTGTGCATGGCTTCTTGGGCATGTTCTAGTCGAAGGACGGCTCTATAAGGTTCGGGCTCGGCAAGGGTTTACTTTCCAACGCGTCCTCGGACATGCAAAAAGGCTCGCTGCGCACTTTGTGCGGCGAGCCTTTTTGCGTCCTGCGGAATGCGTTGGAAAGTAAACCCTTGCCGAGCCCTGGGCATTCTTGGCTGTGTTCGAACAAGCAACCCAACATATATATCTGAATTTGGATGTGAGGGGCGCTTTGTTTTTTGGTGCCCTGAGATGGGGGCGAGATTTTGGAATGAGAGGCTAACTTAGTTGAAGAGGGGCTGTATGGCTGATAGGTAGTCTTTGGCTACTTCGGCCTTATCTGCTTGGAAGTTGTGCCAGGCCCACCATTGGACCATTCCTACGAAGCTTGAGGCTATGTGGTGTAGCAGGAAGCTTCGGTCCATGGTGCCAGCGGGGCCGTTTGGGTCGGTAGGGACGGTTTCGGCTGCTCGTGACATGATGGTCTTGCGTAAACAGTCGGCGAAGACGCGTGAGCCGGCGCCGGCTACGAGGGCTCGAACGCCCTGGCGGCGCTCCCAGAGGTTGTTGAGGATATGCTCGACCTGCACGAGTGGGTCGTCGAGCGGTGTACCATCGTCGTCGAGGGCGTGGGTGCAGATGTCGTTCACGAGCTCGGACAGTAGGTCTTCTTTGCTCTTAAAGAGGCTGTAGAATGTCGCGCGGCCTACGTGAGCGCGCGCGATGATGTCACCGACGGTGATCTTGCCGTAGTCCTCCTCGCGTAGGAGTTCGGAAAACGCCGTGACAATAGCGGCACGGCTTTTGGTTTTGCGGGCATCCATGGCTATGCATCTACGCGAACCAGCAGGCAACGGAGCGTGCCGGAGCAGCCCTCGTAGGGGCGCTTACCGGCGCCGTAGCCGACGGCCTCGATGCGGTAGCGGGCCGGCAGGTGCTCGGACGTGCGCAGTGCGGCTACGATGGCGGCGCCCGTGGGCGTCACGAGCTCGCCGGCGACCGGTGCGGGCGTGAGGGCGATATTGCCTGCTTGGCATAGGTTGACGACGGCGGGCACCGGGATGGGCATAAGGCCGTGGGCGCAGTGGATGGTGCCGTGACCCTCGGAGAGCGACTCGACGACAATATCCTCGATGCCCAGGTCATCGAGGCAGATGGCGACCGAGCAGATATCAACGATGGAATCGATGGCGCCTACCTCGTGGAACATGACGGTCTCGGGCGTTTTGCCGTGGGCCTTGGCCTCGGCGGCGGCAAGTGCGGTAAAGATGGCGAGCGCGCGACGCTTGGCACCATCGCTTAGCTGCGAGCCGTCGATGATGTCGGTGACGTCCGCCAAAGAACGATGCTGATGATGGTGGGCGTGGTGATGGCCCTCGTGCTCATGGGCGTGGCCCTCATGGTCGTGCTCATGACAGTGCTCGTGTTCATGCTCACCATGGTCATGATGGTGATGCTCATGCGCGTGCTCGGTGCCCACTTCGTTGCCGTAGAGCCAGGCCATGTCGTGGTCGTGGTTCTCGAGCTTCTCTGCCAGCCGAACGTCAAAGTCGCAGGCGTCGATGCCATGCTTGTTTACACGCGTAACGGCAATCTCAAAGCCGCCGACCGGGAGCGTGGCGAGCTGCTCGCGCAGATGCTCCTCGCTGGCGCCCAGGTCGAGCAGGGCCGCGACGGTCATGTCGCCGCTGATGCCCGAGGTGCCGTCGATGACAAGCGTGTGCTGATGGTTGGACATGAAATGCTCCTTAGCAGGCGCAGGACGTGCCGGCGCCCAGATGATTGATAAGACTTGCCTGATAGGCGGCGCCGAAACCGTTGTCGATGTTGACGACCGAGATGCCGCTGGCGCAGGAGTTGAGCATGGCGAGCAACGCGGCCACGC
Source organism: Collinsella sp. TM04-29 (assembly GCF_003466565.1). Taxonomy (NCBI): domain Bacteria; kingdom Bacillati; phylum Actinomycetota; class Coriobacteriia; order Coriobacteriales; family Coriobacteriaceae; genus Collinsella; species Collinsella sp. TM04-29. The sequence goes on from NZ_QSPW01000003.1 coordinate 134,161, forward strand.
CGCCAAAGCTCGCGCCATAGCCCACGCTGGTGGGAACGGCGATGACCGGACAGCTCACCAAGCCGCCGATAACGCTCGCCAGGGCGCCTTCCATGCCGGCGATGGCGATGATCACCTGGGCCTGGGCAAGTTCCTCAGCGTGAGCGAGCAGGCGGTGCAGGCCGGCGACACCCACGTCGTAGAGGCGATCGACCTCGTTGCCGTAGAACTCGGCCGTCAGTGCCGCCTCTTCGGCGACGGGCAGGTCGCTCGTGCCGGCACAGGCGACGACAACGCGTCCGTTGCCGGTGGGGGAGGGCTTGCCACCAACCAGGGCAAGCTGGGCGTCCGGGACATATCCCAGGTCAATGTCGTTATCGAGAAGCTCAGCGGTGCGCGCGGCTTTTTCGGCATCCAAGCGTGTGACCAGGATGCGCTCCTGGTCTGCATCGAGTAATGCTTTGATAATGGCGGCAATTTGCTCGGCGGTTTTACCGGCACCGTAGACAACCTCACCGGCCCCCTGGCGCACTCCGCGCGAAAGATCGAGCTGCGCAAAGCCCAAATCGGCGGTCGGAGCCGTCTGGATGCGCGTCAGGGCGTCGGCCGGGGTGACTGTTCCGCCGGCAACATCGCTCAGTAGCTGCTCAAGATCTCGCTTATCCATATATGTTCCCTTCGACGGCGCAAAGTCTAACACTCAAAGGGGATGTTTCCGAACACTAAGACAAAATTGTTCGGAAACTATAGGACAGACTGATTCAATTGTTAGACGGATCGGCTTGTCACGCAGGATGATGTCCATGGCAAGCATCAGGTTGCGCTCGTCGATGGCAAACGGAGCGGCTTCGCGCGTCTTGGGCTTGGCGCAAAACGCGATGCCCGTGCCCGCGGCCTGGATCATGGGGATGTCGTTTGCCCCATCGCCAACAGCGACCGTGTGGGCCATGTCGACGCCGCACTCAACTGCCCAGTCCAGCAGCTGGATGAGCTTGGACTCCTTGGTCACAATGTCGGCGGCCAGCTTACCGGTGAGCTGGCCGTCCACGACTTCCAGGCGGTTGGCCAGGCAAAAATCGATGCCCGCAGCGGCCACGATCTTGTCAGCGACCTCGTGGAAGCCGCCGCTCACCACGCCGACCTTCCAGCCCTTGCTGTGTGCCGAGCGCACAAGCTCCAACGCGCCGGGGGTAAATGTCACGCGCTCAAAGGCGCGCTCGAACACGCTCTCGTCCAGGCCGGCGAGCAGCCCCACGCGCTCCACGAGCGCTTGCTTAAAGTCCAGCTCGCCGCGCATGGCGCGTTCGGTGATCTGTGCCACCTGCCCACCCACGCCGGCCTCTTCGCCCAACAGGTCGATGACCTCCTGGTTGATGAGGGTGGAGTCGATATCCATAACGATGAGGCGTGCAGTCATGACGGGCCTTTCCAGGTGCTGTTTTATTGGGGCACATTGTCGCACGTGACGAGCGCGGGCGGGTGCCACGGTGCGTCAATTGTTTCGTCTCCGTCAAGTCTTTGGGCGGGAGCCACTTTTTCGCGGCGCATCGGCACGGGTGCGATAAGATAATACGCCATGTCTGGCTGCGCGGTTTACGCAGGCTGGGCAAATCTGTACGACGCCGCCCGGAACGACACGGGGCGGCACAGATCCATAAAGGAGGATCACTGGTATGAGCCAGACCCGTCCCATCGACGAGCATTCCATGCACACCCGTACCTGCGGCGAGCTTCGCCGCGAGAACGTGGGCGAAGAGGTTACCCTCACCGGTTGGGTGAGCCGTCGCCGCGATCACGGCGGCCTCATCTTCTGCGATCTTCGCGACCGCGAGGGCATCACGCAGCTCACCTTCGACCCCGAGCACTCCGACGGCGACGCCTTTAAGATCGCCGAGACCATGCGTCCCGAGTGGCCCATCAAGATTCACGGCGTCGTGCGCGCCCGTGGTGAGGAGACCACCAACGCCAAGCTCGTGACCGGCGAGATTGAGGTCCTGACCGACCACGCCGAGGTGCTCAACACGTCCGTCACCCCGCCGTTCCAGATCGAGGACGGCATCGAGACCAGCGAGGACACTCGTCTGCGCTATCGCTATCTGGACCTCCGTCGTCCCGAGATGATGGCCAACCTCAAGCTGCGCTCCGATTTCACCTTTGCCATTCGCGAGGCACTGCACAACCGTGAGTTCATGGAGGTCGAGACGCCCTCCCTGTTCAAGTCTACGCCCGAGGGCGCCCGCGACTTCATCGTCCCCAGCCGTATTCAGCCGGGTAACTTCTACGCCCTGCCGCAGTCCCCGCAGCTCCTGAAGCAGCTGCTCATGGTCGGTGGCGTCGAGCGCTACTACCAGGTTGCCAAGTGCTTCCGCGACGAGGATCTGCGCGCCGACCGTCAGCCCGAGTTCACCCAGGTCGATATCGAGATGGCCTTCGTGGACCAGAACGATGTCATGAGCGCGCTCGAGGAGGTCCTGTCCGATGCTTTCGGCCGCATGGGTGTCGAGATGCCCACGCCGCTGCGTCGCATGAACTACTGGGAGGCCATGGACACCTATGGCTCCGACAAGCCCGATACTCGCTACGGTATGCACCTGGTCGACCTGACCGACGTGTTTGCCAACTCCAAGTTCAAGGTCTTTGCGACTGCCGCAAACGAGGAGGGCTCTGTCGTCAAGGCCATCAACGCTAAGGGCGCCGGTGCCTGGGCACGTGCCAAGATCGATAAGCTCGCCGGCGTGGCCTCCACGTTTGGCGCCAAGGGCCTGGCCTGGATCGCTTTCCGCGAGGATGGCTCCATCAACAGCCCCATCGTCAAGTTCTTCTCGGACGAGGAGATGGCCGCTCTGCGCGAGCGCATGGACGTCGAGCCCGGCGACCTTGTGATGTTCGCCGCCGGCCCGCGCCTGCTTTCTGACGAGATCCTGGGCGGCATGCGTTCGCACATGGCCAATGCGCTCGAGATCAAGCGCGAAGGTCACGACTTCCTGTGGGTCGTCAACTTTCCGCTGTTCCATTGGGACGAGGATCGCAAGGCCTATGCTGCCGAGCACCAGCCCTTCACCCTGCCGACCGAGACCGACATCGCCAAGATCGAGGCCAATCCGTTGGCAGCCGGTTCTTGCACCTACGACTTTGTCATGGACGGCTTTGAGGCCGGTGGCGGCGGTATGCGTATCCACAACGCCGAGATGCAGATGTCCATGCTCAAGCTCCTGGGCTTTACCGAGGAGCGCGCCGAGTCTCAGTTTGGCTTCCTCATGGAGGCGCTCAAGTTTGGTGCGCCCCCGATGGGCGGTTTCGCTCTGGGCCTGGACCGCGTGTGCATGCTGCTCACCGGTTCCGACTCCATCCGCGACGTCATGGCGTTCCCCAAGACGGCCAGCGGCTCCGACCTCATGTCGGGCGCCCCGAGTGCCGTTAGCGGCGCCCAGCTCAAGGACGTCAGCCTGCGCCTGATGTAGGCAAGCGGCTACATATTGCCCGTAACGAGGGAAGGACACGTGCCTTCCCTCGTTTTTTATGCGCGGGCGTTGCGAGGGCATGGGATGACCGGGTGTCGCGGAAACTGTGTCCCAGAATTTGCACCCAGAGCGGGATGGGCTTTCCGCTAGGGCCGTTCAGCGGAAACTGCGACCCGGAATTTGCGTCCAGAGTGGGCTGCGGTTTCCCAAACAGGGCCCTTTGGGAAACTGGGGCCCAGAATCCAGCCAAATAATGGGACGCACTTTCCGGTCGAGCTTCTGGCGGGTCTCGACAAGCATCTAACGGTACAATAACTACCACGTGGCTGGGTTTTGCCGGCCGAATGTGCGACGTCGTGGGAGGGGACATGGTCGAGTTTACAAAGACGATTAAAGATCCGTTGGGATTGCATGCCCGCCCGGTTGCGCTGCTCTATGACATTATTGCCAAGCATCGTAGCAACGTATCGGTCAGCATCGGCGATCGCCATACCGACGGCCGCGATGTGATGGGACTCATGGCTCTCTACGGCGAATGTGGCGAAGACATCGTGTTCCGCGTTTCGGGCGTGGACGAGGCCTCGTGCGTCACGTCGATCAGAAACCTCTCGCTCTAAAGCGCAACAATGTGACGAAGGGACAGTCCCTTTGTCACATCTTTCTTTGTTGCATATAGGAAACTTTTCCGAAAACTGAATAGGGACCCTTTCCAAAAAGTTAGCCACGTGCTAGTTTACTGTAGCGAACATAGACGTGGTTAACTTTTGCTGCGTCGATGTTGAGGACGAACTGACGTTAGGAGCTCACTCATGTCTTGCGGACCGCAGATGCCGGCTATGCCGCTTTCGATGGTAAAAGCGGGCGAAACCGTGCGCGTGTCTCGCGTAAAGGGCAATGAGGACATGAAGCACCACCTCAAGGACCTCGGCTTTGTCGAGGGCAACGAGATTCACGTGGTGAGCTCGAGTGGCGCCAATATCATCGTCACCGTGCTCGGCGCGCGCTTTGGCATCGATACCAAGGTCGCCATGCACATCATGACTGTCGGTTAGTTCGCAGCATTCCATAAAAGCTGAAAGGGGGAAAAGAATATGAAGACGTTGGGTGACGTTAAGGTGGGCGAGAGCTCTACCATCGTCAAGCTTCACGGCGAGGGCGCGCTTCGCCGTCACCTTATGGACCTGGGACTCATCAAGGGCACTTCGTTCAAGGTCGTAAAGGTTGCACCGCTCGGAGATCCGGTCGAGATCAACGTGCGCGGCTACGAACTCTCCATCCGCAAGGAGGAGGCTGCCGTCGTCGAGGTCCAGTAAGGGCCGGTGGCACATATTTCTGCAGATAAAGTTAGGTTTTTCTAACTCAATAATGCAGTGTTGAAGCACATTATCCAGCCCGCGCGGAGAAAGCAGCGCGGGCACACAAGGAAGAAGGATTGAATGGCGGATTCTCAGATCCATGTCGCGCTGGCGGGTAACCCCAACTGCGGCAAGACCACGCTTTTCAACCTGATCACCGGCGCCAACGGCTACGTTGGCAACTGGCCCGGCGTCACGGTTGAGAAAAAGGAAGCCAAGCTCCTGAGTGACAAGAACGTCACGATTACGGACCTCCCTGGCATCTACTCGCTTTCCCCCTACAGCCCCGAGGAGCAGTGCTCGCGCGACTACCTCATGAGCGGCGAGCCCGATGTGGTCGTCCAGGTCGTCGACGCCACCAACCTGGAGCGCAACCTGTACCTGGCACTTCAGGTCATCGAGACCGGTCTGCCCGTGGTCGTTGCCCTCAACATGGCCGACCTCGTGGAGAAGAACGGCGATAAGATCGACACGGACAAGCTTTCCAAGAAGCTCGGTTGCCCGGTCATGATGATCTCGGCCCTTAAGAACAAGGGCATCACCGAGCTCTTTGAGCAGGTCAAGAAGTCGGCGGCTGCCAAGGCCGACGTGCCGGCGCATAAGTTTGATTCCGCCATCGAGGACGTTCTGACCCACATCGAGAACAACCTGCCGGCGAGCGTTCCCGCCAACAAGCGTCGCTACTACGCCGTCAAGCTGTTTGAGCGCGATGCGGACGCCTGTAAGCTCATCAACCTTACCAAGGAGAAGGCCGATCGCGTTGAGCAGCTGGTCGCCCAGTGCGAGCAGGATTGCGACGACGATGCCGAGTCCATCATCACCGGCGAGCGCTATGGCGTGATCGCCCACATCATCGACGAGTGCCTCACCAAGGCTCCGGCCAAGATGAGCACCTCCGAGAAGATCGACCGCGTGGTTACCAACCGTATCTTGGGCCTGCCGATCTTTGTGGTCATCATGTTCTGCGTGTACTACATCGCCGTTTCTACCCTGGGCGGCACGGTGACCGACTTCACCAACGACCAGCTCTTCGGCACCGACGGTTGGTACGTGCTCGGTCAGGGTCGCGATGCGTATGATGCGGCTGTCGAGGCTGTGGGTGAGGACGCTGCCGATTCGATTGACCCGGCGGAGTACGGCCCCTATGTCCCGGGTATCACCACCGTGGTGCACGACGCCCTCGTGGCGGGCGGCACCGAGGACGGTGGCCTGGTCGATTCGCTGGTCTGCGATGGTATCGTCGGCGGCCTGGGCGCCATCTTTGGCTTTGTGCCGCAGATGTTCCTGCTTTTTGTGATGCTGTCTTTCCTGGAGGACTGCGGCTACATGGCGCGCGTCGCCTTCATCATGGACCGCGTGTTCCGCCGCTTTGGCCTGTCCGGTAAGTCCTTTATCCCCATGCTCGTGTCCTCGGGTTGCGGCGTCCCCGGCGTCATGGCCACCAAGACCATCGAGAACGAGAAGGACCGCCGTATGACGGTCATGACCACCACGTTTATTCCCTGTGGCGCTAAGCTGCCGATCATTGCCCTGCTCATGGGTTCCATCATCGGCGATTCTTCCACCACCGCCGCGTGGATCAGCCCGCTCTTCTACTTCCTGGGCGTCTTTGCCGTCATTGCTTCGGGCCTCATGCTCAAGAAGACCAAGCTCTTCGCCGGTCGCCCGACGCCGTTTGTTATGGAGCTTCCTGCCTACCACTTCCCGGCGATCCGTTCTTGGGCGCTGCACGTGTGGGAGCGCTGCTGGGCCTTTATCAAGAAGGCCGGTACGGTCATCTTCGCGTCCACCGTCGTCGTTTGGTTCCTCTCCAACTTTGGCAGCTACAACGGTTCCTTTGGCTTCCTGCCTGCGATGGACGGCATCCCCGAGGAGTTCATGGATTACTCCGTGCTCGCCATGCTCGGCAACCTGGTCGCTTGGATCTTCGCCCCGCTCGGCTTTAGCACCTGGCAGGCCACCGCGCTGACCGTCTCCGGCCTCGTGGCTAAGGAGAATGTCGTCGCTACCGCCGGCTCGCTGCTCTCCGTCGCCGATGCTGGCGAGACCGACCCGAGCCTGTGGACCGCGTTTGCGGGCATGTTCCCCACCATGGGTGCTTGCGTGGCCTTTGGTGCCTTCAACCTGCTGTGCGCTCCGTGCTTTGCCGCCATGGGCACTATCCGCAACCAGATGGACTCCGGCAAGTGGACCGCGATTGCCATCGGCTACGAGTGCGCCTTCGCTTGGGTGATCGGCCTGTTCATCAACCAGTTCTACAACCTGTTTGTGTTGGGCCAGTTTGGTATTTGGACGATTGTAGCCATCGTGCTGCTGGTTGCGATGCTCTTCCAGATCTTCCGTCCCATGCCCAAGCATGCATGGACCGACGAGGACGAGACCAACACTGCTTCCGCCGCAGTTTCCGCTTAAGTCCGAATAAGGATTAGCCCCTTTCCACGAGCCCGGGTGTCCCAGCGACACTCGGGCTTTTTGGTGAGGGAGATGTGGCGTTTCCGCAGATAAAACCGACCAAAATATACCTGTCCCTTTTTGGCAGGTGGAGAATGGGGTAAAGTAAGTGGTGGTTAACTAGAGGAGGCTTGCTATGGCACCTATCGATATTGTTGTACTGGCTGTTATCGGCATTGCGTTTGTCGCCGTGTGCGTGCGCATTTATCGCAAGGGCACCTGCGCCGACTGCGCTCAAGGTGGCGTTTGCACAGGACATTGCTCCAACAAAAAGACCTGCGCCGCACTTAAGGGCGTAGACAAAATCGCCGAAGACTTGGGCCGCGGTATCAAGTAAGGTCCGTCATCCAAGCGCCTCGCGAGCATCCGTTCGCGGGGCGCTTTGCACATTTGGGGGAGAGCGCGGCGAGTTGAAGAGTGATTTTGGGGTATCGTTACCTGTACTGTTAATTGGCAACTTATCTATAACGGAGTAACCCCATGAGCGCTCGCGTAACCATGAAGGACATAGCCGCCGAGCTTGGCGTTTCCATCAATACCGTGCACAAGGCCCTGACGGGTAAGGCCGGCGTGAGCGAATCCGTGCGCTCCAAGGTGAATGCTAAGGCTGAGGCCATGGGTTACCATCGCAATACGAGTGCCTCGAGCCTGCGCCGCAAGGATATCAACCTGGTGTTTTGCCTGCCCCGCGCATCGCGCGAGGGGGCGTACTTTTTCCGTTACCTTTGGGAAGGCTGCAACCGCTTTGAGCAGGAGGTCATCGATCAGGGCATTACGGTTGAGCGCGTAGAATTTGGCGTGGGCGGCTACGCCGATGCGCTCGAGCAGATCGATGAGCGTCTGCAGGTAGGCGAGAAGATTGACGGCCTGCTTGCCTATGTTCCGGGCGATGACCGCGCGACCGAGCTTTTGAGGCAGATTGCCGAGGCGGGCGTGGCGATTGAGCTCGTCGACGGCGACCGACCGCACCTCGATCGCCTGGGTGCCAGTCTGGCGGACTATTCCGCGGCGGGCAGCCTTATGGCAGAGCAGGCGGCTAACCTGGTCCACGCTTCTGGGGCTGACGCCCGCGTGCTTCTGTTGGCGGGCGACCCCTATACCGATTCACACTACCTGACCGCCCGCGCCTTTCATAATTACCTGCGCGAACACGATATTCCATGGCAGGTTGAGGACCTTGCCGGCGCCCATGCGCAAGTCAAACAGCTCGAGCGCGAGCTTGAGCAGCGCTTGAGTGCGCCGGATGCTCCCGAGCTCATCTGTAGCGTTTTTGCCGTTGGTTCCGAGGTGGTCGCCGACGCGCTTGTTTCAAGCGGCAAGGCCGGCAAGGTCATGGTAATCGGCAACGACCTGTTCCCCGAGAGCGCCTTGGCCTTGCGCCGTGGCATCTTTACCAATATTGTCTATAAGGACCCGGTGAGCCTGGCCTACCGTGGCGCCAAGACCTTGGGCGAGTATCTGCTGTGGGGTAAAACTCCGGCGGAGCCCGTGCAGAAGGGTGCTGTGGAGATGGTGTTTGCCAGCAACGTCGACCGCTACTGCGAGCTTGCGGGAATTTAGCCGTTTAGTCAGGTACCCCCTCTTGCGACGTGCATTTTTTGGAGTATTCAGCAATGGCGTGTCCCGAAAGAGGTTAGGACGACTGTTTTAAGTGCCCCCGATGGCGTAATTCGCCATCGGGGGCATTTATTTATGCCGATTGGGCGCAATATGAGCATCAGATAGGGCTTCGAAGACGGTGCGCGGTGCGCTCCGATGCTGAATACTCCCAAAAATGCACGGCGGAACATGACCCACCTGGCTAAAGCGCTCAAGTTCGGTATTCGGGGACGCCTGCCAATTCGCAATACATACAAGTCGCGGCTCCAGTAACCGTTGAACGGGCAAAATCGACCGTTCACCCCATGGTGGTTAGGTGAACGTTCACCTTTTAAGTCGCAATGAATTAGTATAGTGAACGTTCACCTAGAGGATAACGAGCGCATCGTGCGCCCGCTCCGCCAACAAAGGGGTTGTTTGATGAAAAACTTCATGGACGATCAGGATTTCCTGCTGAGCACCAAAACCGGTGAGGAGCTGTTCCACAACTTTGCCGAGGGCATGCCCATCGTTGACTACCACTGCCACATTTCTCCCAAGGAGATCTGGGACGACAAGCGTTTTGAGAACATCACCGAGGTTTGGCTGGGCGGTGACCACTACAAGTGGCGCCTGATGCGTGCCAACGGCGTCGACGAGCGCTTCATTACCGGCGATGCCCCTGCTCGCGAGAAGTTCCAGAAGTGGGCCGAGACCCTGGGCCGTTGTGTGGGCAACCCCGTCTTTGAGTGGAGCCACCTGGAGCTTAAGCGTTACTTTGGCTACGAGGGCGTCCTGAACGGCAAAACCGCTCAGGAGGTCTGGGACCTTGCCAACGCCAAGCTCGCTGAGGCCAGCTTTACCTGCCGCAACCTGATCAAGCAGTCCAACGTCCGCATGATCTGCACTACCGACGACCCCGCCGACAGCTTTGAGTGGCACAAGAAGATTGCCGCCGACGACAGTTTTGACGTTCAGGTCGTTCCCGCCATGCGCCCCGATGCCGCCCTGCGCATCGAGCGTGGCCAGGAGTTCGCCGACTACTGCAAGCATCTCTCCGAGGTTGCTGGCGTTGAGATCAGCGACTTCGAGGGCATGAAGGCTGCCATCTCCAAGCGCTACGACGTTGCCCACGAGCTGGGCTGCCGCGCTTCCGACCACGCGCTCGACTACGTTATGTACGTTCCGGCTACCGCCGACGAGATCGAGACTATCTTTGCCAAGGGCCTTGCCGCCGAGCCGCTTGCCGAGGACGAGGTCCTCAAGTACAAGACGGCCTTTATGCAGTTCGTCGCCGGCGAGTATGTCCGCCTTGGCTGGGCCATGCAGCTGCACTTTGGCTGCAAGCGTGACAACAACCGCGCTATGTTCGCCAAGCTCGGTCCCGACACCGGCTACGACTGCGTCTCCAACTACACGCCGTCCGACCAGCTGGCCGATTTCCTCAACTCCATCCAGGAGGCCATGGGTCTGCCCAAGACCATTCTGTACAGCCTGAACCCCATCGACAACACCATGATCGATACCGTGATGGGCTGCTTCCAGGAGGCTCCGACCGCCGGTAAGATCCAGAACGGCTCTGCCTGGTGGTTCAACGACAACGAGATCGGTATGCGCGAGCAGCTCACGGCTCTGGCTAACGAGGGCGTGCTGGGCAACTTTGTGGGCATGCTTACCGATTCCCGCTCCTTCCTGTCCTACCCGCGTCATGAGTACTTCCGTCGCGTGCTGTGCGGCGTGATCGGCGAGTGGGTCGAGCAGGGCAAGTATCCGGCCGACATGGAGCTGCTGGGAGCCATCGTGCGCGACATTAGCTACAACAACGCGGTCCGCTACTTTGGCTTTGACCTGGATACCGTCGAGGCCTAAACCCGCATCGAATCACACCGAACTCGGGAGCGCCGTTGCCACACGCGGCGCCCCCGTTTTGCCTGCACGCTAACAGCAATCTAAGGAGAGACATCGATGGAGAACATCAGCTACGAGACGCTCGAGAAGATCGGCTACAAGGGCTACCTGCTGCCCAAGGACGCGCCCGAGAAGGTTCTGCAGTTTGGCGAGGGCAATTTCCTGCGCGCCTTCGTCGACCGCTTCTTTGACATGGGCAACGAGGCAACCGGCTGGAACGGCAAGGTTGTCATGGTCCAGCCCATCAGCGGTGCCTTTGGCTTTGCCGACGGCATTAACGCTCAGGATGACCTGTACACCGTGCTGGTGCGCGGCAAGGAGAGCGGCAACACGGTCGACGAGTCCCGTGTGATCAGCGCCTGCAGCCGCTGCCTCAATCCGTATCGCGAGGACGACTACCGCGCCATGATGGAGGTCGCCGTCTCCGACGATTTGGAGATTATCGTCTCCAACACCACCGAGGCCGGTATCGCTTACGATCCGTCCTGCAAGGCCGACGACATGCCGCCCGCGAGCTTCCCCGCCAAGCTTGCCCAGGTGCTCCACACCCGCTGGGCCGCCGGCAAGCCGGGCGTCATCGTGCTCGCCTGTGAGCTCATCGATCACAACGGCGAGGAGCTGCTGCGCATCATGAACCAGTACGTGAGCGACTGGGGCTGGGAGGACGAGTTTGCGCAGTGGATGGCCAACGACTGCACCGTCTGCACCACGCTCGTCGACACTATCGTCCCCGGCCGTATCCGCGACCCCAAGGAGGCCGCTGCCGTGGCCGAGCGCCTGGGCTACGAGGATCCCTTCCTGGCCGTGCGCGAGCCCTTCCAGATGTGGGGTATCCAGGGCGATGAGTCGCTCAAGGAGCGTCTGCCCTTCGTGAAGGCCGGCCTGCCGGGCGTCTTTGTGACCCCCGATGTCACCCCGTACAAGAAGCGCAAGGTCCGCATCCTCAACGGCGCCCACACTGCCTTTGTTCCGGGTTCCTGGGTTGCCGGCTTTGACATCGTGCGCGATTGCATGCATGACGAGACCGTTCGCGGCTTCATGAACACCATGCTCTACGACGAGGTCATCCCGACGCTTGCCGCCGATCTTGATGTCGAGGACTGCAAGGCCTTTGCCGCCGCCGTCGAGAACCGCTTCGACAACCCGTTTATCGACCACGCGCTGCTCTCCATTTGCCTCAACTCAACCGCCAAATGGCGTGCTCGCGACCTGCCCACGCTCAAGGACTATGTTGCCGAGACCGGCAACCTGCCCAAGTGCCTGGCGACGAGCCTCGCTACGCTCATTGCCTTCTATACGCAGGAGCTCGTTGCTCGCGAGGGCGATGGCCTGCACCTGCGCCGCGCCGACGGCACCGAGTACACCGCTCAGGACGATGCCTTCGTGCTCGATTTCTACGCCGCCCACGCCGGTGCAGACGATGCCGAGCTGGTGCACGACGTGCTCAGCAACGAGCAGATGTGGGGCGAGGACCTTACGCAGATCGCCGGCCTTGAGGAGTTTGTCGTCAACGCGCTTGCCGTTGTGCGCGCTGAGGGCGCCAAGCAGGCATTTGCCAACGCCCAGGCCTAAATCCTTCTGTGCGCCCGCCGGGCAACTGGCGGGCGCCCGCTGACTTCTGCTCAACCTGTAGGGTTAGGACTCTTTGTAATGAATACTATCCAGATCAATCCGGCCGACAACGTGATCGTCGCGCTGTCGCCGCTTGCCAAGGGCACCGCCGTCGCGGTTCCCGGGGTGGGCGAGGTCGTGGCCGCGGAGGATATTCCGCAGGGCCACAAGATGGCCGTGCGCGCCATTGCGGCGGGGGAGGACGTCGTCAAGTACGGTCTTCCTATCGGCCACGTGACGGGCGACATCCAGCCCGGTCAGTGGCTTCATACGCATAACGTCAAGACCAACCTTTCGGGCGAGGTCGAGTACGCTTACAACCCGACGCATCCGGTCGTTGAGCCGGTTGAGCCCGAGACCTTTATGGGCTTCCGCCGCGCTGACGGCCGCGCCGCCACGCGCAACGAGCTGTGGATCATCCCCACGGTCGGCTGCGTCAACGAGGTCGCACGTGCCATGTGCGAGCAGGCTCAGGATCTGGTCGAGGGCTCGCTGGAGGGCGTTTACTACTTCCCGCATCCCTTTGGCTGCTCGCAGACCGGTGCCGACCATGCCCAGACGCGCCGTCTGCTGGTGGCGCTCTCGCGTCACGCAAACGCTGCGGGTGTGCTGTTCCTGTCCCTCGGTTGCGAAAACTGCACGCACCAGCAGGTACTCGACGAGCTCGGTGACTTCGATCGCGAGCGCGTTCGATTCCTCGCCTGCCAGGATGTAGCCGACGAGCAGGTCGAGGGTCACAAGATCCTGTACGAGCTTGCCGACCTGGCCAAGCAGGCCAAGCGTGAGCCCATTCCTGCCTCCGAGCTGGTCATTGGCCTTAAGTGCGGCGGCTCTGACGGTCTTTCGGGCATTACCGCCAACCCCACGATCGGTCGCGTGAGCGATATGGTCGTCGCCCGCGGCGGCACGTCGGTGCTCACCGAGGTGCCCGAGATGTTTGGCGCGGAGAGCATTCTGCTCGATCGTTGCGAGAGCCAGGACGTCTTCAATGCCGCCTCCGACATGCTCAACGGCTTTAAGGACTACTTTATCAGCCACGGCGAGGTCGTCTATGAGAACCCGAGCCCCGGCAACAAGGACGGCGGCATTACCACGCTCGAGGACAAGAGCTGCGGCTGCGTGCAAAAGGGCGGATCTGCCCCCATCGTCGACGTGCTGCCGTATGCCGGTCAGGCTACCAAGCATGGCCTGAACATGCTGTGCGGTCCGGGCAACGACATGGTATCCACCACGGCCCTGACGGCTGCCGGCTGCCACGTAATCCTGTTCTCGACCGGCCGCGGCACGCCGTTTGGCGCACCGGCGCCTACACTCAAGGTGTTCACCAACCAGCGTCTGTGCGACCACAAGGCCAACTGGATGGACTTTAACGCCGGCGTGGTCGCCACGGGCGAGCGTACGCTCGACGAGGCTGCCCACGACCTGTACCAGCTGGTGCTAGAAACGGCGAGCGGCAAGCTTACGAGTGCCGAGCGTCGCGGCTGCCACGAGATCAGCATTTGGAAGGATGGCGTCTGCCTGTAGCGGTAAATGGGTTCGCATAGGGCGCTATTGACCATGGCCCCGTCGGGAGTGTTTCCGGCGGGGCCATGTTTGTTCTGTCTGTTCGGGCGTGTCTTCCTGAGGGTACGGGAGCGGCGAAAACAATAAACGTTCACCTAATCGACCTCAAATTTAAACCCACTCAATACCCATGTAATCGTGATTTTTTTCAAGTCAGATGTCCGTTTAACGGCAAAAAACGACCGTTCAAGGATAATATACAAGTGAACGTTCACCTATCATATGCAATCGAGCATAATCTAGCTAAACGTTCACCCTACGAGTGGGCGATATGCAGACAGACATCGGTATGGACTCCAATGTCTTGTTACAAGACAATCGAGAAAAGAGAGGGAGCTCGATGACTAACAAGATCGGTAAAAAGCGCAAGATCACATTCTGGACGCGCTTGGGCTTTGGTATGGGCGGCATGCTCAACTCCGGTGCCCTGAGCTTTACGCACAGCTACATGGTGCTGTTCCTGTCCACGGAGTGCGGTCTGTCCGCAGGCGAGGCTGCGCTGATCAGCTCGTTCGCCATCTATCTCAACGCCATTCTGTGCCCGCTCATGGGCTTTGTGGCCGATAACTTCTACGCTACCAAGATCGGCCGCATCTTTGGCCGCCGCCGTTTCTGGATCTTGCTGGCTATCCCGATGATGGTCGCCGAGCCGCTCATCTTTGTGGCTACGCCGTTTGGTTTCCCGTACTACTTTGTGTTGTACCTGATCTACAACGTCGCGTACACGTTCTGCACCGCCAACCTGTCGCCGCTTACCATCGAGATGACCGATGACTTCAAGGAGCGTACGTACCTCACCGGCTACAAGCACCTCTTTGGTAACGCCGCCGGCTTCCTGATGGCAGCACTCGTCGGCTTTGGCTTTGGCACCTTCGGCGAGACCAACCCGTTCAGCTACTTCATCATCGCTACGATTAACGCTTCGGTCATGGCAATCTCGCTGCTGTGCGTGTACCTGTCCACGTGGGAGCACACCCCCGAGGAGGTCGCTCAGGAGAAGATCGAGAGCGTCGGCGAGGGTATCAAGAAGTTTTTCATCGACGTTATCTCTACCTTCCGCAACAAGTCCTTCCGCAAGGTCCTGTATGCGCAGGTCTCCACGAAGCTCGCCGCTGCCTGCTGGTCTGCGTGCCTGTCCTTCTTCATCGTCTACTGTCTGCAGATTCCTAAGTCCTACGAGTCCGTGATGGAGATGCCCGGCAAGGTCGTCGCTATCGTCTGCACCGCCATCTGGGTCGCCCTCATGGCCAAGAAGGGCTTCCACAAGTCTTGGTACCTGGCAAACGTCGGTTGCGCCGCGTGCATCATCGCCTACAACTACTTCGCCTTTGGTCAGATCAACGGCACCTCCACGGTCGCCATCGCCATGATCGCCTACCCCATCATCTTCGCCATCTGGAAGTTCTTCTACGTTGGCTTCCAGTATCTGCCCGATGTTCTGCTCAACTACATCCCCGATGTCGATGAGCTCATCACCCTGCGTCGTCGCGAGGGCATCTACAGCTCCGCACAGCAGCTCTGCCAGCAGATTGCCCAGGCTGTTGCCGTCAACGTATGGGCTATCGTCCTTGCTGCCTCCGGCTTCATTCAGACCGCCGGCAACAGCGACGCCGTGACCCAGCCCGCCACCGTGCCTCTGTACATCTGCGGCTACATGCTCATCGGCTGCGCCGGCTTCTTCCTGCTCGCGGCTGTCCTTGCCCGCGGCATCAAGATCGACAAGGAGCAGTGCGACATCCTTTGCGACGAGATCCACCGTGTCAAGGAGGGTGGCAAGATGGCCGACGTCAAGCCCGAGGTCAAGGCGCTTTGCGAGGAACTCTCCGGCTTTAAGTACGAGGACTGCTTCGCCCACAACAATGTTGGCTTCCAGGACGGCAGCGTAATTCCCGCAGAGTAGGGCAGGCGCATCGTCCAAACCACAGGGCCGTGCCACCGGAGATCCACCGGCGGGTACGGCCCTTTTTTAAAAACGAGTAGTATGAACTTCTGATTACATTTGAGGGAGAGACCCATGGAGACGAACGTTATCTGGCGCAATGCCCGCGCGGCCGTTATCGAGCTCGACGATGGCGGCTACTTTACCTGTGCCGATACGTGGGAGATCTTTGTCAACGATGAGCCCGCCGGTACCACGAATACGGTCGAGACCTATGTCGATGGCCTGACCCCCGGCAAGCGCAACCTGATCCGCTTTGTCTGCGGCGAGCGCGAGTTGAGCGTAGGCGTCACCACGCCGGCGGAGCCCTTTACCATCAACGTTCGCGACTGCGGAGCCAAGGGCGATGCCGAGCACGATGACACCACCAACATTCAGGCTGCCATCATGGCCTGCCCCAAGGGCGGGCGCGTGCTGATCCCCGCCGGCAACTACCGCATCAAGTCCCTCTTCCTTAAGAGCAATATCAACATCGAGCTTGCCGAGGGCGCGGTGCTGCTGGCCCGTCACGACCGCGCGGCGCTTGCCTACATTCCGGGCGCGGTCACGGGTGACGAGGGGGCTGGGTACGCCGGCACCGATATGCTGCCCCTGGGCCGTTGGGAAGGCGAGAGCTTTTCGACCTACTGTTCGACCTTTACGGGCCTGAGCGTGCACGACGTGTGCATCTATGGCCGCGGCGCCATCGACGGCCAGACCGATTTTGCCGAGGACAACTGGTGGAATAAGGACTTTAAGAACATCTTCCGTCCCGAGGAGGGCCGCGAGATCGCCCGCCCGCGCATGATCTTCCTGTCCGAGTGCGAAAACGTGAGCCTTGCCGGCTTTACCGTGCGCAACAGCCCGGCGTGGAATATCCATCCCATTCTGTGCGAGCACGTCGATGCCCTGTGCCTGTCCATCGAGGGTCCCAAGAACTCCCACAACACCGACGGCTTCGATCCCGAGAGCTGCGGTTTTGTCCGCATCCTTGGCTGCCAGTTCTCGGTGGGCGACGACTGCATCGCCATCAAGAGCGGCAAATTGGGCATTGAGCCCGAGCTTCGTCCCGCCACGCACGACGTGCTGATCTCGCACTGCTACATGCACGACGGCCACGGCGCCGTGGTGCTGGGATCCGAGGCCGCCGGCGGCATCAAGGACCTCACCGTGAGCAAGTGCCTCTTTGAGCGCACCGACCGCGGCCTGCGCGTCAAGACCCGTCGTGGTCGCGGCAAGGACGCCGTCAACGAGGGCATCACCTTCGAGCACATTCGCATGGATAAGGTGCTCACGCCCTTCGTGGTCAACTCGTTCTACTTCTGCGACAAGGACGGCAAGACCGACTACGTGCAGTCTCGCGAGGCGCTGCCCGTCGACGACCGTACGCCCGGCTTTGGCGCCACGACGTTTTGCGATATCGAGGCCACCAACTGCCATGCGGCCGCGGCCTATATCACGGGCCTTCCCGAGAGCAAGGTGACGCGCCTGACGTTCCAGGATGTCCATGTGACCTTTGCCGCCGATGCCGAGCCCTTTGTGCCGGCCATGGCCTGCGGCGTGGAGCCCATGGTGCGCCAGGGCATCATCGCGCAGAACGTGAAAGTCCTCGACCTGCAGAACGTGCGCATCGAGGGTCAGGATGGCGACGAGCTGCAGCTGCAAAACGTCGACAAGGTTATCCGCGCGTAGGGTAGTGCTCCTGCACAAGTGAATACGGCATGTTGAGGCGTGCGACGGTCGGGTCTGCCCGGCTGTCGCACGCAATCTATAGGTGCCGGCATTGCACGGCGGGTGTTCTGTGACAGAAAGCGTAATGACAGATGAGTGGTAAAGAGCAGCTCTTTGAGGTATCGCTCGAACGCGAAGGCGCGTATCGCAGCATTTCGGCGGCGCTCGAGGCGGCGGAGCGGTGCGTGTCCGATACGACCGTGCCGGTGCGTGTGCTGGTGGCGCCGGGCGAGTATCGCGAGCAGGTTGAAATTCGTCGTCCGCATGTGACGCTCGAGGGCGAGACGGCCGACAGCGTGCGTATCGTGGGAGGCCTGGGTGCCAAGATGCCTTCGGAAGATGGTAGCGGCCAGGATGGAAGACTCGGCACCTTCCGTACGTACACGGTGCTGGTCGATGCCGACGACGTGACGCTTGCGGGTCTAACAATCGAAAACAACGCCGGTGATGGGCGCGAGGTCGGCCAGGCGATTGCCCTGTATGCCGATGGTGACCGCCTGGTTGTCGATGCCTGCTGCATTAAAGGACACCAGGACACGCTCTTTTTGGGGCCGCTGCCGCCGCGCGAGGCCAAGCCGGGCGGCTTTATAGGCCCCAAGCAGTTCGCCCCGCGCCGCGTGGGGCGGCAGTATTTTCGACGTTGCCGGATCGAGGGCGATGTCGACTTTATCTTTGGTGGCGCGCGTGCCTACTTTGAGGGGTGTGAGATTCGCTCGCTCAACCGCGATATGGATGTCAACGGGTATGTAACGGCAGCCTCCACGCCTCAGGGCGAGCCGTACGGATTTGTGTTTCATGGCTGTTCGTTTACAGCCGATGAGGGCATTGCCCCCGGATCGGTCTATCTGGGTCGTCCATGGCGCGAGTGGGCCCAGACCGTTTTGCTCGAATGCTGGCTGGGCCCCCATATTTCACTCGAGGGTTGGTGGGATTGGAATAAGCCAGCGGCACATGACGGCACCCTGTATGCCGGCGGTTCCCTGTTTGGCCCGGCGGGTGATACTGCCGCTTGGGTGCCGTGGGCGCATTGCCTGACCGGTCAGGATTCCGAACGCTATGCGCGTGACCGAGTGCTTGCCGGCACGGATGGTTGGGATCCCGAGGGCGGCGACGGTGATGCGGTAGAGACGGCCGGGCTATCTGCCAATGGCCGCACCGTGCACATCGAGACGTACTACGAGGACGAACCTGCGCTGCGCGCCCGACTGAAGCGCGAGGGGCGCTCGGCCGCATTTACGGGCAAGACTCCCATAGACTTTGAGGCATGGAAGGCTGCGACCAGGACTCGTCTGTACGATATTTTGGGTCTTTCGCTTATGGACCGCGCCCCGATTGAGATTCGTGAGCTCAATCGCGTGCGGGTTGCCGGCAGCATCGTGCGTACTCATGCGGTGTTGCAGGTTGAGCACGATGTGTGGATGCCGTTTTACCTGTTGGAGCCGTCCCGCCCCAAGCTTGACGAGCGGGGACTCAAGCGCTGCTATATCTGCCCGCATGGTCACCAGGGGGCGGGTGCTGCAAGCATAGCCGGCGTTGCGGGCGTGCCGGCGGTCGACGATGCCGTGCGTAAGTTCAATTACGACTACGGTCTGCGTTTGGCGCGCATGGGTTACGTGACCGTCTGCCCCGATGCGCGTGGTTGGGGATACCGTCGTGACTGGAAGGGTCAGGGCGACGACGAGAACAGCTACCTGCGCGGTACGTGTCTGAATCAAGCACGTATGGCCGAGCCGCTGGGTCTTACGGTCGCGGGCCTCAACGCCTGGGACAACATGCGCTTGATTGATTACTTGGAGACACGCGGTGACATTGCCATGGACGACCTGGGCTGCTTTGGTTTTTCGGGCGGCGGTTACATGACGTTGTACCTGTCCGCGCTCGACCCGCGCGTGCGCAAGGCGTTTGTCTCGGGCTATCTGTACGGCGTTGATGATTCGCTACTGCACCTCAACGGCAATTGCAGCTGCAATTACACGCCTGGACTCTGGCGTCTGCTCGACATGGGCGACATTGCATCGCTTGTCGCGCCACGGCCGCTCTTGGTTCAGAGCTGCGAGAAAGACCATCTCAACGGCGCCCGCGGGCTTGCGAACGTAGACGAGCAGCTCGATATCGTTCGCGACGCCTACGCGCTGCTGGGCAAGGACGAAAACCTTCTGCACGAGGTCTGCCCGGGTGGACACCACCTGGGCGTGGCGCATCTTGCCGAGGATATCGAATGGCTCGATTCGCAAGTTGCGGAATGCGCCCACGCATAGCCCCTCGGATGTTGCGAATGAACGGTATGTACCTGTATGACCGCCGGTGTGCGGGTGAGGAGAAGAATATGGAAACGAAAAACTTGAGCGAATCGACCATCTGCTGCTTTGGCGATTCGACCACCTGGGGCGATAACGGATGCGGCGGGGGAGGCAACGATATCTCCTGGACTTCGCACCTGGGTGCGCTGCTGGGCGGCGCTACGATCGAGAACTTTGGTATTAAGGGTTCGCGTATTGCCGTCAAGGCCGACCGTAGCG
This sequence comes from Collinsella sp. TM04-29, assembly GCF_003466565.1. Classification (NCBI taxonomy): domain Bacteria; kingdom Bacillati; phylum Actinomycetota; class Coriobacteriia; order Coriobacteriales; family Coriobacteriaceae; genus Collinsella; species Collinsella sp. TM04-29. Next base: position 154,235 of record NZ_QSPW01000003.1, read on the forward strand.
ATTCGTTTGTCGAGCGCTTGGACGGCATCGATCACACGGCAGATATCTGCATCGTCTTTGGCGGCGTTAACGACTTTAGCCGTAACGTGCCGCTGGGAGAGCTGGGCAGCACGGACGTGCACGAGTTCTACGGTGCGCTCGACTACCTGATCCGCACCATCACGGCGCGCTCGCCTCAGGCAAAGCTGGTGTTTATGACGCCGTGCAAGACGAGCGGCAAACACGAGAAGGATATTCCGGCAAGCAACGAGGCCAACCATCTGGGCCTGACGCAAGACGCCTATGTGCGCGCGATGCTGGAGGTCTGCGATCGCTACTCGGTGCCGGTGATCGACCTGTATGCGCAAAGCGGCATCAGCCCGTTTTTGCCGGAGCACCGCGAGCTCTACATGCCGGACGGTCTGCATTACAGCCCTACCGGCTATGAGCGCCTGGCGCATCGCATCGCTGCGGGCCTCACCGCCGTTTGCCGTTAAAAGTTTGCCGTTCACGGGGATTATAGGGTTAACGTTCACCCTATAATCCCCGTTCGCGTTACACTAGGGGAAACGTTCACCCATCAATAACGTCAGAGGGGACAGCAATGGGTTGCAATCAGATTCTGGACCGTTATATCGAGCAGTTGATCGAGACCTCTACGCCTCAGGCGCCGGCCTGGAATATCGAAAAGCTTCGCGCCGGCAAGGAGAACACCTGGAATTACATTGACGGCTGCATGATCAAGGCACTCATCGAGCTGTACGAGATCACCGGCGAGCAGCGCTACCTGACCTTCGCTGACGACTATATCGACTTTTTTGTCCAGGATGACGGCACCATCAAGCATTACGATCCCCAGGAATACAACCTCGACAACGTCAATGCGGGCAAAACCCTCTACAAACTCTATGACCTGGTGGGCAAGCCCAAGTACCGTGCCGCCATGGATACCATCTATCGTCAGCTCGAAACCCAGCCGCGTACCAAAGAGGGTGTGTTTTGGCACAAAGCCGTCTACCCCAACCAGATCTGGCTCGACGGCATGTACATGGCGCAGCCGTTCTACATGCAGTACGAGCTGAGCTTCCACAACCGCCGTGCCTGCTCGGATAGTTTCCATATGTTCCAGGTCGTGCATGACCTGATGCGCAACCCCCTCAACGGCCTGTACTATCACGCCTACGACGCGAGCCGCAAGCAGTTCTGGTGCGATCCCGTCACCGGCCTTTCGGCCAACTTCTGGCTGCGCGCCGAGGGCTGGTTCGCCATGGCGCTCATCGATACCTGGGAGCTCATGCCGCCCTCGATGTCGGCCGAGAAGGACGAGATCCGCAAGATGTTCCACGACCTGATCGACGCCATGCTGCCGTATCAGGACGAGAAGACCGGCATGTGGCACCAGGTCATCAACCTGCCCAATATCGCCCCCAACTATCTGGAGGAGTCGGGCAGCGCCATCTTTGCCAACGCCATCATGAAGGGCGTGCGCCTGGGCGTGCTGGGCGAGCGCTACTACCAGTACGGCCGCCGTGCGTTTGACGGCATCTGCGACACGTGCCTGTCCGAGCGCGACGGGCAGCTGGCGCTCGACAACATCTGCCTGGTGGCGGGTCTTGGCAACACCGCGCACCGCGAGGGCACGTTTGGCTACTACATGAGCGAGCCCGTCGTCAAAAACGACGCGAAGGGCGTGGCGCCGCTGGTGCTTGCCTATATCGAGACCATGCATCATGACAAGCTTGCCGGTAAGCGCGATCCGCTTGCCCCTTCGGGCGTGTGCTCCATCGACGACCCGTTTGGCGGCTACACGCCGGGCATCAATGCGTGCAAGGAGGTTTAGGCATGGCGCAGTCAAAAGGCGCACTGAGCGTCGGCGTGCGCCTGCACGACCTGCCCGAGGGTACGGTCGAGGAGCGCATTCGCATGGCAGGCAAACTGGGTTTCTCGTGCATTCAGCTGCCGAGCAAAGTACTCTACAAGTCCTTTGGCATTAATCGTTCCGGCCTTACGCACGAACTCGCCGACCATCTGCGCGAGGTGCTCGACACCAACGGCGTGCAGGTGGCGGTGCTCGGCTGCTATAAAAACCTGGCAACGCCCGATCAGAATCAACTGGTGGATACCTATGCCGAGTACGAGGCGTGCCTGAGGTTCGCGCGCTGGCTTGGGGGCTGTCCGGTGGGGACCGAGACGGGGCGCCCTAACGCGCAGAACAAGATGGCCGATGACCGTTTTTCGGCCGCTGCGCTCGATGCGTTTTGCAAAGGACTCGCACGCGTGTGCTCGATGGCCGAAAAGGAGGGCGGCGAGCTTCTGATCGAGCCCGGTTGGAACGAGATCGTCAATACGCCCGGGCGCTGCCGCGAGGTTCTGGAGCGCGTCCCGAGCCCGGCGCTCGGCGTGATCTACGACCCGGTGTCGCTGCTGCATCCCACGATCGTCGGTGAGGCTTCCGAGCAGGTGTCGCGTATGTTGCACCTGTGCGGCAGCAAGATTCGCGTGCTGCATGCAAAGGACTACGAGATCGTAGACAACGAGGACCAGGATGGCTGGTGTGATGGCTCGGGCTCTCGTTTGGTATGCCACGGCGCCTGTACTTGCGGAAACTTTGATTTTGAGGCTATTGCCGCCTGGGCCGCGGCCGCGCGACCGGGCATTATGACCGTTATCGAGAACAGCACACCGTCCACGGTCGAGCGTTCGCGCGACGAGTTGCTGCGCATGGGCCGCAGCGTGATGTGCGAGCACGTGATTCTGTAACGAAGCAGGTTGGCGAAAGAGATTGTCGTAGAGGTCCAGGAGAGGAACCGATGGCTATTCATATTGTTGAGGAAGCGAACCGTTGCCTTGGGTGCAAGAAGGCGTTCTGCCAGCTTAAAGGCTGCCCGGTGCAGACGCCTATTTCGCAGGTCATTGACTTGTTCAAGCAGCGTCGTCTGGAAGAGGCAGGTGAGCTGCTGTTCCAGAACAACCCCATGAGCGCGGTCTGCTCCATGATCTGCAACCATTCGGGTCAGTGCGAGGGCTCGTGCATCCAGGGCCGCAAGGGCACGCCGGTGCATTTCTCGAGCATCGAGAACTATATCTCGACCGCGTATTTGGACCGCAAGGAGTGGAAGCCCGCGCCGTCGTGCGGCAAGCAGATTGCCGTGGTCGGCTCCGGTCCTGCCGGCATTACCGTAGCCATTAAGATGGCCCAGCTGGGCTGTGCCGTTACGGTGTTTGAGCAGCGCCCCGAGATCGGCGGTGTGCTGGAGTACGGTATCCCCGAATTCCGCCTGCCGCGTTCGCTGGTGCAAAAGTACCGTCACGTGATGTGCTCGCTCGGCGTGCGCGTTCGCCCCTCGACCACCATCGGCGGCGCGCTGCATATCGACGATCTGCTGCGCGACGGCTACGATGCGGTCTTTGTGGGTACCGGTACCTGGCGCGCCCGCAAGCTGGGTATTCCCGGCGAGTCGCGTGGCAACGTGCTGTTTGGTATCGATTACCTGGTCGATCCCACGAGTGTGGCGATCGGGCAGAACGTGGCAGTCATCGGCGCCGGCAACGTGGCCATGGATGTCGCCCGCACGGCCCTGCGCTCGGGCGCTCGCAAGGTTACCGTGTATGCTCGTTCGCGCCATATCTCGGCTATCGATGACGAGGTCGAGCTGACCGAGCTCGACGGTGCCGAGATCGTGTGCGGCAAGGCAATCTGCGCCATCGACGATAACGGTCCGGTGTTCGAGACCGCTATCTTTGACAAGGACAACAACGTGGTAGGCTACGAGGAAGAGCTTGACCATGTGCCCGCCGACACCGTGGTGATTGCGGCTTCGCAGATGCCCAAAGACAAGCTCGTGCTTACAACGGGTGGTCTGGAGACCGACCATCGCGGTCTTCTTTCGGTCGATGAGTGCGGTATGACCACCGTGTCGGGTGTCTTTGCCGCCGGGGACGTGGTCAACGGTCCGCTCACCGTGGTCCATGCCGTGGCCGGCGCCAAGCTTGCCGTCGAAGGCATGACCAGCTACCTGGGCCTCTAACTCATCCCACCCATCAGTTGCGGTGAAATACGGACTGTTTTGGCTGTCAGAAGCCTCATCTACTCCGTATTCCACCGCAACTTTTTTGTGGGTCGAGTAAAAGCCGGGGGAGCGCTCACGGTCGGGCATTGCGCGGTTACTGCTACGATAGGTAGGTCAGCAACTGCCGCCGAGCGGCTCAAACGAAAGGAAGCCTGCATGGAGTCCTGTGCCTACCCGATGCTCTTTAGCCCGATCAAGGTCGGTACGACCGAGGTCAAGAACCGCGTCTTTATGCCGCCGGTGTCTACCAACCTGGCCGACCACGGCTATGTGACCGACGATCTGGTCGACCATTACCGCGCCCGCGCCAAGGGCGGCGTGGGCCTCATCATCACCGAGGTCGTGACGGTCGAGCCCACCTATACCTATCTGCCGGGCGACATGTGCTGCTACGACGACACGTTTATCCCCGGCTGGGAAAAGCTCGCCACAGCCGTCCACGAGTACGGCTGCAAGATCATGCCGCAGCTCTTCCACCCCGCCTACATGGCCTTTAACATTCCGGGCACGCCGCGCCTCATTGCCCCGTCCTTTGTGGGCCCGTCCTATGCCCGCGAGGCGCCGCGCCCCATCACGGTCGATGAGATCCATACGCTCACGCATCAGTTCGGCGACGCTGCCGTGCGCATGCAGAAGGCCGGCGTCGATGGCGTCGAGGTCCATGCGGCGCACGCCCACGGTATGCTCGGCGGCTTTTTGACCCCGCTCTATAACAAGCGTACCGACGAGTACGGTGGCTCGCTCGACGCCCGCATGCGCTTCTTGCTCGAGGTCATCGCCGAGATTCGCGAGCGTTGCGGCAAGGACTTCATCATCGACGTCCGCATCTCGGGCGATGAGTACACCGATGGCGGCCTGACCCTCAACGACATGATCTACGTCTCACGTCGCCTGGAGAAGGCTGGCGTCGACATGATTCATGTGTCGGGCGGCACCACCATCAAGCGCGGCTCTGCGATTCCCGCCGCCGGCACGCAGCAGGCCTCGCACGCCGCCTGCTCGCGCGAGATTAAGAAGCACGTCAACATTCCCGTCGCCACCGTCGGCCGCATCAACGAGGCATGGATTGCCGAGGAGCTGATCGAGGACGGCGCTGCCGACATCTGCATGATGGGCCGTGCCAATCTATGCGATGCCGAGTTCTGCAACAAGGCCGCTGCCGGCAACGCCGACGACATCCGCCCCTGCATTGGCTGCCTGCGCTGCCTGAACGGCATCATGTTTGGCAAGCGCATCTCCTGCACCGTCAACCCGGACGTGGAGCGCGACGAGGCCGGCTACGAGCCTGCCGCTGAGGCCAAGAACGTGCTCGTTGTGGGCGCTGGTCCTGCGGGTATGGAGGCGGCCTACATTGCCGCCAAGCGTGGCCATAACGTGGTGCTCGTGGATAAGCAGGACGAGCCGGGCGGCGAGATGCGCATCGCGGCCGTTCCGCCGGCAAAGCAGGAACTCACCCGCGTGATCAAGTATCAGTACCGTCGCCTGGCCGAGGCGGGCGTCACGTGCGTCTTTGGCACCGAGCTTACTGCCGAGGACATTCAGCGCGACTACGCGGGTTACGAGGTTGTCCTGGCTTATGGCGCCGAGCCCATCGCTCCGGCCTTCATGCAGGGCTTTAAGCAGGTTATGACGGCCGACGACCTGCTGGGCGGCAAGGCTTTCCCGGGCAAGAAGATCGTCATCGTGGGCGGCGGCACCGTCGGCTGCGAGACGGCCGATTACCTGGCCCCGTTGGTCAACGACCTGTCGCCGGCCAACCGCGATGTCACCGTCATCGAGATGACCAAGACGCTCGCCGCTAACGAGGGCGGCGCCGGTCGCGCGGTGCTCATCACGCGCATGCTCTCCAAGGGCGTCCACGTGCTGACCGAGGCCAAGGTGACCGAGATCGCCGAGGACACCATCAGTTACGAAAAGGACGGCGAGGTCCACACTATCGCCGATGCCGACACGCTGGTGCTTGCCATGGGCTACCGTCCCAATACCAAGCTGGCCGACGACCTGGCTGCAGCCGGTGTTGCCACCCACGTGCTGGGCGATGCCAACAAGTGCGGCAACATCCGCGACGCCATCGGCGATGGCTACAAGGTCGCCTGCGAGCTCTAGGCTCTTGGCAAATAGGGGAGCGGCCGCCTTGCGGTGACTCAAGCGATAGCCAATCTAAAAAGGCGCCGCGACACATGGATCGTCGCGGCGCCTTTTGTCTGGCGGCTTGTTGGGGGGTGGTGCGCCCCGTGGGCCTTATTACAGGCCCAAGATCTCCTTGACCTTGGCGATGATGGCCTCGTCGGTGGCGTTGGCAAAGAAGTACTCCTGGAAGTGCTCACCAGCGAGGGCGCCCTTCACCAGGTCCTGATCGATCTCGCCCAGGACGTCGACGAGCGGACGCATGGTCACAGCGCGCACGCCGTCGAGGATCTTCTTGTTGCGCTGCTCGGGCTCAACGCGCTCGGCGGGGTAGCCGTTGCCCGAGCCAAAGCCAAAGAGCTTCTCGAAGGTGTACTCGAGGTTGAGCTCCTGGCCCCAGCCGTTCTTGAGGGCGAAGGGCATGGCGACGGCGTTGCCATCGTTGACCTGGGCAAAGGTGTAGGCATCCAGCGGGTCAGCAACATGGCCGCACAGCACGCCGGGGAAGGAGTTGCAGGCGAGCATAGCGCCCTCGCCGGTGCCGCAACCGGTCACGACGTAGTCGGCGGCGCCGGAGTTGAGCAGCACGGCGGCAAGGATGCCGTTCTGCACGTAGGTGAGAGGCTTGGAATCGGCATCGGCATACATGCCATAGTTAAAGACGGTGTGGCCCATGGGCTCGACAACCTTCTTAAGCGCAGCCTCAATCATGGGGTTCTTGGAGTTCTGAGAATTCTCATTAATCAGAGCGATCTTCATTTGAGTTAACCTTTCAACTTAATCTTCCAGTTTTTTGCTTCTGTGCGCGGGCGGCGGCAAAGCCAACCCGCGATGAGCTATGCGGGCGGTCGGCAGTTAAGTCTGTCGCGAGTTCCGCACAAACCGAAGCGCCTGTGTTGGCTGGTGCGTGACGGTGGCGAGGGCGCGCGGAGTGCGGCAGATTGGCGTGAAAGAGGAGCGAAGCGTACTTCGGTACGCGAGCGACGGTTTGAGCGCCAAGGTGCCGTGCTCCGCGCGGCCGCAGCCTATTGCGGCTGTTTGCCGATGTAGGCGAGGATGCCGCCGTCCACGTACAGAATGTGCCCGTTGACGAAGTTCGAAGCATCGGAAGCCAGGAACACGGCGGGACCCTTCAGGTCCTCGGGCGTGCCCCAACGGGCTGCTGGCGTCTTGGCAATGATGAACTGGTCGAACGGGTGACGGCTGCCATCGGGCTGCGTCTCGCGCAGCGGCGCGGTCTGCGGCGTGGCAATGTAGCCCGGCCCAATGCCGTTGCACTGGATATTGGCCTCGCCAAACTCGGAGCAGATGTTCTTGGTGAGCATCTTGAGTCCGCCCTTGGCGGCGGCGTAGCCAGCGATGGTTTCGCGGCCCAGCTCGCTCATCATGGAGCAGATATTGATGATCTTGCCGTGACCCTTGGCGATCATGCCCGGCAGGCAGGCCTTGGACACGATAAACGGGGCATTGAGGTCGATGTCGACGACGCGACGGAAGTCCTCGGCGCTCATGTCGAGCATCGGGGTGCGCTGGATGACGCCGGCGTTGTTGACCAGAATGTCGGGCGTGGTGCCAAAATCGGCCTCGATCTTGGCGATGAGCTCGGCGACGACGGCCTCGTCGGTGACGTCGGCAACATAGCCGTGAGCATCAAAGCCCAGCTCGCGGTAGTGCTTCTCGGCCTCGGCGACCTTGTCGGCGTGACGGGCGTTAAAGGCGATCCTGGCGCCGGCTTCGCCGAGTGCCTCGGCCATGGCCATGCCGATGCCATAGGTGGCGCCGGTCACGAGCGCGACCTTGCCGTCTAGGCGGAAGCTGTCCATAAGGTTAGACATTACAATCCTTCCAAAAGAAACGTTCATCTATATAAGTCTTGCTTCTATTACAAGTTCAGTATAGGAGAAGCGGAGGAATTAAAAGTCAGGTTTTCCTAGAATCAGGTGAACGTTCACTTTTAAAAGGTGAACGGTTGCAGCCGCTCGTCGCGATATCTGCTACATGGAGTAGCGCCCGTGCGCATCGCATTTCTCCTCTCATAGATGCGCGGCGCAAGAGGCCCCGAGTTCAACACTGAGCTCGGGGCCTTTTTGTTTGGATTACGGACGCATTGCCGGACGAAAACACTATGCGTTTGGTAAATAGTCGTATGAACGTGAAATTTGTATCTAGTTTCCGTACGCAAATAAGACGAAAACAGTTTGCGTCTGGTTCTAAGCCGTACGCAAATGTTTTTCGTCTTATAATACGGTTCAGATGAGCATGAAAAGGAGAAGGCCCGTACGTATGGTTGTCAGAGAGAGTCCTACCGTCGAATACAAGGAAAGCGTAACGCCGACGTTTCTTAAAACGGTGAGCGCCTATGCAAACTACGGGACGGGCAAGATAGAGTTTGGCGTTGACGACGGTGGTGTTGCAGTCGGTCTTTCTGACCCGGTTGCGGAGTGTCTGCGCATCGAGAACATGATTAATGACAGTCTGGATCCTGCGCCTCGTTACACGCTCGAGCTCGACGAGAACCGCGGAACTGTAACGCTTACGGTTTACGAGGGGCAGGACAAGCCCTATCGAAGCAAGGGGAAGGCCTACAGGCGAAATGATTCGGCGACGGTAGAGGTCGACCGTTTTGAGTACGGCAGGCTGACGCTCGAAGGCAGCAATCTGACGTTCGATGCGCTCACCTCGGCTCGCCAGGACCTGAGTTTTCATACGCTCGAACACAAGTGCATCGAGCATCTAGGCATTTCTGAGCTCACGTCGGATATCATGCGAACGCTTCGCCTGCTCGGCAAGGATGGCTATACCAATGCCGCGGCGATATTGGCGGATAACAACGAATTTCCGGGCATCGACTGCGTTCGTTTTGGCGACACCGAGGACGTGCTTTTAGATCGTGAGACGACGACGGGCCTGTCTGCAATTGAGCAGGTCGATAGAGCAGTTGCCATGTTCGCGCGCTACTATCGTTATGAGCGCATCGAAGGTGTCGAGCGTGTTCAGACCGACCGGATTCCCCTCGAGGCATTCCGCGAGGCAGTTGCAAACGCTCTAGTGCATCGGACGTGGGACGTGCAAGCGAATGTTCAGGTTGCTCTGTATGATGATCGCGTCGTTGTGACTTCACCCGGGTCGTTGCCCGCTGGCTTGACGACGGAGCAATACCTGTATGGACAGATATCCGTGCTCAGAAATCCCATCGTTGCCGAGGTCTTCTTAAAGTTGGACTATATCGAGAAGTTTGGAACGGGAATTGCGCGCATTAGGCGTGCCTATCGCGATTCGATTAATCAGCCGGTCTTTGATATTCGTGGCGGCGTGGTAGCTGTCGCGTTGCCCGTTACCGATGCCTTTGAAGGGTCTGGAGAAGAGGCTCAGGTTCTTAAGGCCTTGTCGGGCGGACGAATTATGTCGCGAAGTGAGATTGAGAAACAGACGGGGCTGAGCCGTGCGCGAACATTGTCCGCACTCGAATCTCTGCTCAGCCGAAACGCGATCATGAAACAGGGGACAGGCCGCGCCACGAAATACGAGCGAGCGTAGTCCGAAAGACCTGTGTTACCAGGCAGGCCCCAAGCCGCGAATGGCTTGGGGCCTTTTGCATGCCGGCTGGCAATGGACCAATTTATGTCAAGTTATAGCAACATATAGCTCCGCTTGCGGGGTTTGCGACGGGCTATTCCTCATCGTCCGTATAGCGCGTGCGTCGTTATTTGCGACATCGATATGCCGGGCACTCGAGCCTCGTTTGCTCCGCGGCTGTTCGCTATTTGGCGCCAAACGCCATGCGGACGAATCGCTGGGCAAACAGCTTGTTGGCGAAGTTGATGATGTGGCCCAAGAACAGTGCCGAGATGGCGGTGGTTACGCCAAAGCCGCCTAAGTTGTGCATGCATACCAGCGACAGCGTGAGCGAGGCGGCGACATGCGAGCAATCGAACATGACCTTTACGTCTCCAAAACGGCGCTTGAGCTTTTCCGCAATGACCTGCACCAAGCCGTCGGGTGCGTTGGGGACAACGCCCATGTTGACGACGAGACTGACGCCAAATGCGGTGATAGCGAGGGAGAGCAGCATGGTCGCAACCTGCGCGGGGAGCGCCGTGGGATGCAGCGGGTTGAACGCCATGAACAGATCGGTGAAGCCGCCCATTAGCGTTGAAAAGCAAAGCTCGAGCAAAATGCGCGGTTGAAATTCGCGTCGCAAGATGGCGAGCTGCGCCGCGATGTAAGCGACATAGGTAGTTGTAATCCAAAAGCCGAGCGTCTTGCCCGTGAGCATGGATAGGGTCGTGGCAAAGCACGTGAGCGCGGCGACGCCCAGGCCAGATGCCGTCTGGAGGCTCATACCGAGTGCCAGCACGGCAACGCCCGCCAGATACATCAGCATTCTTATGACGGTATGACGCCAGTCGATCTTCTCGCCATGCATGATGATGAGCGGTCGCATGCTGCTGCATCCTTTCGATTGAAGGATATTTAAAGAGAAATGTCTGACCTGGGCCGGCAAAAAGAGGGTTATCGGAGGCACTGCCTCAACGGCAGAAAAGCCGGCCCCATGGTCAGTCGTCTAGGAATGTCTCGTTGTGCCGGAATGGGACTGAAGGGCTCAACGAGACGGGAAGAAAGCAAATGGCATGGCATGGGCAATAGGATGCCAAGATGGTAGGGTGCGTCTTAGCATCCTATTGCCCAGGCTTGACGAAATCGGTTTCGTTGAGATTTAGTATACGTATGGGAATCCATTTGCAAAGCGAAATAGAAGAAATTAGGTGAACGTTCACCTAATTGCAACAACTTATCGGTCAAAAGCCGAATCCCGGCCCTACCCCTCAAACATCGCCGTGGGATGGGGGATGCGATAGTATTACGTGGAGTTATTCGACAAACCGTGGGCTTCATTCGAGGGCTTTATGGAACAGCACCAGCATTATCAGAGCCTGCAAGATCAGGCATACAACGCATTGCGCTCCAAGATCATCTATGCCGAGCTCAAGCCCGGCACGCGCTTATCAGCGATCGGTCTGGAAAAGGAGACGGGAATCGGGCGCACGCCCATTCGCGAGTCCTTTGTGCGCCTGCGTGAGCAAGAGCTGGTGGAAACACGGCCCAAAAGCGGCACCTATGTCTCAAAAATCAGCATGGAGCGCGCCGAGAACGCCTGTTTCTTGCGCGAGAAACTTGAGAGAAGCGTGCTCATTAAATGCTGTTCGGCCGCCACGCCCGAGCAAAAGGATCGGCTTGAGCAGATTCTGGCCGAGTCAGAGTCGCTCGACCATCGAGAAACGCGCCGCTTTTTCGACCTGGACAACCTGTTCCACGAGACGTGCTTTGAGATTGCCGGCCGCCACATGTTGTGGGATTGGATGAAGAGCGTCAACACGCATTTTGAGCGATACAACTGGTTACGTATGGTGTCGCAGGATTTGGATTGGGAGCCGATCCGTCGTCAGCATCGCCGGATTCTCGAGGCCATTAAGAAGGGTGATACCGACACGGCGAGCTATCTGGCAGAGACGCACTTGCATCTGATGCCCGAGGAGCAGGGCCCGGTTATCGCCTTACATCCCGACTATTTCGAGCTGCCCAAAGACTCGGCCATCTAACTCGCTCCCTTACTTAGTTGCGGTGAAATATGGACTGTTTTGCGGTTCTGGCGGCGTAAACAGTCCGTATTTCACCGCAAGTGCGGGGGTGCTATTGGGGCGTAAAAAGGCTGCGGCGCCGCTTGGAGGAAAAGACCGGAAGCAGGGGCCCATTCCTCCAGACGGCGCCGCAGCTGTTTTGGCGGGTTGGTTTTTGTCAAAGTGGCTTAGCTGAGCACGGCTGCCAGTCGAGTGGGAAAAGCGGCTCGGGTGCGTGTCGCTTCCGTCACGTTCTATCAGCATACAAGACGGTTTCGGTTCTTGTTCGTGACGGAAACGGCGCGCTTCCGAGCCGTTTTAAAGGGGCGCAACCGTGGCCGCGCCCCCACGATAGAGAGCGGATCAAACGGGGAAGTCAAGCAGAAAACCTACCATATCTACCCCGTACCCAAATGGCAGGGTTAGCCGCGGACCTTCTTGACGACGTCCATGGCCTCGCGGGCGATCTGCTCGACCTTGGAGAAGTCGCCGTCGGCGAACAGGGCCGGCTTGACCATCCAGGTGCCACCGCAGGCGATGATGGCGCTCGAGCTCAGGTACTCCTCGACGTTAGCGGTGCTCACGCCGCCGGTGGGCATAAAGCGATGGCCGACAAACGGGGCGGCGAGGGCCTTGATGGTGTTCAGGCCACCATACTGGGCCGCGGGGAAGAACTTGGTGACCTTGAGGCCAAGGTTCTCGGCGGCGGTGACCTCGGAGGGGGTCACGGTGCCGGGAAGGACGGGCAGGTCGATGTCGATGCAGTGCTTCACGACGTCTTCGTTATAGCCCGGGGAGACGATGAACTTGGCGCCGGCGGCGCGGGCCTGCTCAACCTGCTCGACGGTCAGGACGGTGCCGGCGCCAACACACATCTCGGGCTCGGCCTCGGCCATAGCGGCGATGCACTCGGCGGCGCAGGCGGTGCGGAAGGTGACCTCGGCGGACTTCATGCCAGCTGCCATAAGGGCGTGAGCGAACGGAGCGGCGTCCTCGACCTTATCGAGCACGACGACGGGCACGATGCCCAGGGACTCAAGCGTGGTGTAGAACTGATCGAACATGGTGTTCCTTTCGAATGTGTGGCGCGCGTGGGCGCATAGTTGCCAAATGCGCTGGTCAAGAGCCGATTTTGGATTGGTTATCGGAGGCACTGCTTGGGGTCACAAGCAATTCCAAAACCGGCTACGCGACCAGTCGTATAGGAAATGCCGGGCAAAACCGGAATGGGACTGGTGGTTTTGCCCGACCGGAAAAATCGGGGATCGGGCCGCAGGGGTATGGGTATGGAGAACTGCGGCCCACGGAATGGGGCGGTTTAGCGCGCGACGCGAGTGCCACCGTCGGCGGCGAATGCCACGGCTGCGATCTCGTCTGCGGTCACCAAGTTGGAATCGCCCTTGATGGTGAGCTTGAGGATCGATGCCGCAATCGCGTAGTTGACGGCGTCCTGCGGGTCAAAGTCGTTGATGAGGGCATGGACGAGACCGGCGTTGAAAGCGTCGCCGGCGGCAACGCCCTCGAGCACGTGCACGTCGTGAGCGGGGGAGAACCAGTGCTCGCCGCTCACGGCGTCAAAGAACATGCCCATCCAGATGGAGCGCTCGACGCAGGAGATGTTACGGACGACCGAGGCGACCTTTTTGCAGCCGTACTCGGCGCAGATCTGACGGGCCATCTCGACGTAGGTGTCGCGCTCCTCGATGCCGTGGGCAAGGGAGCCGGAGACGCAGGTCATACCGAGGCCAGCGGGCGCGTCCTCGTCGTTGGCGATGCAGATGTCGACGAGCGGCAGGAGCTCCTTCATGGTGGCCTGCGACTTCTCGGGCGACCACATCTTGCCGCGATAGTTCACGTCGCACACGGTGGTGATGCCCTTGGCGCGGCAGGCGGTGAGGGCATCCTTGCAGGCAGCGGCCATCTCGTCGGACACGGCGGGCGTCACGCCAGAGAAGTAGAAGACGTCGATGCCCTTGAGGATCTCGTCCCAATCAAAGACGTCGCGCTTAGCCATGTTGATGGCGGAATACTTGCGGTCGTAGACGCAGCCGTTACCGCGCTGCGAGGCGCCAACCTCAAACACATAGGAACCAAGACGGTCGCCCTGGCGCACGACGCGCGAGGTATCGACGTCGTAGACCTTCAGCGAACGCAGGGCGCACTCGCCCAGACGGTTGGCCGGGACAACGGAGACGTAAGCTGCCTTGTCACCCTGGTAGGCCAGGGAAAGGGCGGTGTTGGCCTCGGCGCCGCCGTAGCGGACATCAAACTCGGTGGCCTGCTCAATGCGCAGGTGATCTTTGGGCGAGAGCCTCATCATGATCTCGCCGAAGGTAAGAACCGTTTTACCCATGGTCGCGCAGCTCCTTCTTGCTCGTGCGTTCACCTTTGATATGGCGTTGGCACGGAGGTGCCAAGACGGTAGGGTGCATCTTTGCACCTCCGTGCCAACGCTCGCCGAAATCGGTTTACGAAATCGGTTTCGTTTCGACTTGTAGTATACTCACCTACAACGTTTTGCAAGCGAGATTTTTAAAAAAATGCCTAAAATGGCTCAGACTGCCGACAATTGGGAAACGGGGTGCGCTATGGCGCAGATGAGAATCAAGGACATTGCCGCCGAGGCGGGCGTGAGCCCGGCCACGGTCTCGCGCTATCTCAACAACCGCCCCGGGCAGATGACCGAGGAAACCCGCGCTCGCATCGCGGCGGTTATCAAACGCACCGGCTATCGCCCACGTGCCGCCGCGCGCAATCTGCGCAGCTCGCGCACCAACCTCATCGGCGTAATCTTGGCCGACATCGCCAACCCGTTCTCCAGCTCCATGCTCGAAGGGCTTTCCGTCAGCGCCGCCGCGCGCGGCTGCTCGCTTATGACTGCCATTAGCGGCAACGACCCCGCTAAGGAAGCAGAGTCGCTCACTAGGCTTATCGATGCCGGCGTGGACGGCATGGTCGTCAACACCTGTGGCGGCAACGACGAGGCGATCGCCGCGGCCGCGGGGCGCCTGCCCGTTGTGCTGCTCGACCGCGACGTTACTGACGGTGGCATCGATCTGGTGACCTCCAACAACCGCGAGCTGGTTGCCGGCCTGGTAGACGCCTTGGCCTCTGCAGGCAGCGAGCGCCTATGCCTGCTCACCGAGGCAAGCGACGACAGCCCCGTGCGTCGCGAGCGCGCCGAGGCGTTTGCCGACGAGCTCTCGCGCTGCGGTCTTGCGGGCGAGGTCGTCACCCTGGCCAACGGTGGCGCCACGGGTGTCAGCCGTCTGGACGGAGCTATCCGTGAATATGCAGGTAAAAAGCTCGGCCTCATTGCCGTCAACGGCCTGGTCTTTCTGCGCCTGACCGAGGCGCTGGCACAGCTGGGACCCTCGTTGCCTGCTGGTCTCAAGATCGCGACGTTTGACGACTATCCCTGGAACCACGTGCTCTTTGGCGGCGTGACCACGGCCGCGCAAGACACCCTCACCATTGCCGAGCGCGTAGTCGAGCTCCTCTCCGAGCACATCGATATCGTTACCACTACGGTGGGCGATGCCGCAAAGCTCGCCCCCAAGCGCATCGAGGTCCCCGGCCGCATCGAACACCGCGCCTCGACCTCGCGCTAGTATGTGTGATAATATATAGACGATGTCATACAGGAGGTATCCATGGCTGCGTCTGTGTTGAGTGTGCGAGTGGACTCGTCAATTAAAGATTCATTTGCCGAGCTGTGCGAAGAACTTGGCATGACTTCGTCTGTTGCGGTCAACATGTTTATGAGACAGATGCTGCGCGAGCGCTCGCTGCCGTTTGTTCCTTCACTTGGTAAAAGCTATGCGAGCGAAAGCGCCTCGGCGGGCATTTTGGACCCTGCTCAGATTGAGTCCGCCGTTCGCGAGGCGGCCAGTCAAATCCCCGCCATCAAATCCGTGATTCTTTTTGGCTCGTATGCCCGTGGCGAGGCGCGTGTCGATAGCGATATCGACTTGCGTCTCGAAGTCGATCGTGAGCAGGGATTTGGTCTTTTCGCGCTGTCGGCGTTTGGCGAGGCGGTGCGCAAAGAAACCGGGAGGCAGGTCGACCTTGTCTCGAGTGACTATCTTGATGACGATCTTGCCGCGGTAATCGAGCGCGAAGGAGTGGTCCTTTATGATCGCGCGTAAGTCATACCCGCCTGCTCGCGCACGTTTTTTGAGCGCTTGATACGCTTTAACCCTGCGGAAACATTTTTCTGCGATAGTATCTGCGATATAGACCAGTCGAAACCCGCCCGAAAGAAAGGGGAGCGACATGAACCAGCAGAACATCGATTACGTACTCCGCTCCGTAGAGCAGCGTGACATCCGCTTTGTGCGTCTGTGGTTTGTCGACATTCTCGGCCGCCTCAAGAACTTTGCCATCAGCCCCGAGGACCTCGAGGTCGCTTTTGAGGAGGGTATTGGCTTTGACGGCTCCGCCATCGAGGGCTTTGCCACGCCCGAGGAAGCCGACATGCTCGCGTTCCCCGACGCCTCGACCTTCCAGATCCTACCGTGGCGTCCGAGCCATAACGGCGTCGCCCGCGTGTTCTGCGACGTGTGCACTCCCGATCGCAAACCGTTCGCCGGCGACCCGCGCGATGCCCTGCGCCGCATGTTCTATAAGGCCGAGAAGGCCGGCTACCTGCTCAACGTGGGCGCCGAGCTGGAGTACTATTACTTCCCCGACGAGCACACGCCCGAGCCGCTCGACAACGTGGGCTACTTCGATCTTTCGGTGAGCGATGCCGCTCGCGACCTGCGCCGCAACACGGTCCTCACGCTCGAGAAGATGTCCGTGCCCGTGGAGTACACCTTCCACGCCGCCGGTCGCTCGCAGCACGGCATGAGCCTGCGCCACGCCGAGGCCCTGAGCATGTCCGACGCCATCACCACGGCAAAGCTCATCATTAAGCAGCAGGCCTACGAGAGCGGTTGCCACGCATCCTTTATGCCCAAGCCGTTGGCAGGCGAGGACGGCAGTGCTATGTTCCTGTGCCAGTCGCTATTCGACCACGACGGCAACAACGTCTTTTGGGGCGCGGACGACGAGAAGTACCATCTTTCCGACATCGCCAAACACTACATGGCCGGTATCCTGGCGCACGCGCGCGAGATCAGCGCCATCACCAACCCTACGGTCAACTCCTACAAGCGCATTACTACCGGCGGCGACTCCGTGCCGCAGTACGCCACGTGGGGCCTGCGCAACCGCGCGAGCATGATCCGCATTCCGGTCTACAAGCCCGGCAAGCAGTTGTCCACGCGCATCGAGCTTCGCAGCCCCGACCCCATGGCCAATCCGTACCTGGTCAACGCCGTCACGCTGGCGGCTGGACTCGACGGCATCGAACGCAAGCTGGAGCTCCCGCCCGAGGCCACGGCCGAGACACTCAAGCTCACCGACCGCCAGATGCTCGAGGCCGGCTACACGCCGCTGCCGCGCTCGCTTAAAGAGGCACTCGACGTCTTTGAGGACTCGCAGTTTATGAAGGATGCTCTCGGCGAGCACATCCACGGCTTCTTCCTTAAAAAGAAGCGCGACGAGTGGCATAAGTTTGAGTCCACGATCACCGAGTGGGAGATCAAGCATTATCTGGCGAACTCCTAATCGCGCTGGCTTGTTCCAGTACGATTGAGCTCATTTCTTTGGAGGCTGATATGTCCGAAAAGAGTGCCCTGTTCATGGCGCGCACGACGCGCTTCCACGAGTTTGCCCGCAGCTTGACGACCACCCTGGGCGTCGAGGTGAGTCTGGCCACTCCCGATTCGCCGACTGCGGCGCACGACTTTGACCTGCTGATCCTCGATTCCGATGGCATCCGCAGCGACCGCATCGATCAGATTGCCAAGTGGCTTGACGATCGCGGCGGTGTCCCCATGCTGGTGATTGTCGACGACGAGGCGCTCGGTACCTTGCGCCTGCCCAATCACGCGCATGCCGACTTTGTGTGCCCCACGGCGACGCCCAACGAGCTCAAGGCTCGCGCGCAGCGCTTGATGGGCGAGGAGGAGACCGTTACCGCCGACGATGTACTCAACATCGATAACCTCGAGATCAACCTGGCTACCTACCAGGTGACGCTCGATAACGAGCCCATCGACCTGACGCTGATGGAGTACTCGCTGCTGAGCTTCTTGGCCACGCACCCCAACCGCGCCTACAGCCGCGAGGTGCTGCTGCACCGCGTGTGGGGCTTTGAGTACTGCGGCGGCACCCGTACCGTCGACGTGCACATCCGACGCATTCGCTCCAAGGTGGGCCCGCAGATCGCGGCGCACATCACCACCGTCCGCGGCGTTGGCTATCTGTTTAAGGACTAGCAAGTAAATAGAGGGCAATGTGAGGGTACCGGAGATTTCACCAGTACCCTTTTCTCGTTAAGGGCGAAAAGAAGATCTTGCACCGATTAAAAGTGTGTCAGTAAAAACAATATCAAACGTATAACACTATCTAGCAAATATCATCTAGTTACCGTATCTCCCTACTACACGGATGGAGGAAGAAATGCGTTATTCGAGAAAGGTGATTGTTGGATTCATAGTGTTGCTTGCCGCCCTGATGTCTCCAAGGTTGGTTTTTGGAGACGACGACTTGGTCCGTGTCACACCGCAAATAGCTGTGGAGCAAGCGCAAGCTTTCTTTGATGATGTATCGGATGAGCCGGTGACCGCTTGTGACCCAGTAAAAATGGTGAATTCCGATGGGGAATCAATCGGGTATATCGTTCGTGCGAAGCGGGATGACGTTAACTATGGCTACGTCGTATTTGATTCAGAGCGATCTTGGTGGATCAGCGAATACTGCTTGGCTCCGAACGCTCTTCTACCTATCGAGCGTGCAAGCGAAGAAATTGCACTCCTTGCATCCTCAGATAACGTTGTTGCGTTAAAGATTGACGAGCTAACTGTTGGCGTTGCCGACTTAGATAAAAACATTGCTTTAGACGTAAGTGGGAAAAAAGTACCAAGCAAATTGTCCTCGGGAGGTAATCGTGGCGGATCGCCGGAACAGTTCGATGACGTTTTTGTATCTGCCAAAGATTTGTATAAACAGGGGTACGTTGTTGATGCGAGCAAAACGATTTCGGGAATGATAACGCCAACACAGACAGAAGTTATCAAAGAGACGAAAACCTACGCATGCGCTGTTTCGGCAATGCTTGCAGTTGGCAGTCACTATGTGACTTTGAACCGCCTTAAATTGCCTGATTTATACTCGGAGCTTTGGAAGCTGTCGGGGACATCGGATAAAGGAACGAAATACGATCAAGCGACTGGTCTGTACTTTACTCAAGGCGGGACTTTGCCTGACAGACCCGCTCCGGCTATAAAGGAGTTTTGTGCAAGACGAGGCAAGGAGCTTGAGACGTCATTCGTTTGGTATCCGTCATGGGATTCCTTTAGGATGAATACCGACTCGGGGAATCTGAGTATTTTCTCTGGAAGGCTCCGGTCAAATGGCAGCGGGCACGCAATGGCAGTTGTGGGCTATGTGGCAATGCATAACACATACTCAAATGCCAAGAAGTACCTGCTTGTGGTTTGGAACGGATGGACAAACCAACTGCAGTTTCTTCCATATGACGTATCAATTTACAATGCTCACGACGGAACATATTGCAAGGGGTGATTATGCTCGTGAACGGTGACAAGTTCATTCGAAGGGCAATACTCCTATTGGTTCTTTCCCTTGCCTTGGTCACTGCGGTGAGTTTGCCCCTGTTGGGGGCGATTAATGGGGGAGAAAACGACACGGTTGTTGCGATCGAAGTTCGCACTCTATCGGATGTTCATAACGGGCAATTTGAGGCGTTGATGCCAAGTGGTTGCCGCAAAAAGATCGATATGCGTCGCAAGTCAAGTTCCGGATATGTTGCAGGGTTGAAGGCAGGTGAAAAATGGATGCTAGTTTTTGTGGAAGATAAGGAACTTGATGGGACTGTTCTGTATCCCCATTCAGCCGAGAAAGCCAAATCAAGTAGACAAGGGGAATGAAGAATGATTGATAGGAAGCAGTTCTTAGGTCTGATAGCAGGAGCCCCCATTTTGATGCGAGCTGGGATGGCGGAAGCCGTGGAGCTGCCGGACGCTCGGAAGCGATTGACGCTCGTGGTTGACACGGTGGTCAGAGATGAAAATGGCAATGAAAAAACGCGAACAAGAAGCAGAGAGAGTATTTTCACGCCAGAGAGCGAAGCCGTGTCTGCTGGCGCTATGGCCGGTAATGTGATAACAATCCAGAGGGAATCAGATGAAACGTTACCGCTGCTGGCTAAGATTGAGCTTACGGTCGCTTTTTATAGCGATAAAACAGAAATTGAGATTCGTTCAGGAAAGTACTCGATAGTTCAAACCGATCCGCTCGTAATGTATGCAAACGCTTGGTATGCGCTCATGCAGAAAGATAAATATGTGATGAACTACTTCACAGAAAGCGAAGCATCATATGAAACGGGGTGGGGGCCAACGCCATATGACGCGGAGAAGGATAAGTGGACGTGCGGATCAGGCATGGGCGCGACGATTACGGACTTCATTAACGATTCAACATATAGCTTTGCTATCGACTGTTATATCGAATAGACATAACGGCATAAAACGAATTGGCCTAGAAGCATGCCATTACTTAAGCAAAGCTGAAATCTTGGCATCTAGTGCTCGGGACCGCCCAGCTTGGGGTACAACTCAACATGAACAATGATGGCCCGCCACATGTTTGGCGGGCCTTTGGTTATTTGACGAAAGGATCGCAGCTATGAGCGAGAACGATTCCCAGCGTCCCCAGGATGTTGGCAATGCCGGCGAGACTCAGCAGCAGCCGCGCGTGCAGGTGGAGTCGACGCCTGCCGACAGCAACATTCCCTATGTGCAGGCCTACGACACGCAGACCGGCCAGCCGCTGGACGGTCAGCAGGTTGTAAACAAGCACACGGTGGTCAAGACCAAGACCAAAAAGCTGCCGATCTTTATTACGGCGCTTGCCGGTTGTGCCTGCGGTGCCCTGCTGGTCATCGCGCTCATTATGAGCGGCACGCTCAACATTGGCGGCGGCAGGAACGCCGTGACGGCGGGTGCTTCGGGTTCGTCGACGCAAAAGATTTCGATCGACTCCGAGGACACCACGCTGGCCGAGGCCGTTTCTGCCAAGGCGCTGCCCTCCGTCGTTTCCATCACCGCCACTTCGAGCGGCAACCAGAATGGCTCGCTTTCTCAGTCTGCTGATGAGTCGAATAGCTCGGGCAGCGTCGGTTCGGGCGTGGTGCTCGATACCGCAGGCCACATCCTCACCAACAACCACGTGGTCGATGGTTACGATCAGTACGTGGTGACCATGGACGACGGCACCACCTACGAGGCCGAGTTCGTGGGCAACGATGCTTCGAGCGACCTAGCCGTCATCAAGCTCAAGGATGCAGACGCCTCCAAGCTCACGCCGATCGAGATCGGTGATTCCTCCAAGCTCAACGTGGGCGAGTGGGTTATGGCCATTGGTTCGCCGTTCGGCAACGAGCAGTCTGTCTCCACGGGTATTGTGTCAGCGCTCTATCGCTCCACGGCCATGAGCTCTACCAGCGGCAATACCATCTATGCCAACATGATCCAGACCGATGCCGCCATCAACCCGGGCAACTCCGGTGGTGCGCTCGTTAACGACAATGGTGAGCTGGTGGGCATCAACTCGCTCATCGAGAGCTATTCGGGCTCCAGCTCGGGCGTGGGCTTTGCTATTCCCGTTAACTACGCCAAGAACATTGCCGACCAGATCATCGACGGCAAGACGCCGGTGCATCCGTACCTGGGCGCCACGCTTTCGAGCGTCAACGCGCTCAACGCCCGCACCAACAAGCTGAGCACCGATAGTGGCGCGTATGTGGCGAGCGTCGTCGAGGATGGCCCCGCCGCCAAGGCCGGTATCCAGGAGGGCGACGTCATCACCAAGCTGGGCGATGACGAGATTACGAGCGCCGATGGCCTGATCATCGCGCTGCGCAGCCACGAGGTGGGTGAGAAGGTCGAGATCACGCTTGTGCGCGGCAAGGAAGAGAAAAAGGTCACCGTCGAGCTGGGTTCCGATGAGAAGCTGCAGAACCAGCAGCAGGACGACAGCGCGACCGACACCGGCAACGGCGGCATCACCGATGAGCAGCTGCGCCAGTACCTGGAGGAACTGCTGGGCAAGCAGGGGCAGGGCCAGAATCAAGGCTACGGCCAGGGTTACTAACGAGCCACTCCACACATATCGAAGCCAGAGGGGGCTGTCCCGCCAATGCGGGACAGCCCCCTCTTTTCTTATTGATCCGTTGGGAACGGAGGAAAACGGATCACATGGAGCTGACAAGAGGCCTGGTTCGGAATGGTCTGGACAGTTAGTTCAGATACGTATAAACCCGAGGCGGTTCAGCATGCGTTTTGAGCTGTTTGGGATGGGGGAGGGGTTCGGATGGGAGTTTAGAAAGGGGACGAGCCGGTCGTGCAGCCCCCGGGGCGGCCAAATTGGCTGGAATGGCGACGTCTGAACACGACCAGGCTCGCAGAATTATACGTATCTGAACTAACTGTCCAGTCCGGTCCGGCGGCTGCCGATTCGGTGCGGTTTGAGACCGCTATTCGGCCCCGTTGCGACCGGTGGTACTCTTGTATCCGTTTGAAATCGAGCGAAGGAGTGCCGCTATGGAGCAATCGAGCCTGTTTGGTGACGGCGTGGACATCGATACCGAAACGCCCGCGAGCGCGGATGCCGCCGCACCGGCCGATGCCCGTGCCCAGGCGGCAGCACGCGCGGCCGAGCTGCGCCACGAGCTCGATTACCACGCGTACCGTTACTACATGCTCGATGCGCCCGAGATCACGGACGCCGCCTTCGACAAAATGCTCGTTGAGCTGCAGGAAATCGAGGCGGCCTATCCCGACCTGGTGACGCCCGACAGCTATACCCAGCGTGTGGGCGGCTACGTGAGCGAGCAGTTTACGCCGGTAACGCACATGGCACGCATGTATTCCATGGACGATGCCATGGACCTGGACGAACTCGACGCGTGGCTCCAGCGCACAGAGGATGCCCTCGGTGCCGGTAGCGTTGCCTATACCTGCGAGCTTAAGATCGATGGTCTGGGCGTGGCGCTTACCTACCAAAACGGCACCTTCGTACGTGCGGCCACGCGCGGCGACGGCACCACGGGCGAGGATGTGTCGCTCAACGTGCGCACCATCAAGGATGTGCCCATGCATCTGTCCGAGGCAGCACTCGCCCACATGGGCGCCGACCGCGAGCGTACCATCGAAGTGCGCGGCGAGGTCTATATGCCCAAGGGCAGCTTTGTGCGCCTCAACGACGAGGCCGATGCCGAGGGCCGCGACCCCTTCGCCAACCCGCGCAACGCTGCCGCCGGTAGCCTGCGTCAGAAGGATCCCAAGGTCACGGCGCGGCGCGACCTGGCCACCTTTATCTACGCCATCGCCGATACCGATCCGCTGCACGTCCACAGCCAGCGCGAATTTCTCGACTGGCTGCGCAACGCCGGCTTTAGCGTCAACCCCAACGTGGCACGCTGCGCCACGCCGGCCGAGGTCCACGAGTTCTGTGCCCAGGCGCTCGAGCACCGCGGCGACCTGGACTACGACATCGACGGCGTGGTCGTAAAGGTTGACAGCTTCCAGCAGCAGCTCGACCTAGGTTTTACCGCCCGCGCACCGCGCTGGGCCATTGCCTTTAAGTTCCCGCCCGAGGAAAAGCAGACCATCCTGCGCGAGATTCGCATCCAGGTGGGCCGCACCGGTGTGCTCACGCCGGTCGCCGAGTTCGACCCGGTGACGGTCGCCGGTTCCACCATCGCGCGCGCCACGCTGCACAACATCGACGAGATCCGTCGCAAAAACGTGCGCGAAGGCGATACCATCATCGTGCACAAGGCGGGCGACGTGATCCCCGAGGTCGTGGGTCCGGTGCTCGATAAGCGTCCGGCAGACAGCGTTGACTGGCGCATGCCCGAGGTCTGCCCTGTGTGCGGCAGCCCCGTGGTCCACGAGGACGGTGAGGTGGCCTATCGCTGCGTGTCCATCGACTGCCCCGCGCAGCTCAAGGAGCGCTTGCTCCACTGGGTGAGCCGCGGCTGCATGGACGTCGACGGCCTGGGCGACGAGATCGTCGACAAGATGATCGCCGCCGGTCTGATTCACGATGTCGCGGACTTCTACCAGCTCACGGTCGACGACATCGCAGGCCTGGACACAGGCCGCATCTATGCCAGCTCCAACAGCAAAAAGGGCGTCAAGAAGGGCGACCCCATTCCGGTTGGCCTTAAGACGGCCGAGAAAATCATCGCCGAGCTCAACAAGTCCAAGAGCCAGCCGCTCGGTCGCGTGCTGTTTGCCCTGGGCATCCGCCACGTGGGCAAGAGCGTGGGCGAGGTCATCGCCGAGCGATTCCTGTCGATTGATAAGCTCATCTTGGCGAGCGAAGAGGACATCGCCGAGTGCGAGGGCATCGGTCCCAAGATTGCGGCGAGCGTTAAGCAGTTCCTGGCCGTGCCCGAAAACCTTGCCGTGCTGGAGCGCCTGCGTCAGGCGGGTCTGTCGCTCGAGGTCGACTTGGGCGCCGCGCACGCGCAAGCCGCAGCCGACGCCGGCGTAGCGGGCGAGCTCGCCGACGCGCAGCCGCTTGCAGGTCTGACCTTCGTGCTCACCGGCACGCTCGTCAACCGCACCCGCGACGAGGCAGGCGCGGCGCTCAAGGTGCTCGGCGCCAAGGTTTCGGGCAGCGTGTCAAAGAAGACGAGCTACCTGGTTGCCGGTCCCAAAGCGGGTTCCAAGCTTACCAAGGCCGAGCAGCTGGGCGTACCCGTGCTGGATGAGGACGCGCTTGAGCAGATTCTTGCGACCGGTGAGGTGCCCCAGGCTTAGTGCATCGATAAGCAGATTGAAAAACCGCCCGGAAGCACGATGCCTTCCGGGCGGTTCTTACTTTGCTGGGGAAACCGGCACCGTGATCTGCGTCACGTAGGTCGCGGGGCCGTCGCTGATGATGTCGTCAATGAGGGCTATCCTGCGGACTGGTGCCGTCCCGGAGCGATGAGAGATTCATGCAGAGTGGGGGACCTCACAATGGTGGTTGTCTCCATTGTGGCGGTCTTTATATATTAACATTAACATTAACGTGTATACTCAACAGTAAAGATATATGTTGAGAGGAGCCGCTATGGTTACCGTCGCGTTTTCGGAGCTGCGCCAGAACCTTACGCAGGTGGCCGAAAAGGTTGCCAATGAGGGCGAGGAGGTTGTGGTCTTCAAGCGGAGCAAGCCGTTGTTCAAGATTGTGCCACTCGACTATCAAGGCCCAGTTGCGGTGGAATATGACGCTGCTCAGGAGTGTGGGGGCGCAAAGCCGGCGTGCGGCACGGACAAGCCCAAGCGCGACGTGGGTACGATGTGGCATCCCAAGATCACCTGGAAGGAGATTCGTGAGATGCTCGCGGAGGATGAGGACTATCAGGAGTATCTCGAACTCGTAGCCAAAATGCCCAAGGGAACGCCGCTCGATACGATGACGGTTGAAGATGAAAAGCGCATCGCGAGGGAGCGCTACCTATGAGGGCATTTCTCGATACTAATTTTCTGCTCGATTGCGTGCTTCCGGGTCGGCCGGAGCATGGTGCGGCGCAAACCATCAAGGGGCTTGTTGACGTGGGGCTTATCGAGGGCGTTGTTTCGGCCTGCTCTCTCAAGGACGCGTACTACATTCTCACCAAACAGGCCGGCGAGGCGCGCGCCCGCGAGGTAGTGCGCGACTGCCTTAAGAGCTACTCGGCAGAGCCTCTCGACCAAGAAGCTTGTTTTACCTCCGCCTATTCCGATGAGCCGGACTTCGAGGACGGCTGTATCCGCGCGATGGCCGAGCGTGCCGGCGTGGACTTTATCATCACGCGCGATCGCGCCGCTTTTGTGCGCTCGACCATCAAGACCTTCTCGCCCGCAGAGTTCATCCGTGCGTTTCCGATCCCGGAGGAGTAAAACCGCCACACCGGGGACTGTCTGCGGCGCGGTAGTCCTCCTGTAGCTGACGCTCGTTAGTTGAGCCGCACTTCATAGCTTTCCGGGAGGTTCTTAATCGAGCACAGTAACCGGCACCGTGATCTGCGTCACGTAGGTTGCGGGGTCGTTGCTGATGATGCCATCGATCAGGGCGATTTCGCGCGAGGGCCCGGCAGGCGGCAGGTTGTGCTCGCGCATATAGCCGAGCAGCTGCTCGTAGCGTGGGGCTGCTTGCCCGTGCGTGCCGCGGAAGCTTATGGTCAGACAATGCGCGGCAGGCCGTGTTTCGACGTCGCCCTGGTAGTCATCGGTATCGTCGAGCAGCAGGAAGACCTTGTCGTAGCCATCAAAGTCGCCAGCGGCGAGGCGCTCGGCGCTAACCCCAATGCCCAGATTGCCCAGGAAGACAAAGGTCTCGTGCTGGCCCTTCTGCAGTTGACGAATTTGCCACTCCAACGCATAGGCGTCGGTAGGGTTGACGCGTTCGTGCAACACGGCGCAGCGAAGCTCGGGGGCAAGAGCGTGATGGTGTTGCCGATGGCCGCCTCGGCGCGGTCGAAGCGGCGCGAGCCCACAGCGTGGCCGACGATGACCGTCGTTCCCATGGCCAGGTCCACGAGCGTCACGGTAATGATATAGAGCGTCTGTGCGCCGTTGCCCACGGCGGTGATGCCGGCGGCACCGCTAAACTGTCCCATCATGTACAGGTCGGCCATGCCGTAGAGCATCTGCAAAAAGTACGAGAGCATATAGGGCAGGGCAAAGACCGGGATGGTCTTAAGGATATTGCCGCGTGCGAGGTCGTGTTCCATGGGTGGGGCTTTCTGGCTTGGTTCGCTTAGCTACCAGTGTAGTGAAGACCCTACAACGATTGTTGAGTCAAGGTTTGTGTTGGCGGCGGGGCGAAAAAGTCACGCACGCGTCATTTCCAATTGAATACAGGGGCGCGCCCTGCGAGCATGAAGCCTACGCTAACCTTGCAGAAATCGATTTTGTAACACTTGACACCGCCGCACGGCGCGCCATAATACGTGGGTTTGCGAACAACGTTTGATGGGGGATGAACCTGCGTGCACAATCTCAAGATTCTGTTTTCCTATCTGGGGGCATACCGCCGCGATGCCATGCTCGGCATGCTCTTTGTGACGGCCGAGACGGCGCTCGAGCTGTTTATTCCGGTCATCATGGCAAATATCATCGACGTGGGCGTGCCTGCGGGCGACATCACCTACATGCTTTTGCAGGGTGCGTATATGCTGGTGTGCGCCGCATGTTCGCTGGCACTTGGCTTGGGCTATGCGCGCACGTCCGCCCGCGTTGCCTCGGGGCTGGGCGCCAACCTGCGCGCCGCGGAGTATCGCAAGATCCAGACCCTCGCCTTCGGCAATCTCGATGAATACGAGACGAGCTCGCTCGTCACTCGCATGACCACCGACATCACCGTGATTCAAAACGCCGTGGGCAACGGCTTCCGCCCCATGGTGCGCGGGCCGGTAAATCTGGTCATGGGCCTCGTCTACGCTTTCGCGCTCTCGCGCGAGCTCGCGGCGGTCTTTGCCGTAATTCTGCCGATGCTCGCCCTCTTGCTCGGTATCATTACCGTGCGCGTGAGCCCGCTCTACCGCCAACTCCAGACCTCGATGGACCACCTCAACGGCGTGGTGCAAGAGGACCTTACCGCCGTGCGCGCCGTGAAGGCTTACGTGCGCGCCGAGCACGAGTGCGACAAGTTCGACACCGTCAATACCGAGCTCGCCGGCACGGCGACCAAGACCTTCGGCACCGCCGTGCTCAACCTGCCGGTGTTCCAACTCTCGATGTATGTTGCCGCGATCTCGATCCTGTGGATTGGCGGCCGCATGATCATCGAAGGCCGCTTGGGCGTGGGCGCGCTCGCGGGCTTTATGAGCTACGTGCTGCTGATCATGAACTCGCTCATGATGATTTCCAGCGTGTTTTTGCTGCTCACACGCGCTCTCACGAGTGTGGGCCGTATCGCAGAGGTGCTCGATGAGGTGCCCTTTATCGCCAACCCTGCGGGAGATCTCGCGGCTGCGGCGCCAGCGGACGGCAGTATCGAGTTTCGCGACGTTTCCTTTAAATACCGCGCGGATGCAGCCGAGGATGTGCTCGAGCATATCGACCTTCGCATCGAGAGCGGCTCGACGGTGGGCATCCTCGGCGGCACGGGCTCGGGCAAGAGCTCGCTTGTGCAGCTGATTGCGCGCCTGTACGACGCCACCGAGGGCGCCGTGCTTGTGGGCGGACACGACGTGCGCGACTACGACCTCGCGACCCTACGTGACGCCGTGGGCATTGTGCTGCAAAAGAATGTGCTGTTCACGGGCACCGTGCGCGAGAACCTGCAGTGGGGCAATCCGCAGGCGTCGGACGATGAACTTCTCGCTGCTTGCCGCGCGGTGTGCGTGGACGAGTTCCTTGATCGCATCGGCGGGCTGGACGGCGAGCTGGGCCAAGGCGGCGCCGGTGTTTCGGGTGGCCAGAAGCAACGTCTGTGCATCGCGCGCACGTTGCTCAAGCATCCGCGCGTGCTCATTTTTGATGACTCCACCAGCGCGGTCGATATGGCGACCGACGCTAAGATTCGCGAGCACATCGCTCGGATTCCCGATACGACCGTGCTCATCATCGCCCAGCGCATCGCGAGCGTCATGGATGCCGATCGCATTGTGGTGTTGGACGACGGCCGTGTCCACGGCGTGGGCACGCACGAGGAACTGCTGGCGGGCGACAACATATACCAGGAGATTTACGTCTCGCAGATGGAGTTTGCGGGGAACGCGGACGCCGGCGACGGCGGCGACGATGGCTGCGCTAATGATCCGTTTTCCTCCGTCCCCAGCGGATCGACCTTGGAAGGGGGTGAGCGCCATGCCTAAGATCGCAGCCCAAGCACGCCCGGCCGACCTCAAGCGCACTGTGCGCCGCCTGCTCTCCTACATGGGGCATGCCAAGTTCTCATTGCTCGCGGTTGGCGTGCTCGCCTCCGTCGCCGCCATCGCGAGCCTCGCCGGCACCTACATGGTGCGCCCCATCGTTAACGGTTTGGCCATGGGCGGGGAGGAACTGCTCGCCAAGCAGGTCATCCTGACGGCGATCATCTACGCCGCGGGCGTGCTTTCGGCCCTGGGCTACTCACAGATCATGGTGCGCGCGGCCCAACGCGTGGTATCCGATATTCGCCGCGACCTGTTCGCGCACATCCAGACGCTGCCGCTCAGTTATTTTGACAGCACGCGCTCGGGCGACATCATGAGCTTTTTCACCAACGATGTCGACACCGTCTCCGAGGCGCTCAACAACAGCTTTGCCAACGTGATTCAGGCCGCTATTCAGGTTGTGGGCACCACGGCCATGCTCATCATCCTTAACTGGCAGCTCACGATTATCACGCTCGTGTGCGATGCGGCCATTGTGCTGTATGCGCGCTACTCGGGTGCGCGCTCTAAGCGCTTCTTTGCCGCCCAGCAGGCATCGCTTGGCGACCTGGACGGATATATCGAAGAGATGGTCTCGGGCCAAAAGGTCATCAAGGTCTTTAACCGCGAGGCAGCGAATGTCGCCGGCTTCACCTGCCGCAACGACGAGCTTCGCCGCACCGGCACCGCCGCCGTGAGCTATGCCAACTCCATGGTGCCCATGACCGTCGTGATTGGCTACGTCAATTATGCCATCGTCGCCGTGGCGGGCGGCATGCTCTGCATCAAGGGACTCGCCGACGTAGGTGCGCTCGCGAGCTACCTGGTCTTTGTGCGCCAGGCCGCCATGCCCATCAACCAGTTTACGCAGCTGGGCAACTTCTTGCTCAATGCGTTGGCCGGTGCCGAGCGCTTGTTTGCCGCCATGGATCTTGAGTCCGAGGTGGACGAGGGCCGCGTGGAGCTGGTGCAGACGGGCGACGCTGCGTGGGCGTGGAAGATTCCCGAGGGCCAAGGCGTGGGCGCGTACGGGCACTTGCATGATGTGGCTGCTGTTAATGAGTCGGGCCGTGCTGTGGCTGCCGATGGTACCGAGCTCACGTGCGGCCTGGTCCCGCTTGCCGGCGATGTGCGCTTCCATGCCGTGGACTTTTCCTACGTGCCGGGCACCCGCGTGCTCGCGGACCTCAACCTGTTTGCCAAGCCGGGGCAAAAGATTGCGTTTGTGGGCTCCACAGGCGCCGGTAAGACGACCATCACCAACCTCATCAACCGCTTCTACGAGGTCGATGAGGGCGAGATCACGTACGACGGCATCGACGTCAAGCATATCGCCAAGGCCAGCCTGCGCGGGTCGCTTGGCATTGTGCTGCAGGACACGCACCTGTTTAGCGGCACCATTGCGCAGAACATCCGCTTTGGCAAGCTCGACGCGACCGACGAGGAGGTGCGCGCCGCTGCCGAGGCAGCCTGCGCGGATTCGTTTATCCGCCGCCTGCCTAGAGGGTACGATACACCGGTCACGGCCGACGGCGCCAACCTGTCGCAGGGTCAGCGCCAGCTGCTCGCCATCGCGCGCGTGGCCGTTGCCGATCCGCCGGTGCTCATCCTGGACGAGGCCACTTCGAGCATCGACACGCGCACCGAAAAGCTCATCGAGCGCGGTATGGACCGCATCATGCGCGGACGCACCACCTTTATGATCGCGCACCGCCTGTCCACCGTCCGCGACGCCGATGCCATCATGGTCCTCGAACACGGCCGCATCATCGAGCGCGGCACGCACGAAGAGCTGCTCGCTCAGCACGGCGAGTACTGGCAGCTGGCGCATGGCTTAAAAGAGTTGGATTAACCCGTTCGAGCACGATGCTTTGACCCCTCCGTGTCCCTCACCTCGCCTCAAACCATCACAACATTCGACGTTTTTTGCCAAAATCGGGAAAAGCATCGAATGTTGTGATGGTTTTTCTGCCGCGCGACCGGGCGGAAACGCTTTCTTGCGCACGAAAGTGTGCGGACCCGTGAGCAGGGGAATAAGGTTGGTTATCTGACTCCATTGGAGGGCTCATGGACCTGCCGATTGTCCTGTCCCATAAGACTGCCTGGCTGTACCACAACGTGGTGCGCCCGTCCGAGCCTCTCTCGCGAGCAAGCAGCTTATACGATGAGGACTCGCTTGCTAACGAGGCGGAGCCGACCGCGAGCCTGCCCAAATTGGGACTCGATGCCAAGGGACTGAGGGCTTCAACGGCAGTCGGGATCGTTACCGACTATCTGGTTTCGCTTGGTATTCCACGAGAAGAGCTCGATTATATCGACACACTCGTCAACTTCGATTTTGAGCGCTCGACGCCGGCGGGATTTAGGTGCCACGTGTTTGGGGCGCCGGTACCTCCAGGCCATCTTATCGAGGTGGCAGAGGACCTTCTAGTGGTTGATGAGGTCATGTGCTTTGTCCAAGCGGGTTCGTGGATGAGTGAGCCCGAACAGCTGGAATATGGCTACGAAATCTGTGCCCGATACCATTTGAATCATCTGTCGCCAGGCGATTATATCGAGATGGGGCAGAGGTATACCGTTGCCGACTTGATTGCTTATTGCAATGAGAACCGATCTCGTCAGGGGGCTGTACGCGCGGCCGCCGTGCTCAAGCGCGTGCACGATGGCGCGCGGTCGCCCATGGAGACGGCCACCGCAATCATGGTCGTAGCAAAACGTTCCCAGGGAGGGCTGGGATACGCCAAGATCGCGCTCAACCATAGGGTCGATGTTCCCAACGAGTTCAAGTATCTCGCAAAGGCCGGGTATTTCGAGATCGACGTATATGCGCCTGCGAGCGGTACGGGGATTGAATACAATGGCTCGGACCATCTTGATAAACAGCGCAGCGCGTCGGATGCGGAGCGTATGACTGTGCTGAGCACGCTGGACTTTAGGATGATTGTCCTCACCGGGACTCAGTTTGCCCACCAGCTGCAATTGTACCGGGCGATGAACGCCATCGCGCTCGCTATGGGCCTCAAGTGCGACCGAAGCGAAGCGTTCCAAAAGCGGCAGAACGACCTGCGAGAATTCGTGATTCGGCACTGGGACGGCGGCCTTTAGGGACGTTCCGGTCCTTCTACGGGGTGCTGCGGGCAGGCAAACCATCACAACATTCGACGGTTTTTGCCGAAAACGGGAAAAGCATCGAATGTTGTGATGGTTTGTATGCTGAGGATGGGCTTGGAAAGTCCGTTTTGCTCGAAGCGACCTGTCCTGTCGTACGGGTGTCGGCATGATTCTCGCGTGGGGTATTATGTTTTCCGAAGAATAAAACGCCGCGTGAGGGGAGGGCTGCGTGGACGGGCACGTGCAACATGACGGCTTTGGCCGCGATATCAACTACCTGCGCATTGCCGTTACCGACAAGTGCAATTTCCGCTGCATTTACTGCATGCCGGCCGATGGCGTGGCACCCCGCGCGCACGACGAGCTGCTCAGCGCCGAGGAAATCGCCCGCTTTGTGCGCTTGGTAGCGGGGGAGGGCATTCGCCGCGTGCGTCTGACGGGTGGCGAGCCGCTGGTCAGCCGCCGCATCATTCCGCTCATTCGCGACATCCGCGCGATTCCGCAGATCGAGGACATCTCGCTCACCACCAATGGCGCCCTGCTGCCCAAGCTGGCGCCGCAGCTCAAAGACGCGGGGCTTAACCGCGTTAACATTTCGCTCGACACGCTCGATTCTGCGCTCTTTGGAAAGATCACGCGCCTGGGTCGGCTCGAACAGACCATGGCTGGCATCGACGCAGCGCTGGCTTGGGGCTTTGAGCCCGTTAAGGTCAACTGCGTTGTTGTGCGCCGACTCAACCAAGACGTGGCGGCCCTCGCACGACTGACCGTCGACCGCCCCATCCACCTGCGCTTTATCGAATACATGCCCATCGGCGACGAGCGCACGAGCTCGCATTGCGCTGTGGACCCGCATGCACCCGCGCTCAATCCCGAGCTGTGGGACGCGAGCGATACCGTGCCGAGCGACGAGCTACGGGCGCGCATCAATGCCGGGGCCGCCGCGGTGGGTCTGGGCGAGCTCGAGCCACTCGACATCAACGACGCTCCTGCCGGCGCGGGTCCTGCGCGCTATTGGCGCTTTCCGGGCGCGGCGGGAACGGTCGGCTTTATCAGCGCCATGTCCAATCATTTTTGTGCGAATTGCAACCGTCTGCGCCTGACGGCCGATGGCAACGTGCGTCCGTGCCTGTTCAGCGATGCCGAGTATTCGGTGCGCGACGCCCTGCGCCGTGGTGATGATATGCAGGTACTTTCGATTTGGCGCGATGCCGTCGCCCACAAACCGCAGGAACACGCGATAATTGAGGGCACGCAACGATTTATGTCCCAAATCGGAGGATGATCATATGGCCAAGAGCAGGTACGCCGATGCCACCAAGGCCGCTCGCAGGGCCGCGATGTCTGCCCATAAAGCCCCGGCTGCGGCGAATGCTGGCAACACCGACGCGTCCGCGCAGCCAACTGTCAGCGCTGTCTCCGAGCCCGCCCGCGATGCCCGTCGCGACGAGCTGACGCACGTGGACGCCAAGGGCGAGGTGCGTATGGTCGACGTGTCCGACAAGGCCGAGACCCATCGCATTGCCATCGCCGAGGGCACCATCCTCATGCACCCCGAGACGCAGGCTATGGTGCTGCAGGACCGCGCCAAAAAGGGCGACGTGCTTGCCTGCGCGCGCGTGGCGGGCATCATGGCCATCAAACGCACGAGCGATATCATTCCCATGTGCCATCCGCTGCTCATTACCAAGAGCAAGTGCGACATCGCGCCCATCGCTGCGGCGCGGACGCCGGCCGAGGGCGTGCCCGAGGGCTGGGCGCCGGCGCGCGCGGACGGACAGGTTGGCTTTCACGTGCTGGTCACGGCTGGTGTGACGGGCAAAACCGGCATTGAGATGGAGGCATTGACCGGCGCGAGCGCCGCGTGCCTAACGATCTATGACATGTGCAAGGCCGTCGACCGCGGCATGGAGATCGTCGACGTGCGCCTGCTGCACAAGGAGGGCGGCCGCTCGGGCGTGTGGGATCGCGCAGAGCGTCAGGCCGCTGCTGTTGAGGCTGCGGGCGTCGACGGCAGCGCGCCCTCAAGCGCGCCTGCTTCGGTCGCACCCATAGCTCCCGCCCCGGCCGTCCCCGCGATCGCGTTTATCGGCTACCAAAACTCGGGCAAGACCACGCTCGTCGAGAAGGTTATCGCCGAGCTCACCCGTCGCGGCCTGCGCGTGGGTTCGCTCAAGCATCACGGGCACCACGGCTTTGATATCGACGTGCCCGCTAAGGACACCTGGCGCCATCACCAGGCCGGATCCAAACACGTGGGCCTCATCTGCGCCACGCGCTGGGCGGAGTACGCCGACACGCGCGAGGAGGACGAGATGCCCGCGCGCGAGCTGCTGTCGCGTTACAACGATGTCGACGTGGTGATCATCGAGGGCTACAAGACCGAGGGCTTCGACAACATCGTGGTCGCGCGCTCCGGTGTCGACCGTCTGCGCGGCAAGAGCTCGCTCGACCTGGTCGACGGCCGCACGCTAGCCCTTGCCTGCAACGAGGCCCTGGCACGCCAGGCATTCGATGCCGGCTTTGCGACCCGAGCCATCAACATCAACGACGCCCGAGCCATCTGCGACCTTATCCAAGATCATCTGGCCTAAAACCTGCCAAAAAGGGACAGGTTTATTTTGGCAGGTTTTATCTGGGCAAACGTCATTTCCGCCACAAAGGGGCCAGGCACCTTTGTGGCGGTTTTGGCCAAAGAGGCTTTGACTTAAACCTACCTCAAGGTGTAATAATCGCTGACAAACGATTGCGATTACGGAGGTCTCATGCCAAAACTGTACTTTATGCGTCACGGCCAAACGCTCTTTAACTTGCTTCGTCGCAAGCAGGGCTGGTGTGACTCGCCGCTCACTGAGCTGGGAATCGAGCAGGCTAAAACTGTCGGCGCGACCCTGCGAGAGCGTGGCCTTGCGTTCGACCATGCGTACAGTTCCACGTCCGAGCGTGCGTGCGACACGCTTGAGCTTGCGTTTCCTGATCAGCCTTACGAGCGCGTCAAGGGCCTTAAGGAGTGGAACTTTGGCAAGTTTGAGGGTGCGAGCGAGGATTTGAATCCGCGCCTGCCGTACGGCGATTTTTACAAGCAGTATGACGGCGAGGGCGAAGACGAGTTTCGCGAGCGCATCATGGCGACCATCACCGAGCTCGTGCAGCGCCCTGGACATGAGAGCGTGTTGTGCTTGAGTCATGGCGCCGCAGCGGCTCAGGTTATGCGCGGCGTGGGCGTGGAGCCGCTCAAGATGAAGAACCGCATTGGCAACTGCTGTGTGCTCGAACTCGACTTTAATCCCGCCACCAGCACATTCGCTTTCGCAGATCTGTACAACCCCTACGGCACCCCGCGCGAGTAGCATCAGGACATCAGCCAAAACCATCACAAAGGGGCCAGGCCCCTTTGTGATGGTTTTGCCGTTTACAGGCGATTTCCTACCGTTCGGAGGACTTTCGCGCCAATGGGGCTTACGCCGCATGCAAGTTTCATCCTACAATCGCCCACGTGTTCACAAGTTTGTTACTCCTCGGGAGGCATCACTTGCGCATAATAGAAGACGAGGAATATCGCCCCGTCGTCTAGCGCCGATGTCCGAGGAGTTTTTTCATGCTCATTTTAAAGAAGATCAACAATAACGTTGCTCTTGCCGCCAGCGATGACGGTCGAGAGGTTGTTGTCTTTGGCAAGGGCATCGGTTTTCACGAGATGCCGTACAAACTTGCCGATGAGTCCCTCATCCAGCGCAAATTCTATAACGTTCCCGAAAGCCTGCAGGATATGGTGGGCACCCTTCCCGACGACGTCCTGCTCGCCGCGAGCGACATTGCCTGCTTCGCGTCGCAGCAGCTTGGCTGTAAGCTTTCCGGTGGCCTGCCCTTTATTCTGGCAGATTACCTGCAGTTTGCCGTCCAGCGCGACGACGACCAGCTCAGCGCTCCCAACCCGCTCGAGCACGAGGTGGCCTTCATCTACCCGCGCGAACTCGAGATCGGCCAGGCCGCGCTCGCTATCGTGCAAAAGCACACCGGCGTCAAGCTGGGTCAGAACGAGGCCACGAGCATCGCGCTCCATATCGTTAACGCCGAGGTCGACGGCATGGGCCGCGCCAAGGACATGGACTTCATCATGAAGAGCACCCGCGTGCTCGACGAGGTGACTCATTCCGTGGAAAAGCAGCTTGGCTGCTCGCTCGACACGGCGTCGTATAGCTATATTCGCTTTCTTGCGCACCTGCGTTTTTTGGTTCGTCGCCTCTGCAAGGGCAAGTGCACGCAGACCGAGAACTCCTCGCTGTTTATGCAGGCCGCCCGCGATTTTCCCGAGGCCTACCAGTGCGCATACGCCATCAACCGCGTGTTCGAGAAAGAGTTCAGGCAGAGCTGCTCGGACGAGGAGCTTCTGTATCTGATGATGCATATCGACCGTCTGCGATCGGCTTCGCAGACCGAGTGAGTAAAGCCGCCAGTCTGGCGGCAATCGCAACAATTCTTTTTGGTTTCTAACTGCGGGCAAGGTACCGGCTCGCGGTAGGGGATATTTTTGTCGAAATTTGGAAAAGAGAGGACAGATCATGGCGGGTAAATACGACGATCTTGCTGCCCAGATCGTAGAGCTGGTTGGCGGTAAGTCCAACGTCAAATGCGTCGCACACTGCATTACCCGTGTCCGTTTTAAGCTCAAGGACGAGTCGAAGGCCAATGACGAGGCAATCTCCGAGCTGCCCAACGTCATCAAGGTCATGCACGCCAACGGCCAGTACCAGGTTGTTGTGGGCAACATCGTCGAGGACGTCTTCGACGCCGTTCTCAAGGCCGGCGGTTTTAGCGACGGCGGCGCCGTCAACGCCGATGACGACGATGCCGCTCCCAAGGGCGTAACCGATGTGATCATCGACCTTATCTCGGGCATCTTCGCCCCCATGCTCGGCACCTTCGCCGCTGCCGGTATCATGAAGGGCCTGCTGGCGCTCGCTACCTTCCTGGTCCCGAGCTTTGCCAACGACGGCGCCTACACGCTGCTCTATACCGTCGCTGACGGCATGTTCTACTTCCTGCCCGTGGTGCTTGGCTTTACTGCGGCCAAGAAGTTCAAGATGAGCGAGTTCAACGGCATGGCCATCGCCTTTGCCCTGGTCTATCCCACCATGGTTGCCCTGACCTCGGGCGAGGTTGTCGGTTCCGTGCAGCTCGGCTTTGCCGGCACCTTCTCTTGGTACACCACGTTCCTGGGCCTGCCGCTCATCATGCCTACCTCGGGTTACACCAGCTCCGTTATCCCCATCCTTCTCATGATCTGGTTCGGTTCTACCCTCGAGCACTGGGTTAAGAAGTGGATGCCCGCTTCTATGAAGATGTTCTTCACCCCGCTGATCGTCGTCACCGTCACCGTCACCCTTGGCTACCTGGTCATTGGCCCCATCGCCACGCTCATCACCAACCTGCTCGGTGAGTTCTTCGCACTGCTGTTTGGCCTGCCCGTGATCGGCTCCCTCCTGGGCTGCACCCTCGTCGGTGCCTTCTGGATGTGCCTGGTCATCTTTGGCTTCCACTGGTCGCTCGTGCCTATCGCGCTGGTCAACCTGTCCACTCTGGGCCACGACTACATCCTGGGCTCCGTTATCGCCCACTCCTTCTCGCTGGGCGCCGTGCTCTTTGCCATGTATCTCAAGAACAAGGACGAGAAGTTCCGCGGCATCGCGCTGCCGGCCATAATCTCCGCCTTCTTCTTTGGTGTCACTGAGCCCGCTATCTACGGTGTCGCCCTGCCCGATAAGAAGGCCTTCATCAACGCCAGCATCGGTTCTGCCGTGGGCGGCCTCATCATCGGTATCTCCGGCGCCGTGGTGTACATGTCCGGTGGTCTGGGCGTCTTCAACTGGCTGTCCTTCATCGACCCCTCCGGTGTTAACGGCATCAACCACATGATCTGGGCTATCGTTGCTTCGCTCGTGGGTGCCGTCGTGGGCTTCGCAATCGAGTTTGTCACCTACAAGCCCGAGGCTGCCAAGTAGCCCAAACGACAAAGACTCGGTACCAAGCCGGCGGGGGGGAGCGCCCCGCCGGCTTTTTCCAAATGGGCGAGACGGTCTGCGCATGCGCCCGTTTGGGCAACTGCCCAAATCAAGACTATGCCGGTTTACTACGATGAATCTACAGGGGCCGACCGCACTGTGATTTTTCGGAAATGGTCAAGCCTCCTACCTGCGGTTTTAGTTTTGCAATTTCCGGTGTGCTCGAAAGCTATCGATCCATCGTAGTAAACCGACATGGTTTTGATCGAACGGGCCTCGCGCGGGGCATTCAGTACATGCCTCGCCACGAAACCGGCCCATCTACTACGTTTATGCGGCAAGGGCCAACCACACGGTGGTTTTCCGAGAACCGTCAAGCCATCTACCTGCGGTTTTATTTTTGCCAATTGCGGCGTGGTCGGGGGTTCGCGGCAAAACGTAGTAGATAGGCAGGTTTCGTGGCGGCGGTCCTTGTGCGGACCCCAGGCGGGGCGCAAATTACCCCGCGGACGCCGCCCCAGCGTCCGTGGAACCCTCCCAACATGTACGAAAGGAGCCAACATGGCTTTTCCCGATGGATTTCTGTGGGGCGGCGCCACTGCCGCCAATCAGTGCGAAGGCGGATACAACGAGGACGGCAAGGGCCTCAGTGTTCCCGACATCATGACCGGCGGCACGGTCTCCGAGCCGCGCCACATTACCGACGGCATTCTGCCCCAGTACCACTATCCCAGCCACGAGGCCGTGGACATGTACCATCACTACCTCGACGATATCAAGCTTTTTGGCGAGATGGGCTTTAAGTGCTACCGCATGTCCATCAACTGGAGCCGCATCTTCCCCAACGGCGATGAGGCCGAGCCCAACCAGGCCGGCATCGAGTTCTACCGTCGCGTGTTCCAGGCCTGTCAGGAGCAGGGCATCGAGCCCATGGTCACCCTCAGCCACTACGAGCTGCCCTATGGCCTGTCCAAAAACTACGGCGGCTGGAAGAACCCCAAGCTCATCGATTTCTATCTCAACTACGCCCGCACTGTCATGATCGAGTACAAGGGCCTGGTGCTCTACTGGCTCACCTTTAACGAGATCAATTGCCTGCTCATGGGCGGCTTTGGCGGCGTGATGGGCGGCGGTATGGTGCCCGAGGCAACTGACACGCCCATGGCCTTTGGCAACTGCGACTGGGACGATCCGCAGGCGCGCTTCGACGCTCTGCACCATCAGTTCCTGGCAAGCGCCAAGTGCGTCACCATGGGTCATCAGATCGATCCCCAGAACAAGATCGGCTGCATGATCGCCGGCAACGCCTGCTACCCGCATACGTGCAATCCAGCTGACGTCCTGGCGGCGCAAAAGCAGCAGCGCGAGATGAACTTCTACTGCGGCGACGTGCAGGTGCGCGGTGCGTATCCCTCATGGGCGCCCAGCGTGTGGCGCCGCGAAGGCGTGCACGTGGAGGTTTCACCCGAGGATGCCGCCACGCTGGCCGGCGGCAAGGTCGACTTCTACAGCTTTAGCTACTACATGAGCGCCACCGCCACGGCCGACCCGGTGCTGCTGGAGCAGGGCAACATCTTTGGTGGCGCCGGCAACGAGTATCTCAAGAAGAGCGATTGGGGTTGGGCAATCGACCCCGAGGGCCTGCGTTACTACCTGGAGGAGGTCTACGACCGCTACCAGGTGCCGCTGATGATTGTCGAGAACGGCCTGGGCGCGGTGGACGAGGTCGAGGCGGACGGTTCGATTCACGACGGCTACCGTATCGATTACCTGCGCGAGCATATCAAGCAGATGGAGATTGCCATCGAGGACGGCGTGGACCTGATGGGCTACACCATGTGGGGCTGCATCGATTTGGTGAGTGCCTCGACCGGCGAGATGAAGAAGCGCTACGGCTTTATCTACGTCGACAAGGACAACGACGGTAACGGTACACTCGCCCGCAGCCGCAAGGACAGCTTCTTCTGGTACAAGAAGGTCATCGAGTCCAACGGCGCCGACCTGGTATAGCCAAGCCTCAACCAGCGTAAACGTCGCAACCACCACAGAGGGGCCAGGGACCTTTGTGGTGGTCTTTGCTTTGGTAGATTCTTGTGACATGCCTTACAATCTACCAAGTAGTTCATACTGAGCGAAAAACGGAGAGAAGGGTCCTGATGCGTCCTTAATTTTTCATGCGGATAGATTGATTTGACAGACGGTGGCGAATGCCCACCGCCCGTATTCGTATGAAACAAGGAGTCTCCATGCTCGCATCTCTTTTTTCAAAGCCTCAATCATCACTGTCCGTGCAGGCCAAGCGCCTGGTGGCGATGCGCTTTCTCATCTACACCGGTTTTCAGACCAGCTACTTTATCGGCGTCATCGGAACGCTCACCTATGCGGACGATGCCTCGGTCGGCGCGACATCGCTGGCCGTCCTGTTTATGAACGTCTTCGTGATCCTGGGGTCCTTTGCGGGTGGAGCGGCGCTTGACGCTTGGGGTCCGTGCCGGCATTTCCGGGCGAGTATCGTCGGCACGTTGGCAACCGGCGCGGCAATCCTCGCCTTTGGAAGCGCGACCGGAACAGTCCTTGCCGGCGCGGTGCTCCTGGGCTTTGTGATGGGGTTTGCCCAGCCCATCGCCACGTCCTATCCGGCGTATATCACCGACGATCCTGTCGAGCTCAAAGACATCAACTCTGCCATCGCCATGTTCTCAAACGTGAGTATCGTCGTTGGCCCCACGCTGGGCGGCTTTGTCGCGGCGGCTGCGTCGTCGCGTGCGGTGTTTTTGCTCATGATGCTCTTTACCGTACTGGCGCTCGCCGCCGGTTGGGGCTTTAGGCCGCGGACGGGTCTGGCCACCGCGCACGAAGGCAAACCCGCGATCGGTGACACCACATCGGACAATACCAGCCAATGTCCCGACCTCAACACATCCACCCGTGCAACCTTCTCGACCAGCATCAAGACGGTCTTTACCAACAGCGTCCTCGCCCTGCTGTTCTGCATTATTTTCCTTTCGAACTTTGGCTATGGCGCCTTCGATCCACTGGAGTCATTCTTCTACCGTGATGTTCTGCATGTCGGTGTCGAGTGGATGGGCTGGCTCTCGTCTGCCTGCGGCGTGGGCGCGGTGCTGGGCGCCGTGGTCGCGCTCCGCTTGCCGCCGCACCTGGTCAACCTTAAGACGCTGCTTGTGGCGCTTCTGTCCGTGGGCCTGGGAAGCTTGCTCTATGTGGGGACACCGTACGTGGGCGTAGCCCTTGTCGGCCAGATTGTACTGGGCGTAGCTTGGGGCGTCGTCAACCCGCTCCACAACACCATTGTGCAAACGACGGCACCGCTCGAACAGCTTGGTCGCGTGAACTCGGTCATGGGCTTCGGCAACATGTTCGCCGGCGTGGCCCCGCTGGCGATTGCCCCGTGGCTGGCGGCGACGTTTGGCGTGCAGCAGACGCTCGTAGGGGCGGGCGTGGTTGTGACAGCTGTTCCCGCGGCGTTACTGCTGTTTGGCCGCCGACATTTTGATCGTTCCTCACGGCAGTAAAAACCATCACAACATTCGATGAAAATCTCGATTTTGGCGAAAAACATCGAATGTTGTGATGGTCTTCGTTGTGGGCGGCGCGGTTTGCGTTGTGGACGGGACGGTTTTCGCTATGGACGGTGCGGTTTCGCTGTATAACCGTCAGCCCGTTGCCTGCCAGCCCGCCGCCCTCGTTACGTTTTCGCTGCATTTGGGTAAAGCGCCTGCTCCAAGCCGGCGTTGCCCTGTATACTAGAGCGGTTTAACTGTTATGCGGAAGGGAGCGCCTATGGCACTCAGCGAGAAAGACGTGCGCGGCATCGCCGAGTACGCAAAGATCGCACTGACCGATGACGAGCTCGCCCAGATGACGTCCTACATGAACGATGCCGTCCAGATGCTCGAGCCCGTCTTGCAATATGACTTGCCCGACGTGGAGCCCACGTTCCATCCCATCGGAAGCCTGTCCAACGTGATGGGCGATGACCTGCGCGAGCCCGAGCGCGATCTGCCGCTCGACGTCGCGCTTAAAAACGCTGGCAGCGCGCGCGACCGCTACTTCCGCGTGCCGTCCATTTTGGGAGAGGGGGAGAGCGAGTAATGGCGCTAAGCTTCGATTCCCTTACTGCCGCCCAGATCGCCGCGGGCGTTGCCGCCGGCGGCTTTTCCGCTACTGAGGTGGCCCAGGCCTCCCTTGCCGCCATCGAGGCGCGCGAGGGCGGGGTCCAGGCATTCCTGCAGGTGGCGCCCGAGCTCGCGCTCGAGGCCGCTGCGCGTGTGGATGCCGACCATGCCGCAGGTAAGCCGCTGCCCCCGCTCGCGGGCGTGCCGCTGGCCATCAAGGACAACATGAACCTCGTGGGCACGCGCACCACCTGCGCTTCCCGCATGCTCGAGAACTACCAGAGCGTCTACACCGCCACCTGCGTCCAGCGCATGCTCGACGCCGGCTGCCTGCCCATGGGCAAGGCCAACATGGACGAGTTTGCCTTTGG
Source organism: Collinsella sp. TM04-29 (assembly GCF_003466565.1). Classification (NCBI taxonomy): domain Bacteria; kingdom Bacillati; phylum Actinomycetota; class Coriobacteriia; order Coriobacteriales; family Coriobacteriaceae; genus Collinsella; species Collinsella sp. TM04-29. The sequence goes on from NZ_QSPW01000003.1 coordinate 196,621, forward strand.
CAGCTCCACCGAGAGCTCGGCGTTCCACCGCACCAACAACCCCTGGGATACCGGGCGCGTGCCCGGCGGCTCCTCGGGCGGCTCCGCTGCCGCCGTCGCCGCGGGCGAGGTCGCGCTCTCGCTGGGCTCGGACACCGGCGGCTCCATTCGCCAGCCGGCGAGCCTCTGCGGCGTGGTGGGCTTTAAGCCCACGTATGGCGCCGTGAGCCGCTACGGCGTGGTGGCCTTTGGCTCGTCGCTCGACCAGGTGGGCCCCTTTGGCCGCACGGTCGAGGATGTCGCGCTGGCCATGAACGCGCTCACCGGTGCGGGCCACGATCCGTACGACTGCACCAGCCAGGATTGCGCCGTCGACTTTACCGAGCATCTCAACGACAGCATCGAGGGCAAACGCGTGGGCATCATCCCCGCGTTTATGGAGGCCGAGGGCCTGACGCCCGAGGTCAAGGCCGCTGTTCAGCGCGCCGCCCAGGAGCTGCAGAACCAGGGCGCCGAGCTGGTCGAGGTCGACCTGCCGCACCTGGATGCCGCCATCGCCGCCTACTACGTCATCGGTCCGTCCGAGGCATTCTCCAACTTGGCCCGTTTCGACGGCATTCGCTACGGCTATCAGGAGGAGGGCTGCGCCAACCTGTCCGACCAGAGCTCGCTGTCGCGCGCCCACGGCTTTGGCGCCGAGGCCAAGCGCCGTCAGATGCTCGGCGCCTACCTGCTGAGCTCGGGCGTGTACGACAAGTACTACTACGCCGCGCAAAAGGCCCGCACGCTCATCACGCAGGACTACGACGCCGCGTATGCCAAGGTGGACACCATCCTCATGCCCACCTCGCCTCGCACGGCCTTTAAGTTTGGCGAGATTAGCGACCCCACGCAGATGTACCTCTCCGACCTGTACACCATCTCGCTCAACATTTGCGGCAACGGCGGTATCTCGGTGCCGCTGGGCCTGGGCGAGGACAGCAAGCTGCCCGTTTCTGCCCAGCTGGTTGGTCCGGCCTTTAAGGACCGTCAGCTGCTCACGTTTGCCCGCGCCCTGGAGTGCGGCTTTGCCGATACCGCCACGGGTGCGCCTGCGCTTTCCGTCGCGCCCGATTTTGCCGGGAAGGGAGGCGAGCTGTAATGAAGGAGCTTTCCGAGGTCCTGCAGGATTGGGAGGCCGTGATCGGCCTGGAGATCCATACCGAGCTCACCGCACTCGATACCAAGATGTTCTGCAACTGCAAGCTCAGTCATGATGACGAGCCCAACGCCAACGTGTGCCCGGTGTGCCTGGGCCTGCCCGGCGCCCTACCGGTGCCCAACAAGCGCGCCATCGAGAGCATCGTCAAGGCCGGTCTCGCCACCAACTGCGAGATTCAGCGCCACTCGATGTTCTACCGCAAGCACTACTTCTATCCCGATATGGCCAAGAACTTCCAGACCACGCAGGGTCCGGTCGCCTTTGCCATGTACGGTCACCTGGACCTGGACGTGACCGGTCGCGGTGCCGCCGAGCGCCCCGATTGCGCGTTTGGCGAGGCCGAGGCCCAGAGCCTGGCAAGCGCCTCGGCCAACGCCGAGGGCCTGTCCACGTCCATGACGTCGACCATGCGCGAGGGCAATCAGCGTGCCGGCCATCTGGCCAGCTATGACGCGTCCAACCTGCAGATGCCCGAGCGTCGCAAGGACGGTTCCTACACGGTGCCCATCCGCATCCTGCGTATCCACATGGAGGAGGATGCCGCCAAGATGGTCCACGTGGGCGGCGCCGAGGGCCGCATTACCGCCGCGGCAGAGTCGCTTGTCGACTACAACCGCTGCGGCACGCCGCTCATCGAGCTCGTCACCGAGCCCGACCTGCGCACGCCCGAGGAGGCTCGCCTGTTTATGGAGAAGCTCCGTCGTATTTTTGTGACGCTGGGCATTTCGGACTGCTCCATGGAGAAGGGCTCCATGCGCTGCGACGGCAATGTGTCGCTGCGCCGCCGCGGCGAGACCAAGTTGGGCACCAAGACCGAGCTCAAGAACCTCAACTCGTTTAAGAGCCTGCATGACGGCCTTGCCTACGAGATCTGCCGCCAGGCCGAGGTGCTCGAGGAGGGCGGCATCATCTATCAGGAGACCCGCCACTGGGAGCCCAGCCGCAAGCGCACCGTGGTCATGCGTGTGAAGGAGACGGCCGACGACTATCGCCTGTTCCCCGATCCCGACCTGGCGCCGTTCGATCTGGACGACGAGTTCATCGACCGCTGCCGAGGCGAGATCCCCGAGCTGCCCGATGCCAAGCGCGCTCGTTTTGAGACTGACTTTGGCATTAAGGCGGCCGATGCCGAGCAGATTGCCGGCGACCCGGAGTTTGCCGAGTTCTTTGAGGCCGCCGCTGCCGGTATGGCCGGCAAGGAGGCCCAGACGGTTGCAAACCTGCTGGTGAACGAGATGATCGCCTACCTTAAGGGCGCGGGCGTCTCGCTGGCTGAGTCCGGCATCGCGCCGGCTCAGGTGGCGGCACTCGGCAAGCTGCTGGCGACCGATGCCATCAGCTCCAACCAGGCTCACGAGGTCTTTGAGGCCATGGCCCAGACCGGCGACGACCCCAACAAGATCGTCGACGAGCGCGGTATGCGTCAGGTGAGCGATGCCGGCGCGCTGCAGCCGATCGTGGACGAGGTACTGGCTAACTGTGCCGATCAGGCACAGCAGTATCGTGACGGCAACCAGAAGGTCATCGGCTTTTTGGTGGGCCAGTGCATGAAGGCGAGCCGCGGCAAGGGCAACCCGAAGCTCTTCAACGAGTTGCTGAGAACGTCGCTCTCGTAAACGGGAACCCGGGAGCCCCGGCAGGGCGGGTGCTTCCTCAAAATTTCAAACAGTCCTGCGCAAGACGAAGGCCACATTAAGTGGCCTTCTTTGCGTGCGGAACTCATTTTGAGCAAGCACCCGCCCTGCCGGGGCTCCCGGGTTCTGCGACGACTCGGCCGTTCGGGTCAGGTGGGCTGAATGGAATAGAGTGAATGGGCGTGCCGTCGGCACGCCCATTGTTTTGAAGGGAACTCATTGAGAAGCAAGGCCCTGCGCCCGGCCCCTCGGTTCCGTGACGACTCGGCCGTTCGGGTCAGGCGGGGCTGAATGGAATTTGGTGAATGAGGGCGCCGATGGCGCCCTCATTCTTTATATATGTTGGGAGCGCCAGGTGGTGGGGGTGGTGCCGGTGTGTTGCTTGAAGGCTTGGGCGAAGGCGGCCTGCTGAGGGTAGCCTAGACGCTCTGCCACCTGCGCTATCGTGTGCGAGCTATCGGCCAAAAGGTCCTGTGCTCGCTCCATACGGCGTCTGCGAATGTAGGCGCCCAGGGATTCGCCAGTTTGGGCCTTAAAGGTGGCGCATAGTTTGGAGCGGCTTGTGTAGAGCCTCTCGGCCACCTCGTTGATACCCACACGCCTGCCTTTGTCGAGCGCGCGCTCAATCATTGCCGTCGCTTCTTCGGCAATGGTTATGCTGACGCGTGTGTTCGCCGCCTGCCGTGCCTGCTTGTGGGCCGCGCGCGAACAGGCGAGCTCCGCGACCATGGTCTCCACGATGCCCTGCATATAGACGTGTCCGCCTACGGTGCGGGCGCGTTCCTCGTTAATCCGGCGCAGCGTGTGGCAGATGGCAGACGTCGCTTCCTCGTGCCATGACTCGGCAAACGCCTCAAAGATTCCCGCGAACTCGGTGGGATAGCGGTGCTCCAGTTCGTCAAAATATCCAGGCAAAAAGAGTACCGAGCGCGAGTGATAAAGCTCCCCCGCAAACAGCGGGCTTAATTCCTCGCCACAGCTATCTTGGATAAAGCTGCAAACGGCATTGTTTGGCCACGGTCCATGCAATGGTTTGAGGTTCGCGGGCGTTATGCCAGCCTCGGGCATGCATGTAAGTGTGGGCGCGCTGACTTCGCTCACGCAAGCGTATGGCTCGGGTGTGTATTCGGCCAGGTACATATCGTGCGTCGGGGTGATGAAATGCTCCATGACGATGCAGGCAGGGGAGAGAGGCATGATCCATGCGCGTCCGTGCGCTCGATCGTTTGCCACCTCGCCGGTAAAGACGGCGCCCTTGCCAGTAAGCTCCAGGCCAAACTGCTCAAACTGTGGTGCGTAGAGCTCGGTTATGTCGGTCGCGGCCCGATGCATTTTCAAAAGCGTCCCCTTCCTTTGCGGAAACGTCCATGCCTGGCTCGATTGTGAGCCTTGTCTAACATATCAATGATAAGTTGATTGCGGTTAACTCTCAAGCCGTCAGAAGGGAACCTCATGGCAAAGGGATCAAAAAGGGAAGGCGGCGGTATCGGCGAGCTGCTTGCATATGCCGGCGACCGTAAATTCCTAACGTATTTGGGCATGGCGCTCTCGGCGCTCTCGCAGCTGCTGAGCTTTGGCCCGTACGCGTGCATTTGGCTCGTCGCGCGCGATCTGATCGCCGTGGCACCTAACTGGAGCGAAGCCTGCGACATCGCGATGTATGGCTGGTGGGCCGTGGGTTTTGCCCTGGCAAGCATCGTAGCTTATTTCGTGGGGCTCATGTGCACGCATCTGTCCGCGTTTCGCTGCGCGTCCAATATCCGCAAGACTACGAGCGAGCACCTGCTTAAGCTGCCGCTTGGCTACTTTGACACGCACGCCACCGGTGAGCTGCGTCGTGTTGTAGACGGATGCGCCGCCTCCACCGAGACTTTGCTCGCACACATGCTGCCCGATATCGCAGGCGCCGCCGCCATGGTCGTGGGCTTGCTCGTGCTGCTTTTCGCCCTCGATTGGCGCTTGGGCGCGGCATGCCTCATCTCGGTGGCCATTTCGTTTGGCGCCATGGCCACCATGATGAGCGGCAAAGGCGCCGAGTTCATGAAGGCCTACATGGGCGCGCTGGTCAAGATGAACAAGACCGGTACCGAATACGTACGCGGCATTCCCGTGGTCAAGGTGTTTCAGCAGACGGTCTATTCCTTTAAGGCGTTCCACGACGCGATCGCCGAATACGCCGACATGGCACAAAGCTATGCGGGCACGTTTTGCCGAGGTCCGCAGGTGCTCAACCTTACCGCGCTCAATGGCCTTGTGGCATTCCTTTTGCCCGTGGCGTTGCTGCTGGCGCCGGGCGAGACGGACTTTGCGCACTTTATGGCCAACTTCACGTTTTACGCGATCTTTTCGGCCGTGGTGCCGACGGCTATGACCAAGCTTATGTTTGTGGGCGAAGCATCTCAGATGAGTGCCGATTCGCTGGCACGCATCCGAAGCGTTATGGATTCCAAGCGGCTCTCCGTGCCTACCCAGCCCAAGCACCCTGTTGGCAGCGATGTGCGCTTTGAGGACGTGAGCTTTACCTACGAGGGTGCCGAAGCGCCTGCCGTCGATTATGTGAGCTTTAGCGTTCCCGCAGGCAGCACCCTTGCGCTGGTGGGCCCCTCGGGCGGCGGTAAGTCAACCTGCGCAAGCCTGATCCCGCGTTTTTGGGATGTTTGTTCGGGTCGCGTGCTTGTGGGCGGCGTAGACGTTCGCGACATGGATCCGCACGAGCTCATGGACCAGGTCGCCTTTGTGTTTCAGACCAACCAGCTGTTCCGCCAAACACTTGCCGATAGCGTGCGCGCCTCCAAGCCTGGAGCCACTGACGACGAAGTGCGCGCGGCCCTCTCCGCGGCCCAGTGCGACGATATCGTGGCCAAGCTCCCGCAGGGCATCGACACCATGCTCGGCGCCGGCGGGGCGTACCTTTCGGGCGGCGAGGTCCAGCGCGTGGCGCTCGCCCGCGCAATTCTTAAGGACGCGCCCATCATGGTGCTCGACGAGGCCACAGCCTTTGCCGACCCCGAGAACGAGGCGCTCATCCAGCGCGCCTTTAGCAAATTGGCGGCGGGCCGCACGGTCATTATGATCGCGCACCGGCTTTCGACCGTGGTGGGGGCCGACAAGATCGTGGTGCTCAACCAGGGTAGTGTGCAGGAGGCCGGCGCCCATGCCGAGCTGCTGTCCCAAAACGGTCTATACGCCAAGATGTGGGCCGAATACGAACAGGCCGCGAGCTGGAAGATCACTGCTGCCGCGGATGCCGCCGTCACGAAGGGAGGCGAGGCCTAAATGTTCGCCTCATTCCAAAAGAAGTATTTCCTATCCGATAAAGGCATCGCCGGCGTAAAGCGCGGTATCTTCTGGACCACACTCACCAATCTCATCACCATGGCCGGCATGGGCCTTTTGTTCCTGGTCATGGCCGGCTTTGTCGAGCATCTTGCACATGGGGCCGACCTGCCGGATGCGCTGCCCATCGCGGGTGGTCTCGTTATCTTTTTTGTGCTGCTCTTTGCCTCTAACTGGCAGCAGTATTACTACACGTACTGCATCTTTTACGAGGAATGCGGCAAGCAGCGCATGGAGATCGCCGAGCGCTTGCGTAAACTGCCGTTGTCGTTTTTTGGCCGCCGCGATCTGGCCGATTTGACCGAGACCATCATGGGTGACGTTCAGACCATGGAGCATGCCTACAGCCATGTGCTGGGAGAACTCTGGGGTGCCATTATTGCAAGCGCCATCGTGTTCGTGTCATCGCTGTTCTTTTGCTGGCAGCTGGCGATTGCGGCGTTTTGGAGCGTTCCCGTGGCCTTTGCCATGCTGTGTCTGACGCGCGGCCCCATGACCCCGGTGTTCGACCGTGTGCGCGCCGAGAAGGTCAAAGTCACCGAGGCAATCCAAGAGACGCTCGACTGCGTGCGCGAGATCCGCGCCACCAACCAGGAGGCCCATTATCTTGAGGGACTCAACGCCGTGATCGATGCCGAGGAGCGCGAGACCACCAGAGGCGAGCTTGCCAATGGGCTTTTGGTCAACTCGGCCTTTGCCATCCTGCGCCTGGGGATTGCCACCACGTTGGTCACGGGCGCCGCGATGGTCGCCTCCGGCCAGGTCGACTTTTTGATGATGTTTGCCTTCCTGCTCATGGTGAGCCGCATCTATGCGCCCTTTGACCAGGCGTTGATGTTGATGTCCGAGCTGTTTGCCGCCGAGTCGTCGGCCAAGCGCATGCGCTCCATCATGGAGGAGCCCGTGGCGCGGGGGAGCGAAAAGTTTGAGCCCGTGGGCCATGACGTGGTGTTCGATCACGTTGCATTTGGCTATGGTGCAGGGGAGGACGGACGCGCAGGCGAGAAGATCTTGACCGATGTAAGCTTCATGGCCAAGGAGGGCGAGGTCACGGCCCTGGTAGGTCCTTCGGGCTCCGGTAAGTCCACGGTGAGCCGCCTGGCCGCGCGCTTTTGGGACGCCACCGAAGGCACGGTCACCGTGGGCGGCGTGGATGTTGCGAGCGTAGACCCCGAGGTGCTGCTGCGCGACTACGCCATCGTGTTCCAAGACGTGCTGCTCTTTGACGACACGGTGATGGGCAACATTCGTCTTGGTCGTCGCGATGCCACCGATGAGGAAGTGCTTGCTGCCGCGCATGCCGCCAACTGCGACGGGTTTGTGAGCCACATGCCACAGGGCTATGACACCATGATTGGCGAGAACGGCTCCAAGCTGTCCGGTGGCGAGCGCCAACGAATCTCCATCGCCCGTGCGCTGCTCAAAGACGCGCCGATCGTGTTGCTGGACGAGGCGACGGCGAGTTTAGATGTGGAGAACGAGACCGTGGTGCAGCAGGCGCTTTCCCGCCTGCTCGCAGGCAAGACGGTTATCGTGATCGCCCACCGTATGCGCACGGTAGAAAATGCCGATAAGATCGTTGTGCTCAAGGATGGTGTGGTAGCCGAGCAGGGTGCTCCGGCGCAACTCAAGGCGGCAGGTGGAGAATTCGCCCGCATGGTGGCGCTGCAAAAGGAAGCAGCTACCTGGCAGTTGTAAGAAGGGGCAAAGGGACAGTCCCTTTGTCACATTGACAATCGGTTACTCCGCATCGTTAATTTTCAAAAGGTTAGCCATGGCTGACCTAGATAGTTAGATAAAATTGAGATATTTCAAAAGCGTGCTCGAGCAAACTTGTTTACTCGGGTGCTGAAGCACCATGCCGCGTCCAATGCGGCAAAAGGGAGAAGCAACATGAAGAAGTCGACGTTCAATACCCTGCTTGTCGGTGGCGGTTTTCTGCTTGGCACGGCCGGCATCAAGCTGCTTACCAGCGCTCCGGTCAAGAATGCCTGCGTGCAGGGTATTGCGTGCGGCATGCGCATCAAGAACGGCTACCAGGACATGGTCGAGCAGGCCAAGGCTAATGTCGACGACATGGTTGCCGAGGCTGCTTACATCACCCAGAGCGAGGCCGCTGCTGACGAGGCAGCCGAGTAACGCTCCCAGGCACAAACTATGAGATTCTCGATTATTAGCGAGATCCCCGGCAGGACCCGTCTTCAATTGGCGGGTCCTGTGCCAGAGAGCGATCTCGATGCACTTCTTAAGCTTGGCGGCGACATCGACGGCGTGCACAAGGTGCGCGTCTACGGCCGCATCGGTCAGATGGCGCTCGAATATGACGAGCGGTGTCGTGCGGGCGTGCTCGACGCCTTGGGCGCGCTCGATGCCCAGGCCATTGCCGACGCAAAGACGGGTTACGTGATGCAGCTTGAGCCACGCAAGCACAAGCTCGTCATGGATCTTGCCACACTTATCGGCGCCCACTACGCGCGCCGCTGGTTCTTGCCGACGCCTCTGCGTGCGGTGTTTGTCGTGGTCGGTTACATGGCCTTTTTGCGTGCCGCCCTCCACGAGCTCGCGCAGCCGCGCCTGACCGTTCCCGTGCTCGACGCTTCGGCCATCGGCATTTCGTTCGTCAAACGTGATGTCGACACCGCGGGCCAGACGATGTTCCTGCTCAACGTGGGCGAGCTGCTCGAGGACTACACCCGCGCCATGAGCGAAAACGAGCTCATCAACTCGCTGCTCGATGTGCCCGACAAGGCGCAAAAGGTCGTCGGCGACACCGAGGTAAGCGTTGCCGCGACCGAGCTTGAGCCCGGCGATCTGGTCGCCGTGCGCACTGGCATGTCCATTTGCATCGACGGTGTTGTCGAGCAGGGGAGTGCCATGGTCAACCAGGCGACCCTGACCGGCGAGCCGCTGGCCGTCGAGCGCAGCGTGGGCGACGACGTGTTCGCCGGTACCGTCGTGGAAGACGGCAGCATCTTGGTGCGCGTGCGCGCCAACACGGCTCAGACCAAGCTTCGCTCGATCGTCTCGCTCGTGCAGACGGCCGACTCGCTCAAGTCCGAGGGCCAGTCGCACATGGAAGACCTCGCCAACAAGATTGTCCCGTGGAACTTCCTGCTCGCGGGCCTGGTCGCGCTTACCACCCGCAGCCTCATCAAGACCTCAGCGGCACTGATGGTCGACTATTCGTGCGCGCTCAAGCTCACGGGTTCCGTCGCCGTCATGACTGCCATGAGCGACGCTGCCAAGATGGGTGTTATGGTCAAGGGCGCTAAGTACTTTGAGTCGTTTGCCAAGGCCGATACCATTGTCTTTGACAAGACCGGTACGCTGACCGAGGCCCAGCCGCGCCTAGCTTGCGTGCTCACGACCGACGGCTGGAGCGAGGACGAGGTCCTTCGCCTTTCTGCCTGCCTGGAGGAGCATTTCCCGCATCCGGTGGCGCGTGCCGTGGTCAACGCCGCCCGCGAGCGCGGGCTCGAGCACCGCGAGCGTCACGCTGCGGTCGAGTATATTGTGGCGCACGGCATCGCTTCGTCCATCGAAGGGCGTCGCGCGATTATCGGCTCGGCACACTTTGTGTTTGAGGACGAGAGCGCGCAGCTCGATTCCGACATTAAGGAGCGCATTGAGTCCCAGATGCAGGGACTGTCGCCGCTGTATCTGGCGGTCGACGGCACCGTTGTGGGCGTGCTCGGTATCGAGGACCCGCTTAAGCCCGGGGTCCGCGAGGCCATCGCCGACCTGCACGCGTTGGGCGTCAAGCACGTGGTCATGCTCACGGGCGATTCCGAGCGCACGGCCGAGCGCATTGCGCGAGAGGCGGGGGTCGACGAGTTTAAGGCCGAGCTGCTGCCCGAGGACAAGTACGCGTATGTGGAGCGCATTAAGGGCGAGGGGCGCCATGTTGCCATGGTGGGCGACGGCGTCAACGATTCGCCGGCGCTCGGTTTGGCCGACGTGGGCCTGGCGATGGGTGGCGGAAGCGACATCGCCAAGGAGGTCGCCGACATCATCCTGACCGATACGGACCTCGCGGCGATTGTTCGCCTGCGCCGCATGAGCCAGGGCCTCATTGATCGTCTGACGAGTTCCTATTCTAAGGTGATGCTTACCAACTCAGCACTCTTGGCACTGGGCATTACCGGCACGATTACCCCGCAAGCGTCGTCGCTGCTGCACAACGGCTCGACGATTGCCTACAGCCTGAGCAACGCGAAGGCTTACCTGCGTTAGCAGACGTGTTCGCCCACGTTATCTGGCCTGCGCCCAGACGGCATTGGTGTCGTCTGGGCGCAGGCCTTTTGCGTTTGACCATGTGCTAGCTTCTCTATATAGTGTTGCTAGCAGGGCTAGCAATTGAAGGGAGCGGGATCGACGTGGGTGCTGTTAGCGGCATGGCGCAGGTGAACGTTCGCGTAGATCGCCAGGTCAAGAACCGTGCCGAGGAGGTGCTGCGGCTTTCGGGCGGGTCACTGCCCGAGCTCATCAAAAAGGTGGTGGCCAAGGTCGCGCAGGGTGGCGGGCAGTGCGAGGAAGTGCTTGCGGCCGTCGACGACCGGCAGCAGACCGTCGCGCCCGATACTCCGTTCGCCGCATCATGGGCGGCGGCAGATCAGCTTTACGCGGACCTGGGCATCGCTACGTCGCCCGTATCCGACGATCGCGGTTGGGAAACAATCTATTCCGAAGCCATGGACGAGCACTATCGCCAAAAGGGGATGATCCTGTGAGCGGGGCTCCCCTCAAAATAATGGTGGATGCCAACGTATGGGTTGATTCGTTTTGCGCCGACCATGCCGAGTCGCTTGCCGCGCGTGCGTTTATTGGGCGGGCGACGGAATCGGGCGCAACGTTGTTCTTTCCGGTGCATATCGCCAAGGACGTGCTGTACGTTGTCCAACACGAGCTGAAGCGTAGCGTTCTTGCCAGCGGGGGAGTGCTCGACGAGGCATCTGCCCGTGCAATTGGCGATGCGGCGTTGGCGTTTGTTCGGAACATGACCGAAAACGCCACGGCCGTGGGTGCAGATGCGTCGGACCTTTGGCTGGCCGACAAATACTTAGCGCTCCATCGCGATTACGAGGACAACTTGGTACTCGCCGCATGCAAACGCGCACAGGTTGATTACTTGGTAACTAACGATCGCAAACTGCTCGAACATGCCGATCTTGCAGCAAAGACCCCGCGCCAAATAATGCCGATTCTGGCTTTGGCCGAACGTGGTGGCGTGGCAATCGGTTAACGCGAACTGTTTGCGGGCCTCTTGGACGACGATGCGCCAAGGGGCCCGCGTCTGCTATTTACAAAAGCGCGGCCTAAATGGCGGGACTTTCTGCGAGCTGCTCGGCTGCCTTTTCGTCGGAGCTGTCGAGTGCTGCCAGACTGCGGTAGACCCACTCGTTGACCTGGGTGTTCTTGACGCCTGCGGTCTGCATAAGGGCGCCTACCTCGCGGATTGCTGCGAACAGATCGGCCTTGGGACCCGCGAGCTCGACCTCGATACCGTGGTAGGCGGCCACGCCGCGGTTCTCACTCACGTGGTCGATAAAGCCCTCGACGGTCTCAAGCTGCTGGGCGAGAGCTGCATCATCGTCAACGTCCAGCGCGACGAGTGCGTTCGATACCGTGAGGGCGGGATGTCCGCAGGGGACAAAGCCCTCGATGACATCCATAGCTTCGGTAATGGTTGAGCCCAGGCCTGCGAGGGCATCGACGAGTTGCTGCTTGGTATCCATAACGGTCCTTTCGACGGGTCAATTTTGCTTGGCGAAAATATACGTGACGCGATCGGTAACAAAAGTGCGAAGTGCGGCGCACATTGGGGTCTTCACAGCTCGTGCATAGAACAGCTGTCCGCTTTCAGAACGTGGTAAGATAACACTCCACAAGCGGGGCTCGCCCCGTATGTTCCTTGAAAAGTCGACGGTTATCGGGTGTTTGCAGGCCCGATACCATCCAGACTTTCCCGACATTCGGGGGCGACTGGTTTCGACACGATAGCTCTGAGAGAGGAAGCAAGCCGAGGTCTCCTCGCCTCGTTAAACAGGGGTACCGTCAAATTGAATTGACAACAACTCTTCTTTTGAGCCTATGGCTCTCGCTGCTTAATTTATGGCGGCGCGTCAACCCGGTGATTTCCCCGACACCGGCGCGACGTCATCTTAGGGGAATCCTCCTGCGCACGTAATCGGTATGGCGCGGGCTAAGACCGAACCGGTTAGGACGTCGCGAGCGTGTCGCTGCGCGCAAGGCGTCCGAGACTAAACCAGCGACTGAGCTTGGAGATGCCAATCAGGGGGCTTTCGTGGACCGGAGTTCGATTCTCCGCGCCTCCACCATAAGTAACAGGCAGGTAGATATTCGTATCTGCCTGTCTTTTTATTTCTAGTCCGTACCGCGGAGAATCGAACTCTGTGCAGGGCGCGGGCGTTAAGCAAACGCGAAGCGTTTGTAGCCCGCGGGCGAGGGCGGCGGCAGCCGGCCGAAGCCGGTGCAGCAAATACGCGGATTCTTCGCGCAAAGCTTCAGCCCAATATAGATGCGATGTTTATCGAATTTCAGCTGGCCTCGCCCAGCATCAACGGATCCCCCGTACCGCGGAGAATCGAACTCTATGCAGGGCGCGGGCGTAAAGAAAACGCCTCAGTGACGCAGAGTGGGACGCGTTTTCCCAATGACTGCCCAGGCGGAAACCGCATCCCGGAATCTAAGCTCGGAATGGGATACATTTTCCGGATGACGCCTCAAGTGGAAGCTGCGACCCGGAATCGAGCCGTAGAGTGGGACATGCTTTCCCCATGGCAACCCAGGCGGAAAGCGCATCCCGGAATCGCCCCTCAGAACGGGACGTGCTTTCCGCCAGCCGCCCCCTCAACTCCAAAACCCATGCGCCCTCCATTCCAAAACTGGGTAGAAGAAAGCCAAAACGCAATCGCAGGAGGTCAACATGACTGCAGAAGATAAAGCAAAGAACGCCGGCAGGGTCGCGCTCGTCCTGGAGGGCGGCAGTTTTCGCGGGCAGTTTACCGCGGGCGTGCTCGACGTTCTCATGGAGGCCGGCGTCGAGATTCCGGCGGTATATGGCGTATCGGCCGGCGCCCTCAACGGCGTGAACTACAAGTCGCACCAGATCGGCCGTGCCAACCGCATCAACCTGGCTTTCTGCAGCGACAGCCGCTTCATGGGTGCCGCATCGTTTGCGTCCACGGGTTCTATTGTGGGTTACGACTTTATCTTCAACGATGTTCAGGACCGTCTGGATCCCTTTGACAACGAGACGTTCGACGCGAGCCCCATCGAGATGTACGCCGTCGCGACGGATATGCTCTTTGGAACCGCCGCGTACCTGCCGGTCAAAAGCGCCGTACTTGACCTCGATGCCGCGCGCGCCTCGACGTCGCTGCCGCTGGTGACGCCGCCGGTCGAGATTGACGGGCACAAATACGTCGACGGCGGCGTAGCCGATTCGGTCCCCATCGAGCACGTGCTGGAGGAGGCGGGCTTCGATCGCGCGGTTGTCATTGTCACGCAGGACCGCTCGTACGAGAAAAAGCCCTACGAGTTTATGCCTGCCGCGCGCGCCCGCTATGTCGACTACCCCTATCTGCTCGAGGCTATCGAGACGCGCCACGACCGCTATAACCTCCAGCGCATGCACCTGTGGAAGTATGAGCGCGAGGGCCGCGCGCTGGTCATTGCTCCGCAAAAGCCGGTCGAGGTCGGCCATGTCGAGCACGATCCGGCAAAGCTTTTGGACCTGTATATCCAGGGCCGTCAGGAGGCAAAGCGCTTGCTGGGAGATATCGAGGCGTTTGTCGAGCGTCAACGCTGCGACATCACGGCTCGTGGATGACATGTGCAGAAACTCTGGTCGGAGCCAAAATACCTGTTGACTCGTACGGCGAGCGGGGTAATATGGACGGGTTACTTGCAGAGCCCCGTGAATCTCTGTAACAACACGTACTGTACATGGAGGAGTCTAAGTGATTTCGAAATCGACTCACTACGCCAAGCAGGGCGAGGTCCAGCGCAACTGGGTTCTCGTCGACGCCGATGGTGCTGTCCTGGGCCGTCTTGCCACCCAGATCGCAATGATCCTGCGCGGTAAGAACAAGCCCCAGTTCACGCCCAACAGCGACTGCGGCGACTTCGTTGTCGTCATCAACGCCGATAAGGTCCAGCTTACCGGTAACAAGGCCGACACGAAGACCTATTATCGCCACAGCGGCTACAACGGCGGCCTCAAGGCTGAGAGCTTCCGCCAGGCTATGGAGAAGCACCCGGAGAAGGTCATCGAGCGCGCCGTTCGCGGTATGCTGCCCAAGACCACCCTCGGCCGTGCCCAGATGACCAAGCTTAAGGTCTACGCTGGTGCCGAGCATCCGCACGCTGCCCAGAACCCCACGAAGATTGAGCTGGAGGCTTAAAGATGGCTGAGAACACCGTTGTCTACCAGGGTACCGGCCGTCGTAAGAACGCCGTCGCCCGCGTCCGTCTCGTCCCCGGCACCGGCAAGGTGACCATCAACAAGCGTGACGCCGAGCAGTATTTCGGCCGTCATCAGCTCGTTGAGAACGCCCTTGCTCCCTTCAAGGTGACCGACACCGCCGGTCAGTTCGACGTTATCGCTCTGTGCGATGGCGGCGGCATCTCCGGTCAGTCTGGCGCTCTGCGCCTGGGCATCGCTCGCGCTCTTCTGAACGCTGGCGACTACCGTGCTGACCTTAAGAAGGCCGGTTTCCTTACGCGCGATGCTCGCGTGGTCGAGCGCAAGAAGTACGGCCTCAAGAAGGCCCGCCGCGCTCCCCAGTTCTCCAAGCGCTAAGGTTTTATCTCCTTTCGAGATACAATGTACAAGCGGGGCCTGCCGATTCCTCGGCGGGTCCCGCTTTTCTTTTTCGACTAGGGTGGGCGGTGCATATCG
The DNA here is from genome assembly GCF_003466565.1 of Collinsella sp. TM04-29. Taxonomy (NCBI): domain Bacteria; kingdom Bacillati; phylum Actinomycetota; class Coriobacteriia; order Coriobacteriales; family Coriobacteriaceae; genus Collinsella; species Collinsella sp. TM04-29. The sequence goes on from NZ_QSPW01000003.1 coordinate 211,694, forward strand.
CCTGCTAGGGAAGGAGCAATCCTATGCCCCAGAACATCTTCGGTACCGACGGCGTCCGTGGCGTCGCCAACGCCGACCTCTCGTGTGACCTCGCGTTTCGCCTTGGCCGTGCGGCGACCAAGTTCCTTGGTCCGGACATTTGCATCGGTCGCGACACGCGTCTTTCGGGCACTATGCTCGAGAGTGCTCTGACCGCCGGCATCATGGCCGAGGGCGGCCGCCCGCATTGCTGCGGCGTTATCCCTACGCCGGCCGTGGCGCTGCTCACTGTCCAAAATGAGCTCGACGGCGGCATCGTCATCTCTGCTTCGCACAATCCTCCGGAGTTCAACGGCATCAAGTTCTTTAGCCGCAAGGGCATGAAGCTTCCCGATGCGGTCGAGGAAGAGATCAGCGCCTGGGTCATGTCCGAGGAAGCTATGGCTGCCGACACGCTGCCGACCGGTGCCGGCGTGGGCCACATCATCAAGATGAAGGACGCTCGCAAGGCGTACGTCGACCACGCCATCGATACGCTTGATGGCCTGAGGCTCGACGGCCTGGTCGTTGCCGTCGACTGCGGCCATGGTGCTTCTTGCCAGACTACGCCCGCCGCGCTGCAGCGCCTGGGTGCCACGGTCCATGCCATCAACACCGATTACTGCGGCACCGACATTAACGTTGAGTGCGGCTCCACTCACCTTGAGCCCCTGCGCGAGCTCGTGCTGCGCACCCATGCTGACATCGGCCTGGCCCACGACGGCGACGCCGACCGCGTACTGTTCGTGGACAGCGAGGGCAATGAGATCGATGGTGACTACATCCTTGCTATCTGCGGTTCTGACCTTGCCGCTCGCGGCAAGCTCGCCAACTCCGAGATCGTCTCGACCGTCATGTGCAACCTGGGCTTCTCCATTGCCATGAAAGAGCAGGGCTTCGAGATGGTTCAGACCGCCGTGGGCGACCGCTACGTTCTGGAGCGCATGCTCGCGGACGGCGCCGTCATCGGCGGCGAGCAGTCCGGCCACATCATCTTCCTGGAGCACAACACCACCGGTGACGGCCTGGTGACGGCTCTGCAGCTGCTGGCCGTGCTCAAGCGCACCGGTCGTACCCTCACCGATCTTGCCGGCATCATGAAGAAGTACCCGCAGGTACTCGTCAACGTGCATTCCGACAACAAGGCCGGCCTGGACGATTGCCAGCCCATTTGGGACGCCGTCGCTGCCGCCGAGAAGGAGCTTGACGGCCGCGGCCGCATTCTGGTGCGCCCGAGCGGTACCGAGCCGCTGGTCCGTGTTATGGCCGAGGCGGAGACGCACGAGCTCACTCAGCGTGTTGTCGACGACATCGTCGAGGTTGTCAAGCGCGAACTTCCCTAATGGTCAAAAACGGGTGCCAAGTGGTAAACTGTTAAAGCTATTTTGATTGATTGGTATGTCCGAGGGGGAGCATGTTCACTAAAGTCCTAAGGTCTTTTGGTATGCGTGGACGAGTTCTTACGCTGGATGCTCCCATCTCGGGCGACGTCATTCCGTTGTCCGAGGTCAATGACCAGACATTTGCCACCGGCCTTTTGGGCCAGGGCGTGGCGATTCAGCCTACCGGCACGCGTGTGATTGCGCCGGCAGACGCCAAGGTCGAGGCCATTTTTCCCACGGGTCACGCCGTTGCGCTCAACACGGTCGATGGCCTAGACGTGCTCATCCACGTTGGCTTGGACACTGTTCAGCTTGAGGGCAAGCATTTTAGCGTGCATGCACAGGTGGGCGATGTCGTCCATAAGGGTGACGTGCTCATCGAGTTCGATCGCGAGGCAATTGCTGCCGAGGGCTACGATGTGACGGTTCCCATCTTGGTGTGCAACTCCGTTGAGTTCTCGAGTATCAAGGGCTCCGTTGGTGCGCATGTCGAAGAGATGGACCAGCTCATCGTTGCTCGCGAGCGCTAGTAAGTGCACGTGGCCATTAGCCTACAATTCAAACACGTTTATGGAGGGCGCCCTTGAAAGAGGGCGCCCTCCGTGGCAAGATGGGATTTGTCCGAAGCTAAACGGCTTTGGGTCACCGTGGACGGGCAGGGGCCTCGACGCGGCTAGACACGAGACACATACATTACGCGACCTCGCCCTGGTGGCCGCACACGTTGGTTGCGGCCGACGCGGGCCGCGGGCAAGTGCTTGTAAGGGGAGCCTTGCCTCTCTTGTACGAGAAAGGACGCGTAATGAAGATCATTAAAGCTAAAGACTACGAGGATATGAGCCGCAAGGCCGCCAATATCATCTCGGCGCAGGTTATCCTCAAGCCCGATTGCGTGCTGGGTCTTGCCACCGGCTCCACCCCGATCGGTGCCTACAAGCAGCTCGCTGCTTGGTACGAGAAGGGTGACGTCGACTTTGCCGAGGTCAGCACTTACAACCTGGACGAGTATCGCGGCCTTTCGCACGACGATCCCCAGAGCTATCACTACTTCATGCGTGAGAACTTCTTCGATCACATCAACATCGACCTGAACAACACGCATGTGCCCGACGGTTCCAACCCCGACGCCGCCGCTGCCTGCTCTGAGTACGACAAGATCGTCGCCGCCGCCGGTTACCCGGATCTGCAGCTGCTCGGCATTGGCAACAACGGCCACATTGGTTTCAACGAGCCCGATGACCACTTCTCCAAGGGCACGCACTGCGTCGACCTCACCGAGAGCACCATTCAGGCCAACAGCCGCCTGTTCGACAGCATCGACGATGTTCCCCGTCAGGCCTACACCATGGGTACCCAGACCATCATGTATGCCCGCATGATCCTAGTCGTCGCCAACGGCGAGGCCAAGGCTCAGGCCGTGCATGACATGTGCTATGGTCCGGTTACGCCCGCGTGCCCGGCTTCGATCCTGCAGCTGCACACCAACTGCGTTGTCGTTGCCGACGAGGCCGCCCTTTCGCTCTGCGAGTAGCGCGAATCCTGCATCTCGACATAGCCTTGCCTAAGGCCTCCGCTTTGCGGGGGCCTTTTTGTTATCCCTCTCCGCCCGCTTGACCAAAATCTTGCCGCAAGCTTGACGAATGCCGGATGCCCAACAGCTTGATTCATTCCATACCAGATTCTATGCAAAAATGCCACTAAAAGGTCGTAGACGGTAGCGGGTGCTAGGCGAGTTGAATGACATAGCTGAACCTTGTTCATCTGCGTTACACTGCCGCTTAGATGGGACAAGCTGACAAGCTCATTTACCTGCTTAAAGACCGATTAGTCGGGGGATTAATAACAATCGGCCCTCGCTGTACAAAAACTTGCCGCTTGCGTACCAAAAGACAACCTAGAACACAAGGTCGCTCTATTCATAGCGCGGCTTGTATGGTCTTGCGGTTACAGTGTCCATACGGTCGAGTTGAGGAGCGGGCATGGTAAACGATTTGGGCAGTATGGACGACCTCGAGCTGATGCCGCTGGGCGGTGGCTATATGGTGCGACGCGAACGCTTGATGAATGAGCTTCTCGCCAAGGGCCGAAAGGCCGGCATCGTGGTTCTTTATGCGCCCGACGGGTTTGGGAAGACCTCGGTGCTGCTGCAGTACACCCATGAGGTTAAATGCGACCCGACGCGAGGCCCCGTGCGGATTATCGAGGCCGATCGCGCCACTGGGCGCGAGGTGTTTATGCAGCTCGAGGTGGTTACCGAAGAACTCAAAGACAAACCGCACTCCCTTATCGCGATTGATAATGTGCCAAACCTCGATCAGCACGATACCGAAGACCTCATCGACAGGATTCGCGGCCTGCGCGCTATGGGGGTGGGGGTCTTTATCTCCTGCCGTCCTTCAAATCGTCAACTGATTCATGGGCTGGGCGATTCGGTTAAGATCAATGCGCAGATGCTCAAGGTGCATGCCTATGAGTATTCGGCGTGGGCATCGGCGTTTTCAATCAGCACATCGCTCGACTTTTATCAGCTCACGCAGGGCGTGCCCGAGCTCGTTTCGGCATTGCAGACGGGTCTGTATGGCCAAGGCGACGTAGCCGGTCTGCTCGAAAACGAGATTGTCAACGTATATGGCGCGGCACTTGTCGACTTGGCTTCGCTCGACAATAATGCACTGTTTTGCGTGGCATGTCTCATGATTTTGATGGGCGAGGGCAATATCGCAGAACTCGAGGCTTGCGGGGTGAGGCTATCGATGGTCGACCAGTCCTACTTCGTACGCGACTACCCGATCTTTGGCTTGGACCCCGCCGAGCGGAGTTTTACGTGTCTGGGCACGGAGGATAACGGACGCTTGCGCTTGCGTAAGTTGGTGGCCGAGGTTCGCCCCGAACTTGTTCCGAGGGCGGCCCGGATTTTGCTTAAGGCGGGCCGATGCGATGCGGCGATGGGCCTGGCGGACGCCTTTTTGGACCGTGATGCGGTCCTTGAACTTGCTGGGCAGTATGGGGTCGATCTGGCTCTGACGGGGCACGGGGCCGATATCTGCCGAGCAGCGCTGGGCACGATCGATGCCGAGGATCCGGCTCCAGAGCCAACGCCTGCCGAGGCGCTTGGCGTATATCTGGCAGCGGTCAGCGTGTCCAATACAAAGCTCGCTCGCTATATGGCATCGGTCATCGAGCGCGGGGGCGAACGGGCGGCCTGCGAAATAGACCCTGTTTCATGGAGGGTGGCCCAGACACTGACGGCTGTTTGCTATGGGGACAACGGGCTTGGGCTTCCTACGAACCTGACCGTGCCAGAAATCGAGACATCCCATACCGCACTCGATATGTTGTCCGCGCATATCGAGGTCAAGCGCTGCCTGACCGAGCGGGGAGATGACGGCGGCGTTCTACAGCAGCTCAAAACGAGCAAGGCCTACGACTGCGAGCTCGACATCGCGGGGATTGTTATACGGGCCGACAGCATGCTGGTGGAGCTTTTTGACGGGTCGTTTGCGGGAACCGACGAGCGCGACGACGAGATGACGGTGGTGCGGGAGGCGCTCGACGTACGTGGGCTTAAGGCGATGGCTATCTGGGTGCGCATGGTGTTGGCGGCACGGCGGCTCCTTTCCGGCTTGCCGGTAACCGACGACGCGGCATTCAACGAGCTCGATCGTTTTGCCGTGCGCATGCGCGACAACCAGATTCAGCTGTTTGGCCTGTTGCTAGAAGGCTGGCAGTCGCTGGCAGAGGGACGGCCGGTTAATGCAAAGTTCCGTGCGGTCCAAGTGCTCAAACTTGCCGAGGAGTCGATTGCGTACATGCGCGATAACGCATTGCTGTTGGAGCGCGCGGCGTATCTGCGTAACACCTCGATGGTTTCGGTGCGCGAGGAAGCGGAGTTGCTCGATATAAGCCAGACGCAGGTTGGTGGAGCGGAGGCCTGGATGGTGGCGCTGCATTTGGCCTGTGCGGGCCGAGACAGCGATCTTGCGGCCTGGATGTCCATGAATCGTGCGGGGATTCTAGAGCCATCGTATCGGCTCTTTGCGCGCCTTGCCATGCATTGTCTGGGCGAGCCGGCGACCAGGATTCGCAAGAAGCTTCCCGTGCGCGAGTTATCGCGGTATTCGCTGCGCGACGATCTGGAAGGGGAGGGCGAGCGCCTGTTCCAGGCCGGCGAGGTTGAAGCCGTTGATACCATCGACCATATCGAGATTCGCATGTTTGGTGCGTTTCGCGCCGAGCGCGATGGGTTTCCCATCACGGACAAAATGTGGCGGCGCAAGAAGGCGGCGACACTTGCCGAGCGGCTTGCGCTGGGCATGGATGCGCTCGTCGATCGTGAGACGCTGGCCATGGAGCTGTGGCCCCATGCCGAGTTCAATAGCGCCCGCAACAACCTGTACTCGACGATATCGCGCTTGCGGTCGGCTTTGGGACCGACGCCGGATGGCAAGTCGTGTGTGCTCATCCAAAATGAATGCATCGGACTCAACGGCGACTACGTCAAGACCGATGTACGGCTGTTTGACCAGATAAGCCGCGAGGTTTTGGGAAATCGCACGGGTGCGCGCGGGCCCCATTTAGTTGAACTGTGCCTTAAGATTGAGCAGCTTTATGCCGGACCGCTGTATGTTCCCAATGGCTGTAACCCCACCTACTTTTTGCGTATGCGACGCATTATGCAGTCAAAGTACATCGATTGCATGATTAAGGGAGCAAATGCCGCTCTAGAAGAAAACGATCTGCAGTCGGCGATTTGGCTGGCGGAGTCGGGGCTTCGGCAGGAAACAGCGCGTGAGGATATGGTGCGCTGCGCCATGCGCGTCTACAGTGCGGCGGGGCGGCGGCGCGATATCGTCGAGCTGTACAGCGGGCATATGCACCATCTAAGGGAGCAGGTCAATGGCGTGCCCGAGCCCGAGACGCGGCGTCTATACGAGCGCTTGGTGGAGGGGCGGCTCAATCGCGTGCTGGTCGAGCGATAAAAAACGGGCGCCCGAAGTACTTGGGCACCCGTAAGCTTGCTATGTGTTGACTCGCCGGATCATTGGCTCTTAGACGAGCTTGATCTTCTCGATGTCCTTGCGCGAGGACTCGCGATACAGCGAGAACTTGCGGCCGATGACCTGGACGACCTCGGCGTGGCAACGCTCGGAGAGCTCTTCGGCGGCCTCGCGGGCGGAAAGACTGGAGCCATCGAGCACGGAGCACTTAACGAGCTCATGCTTCTCCAGGTAGGCGACCGTCTGCTCGACGGTGCCCTCGTTGACATCGGACTTACCGATGATGATGGCGGGGTTGAGGTGATGGGCCATGCTGCGAAGCTGCTTGACCTGGGCTCCTGTCAGTGCCATGGGTTCTCGCTTTCTATGTATGGGGCGCCCCGCGACGGGGCCTTAATCTACGTGAGCTGTCCCACGATAGCGCAGGAACGGCACGGTGTGGAGCGCGTTTGCCCAGTTCGCAAAGAATGCGGATGCCGAGGTGATGGGCAGCTCGGGCTGTGAACGGGCTACGAGCGGGATTCAGAGACCGGTTCCCATGCAATAAACGCCCAGCGAACCTTACGGACATGATCGAGCATATAGCGCCCCTGCGGCACGCCCTTGGATCCCGGCTCACCGGCATGGGGGTTCTCAATCATGTGCTGGGCGATGTAGTCGCGCAGACGGTCGATCTTATCCTCGTTGCCATGCTCGAGCATACGGGAAAAATCCGCCACACCTGCCTCAAGGCTATCGAAGGTATCGCGACGAGGCGATTCAAAGTATGTAACCTGCGGCAACACACCCATCTGAATGAGGATGTTGAAGGCGTACACAAAGCCATTGCTGCAGGTAACCGAGGCGCCGATAGCGTTCATCAAGTGCAGATCATAGCGCGGGCTGGAGTTAGCGACCATCGTGACAGCACAACGCCGACGAGCCGTTCGATCAAGCTTGGCAAGCGCATCTTTTAGATTGGTCGTCGTAACCGACCGACTGGCAAAGGCAACATCCACCGCTTTCGCGACCGGTCCAACCAAATCCCAATCATCATCCCAAGCAAGCTCAAGCGGCGTAATGCGATCCTCGAGCCCATAGTACTCAATGCCAGCATCAAGCGTGCCCAACATAGCAGGAGAGAAATCTGCCGCAATTATAGGATGCCCAGCCTGAGCAAGCGGAATAGCAATCGACCCAGCTCCACACCCCATATCCAGCACGGATTCCCCAGGCTTTAACGCCAACAGCTTCATAAAGTCCCGGGCATACGGGGCAGTCTCCAACGGCCGAAAATGCCGAGCCCGCTTATCCCATTCAAAAGAATCGTCAGCCCGCCGCCGATCAGCTTGCAGACGCATCCATTCGCCATTCCAATCCGCAGAAAGCAGATCAGAACGAATCTCCCCATCAACCACGGGCCAACCTCCTAGCAACAAAAAAGCGACTCCTCCCAAAAGAAGAGCCGCAACCAGCATATATCAGAAAAAGAACCGTCCAACGCCAAACCGCCGCACCAGCCAAGTGGTGCAGGAGCGAAGCGGCTGCAACCGGGATAGAACCCAACTGAGGTTCCGTTGTGCGAGGAGCCCCGGGGAGGGCAAATATATAAGGTCGATCGCGAGTTCCGCACGAGCCGGAGAGCACTTAATGTGCTCTCCGTGCGAGTCAGGACTGTCCGAGCAGGCGACCTTATATATTTGCCCTCCCCGGGGCTCCTCGCCAGTCCCCCTCAGCTAGTTCTTCAGCGAGTTCAGTGGTGCCGGGAAGCGTCCACCGCGGTGGGCAAGCACAGTGCCGGCGTTGGGGTTCACCGGCATGATGGGTGCACGGCCAAACAGGCCGCCGTACTCGACGCAGTCGCCCACGCCCTTGCCGATAGCAGGAATCACGCGGACGGCCGTGGTCTTGTTGTTGATGACGCCGATGGCCATCTCGTCGGCGATGATGCCGGCGATGGTCTCGACCGGGGTGTCGCCGGGGATGGCGATCATGTCCAGGCCAACGGAGCACACGCAGGTCATGGCCTCGAGCTTCTCGAGCGAAAGCGCGCCGGCTTCGACGGCGGCGATCATGCCGGCGTCCTCTGACACGGGGATGAAAGCGCCCGAGAGACCGCCCACGCTGGAGCTGGCCATGACGCCGCCCTTCTTGACGGCATCGTTGAGCATGGCGAGCGCGCAGGTCGTGCCGGGGCCACCGCAGGTGCCCACGCCGATGATTTCGAGGATGCGCGCGACGGAGTCGCCAATGGCAGGCGTGGGAGCCAGCGACAGGTCGACAATGCCTTTCTCGACACCCAGACGATGGGCGGCCTCGCGGCTCATGAGCTCGCCGGCACGGGTGATCTTAAAGGCGGTCTGCTTAATCTTTTCGGCGACTTCCATCATCGATGCGGAATCGGGCAGCGTCTCCAGGGCTGCGGCCATAACGCCGGGGCCCGAGACGCCTACGTTGATGACGGCGTCGGCCTCGCCACCGCCGTGGACGGCGCCCGCCATAAACGGGGAGTCCTCGACCATGTTAGCAAAGCAGACAAACTTGGAAGCGCCGACGGAATCCTGGTCGGCCGTGAGTTTAGCGGCATCGATGATGGTCTGGGCGGCCATAAGCACGGCGTCCATATTGATGCCGGCGCGCAGGCTGGCGACGTTGACGCTGGAGCAGACGCGGCTCGTGGTGGCGAGCGCCTGGGGGATGGACTGGATGACGCGGCGGTCGGCGTCGCCGATGCCCTTCTGGACGAGTGCGGAGAAGCCGCCCAGGTAATCGATGCCGAGCGTCTCGGCCGCGCGGTCGAGGGCATGCGCGATGGGGGTGAGGTCCTCATCCTTGCAGCACGCGGCGATCTGCGCCACCGGGGTGACGGAAACGCGCTTGTTGACGATGGGGATACCGTACTCGCGCTCGAGGTTCTCGGCGGTCTCGACCAGATGCTCAGCCGTGTGCGTCACGTGGTCGTAGATCTTCGTGCACATGCGGTCGAGGTTCTCGTCACCGCAACCCATGAGCGAAACACCCATGGTGATGGTCCTGATGTCGAGGTTCTGTTCCTCAACCATGCCGCGGGTTTCCGCGATTTCTGCGGGCGTGATCGCCATCCTTGCGCTCCTATCTGCCAAAACGAGCATAGTCTTATCTATTCTAACGTGCCGCACGTGCCAAGTGGCGCGTGCGGCACGTTTTGGTGCTCGGTTGTTTCCGTTGTGTTACTTCCCAAAGACCTCTTCGGCGATACGAGCGCTCTCGGCGGCGTCCTTGGCGTAGTAGTCCGCACCGATCTGCTCGGCGTATTCGGGGGTGAGTACGGCGCCGCCCACGATGATCTTGACGCCCGGAACCTCGGCATGGAGCAACTTGATGGTCTCTTCCATGGCGACGACGGTGGTAGTCATAAGCGCCGAGAGGCCAACGAGCTTGATGTCGCGCTCCTGTACAGTCTTGAGCACCTCTTGCGGGTCGACGTCGCGGCCTAGGTCAAAGACGGTATAGCCGTAGTTATCGAGCAGCATCTTGACGATGTTCTTACCGATGTCGTGGATGTCGCCCTTGACGGTGGCCACGCAGATTTTGCCCTTGTCGGCAATCTCGCCGGCGGGCATCAGGCGCTTGATGGTGTCGAAGCCCACGCGCGCGGCCTCGGCCGAGGCCATGAGCTGCGGCAAGAAGAACTTACCCTGGTCAAAGAGGACGCCAACCTCGTCGAGGGCGGGGATAAAGTGATTGTTGATGAGGTCCATGGCGTCGTGGTCTGCCAACAGGCGCTCGGTCTCGGCAGCGATCTCGCCTTTGCGGCCCGAGACGACCATGCGACGAATCGGGTCGTCGTTGCCGTCGGTGCCGGCGGTGCCAGCAGCGGGCACGGTGTCGGTCGATGCGGCCTGAGCTGCTGCCGGGTTTGCGGCAATCTTGTACGGATCGGTCCAGCCGGCGTAGCGCTCGATGTATCCGGTCGAGCCCTCGTCCTCAACGCTCAGGACGCGATAGCTGTAGACGGTATCCATAAAGCGCTTGGAGCCCGGGTTCATGATGGGGGCGTCCAGGCCCGCGCCAAAAGCGGCAGCCAAAAAGACTGAGCCCAGCAGCGGGCGGGCAGGCAGGCCAAAGCTGATGTTCGATACGCCGAGCGCGCATTTGACGCCCAGACGCTCCTTGCACAGGGACATGGCGCGTAGGATCTGCTCGGCCTGGCGTTGATTGGTCGAGGCGGTCATGACCAGGCAGTCGATGAGGATACGGTCCGGGCCGATGCCGTAGCGGGCGGCCTCGGCCACGATGCGTTCGGCGATGGCAAAGCGGGCCTCGGCGGTATCGGGGATGCCGCCTTCGTCGAGCGTAAGGCCGACAACGTTGGTGCCGTAGTGGGCGACCAGCGGAAAGATCTCATCCATGATCTTTTGCTTGCCATTGACCGAGTTGATGATGGGCTTGCCAGCGTAGCGGCGCACGGCGGCCTCGACGGCTGCGGGGTCGGTGGAGTCAATCTGCAACGGCAACAGCGTGGAGCCCTGGAGCTGTTCGGTCGCCTGTTGGATGATCTTGACCTCGTCGATCTCGGGCAGGCCCACGTTGACGTCCAGGATGTCGGCGCCCTGTTCCTGCTGGCTGATGCCCTGGCTCACGACGTAGTCCAGGTCGCCGTCGCGCAGGGCCTGCTGCAGGCGCTTTTTGCCGGTGGGGTTGATGCGCTCGCCGATGACGGCAATCTTATGGCCGTCGCAGGGAAGGTCCACGACCGTCTGGGCGCTCGTGACCGACATACTGGGCTTGCGATGGCGTGGGCTGGGCGTGTGGTTGTCAATAAGCGTGCGTAGGGCCGCCATGTGCGCCGGCGTGGTGCCGCAGCAGCCGCCCACGACGCTTACGCCGTCCTCAATCATACCGGCGACGGCCACGGCGTACTCGGGCGCCTGGATATCAAAGACGGTGTTGCCGTCGTCGTCCACGTGGGGCAGTCCTGCGTTGGCCTGCACCATAACGGGCTTGTCCGTAACGGTGAGCATGCGAGCGGCGAGTCCTCGGAGCTCGGCCGGTCCCTGGCTGCAGTTGATGCCCAAAACGTCGGCGCCGATGGCATCGAGCGTGATGGCGGCAACCTCGGGACTCGTGCCCAGGAAGGTGCGACCGTCTTCCTCAAAGGTCATGGTGGCAAAGACGGGCAGATCGGAGTTCTCGCGGCAGGCGAGGACGGCCGCCTTGATCTCGGCCAGGTCGGTCATGGTTTCGATAATAAAGAGGTCCACGCCCGCATTGACGCCGGCGCGCACTTCCTCGGCAAAGAGGTCATAGGCCTCGTCGAAGCTGAGGGTGCCCAGGGGGCGAAGCAGCGCACCGATGGGGCCGATGTCGCCGGCGACGTAATGGGCACCGGCCGCGCGGGCACAGGCGGCAGCGGCGGCAAAGACATCTGCCACGGTAGCGGCGCCATCGAGCTTGTGGGCGTTGGCGCCAAAGGTGTTGGCGGTGATCACGTCGCAGCCGGCCTCGACGTACTGTCGCTGAATGTCGGTAATGACCTGGGGCTCCTCAAAGTTGAGCAGCTCGGGCAGAGCGCCGGCCTTCATGCCGGCCGCCTGCAGCATGGTGCCCATGCCGCCGTCGAACAGCAGGTGTCCCGTGCCCTCGATGGCGGCGCGCAGGCGATCGTCCTTAACGCGAAGGTCGTCGATCGTGCGCGTCTTGTATGCAGCGTCATTGCGGCGTGCGGCATCAACGGGCGCCGCCAGCGCGGCGCCGTCCAGATCGTGAGTGATAAGCGGAGTAAACATCGATGAGCTCCTAATGGCTGGAATAGCAGGTGGTGTGGGCGGCGCGGAAGCGACAGTGCTCGCGCATGCGGCAGATATTGCAGGTGGGGCGGCTCTGGGCGTCGTGGACCTCGCCGTCGAACAGACCGATCACCGCGGTCACGCTCTTGGTGGGCATGAGCAGGCTGGTGGGTGTGACGGTAAGCCCGATGAGTCGCGTGGCGTTGAGTGCAGCCACGATTGAGCGCTGGGCCGTAAGCGGACAGTCGCCGTAGCCGGGACTGAAGCGCCAGTTACCGGCGAGTCCGTGTGCGGCGGCCGCAGCCTTGACCTGCTGGTCCATCTGCTCGACGGCGGCTTCTACATAGGCGGAGCATGCGGCGTCGAGCACGGCTCCCTCCAGGGGCTGCTGGGCTCCTGTGGTGCGCAGACGACGCTCTGCGCCCATGCCGAGTGTGCATGCCATGAGCGCGGCAAAGCGGGCGTCTTTGAGATGGCGATAGATATCGCGACCACGCAGCTCAACGTTGGTGCCGACCAAGCGAATGCAAGGCTCTCCCTGCTCGTCCACGCCCATGGCATCGATGGCAAATGCGCGGCGCACGCCACGGGGCTCAATGTCCAGTTCCAGACGCTCAACGACAAGCTCAATACGCTGCGACAGCTCGGGCTCAATCTGCTGACCGCCGTAGCCCAGATAGCGCAACATTTCGGCACGGTCGACGCGGGGATGGTGGGCATCATCGATACGGTAGAGCGCCGGCGACGCAAGGTCAGCCGGCACTTCGACAGCGGTTGTATCGATGTGCGGTTTTTCCATTACCCCAGGCGCTCCATAATGGTCGCGGCGATTGCAGGACGATTCATAGTGTACAGGTGCAGACCGTCGGCGCCGTGCTCCTTGAGGTCGCAAAGCTGACGGGCGGCATAATCTACACCGGCTGCCTGCAGGCTCTCGGGGTCGTTCTCGTACTTGGCGAGAATCTTGATGACGGGGGAGGGCAGTGACGCGCCGCACATAAAGACCATGCGGCTGATCTGCGACTTGCCCATAAACGGCATGATACCTGCGGTAATGGGCACGGTGATGCCGGCCTTGTCGGCAAGCTCGCGAAAACGATAGAAGCACTCGTTATCAAAGAAGAGCTGCGTCACAAAGAAGCTCGCGCCGGCGTCCTGTTTTTGCTTGAGGTATTCGACCGAAGCGTTGAGGTCCTCACAGGCAATGTGGCCCTCGGGGTAGGCCGCGGCGCCCACACAAAAGCCGGCGTCGACAAGCTCGGGGATGAGGTCACGGGCGTAGGCGTAGTCCGAGGCGGGCTTGTCATCCTCGGTCGCGCCAGTGGGCAGATCACCGCGCAGGGCCAGGATGTTTTCTACGCCGGCGGAGCGGTATTCGTCGATCTTGGCGGCGATATCGGCGTGCGAGCGGCCCACGCAGGTAAGGTGCGCCACCGAGGGCGTATTGAATTCGCTCGTAATCATATGCGCGATGGGGGCGGTGGTGGCGCCGTTGCCCGAGCCGCCGGCAGAGCAGGTGACCGAGACAAAGCTCGGCGAAAGCTTGCACAGATTGCCTGCCACCTCGCGAGCCGTGTTGAGGGTAAGCTCGCCCTTGGGCGGGAACATCTCAAACGAAACGGGTGCGGTGCCCTGGGATGCTGCCTGCTTAAAAACCTCGTCGACGCGCATATCGTGCTCCTTTAGATACGTAATAGTGTGATGTGTTGTAAGGATTCTACAGCACCACTGTGTCACGGTGGAGTTTCACTCGCTATTCGGGGATACCAATCAAAGATGCCTTGCTATCGACATTCCCTATAGCAGAGCGGTCAATCTAGGATGGGGCTATAAAGACTGGTATCTGATGCGAAATACCAGTTAATAGAGCCCCATCCCAAATTGACTACCCTTAAACCATGGGGAGAGGTCTGCAATTTATACAGTTGATTGGCTGTTGAGGGCGGCAACGCCGCCGCGATGCGGTAACCTCATTGATTGGTTTCGTGACAGCAACATAACGGTAATGTTGCGGAAACACGACGAGCCTAATCTATGACTCGTTCGTTAGTAATCAACACCGCTTCTCACGCGGTGCCGATACGAAGGGAGTTCCGTATGGCCGAACTTACTGACCGCTTCGGGACCATGGTGTTCTCTGAGGAAGTCATGAAGGACTACCTCCCCAAGGACATTTGGAAGCGCCTTGCTGCAACCCTCGAGGACGGTGAGCCGCTCGACCTGGATGTGGCCAACGCCGTTGCCCATGCCATGAAGGTCTGGGCCATCTCCAAGGGCGCGACACACTACGCGCACTGGTTCCAGCCGCTTTCGGGCATTACTTCCGAGAAGCACGACAGCTTCCTCGAGCCCAACCACGACGGCACCGCCATTACCAAGTTTACGGGCAAGAACCTCATCCAGGGCGAGCCCGATGCTTCCAGCTTCCCCAACGGCGGCCTGCGCGCCACCTTCGAGGCCCGTGGCTACACCGCTTGGGATCCCACCAGCCCCGCCTTTATCAAGGACGATGTCCTGTGCATCCCCACGGCTTTCTGCTCCTACACGGGCGAGGCCCTGGACAAGAAGACCCCGCTGCTGCGTTCCATGACTGCGCTCTCGCGTGAGTCCAAGCGCGTTTTGGCGCTGTTTGGCAAGACCCCCAAGAAGGTCGTTCCTTCCGTGGGCGATGAGCAGGAGTACTTCCTGATCAAGAAGGACGCTTACCGCAAGCGCAGGGACCTGGTCATCACCGGTCGCACCCTCTTTGGCGCTGCCCCCTGCAAGGGCCAGGAGCTCGAGGAGCACTACTTTGGCGCTATCCGCCCCACCGTCTCGGCCTATATGAAGGACCTGGACGATGAACTGTGGGCGCTTGGCATTCCTGCCAAGACCAAGCACAACGAGGTCGCTCCCTGCCAGCATGAGCTCGCCCCTGTCTACGGCGAGGTCAACGAGGCCATCGACCAGAATCTGGTCATGATGGAGAAGATGAAGCTCATCGCCTCCCGCCACGACTTGGTCTGCCTGCTGCACGAGAAGCCCTTCGAGGGCATCAACGGTTCGGGCAAGCACAACAACTGGTCGCTTGGCACCGAGTCCGAGAACCTGCTCGACCCGGGCGACACCCCGCTCGACAACCTGCAGTTCATCGTCTTCCTCACCGCGGTGATCGAGGCCGTCGATAACTATCAGGAACTCCTGCGTGCCTCCGTTGCCTCGGCCGGCAACGATCATCGTCTGGGCGCCAACGAGGCTCCTCCGGCGATTATGTCCATCTTCCTGGGCGACCAGCTTACCGAGGTCGTCGAGAAGATCATCGATGGCAAGGCTTCCGTCCACGCCACGCGCGGCGTGCTCGATCTGGGCGCTGATACCCTGCCCAAGCTGATGCAGGACAACACCGACCGCAACCGCACCTCCCCGTTCGCCTTCACCGGCAACAAGTTTGAGTTCCGTGCCTGCGGCTCCGAGCAGAATGTCTCTGACTCTAACCTGGTGCTCGACGCTGCCGTAGCCAAGTCGCTCAAGTCCTTCGCCGACGCACTCGAGGGTACGCCCGAGGACAAGTTCCAGGATGCCGCGCTCGAGTACTGCAAGAAGGTCCTGACCGATCATCAGCGCATCCTGTTCTCCGGCGACGGTTACTCTGACGAGTGGCCCGTCGAGGCCGAGAAGCGCGGCCTCGCCAACAACAAGACCACGGCCGACGCTCTGCCCGCCTTTGTTTCCGATAAGGCCATCGCGCTCTTTGAGGAGACGGGCGTTCTGACCCGCGCCGAGGCCCAGTGCCGCTACGACTGCAAGCTCGAGAAGTACAACAAGCTCATGAACATCGAGGCCACCACGATGGTTCGCGAGGCGCGTCGTACCTATCGCCCGGTCATTACCGCCTATGCCACCAAGGTCGCTAAGGGCCTTGAGACTATTCGTGCCGCCGGTGCTGAGGCCGCTATGCAGTGCGAGCAGAACACGCTCAACAAGCTCTGCAACGGCATCACCACCATCAACGACTCCATCAAGGCGCTCGACGCCGTGCATCAGAAGGCCGAGGCTCTCGATGGCCAGGAGCAGGCCAACGTATACGCGCACGAGGTCGTTCCCGCTATGGATACGCTGCGTGCCGCCGTGGACGCAATGGAGGAGATCGTGGCCGCCGACTACTGGCCGGTTCCGACCTACGACGACATTCTGTTCTACGTGTAGAACGTAACCGACATATCGTCACGGTATTGAGCCGGGGTCCGCATCGCGTGGGCCCCGGCTTTTTGTTTGCGAAGGACGCTTTGGATCCCGCTTTGCAACTGATTCGCCCACGCAATAAGGGGCCGTGGGCAAAAAACGTCAAATATGAGTACTGTCACAAGCCCTGTAGCATTATCTTTTTGCAAAATATGCAGTGTTACGCAACATATGTCCAAGTACTTAGCTGATAAACGCCTGCAATTCCTCCGCCGTAGGACGCCTTGTGTCCAAATCGCCTTCTGATGGCATGAAATCGCTGTTACTAAATTGGTAACAGTACTCATATTTGCTGTTTTTTGCCCACAGACTTTGCGATATGCCGGGATCCGCACCCTGTCGGATTCGAATCCCGGCATATCGGCAGCAAAAAAAGCCCGTCACCGCGAGGGCAAGGGGCTTCTCGATTTAAATGGTGCCCCCAGCGGGATATCCGCGTGCGGCTGGCGCCGCCCGCCTTCGCTGCGTCGCTTCGCTCCTTGCGTGCTGCGCTGGGAAACGCTTGCGCGTTTCCTCAGCTTCGCACCCTGTCGGGTTCGAATCCCGGCGCATGTGCAGCAAAAAGCCCGCCACCGCGAGGGCAACGGGCTTCTCGATTTAAATGGTGCCCCCAGCGGGATTCGAACCCGCGATATCCACCTTGAAAGGGTGGCGTCCTTGGCCGCTAGACGATGGGGACAGCGGGAAAGAGTATAGCAGACTTTTTTATCTGTTCGCATATCGTTGGCAGATTGAAAAACCACCACACAGGAGGTGGCTTCTACTCCGATTTTTAAATATCTCAATCTGTAACATCTGGGCGGGCAAATCGGCTCTATCTGTTACAGATCGAGACAGACAGCGGGCGTCGGGACGAACATCTCGATCTGTAACAGTACGACAACTTTTAACGGTCTACCTGTTACAGATCGAGACAAACTACCGTGGCGGGTCAAAACCACCACAAAGGCGCCTGTCCCTTTGTGGTGGCGGGTCGTTAGGGGAGGAGCTTCATCGCGGCGTCGTGGGCGGCGCGCTCGTAGGTGTCGTCGAGGGATTTGAGCGGCAGCAGGGCTGTGGCCTGCGCATCGCCGCGGCGATCGAGGGCATGGGCAATCAGCCAGTCAGCGAGCTCGGGGTTTTTAGGCAGTGCCGGCCCGTGCAGGTAGGTGCCGATGACGCCCTTGTAGATCAGACCCTCAAAACCGTCTTCACCGTTATTACCGGTGCCCGTGACGACGGACGTTCCGAGTGGCGTGGCGTCTGCGTCGAGCAGAGTGCGGCCGCCGTGGTTCTCGAATCCGACAAAGGGCTCGGGTGCCAGGTCGGTCTTGACGGCGACGTTGCCGATCAGGCGGTCGGAGCCGCGTACGGTTTCGGCGGCAATGACCCCCAGACCCTCGATGCGATCATCGCCCATATAGTACGAACGGCCGAGCAGCTGATAGCCGCCACAGATGGCAAGCAGCGAGCCGCCATCCTCAACATAGGCCGCGACCTTGTCTTTTTGAGCGAGCAGTTCATGTGCAACCGCCAACTGGTCGCGATCGGAGCCACCGCCCATCATAACGATGTCGGCGTCGGTCAGGTCGAGCGTCTCGCCCATGTGGACTTCGTCCACACACACGGGAATGCCGCGCCAGGCGCAGCGGCGTTCGAGCGCGATAACGTTGCCGCCGTCGGCGTAGAGGTTGAGCGCATCGGGATACAGGTAGACGATGCGCAACGGGCGCGAAAGCTCGACCGGCGCAATATCGGTGGGGACAGCGCTACCATCGGCGCGCGTTACGGCGTGGGAGACAATCGAGCTTGCATCGTCGTCTTTAAGCCCGTCGAGCTCCTTGACTAACGGCGGGAAGGCCGTGTAGTTGGCGACGGCGTAGAAGGTGTCATCGGCGGCCTCGTCTGCCACGGCGCCAATCGCCTGCGCGACGTCCGAGATAATCGCGGCATCGATGCCGGCGTACTTGAGGCGTACCTGCATGTCGTGCGCACGCGTGCCTCCGGCAAAGGCGACAAGACCCGGCGTGTCGGCGATGCGCTCGAAGTCGACATCGTAGATCCACGAGACATCGTGGCCGTCGGCATCGTTATCGTTCAGGAAGAAGGCGCAGAGCCTGCCACCTGCCGTTTTAATGGACTGGATCTGGCGATCGAAGCCCACGGGATTCTTGGCTAGGTTTGCCTCGACGGTGCGGCCGGCAATATCCCAGCGGCCCATGCGTCCGCCGGCAGGCACATAGGCATCGAGCGTAGGCTGTAGAAGCGCCGTGTTCACGCCCAACTCGTGTGTGGCAAAGAAGGCGGCGGCAACGTTATAGACCATGTACAGACCGTTGTAGCGCGTGGCGATATGCGTTGCGGGTGCGTCGGTATCGGGTCCAAAGACAAGGTCAAAGCCGTAGCCGTCGCAGCCGAGTTCCACGCCCGTCACGCGACGGACAAGCGCAGGGCGGGCCCAGCCGCACGAGGGGCAATGGTAGGCGCCGAGTTGACCATACTGTACGTAGTCGTACTCCAACGGGGCGTTGCACTGCGAGCAAAAGCGCGAGTCGCTAATGCGGTCGGACTCGGTGCCCGTGGCGCCATCGATGCCAAAGGCAATACTCGCGTTGGGAACGCGTGCGGCGATCGCGGCACACAGCGGGTCGTCTGCGTTGTAGATGAGCGTTGTTGCCGGAGAGAGCTCCAACGCATGGGCAATGACGTCTTGGGTATGGTCGATCTCGCCGTAGCGGTCTAGCTGGTCGCGGAACAGGTTGAGCAGCACGAAGTACGTCGGCTTGAGCTTGGGTAGGACGCGCACGGTGTAGAGCTCATCGCATTCAAAAACGCCCACGCGCTTGCCGCCGCCGGCTCGCTTGAGGCCGCTGCGCGCCTCGAGCAGTGCGCCCACCACGCCCGGCTCCATGTTGTTGCCGGCGCGGTTGCATACCACGGTGGCGCCGCTGGCGGCAACGGCGTCGGCGATGAGGTTGGAGGTGGTGGTCTTGCCATTAGTACCGGTGATCACCACGCTGCGGTCGACCAGGCTCGCGAGGTCGCTTAGCAGCTCGGGGTCGATCTTCATGGCGATGCGGCCGGGAAGCACGCCACCCTGGCGTTTGAGGACAGAGCGCAGTCCCCAGCGGGCGATATCGCTCGAGGTGCAGGCGAGAGATGAGCGGAGGTTCATGAAGCCGTTCCTAACATAGATGACATGGTCGGGGCGATCGCGTCGCTAAAAGCCGTAGCGGCGCGCAAATTCCTGGGCAAGCTGCGATACATCTTCGCAGGCGTTGGCCCAGGGGGCAAAGTCGGGGGTGTCCGAGATAATACCGTCGGCTTCCCAAACCGCCTGGTGCGAGAGGTCCCAGGGGTCGCGCGGCTCGGGTCGGCAGGGAAGATACGGCGTCTGGTACATGGGGTTCAGCAAGAAGAACGCGCCGCCCTCGCAACGGTTAGCGAACTCACGCAGCGCGCGCGTCGCCGGGCGCATCTTGTTCGTTTTGAACAGCAAGATCGTGCGGGCGAGCAGGTACCAAGGAGAGTTTTCGAGTGCGTCTGCCCCCATCTGCTCCTCGAGCTGGTGGGCCAGGGCAAAAAAGCCGTCCTGGTCTTCTAGGCGGGCGAGGGCGAGCAGCACGGTGCCGGCGGCCCGGGTAGGATAGCCTTCCGCCTTAAGAACGCGGCGAGCATAGTTGGCAGCGGCGCGGTAACGAGCGCTCGCCATGCACAGCTGCGAGATGGCCTCGAGTGTGTGAAGCCACCCGATAAGGGCCGGCTCGCTCACGGTAAGGTCCGCTGCGGTGACACCGTCGGCCAAAACATTATTGGCCCAGTAGTGCGGGGCCTCCATATCAAACCCGGGCACGCCCTGTTGCAAGTAGTCGGCCGTGCTCGTCTCGAGCTTCATCAGGTCGCCCAGGCAGGCGTCGACGGGCGTGTCCGCCAAAATGATGGCGAGCAGCTGGGCATCGACGGCCAGCGCATCGATGCGGACGATCTTGAGCAGCTCATCACGCATATCGTCGAACAGGCGGTTGCGCGTCTGCTCAAACTCCTCGTCGCTGCCCATGTCCTCGATGCGATGGAGCTCGTCGAGCAGGTGGCGATGAACACCGGCATAGGACAGCAGCGCCTGAGCATGCTCGGCCTGCGCATACTTTTGAGGATTCGCGCTAATGTCGTTATGGACAAGCTCGCGTGCTGCATCGGTGAGCTCGGGGTGCGACGCCAGATAGGTGCGCTCCAGGTAGGCGGGGATGTAGACGCTCGGATCCATTAGAGGTCCCCTCCCTTAAATGGAAGCCCCTGCTCGGCCGCGCGCAGGATGCGCTCGTCGATCTGGGAACGCACGATGTCGTTGGTGGCGATCCAGGCGGCAAAGCTGGCGTTGTCGGGGGCGCCCAGGCCCTCCTGCAGTACCGGCGTCGCCTCGGACAGCGCAAGGACAAGCTCGTCGGTGGAGCCTGCACCCACGTTGACGCGGGCATAGACGCCATCGGGAAACTCGGTTTGGAAGTAGAGCGCCTCGGCTGCGTGCGGACACGAGCGCGCAAGGATGCGCAAGTAGTGCTCGGCGCCCTCGTAGTCCAGCTCGCGCCAAGCAGCGCTCATCAGCGCGATGAGCGTCCATGGGTCCAAGTCACGCTCCGCATCTTTGGGGCGGCGGCGCAGCGGGGTATTCGCGAGGTACGGCACGGAGTGAGCGGAGCGAAAGCGCTTGAGCTCCTCAGCGGGGTATTCGAGCTTTGCCATGGCGAGCATTGCGGTGTGGCGGACGCCGGCAGGATCGTTGGGGGCAAAGTCGAGGCTGCGGTTTGCGGCTTCGAGCGACATGCGGTAGCGGCCGCTAATGAGCGCGCGCGATGCCAAGGCGGCAAGCCAGCGCAGGTAGGGACGGCGGGTCAGGTCGCCTGCAGCCTCGCGCTCGTAGGGGTCCTGCGCCGAGGCGATCTTGAGCGCCAGGTCGTGCTCGACTTCATCGCGCTTGGATACCAGGTACTGTACGTATTCCTCGTTGGAGTCGGCGGTGAGGGCCGTCAGCATGCGCTGGGCATCCAAGTTGGTCGGATCGAGCGCGGCGGCCTCGCGAAGCATGTTCTCGGCAGCGGCCTCTTCCTGCTCGGCTTGGGCATCGTCGGGGATAAAGGGAATGCGGTAGTCGACAGCCTCGACCACCTTGGCAATCAGATGTCCGGCGCGGTCGCGATCATGCACGATGAGCGGCGCGGGGTTGCGGGTGAATTGTTCCATCAGACGCTCTACGGCGGTGCCGTCGGTGAGCGGGATATTGTCGCGGCGCAAGGCCTCAAGAACGAGGCGATGGCAATCCTCTTGAATGGGATCGAATGCCATGGGGCCTCCTTTGCTGCGGTTAGGGTTCAAATGTCTCTATATAAGGTTCTAGTTTACCCGCATGTGGCACACCGGGGGTGTCGCACTTGGACTTGCACCTTTGCACCACGAAGACGGATGTCGCACAAATGTCGGCACCTTGGACGACCGAGTGGTATCACGGTGCCGCAAACGGTCGATTTTCGGCGGCGAACGGTGCGTATTTTGGAGGGGCACCGTCCTGCCCGGGATATGTGGTCAACCTTGATAAAACGTTTGCCCAGCTTGGGGGTATGGATGCTGCACAAGGGTCTTCAGGGATAGAAAAAACGTTTCATCATTGGTAACTTTGGATGAATAACTGACCAACCAGAACGGTAAAATAGTGTTTGTCTGAGCGTTGAGACGTTTAGACATCGCGCATTGTCATCGCCGGCAACGCGCAAACCGGTCCTAACGGAGCCAATTGGGTGCTCCGTTATATACGCAAGTCTAAGAGGGGCTTGTTTAGGAGGCACAGTATGGGACGTTTTACCAATCCTCGCGATCTGTACTTTGGTGAGGGCGCTCGCCACGAGGTGAAGAACCTCAAGGGCAAGAAGGCCATCATCGTTTCTGGCGGCAGCTCTATGCGCCGCGGCGGGTTCCTGCAGGACGTCGAGAACGACCTTAAGGAAGGCGGTTTCGAGGTCAAGCTGTTCGAGGGCGTCGAGTCCGACCCGTCCATCGAGACGGTCATGAAGGGCGCCGAGGCCATGCGCGAGTTCGAGCCCGACTGGATTATCGCCATCGGTGGCGGCTCGCCCATCGATGCCGCTAAGGCCATGTGGGTCTTCTACGAGTATCCCGAGGAGTCCTTCGATAACATCATCCAGCCGTTCAGCTTCCCGGAGCTGCGTCAGAAGGCTCATTTCTGCGCCATCTCCTCTACCTCCGGCACCGCTACCGAGGTCACCGCGTTCTCCGTCATTACCGACTACGCCAAGGGCATCAAGTACCCGCTGGCCGACTTCAACATCACCCCTGATGTCGCCATCGTCGACCCCGAGCTCACCTACACCATGCCCGCCAAGCTGTGCGCTCACACCGGCATGGATGCTCTGACCCACTGCATGGAGGCCTACGTTTCCACCTGCGCCTCTATGTTCACCGACGCCAACGCCCTGCACGGCATCCGCGAGATCGTCGAGTGGCTGCCCAAGTCCTATGCTGGCGACCATGAGGCCCGTCAGCACATGCACGAGGCTCAGTGCATCGCCGGTATCGCCTTCTCCTCGGGCCTGCTCGGCATCGTTCACTCCATGGCTCACAAGACCGGTGCTGCCTTCGAGAACGGCCACATCATCCACGGTGCTGCTAACGCTATGTACCTGGGCAAGGTCATCCAGTGGAACTCCAAGGATCCCCGTGCTGCCGAGCGTTACGCTTACGTGGCCAAGGAGATCCTGCACCTTCCCGGCGAGACCAACGAGGAGCTTATCGCTGCGCTCGTCCAGAAGATCCGCGACCTCAACGACCAGCTCAACATTCCGCAGTCCATCAAGGATTACGCGAATGGTGGCGTGAAGGTCGACGCCGAGAACCCGCAGATGGTTTCCGAGGAGGAGTTCCTCGCCAAGCTCCCCGAGATCGCCGCGAACGCCGAGCAGGACGCCTGCACGCCCGAGAACCCGCGTGAGACCAAGGCTGCCGACTTCGAGAAGATTCTCAAGGCCTGCTACTACGACACCGACATCGATTTCTAATCGACTCTTGTTATCGTAACGAGGGGCTCCGCACGTATCTGTACGGAGCCCCTTTCTTTTTTCTTTTAGAGAATGGGATAGTTATGGCTGCAATTTTCAATAGCCCCAGCAAGTACATCCAGGGTCCGGACGAGCTCGCCAAGCTCGGCTCCTATGTCGAGCCGCTCGGCGCTAAGGCCCTCGTCATCGTGACGCCTTCGGGCAAGAAGCGCGTCGGTGCCAAGATCGAGGGCGGTTTTGCCGAGGCTAAGGCCGAGCTGCTGTTTGAGGACTTTAACGGCGAGTGCTCCAAGGGCGAGGTCGATCGCCTGGTTGCGCTCGCTCGCGACAACGGTTGCGACATCATCGTCGGCGTCGGTGGCGGCAAGATCCTCGACACCGCGAAGGCCGTCGCCTATTACCTGGAGTCCCCGGTTATCATTTGCCCCACCATTGCTTCGACCGATGCCCCGTGTTCGGCACTTTCGGTGCTCTACACCGACGATGGCCAGTTCGATAAATATCTCTTCCTTAAGGCAAACCCCAACATTGTCCTGATGGATACGACGGTTATCGCGGCGAGCCCGGTGCGCCTGACGGTGGCAGGTATGGGCGATGCGCTCGCAACCTACTTTGAGGCCCAGGCGACGCATGATGCCGACGGTGGCACCTGCGCTGGCGGCAAGGGCGGCATGGCCGGTCTGGCGCTCGCCAAGCTCTGCTACGAGACGCTTATGGCCGATGGCGTCAAGGCCAAGGTCGCGCTGGAGAAGGGTGCGCTCACGCCTGCAGTCGAGCATATCATCGAGGCCAATACGCT
This sequence comes from Collinsella sp. TM04-29, assembly GCF_003466565.1. Taxonomy (NCBI): domain Bacteria; kingdom Bacillati; phylum Actinomycetota; class Coriobacteriia; order Coriobacteriales; family Coriobacteriaceae; genus Collinsella; species Collinsella sp. TM04-29. Next base: position 235,901 of record NZ_QSPW01000003.1, read on the forward strand.
GCTTTCGGGCATTGGCTTTGAGAGCTCGGGCCTTGCTGCTGCTCATGCCATCCACAATGGTCTGACGATGCTGCCCGAGTGCCACGGCATGTATCACGGCGAGAAGGTCGCCTTTGGCACCATCGTTCAGCTGGTACTCGAGGATGCTCCGACTGAGAAACTCGAGGAAGTCTTGGGCTTCTGCATTGAGCTGGGCCTGCCGGTCACGATGAAGGAACTTGGCGTTGCCGAGCTTACGCGCGAACAGGCCATGATTGTTGCCGAGGCCGCCTGCGCGCCCGATGACACCATGTGCAATATGCCGTTTGAGGTGACGCCCGAGATGGTCGCAAACGCCATCCTGGGTGCCGACGCGCTGGGACACTACTATCTCATGGATGAGTAAATCAAGCTAAGGAAGGGGCAAAGCCAGCAGACGGCTTTGCCCCTTTTTGCTATGGTGCAAACTAACCTGACCCCATCGCACCAAGTTGGTGCAAAGGGGTCAGGTTACTTTGCACCAATCGTTGTTTGATGAAGGGCGGATTCTCGTATGGCGCTTCCTATGGTTTACGGCGGTCCCGGCCGGTATGTTCAGGGGCCGGGCGAACTTTCGCGTCAGGGCAGGTATTTGTCATGGTTGGGCTGCGCTGCCTATGTCTTGTTTGACCAGGGCACCGAGGATCGGCTGTGCAGGCAGATCGTCGATGGATTTCTGGATGAAGATCTAAGCGAGCCGTTCTTTAAGATTTACAACGGTCCGTGTACGGAAGATGCCGTTGTCGAAATGGCCAAGGAAGCCCAGGCCGAGTATTGCGACATGGTGGTGGGCATTGGCGGCGGCAAGATGCTCGATATCGCAAAGGCCGTTGCGTTTTATGCTGAGCTGCCGTTGTGTGTATGCCCCACGGCGGCTTCGATGGACGGTCCGTGCAGCGCGATTTCGGTGCTGTATCACGAGGATGGGTCGTTCGATCGCTATCTGATGCTCGAGAAGAATCCGGACCTGGTCGTGGTCGATACCAACGTGGTCGCGGCGGCCCCACTGCGTATGACGGTCGCCGGTATGGGCGATGCGCTGGCAACGTACTTCGAGGCGCGTTCGTGCGCCGCGGCGAGAGGTGCGAACGAGCACGGTGGCGCGCCGGGGCACTTGGCACTGGTCGCGGCACGTGCCTGCTACGACACGCTTATGGAATGCGGCGTCGCTGCCAAGCGCGACATCAAGAAGGGTCGCATGTCACCAGCGGTTGAGCGCCTGATCGAGTGCAACATCCTGCTTTCGGGCGTTGGCTTTGAGAGCGGTGGCTTGGCGTTGGCGCATGCCATCGCCAACGGCCTGACGATTTTGCCCGAGTGCAAGGCTATGCACGGCGAGGCCGTGGCGTTTGGTCTGGTGGTCCAGCTTCGTCTGGAGCGTGCGCCCGAGCTTGAACAGGTGCTCGAGTTTTGTCAGCGCGTTGGTCTGCCGACGACGCTCGAGGAGCTGGGCCTTGGCGAGATTTCCGATGCCGACCTGATGAGCGTTGCGGATGCGGCCTTTAGAAACGAACGCAATATGGCCAACGAGCAGGCCAAGGTGACCAAGCAAAAGCTCGTCGAGCTCATGCGCGAGGCATAGTTTGGCGCTTGATCGACCTTGTGCAATCGGGGCGGCGATAGGCCATAGGCTATTTGCCGCAAAGGTGCTCCGCGTGTAATTTGCCCGAGGCACGGGCCGATAGCGTATCATTATCTCTTGCTTGTTTGCACTGCTCAGGGAGGGGCCGCGCATGGCGCAGGAACACGATCTGTTTGATGACATTATCGAGATCAGCAAGGGTTTCGACTTTCTTAAAAACCCGCTTGGCGGCGTGACCGATGCGCTCGATCCGTCGGCGCCGCAGTGGAATCCTGCCGACTACAAGGAGCGTCCGCGTGGCAACACCATTCCGTGTCTGACCTGCAAAAACGAAAAGAGCGGCTGCACCGCGTGCATGGACGTGTGCCCGGTCAACGCTATCGAGGTCGAGGAAGACGCCATCGAGATCCTCGACTCCTGTCGCAAGTGCGGCCTGTGCGCCGCTGCCTGTCCGACCGAGGCGATCATCTCGCCGCGCCTGGCGCCCAAAAACCTGTATGACGACATCGTCTCTGCTGCTACGAGCCACGAGACCGCCTACGTCACTTGCACGCGCGCCCTTAAGCGCATGCCGCGCGAAAACGAGGTCGTCGTCGCCTGCGTGGGCGATATTACGGCCGAGACCTGGTTCTCGGTGCTGGCGGACTATCCCAACGTGAGCGTGTACCTGCCGTTGGGCGTGTGCGATAAGTGCCGCAACACCGGTGGCGAGGATATTCTGGGCGAGGCCATCGCCACCGCCGAGGAGTGGGCCGGTACGGGCATGGGCCTGGAGGTCGACCCCAAGAGCCTCAAATGTCATAAGCGCCGCGAGTACGAGCGCAAGGAGTACATGGATAAGATTGCCCGCGCCACGGGCCTTACCGTGACCAAGCTCAACCCGGCAACGGCGGCGCTGGCCTCGGTGACGCAGAAGCTCAAAGCCCACCGCCACCAGATTACCCAGCTGGAGCGCACGCTCAATACCATGTGCGGCGCCACGACGGCAAAACGTCGCCGTACGCTTACGCACGGGCGCCAGCTGGTACTCTCGACGTTGCAAAACCACCCCGAGCTTGCCCAGAACATGCAGGTGAGCACGCCGGAATGCGATTTTGACAAGTGCACGTCGTGTGGCGAATGCGTCAACGTGTGCCCCACGTTTGCCTGCGATTTGGTGGGAAGCGGCCGCTTTGCACTGGAGTCCACGTATTGCCTAGGCTGCGGAGCCTGCGTCAAGGTGTGCCCCGAGCATGCGCTTAAGTTGGTTGAACATGATGCATCCAACCTAGTCGTCGTCGATCCCGAGGCCGAGGAAAAGGCCGCCCAGAAGGCTAGGGCCCACGAAGAAGCCCAGAAGGTCAAGGCTGAGGCGAAGGCCAAGCTCGACAAGATGCTCGATCAGGTGGAGAAGCTCGCGGACTAGTCAGCGACCCCTATCTCTGCTTCATTCGTGCCGCCGTGGCGTCCGGGTTAGCCCAGATGCTGCGGCGGCGCTATACTTATGCAGTTTGAAATGCTTGTACCAAAAGGAGCTGTCGTGTCCCTTTCCATCGGTATCGTGGGCCTGCCCAACGTGGGCAAGTCGACGCTGTTCACCGCGCTTACCAAAAAGACCGGCCTTGCCGCCAACTATCCGTTCGCCACGATCGACCCCAACGTGGGTATCGTCGACGTGCCCGATAGCCGCCTGCAAAAGCTTGCCGACATCGTTAACCCGGGTCGCATCGTGCCGGCGACGGTCGAGTTCGTCGACATCGCAGGTCTGGTGAAGGGCGCCAACGAGGGCGAGGGCTTGGGCAACCAGTTCCTGGCCAACATTCGCGAGACCGACGCCATCTGCGAGGTCGTGCGCTACTTTAAGGACCCCAACGTCATGCGTGAGGTGGGCCGCACGGGCGAGTTCGTCGATCCCGCCGGTGACGCCGATACCATCATGACCGAGCTCATCCTGGCCGACATGGGCACGCTCGAGAAGCAGCTGCCCAAGCTCGAGAAGGAGGCCAAGCGCGACAAGGAGCTCATGCCCAAGTTCGAGGTCGCCAAGCGTCTGCTTGCCTGGCTCAACGAGGGCAAGCGCGCCGCGTCCATGGAGATGACCGACGAGGAGCGCGCCGCTGCCAAGGGCCTGTTCCTGCTCACCATGAAGCCCATCCTGTATGTGGCCAACGTGGACGAGGATATGCTCAACGACGATCTGGCGCCCATCGATGGTGTTAAGCCGCTGCCCATCTGCGCCAAGATCGAGGCCGAGCTTTCCGAGCTCGATCCCGAGGACGCCGCCGACTACCTGGAGAGCTTGGGCTTGGAGCAGCCCGGCCTGGACGTGCTCGCACAGGCGGCCTATAAGCTGCTTGGCCTGCAGTCGTTCTTTACGGCCGGCGAGATGGAGGTCAAGGCCTGGACGGTTCGTCAGGGCGCGACCGCCCCGCAGGCCGCCGGCGTCATCCACACCGACTTTGAGCGCGGCTTTATTAAGGCCGAGGTCATTGGCTATGACGACTACATCGAGCTCGGCGGTGAGCAGGGCGCCAAGGCCGCCGGCAAGCTGCGTATTGAGGGCAAGGACTATGTCATGGCCGATGGCGACGTCGTGCACTTCCGCTTTAACGTGTAAGGACGACGCGCATGTTTAAATATGGTAAAAAAGCCGGCTACATGGGTATTGCACTGCTCGTACTTGCGGTGATTCCGCTGGTGGTCGCAGCGTGTGTTATCCCCAACATTGGTCCCGAGGTGGCAACAAAGTTTAATGCCGCCGGCGAGGTGACGCGCTGGGGCAAGAGTTACGAGTTGCTGGCACTGCCGGTGCTCAACCTGCTGCTGAGCGTGGCGACGTACTTTACGGCAGGACGCCAGGCTAAAAACAATGATGACTCCGCCGCCATGGCGCGCATCGTGTGCGAGCGCTACCTGCGTAACGGTTGCATCACGGGTGTGTTCCTCAACGTGGTCAACGTTTACTTTATGTACTCGGCGATTACCGGAACGGGCTTTGGCTTTGGTTTCTAGCTTGTCCTTTTAGGCAACGAGCCTGCACGCATATTCAAGGGCTGCTGCGAGGCCGCCGCTCGATCGTGGTTTAAAGACCATGTCGGCGGCGGCCTCGTTTTCGTATCCGGCGCCGCGAAGGGCGAGTGCGATACCGGCTTCCAGGAGAAGGGGCAGACCACGTTGGCTGGTTGCGATTACGGCAGCCTGATTGAGCGAGCAGCTGTGCGCTTGGCATTGGATGGCAAGTTCACCTTGCGCCGGGCAAGGGACCAGAACGGCGGCGACGCGACTTGATAGCAATGCAAATGCTGTGCGCTCATCGGGCGAAAGGCAATCAGCTTCAACGACGACGAGCTTGGGCGGTGCGCTGTTTGTGCGAAGCATGGCTCGGTACATGCGGACCGAAGAACCCGACATAGAAAACTCCTGTGTATTCGTTTAAACGTAAACTATAGTTTACGTTTTTGTTCAGCTCCATTTCAAACTCGGCTGCATGGACGAACGTGCGAAACAGATTCTTGGCAAGCGAGTCGAGCAGACGCGCAGGGACCTTGGTATCTCCAAGGTCGATTTTTGTGTGGCGACAGGAATCAGCCGACCCTACCTCGACCGAATCGAAGATGGGACGGCAAATTTCACGCTCAAGGTTCTATTTAAGATCGCGCCCGCACTCGGCATGACGGTGTCAGAGCTTCTCGAGGGTATCGAATAGGGGATACCCGTCGACAACTGAATTACGCCAACGGGATGCGGTCGTGGTTGACTTGGCTGTAGAACAGGCGCTGGATCTCGGCGGCATCGCGTGACTGGCCGAGTGCCCACATGGTCTTGGCCACGAGCGTCTCGGTGGTCATGTCGTCGCCGCGCAGAATGCCCGGATGATCGGCGTAAGCACGGCCGACCTCATAAACGCCCAGGTCGAGGCCCTCTTCGGGGACCTGTGTGGTCATAACGACGGTGCGGCCCGAATCGACCCAGCGGAAAATTGCCTCTTGGAACGACTCGCCCGACTCGCCAAACTCGGGAATACCGCCAATGCCAAAGGTCTCAAGGATTACAGCATCGTAGCTGTCGGCAAGGGCGTCCAGGATACCCGGGTTCACGCCAGGCGTTAGCTTAAGGACAAATACGCGCGGGTCGATGCTGTCGTAGAAACGCACCGGGTTTTCGCCCTGATGCGTGCCGTGAAGCCCGTTGCGCACGATGCGGTCGTTGCGGATATAGGCGATAGGCGGATAGTTGACGCTAATGAACGCGTTAAAGCTCATGGTGCGCTGTTTGCGGGCGCGCGTGCCGGCAATGGCTACGCCGCCAAACACGATCGAGACGTCGTGCGAGTGCTCGTCGAGCGCATAAAGCAGGCTCTGGTACAGGTTGAGCTTGGCGTCGGTAAAGGGATTGCCCATGGGCTTTTGCGAGCCGGTGAGCACGATGGGCTTGGGGCTGTCCTGAATCAGGTAGGAAAGCGCTGCCGCGGTGTAGCTCATGGTGTCGGTGCCGTGCAGAATCACGAAGCCGTCGTGGTCGGCATAGCCTTCAACGATGACGTTACGGATGCGCATCCAGTCACTGGGGCGCATATTGGTGCTGTCGATGTTCATGGGCTGCACGACGTCGAGCTCGCAGAGGCCCGAGATCTCGGGGACGCTCTGGGCGAGCTCCTCACCGGTCAGGGCGGGGGAGAGGCCGTTGCCGTCCTCGGTCGATGCGATGGTGCCGCCCGTGGCGATGAGAAGGATGCGCTTCATGCTGGTATTCCTATCGGTTTTGTCGCCGCAAGGGCGGAGTCGTTCGGCAGTATTGTGGCACAGGGCGTCCAATGTTCAAACGTAATACATCATCTGTAATGTTTAGTAATACTTCAATTGCCGTCAAATAAGGGCCCAGGTCGTGCGTTTGCCGTGCGCTGATGGCCGCGAGGGACGAGAAACCCCATATAACGTGTACACTATGGAAGTTATTTTCGTTCATTCACGCGGGTGGGCACCGGCTCCCCGCCAACAAGAGGGGGAAACCATGGATCAAAAGGCTTCCGCAAAGGTCCTCGTACTCGACTTTGGTGCGCAGTACGGTCAGCTCATTGCCCGTCGCGTCCGCGACCTCAACGTGTATTCCGAGATCGTTCCCTGCGACATCTCGGCCGATGAGATTCGCGAGATGAACGCCTCTGCGCTCATCCTTTCTGGCGGCCCGGCCTCCGTGTACGCCGAGGACGCTCCGTCCATCGATCCCGCCATCTTTGACCTTGGCCTTCCCGTCCTGGGCTTTTGCTACGGCCATCAGATCACGGCCGTGACGCTCGGCGGCAAGGTCGGCCACTCCGAGGTGGGCGAGTACGGCCGCGCCACCATCACGCGCACGGCTGGCGCCAAGCTCTTTAACTCCACGCCCATGGAGCAGACCGTGTGGATGAGCCACCGCGACGCCGTGTCCGAGGTGCCCGAGGGCTTTACCGTTACCGCCAGCACCGACGTATGCCCGGTTGCCGCCATGGAGTGCGTCGAGCGCAAGATCTTCACCACGCAGTTCCACCCCGAGGTCAAGCACTCCGAGTACGGTCAGCAGCTGCTAAGCAACTTCCTGTTTGAGATCTGCGGCCTGGAGCCCAACTGGAGCATGGACAACCTGGTCGAGACCATGACGGCTGAGTTCCGCGAGAAGGTCGGCGACGACCGCGTGATTCTGGCCCTGTCCGGTGGCGTCGACTCCTCCGTCGTGGCTGCGCTGGGCGCCCGCGCCGTGGGCAAGCAGATGACCTGCGTGTTCATCAACCACGGTCTGCTGCGCAAGGGTGAGCCCGAGCAGGTGGAGGAGGTCTTCACCAAGCAGTTTGACGTCGACTTTATCCACGTCCACGCCGAGGACCGTTATGCCGAGCTTCTGGCCGGCGTGACCGAGCCCGAGGAGAAGCGCCGCATCATCGGCACGCAGTTCTGGAAAGAGTTCTTCGCCGTGGCGCAGCAGCTCGAGTGCGACGGCAAGCCGGTCAAGTACCTGGCTCAGGGCACCATCTACCCCGACATCATCGAGTCCGGCGCTCGCAAGACAGGCGGCAAGACGGCCACCATCAAGAGCCATCACAACCTGATCCCGTTCCCCGAGGGTGTACACTTCGACCTCATTGAGCCGCTTGATCACTTCTTTAAGGACGAGGTCCGCGCGCTTGGTCTGGCGCTGGGCCTGCCGGGTCACATCGTGTTCCGCCAGCCTTTCCCGGGCCCGGGTCTGGCCATCCGCATCATCGGTGCGGTCGACAAGGAGAAGCTCGAGATCCTCAAGAATGCCGACGCTATCGTGCGCGAGGAGCTCGACGCCTACAACCAGCGCCTGTTTGAGCAGACCGGCGAGCGCAACTCCGAGCACAGCTGCTGGCAGTACTTTGCGGTCCTGCCCGACATCAAGTCCGTCGGCGTTATGGGTGACGAGCGCACTTACCAGCGCCCGATCATCTTGCGTGCCGTCGAGTCCAGCGATGCCATGACCGCCGACTGGGCCAAGCTGCCCTACGACGTCCTGGCTCGCATCTCCGGCCGCATCGTTGCCGAGGTCCCTGGCGCCAACCGCGTCTGCTACGACATTACGTCCAAGCCGCCCGCGACCATCGAGTGGGAATAGAACATACGTTCGATAAAATAATATAGTATCAGATAGCGGGCACGGTTTCAATTGAATCCGTGCCCGCTGCTGTATGCGTGTCCTTGCACGCCCAATATGCGCCGTAAAAGCCGTCTTCTTCGACGTCAAAGTGAATGCGCTTCGTTTTCGCCTCTCAAAATCTTATTTTCACGATTTGCATTTTCATCCCGTTGTCACCGACCCTTGCGAGAAACCGGAAAAAGCAGCTGACAGAAGAGTCTCTCAAATCGTTGTAGCCCAGCATATAGCCGCGACTTGTGACCTGCAGACGGCTGTCCCACGTGCCGATTTCCTTGGCGGCATCCGAAACCGCAAAATATGCCCCCACATCCTTGATTTTTGCAGTCTTAAGCCATGTTTTTGCGATCATCTTTACCGCCGTCCGATTGGCAGCATCAAAGACCAGCACACTGCCGGGGAAAGCGTCCGCCATCCCCCGCACCAGTTCCCGGACCTGCTGGGTCAGAAAGTAATAGAACACCCAGGAGGCAAAGAACACCGCCCCGCGGGAGGCATCGATTTTGCTAAACCATGCGGTGTCTTTCAGGTCGCAGGGGATATTTTGTTCTCGATCCCCGGCGGGCAGTAGCTGCTGCCGCAAGGCAATCACATCCGGGAAGTCCAGATTGTAGATCTTGCATCTACCGTTGTCGCAGGTTCTGCCGGTGTTGTCCAGCCCGCAGCCCAGATTGACCACCGCCGCATTGGGGTGGCCTTTCAGGTAATCCCGCACCTCGAAAGCAAGATCACTCTGCCGTGTGGCCACCTCCAGCGCACCAAAGCGCTGCATCAGGTTGCGGGAGTTTTTCTCTGCCTCTGAAAAGTCGTAGTCGATCTGGTCGAGCAGACGAACCGCTGTTTCATCCCTGTAAAGGTTCGGGTACAACTCCGTACACAGCTTCCGGGAATACAGCGGGAGGATCAGCGTCTCCTGCACGGTGTTTTTCTCAATTTTACATTTCATAGGTTTCTTCCTCAGTGAATAAAAACTGTCATAATTGCCGCCAGCATAGCCGCTATGACCGTCATGCCTATCGCCATGTGCAGGATGGATGCAAAAATGCCCGTGCTTGATACCCCTACTTCCGCGCCGTGACGCAGAGCCACTTTTTCTTTTTGTGTATCTGCACCTCGTGAAAACCCGCCTGCTCCAGACATGCCTTTAATTCAATGTCCTTGTAGATGGTCATGCCGCCGATGATCTGCGTCCACCTCTCGTCCTTGTCCGTATCGCCATTGCTCTCGTTGCAGATAAGAATTGTCCCGCCTGGCTTCAGCGTCCGCCAGACCTCACGGAAGCATCGGGGCAAATCAGGCCAAAAATAGACGGTCTCAAAGGCCGTGGCGGCATCGAAGTAGCTATCCTCAAACACCATATCCGCCACACTGCCTTGCAGAACGGCGCAACGCCCCTCCTGAATTGCAATTCGGTTGAGCTTTCTAGTCTTCTCCACGCTGACGGGCGAATAGTCGACGCCCTTGACGACGCCATGCGGGCATTTTTTCAGCAGCCGTTTTATGTTCGCCCCGCCGCCGCAGCCGCAATCCAGCACCTTGGCATTTGGCGCAAGTCGTAGAAATCGAAGTCCCCACCGCGCCACAGGGCTGTGGCCCAGATTCATCATGGCAACCATAAGTTTTCCGCCGAGGCCCACGGGCTTGCGGGTGTTTTCAAAGAACGACATCTGGCCCCTCCGATTTCGTGCATTCCGCATAGGTCAATGGGAACGAGGCCTTCAGCACCGCGCTTTTCTGCACCGCCCAGCCGTTTTGACGCAGGAAACGCAGGTATTCCTCGCTTGTCCACCTGCTGTGGAGGGGGAATCCCGCCATACTCATGAAAAAGGCTTTTGCCTTGCCGGAAACCGAGTTCCCCGCGTGGGTGAAGGTTGGCGCGATGAGCACGCCGTCGTCCTTCAGTACCCGCCTGATTTCTTGCAGTGCCTTTTCCGGATGCGGCACTATGTGAAGCGCGTTGGACGCGATCACCACTTCGAAGGACTTCTGTGCATAGGGCAGGCGGAACATATCTTGTACGGAAAAGTGCAGCTTTGCGGATTGATTGTCCCGCTTTGCTTCAAGGATCATCTGTGCAGAAGCGTCCGTAGCCTCGATGTGCACCGCCGCATCCACGATGCTCTTTGCGATAAGCCCCGTGCCGGTGGCAACCTCCAGTACGGTTTTTGCTTTCACCACCGGCCTGATCAGCTCATACATCTTCTCATACGCCGCCCGGTCCTTTCGCATGAAACGGTCGTACCGACCGACATTCTTGTCCCAGAAGCCCTTGCGTTCGTGCATGGCTATCGCCCCCCAAACAGTTAGAGCAATCTAACTATAACACACGAATCATGCAGTAAGATAAGGCTAACCTTATTTCTTGGCCAAGACGCATCTCTTCGGTTTTGCTTATAACGGTGTGAGTCAGATACTAAGCTGGAGCTGAAGAAGGCGCTTGGCGGACAGGTAGGTCGATACCGGTTCCCGGAACGGTGATCCAGCCAATTACACCAGGGCTCTAGTCATGCAGGTAAACCCAATCCATGACGGGAAATAGGTCCTTTTCTCTAGCTCGACGTCTTTCGGAGCTTGACGATTTGGACTGATGGAGGTGAGAAGTCCCTCACTGCGCCAATACCAGAAGATTGCGCTATAGACATCTCTCCGACCCTTTGAATCACCCCTTTTCACGCCACCCGCTACGAACCCCGGCGGAAACTAGGGAGTGATTAAAAAGGCGACCTGCGGTTTTGCGAATCAATTGAGTCATTCACAAAATCGCGAATTAAGGGCCTGATTCGCCCAAATTGCGCACGAATTGGCCCTTAGGCGGTACGACGCGACACGCATCGACAACACTCGGACTGGATTAGTCACTGAGCGGGAATAGCGGGAACTGGCTTTTGAACTCGCGTTTTGATACCGTCGAGTACCGCCTGATGCTGTTTCGGCGCCGCCATAGAGTAAAGCCACCAGCGAAATAACGGGAATAAAAGCCTCCGGACCCTCTGGTTCGGAGGCTATCTTTTTGCATATCTGCCTAAAACGACTCCTTGCCAAAGCCCCTTGAGCATCGGGCGGCATTATTGAGTGTGGGCGTTATCGTAGGTATCTTTGATTTCTTCTGGCAAATTGTCGGGAATCAGCGCCTTCACTCTATCCTCGTTGCCATCTTGGATTGCCTGCTCGTAGTACCAGCATTTGAACTTCAGCATGTCGAGCGCGCGGTTCATGTTCACGATCTCCGACTCCATGTGGGCCTTGCGCTCCTCGAACATGGCCTTGCGTTTGGGGTATGTTGAGGGACCCTCTGCACACCATTCCATGAACAGCCGGATGTCCTTGATCTCCATTCCAGCCTTCTTTAGGCATTCGATGACCCGAAGCGCTTCGAGTTCCGTATCGCTGAATCGGCGAATGCCGGATGCTCGCTCCAGCCCCGGGAACAATCCCTGCTTGTCGTAATATCGCAGCGTTGAAGCGGGCAAACCGAACATTTCCGCCACCTGTCCGATTGTGTACATGGCTCCTCCGAAACAATGTCGAATTCATTCCTTGACCTAAAGTCAGGTTTAGGTATTACCTTCATTCTCGTCAATGTAAATCGGGAGCGCAAGGGGTATTCCGTAATGGACAAAACGGTTTTGATAGTTTCTTCAAGTCCACGAAAGAATGGCAATTCCGAGACGCTGGCGGAGGCTTTCGCCAACGGCGCGCGGGAGGCAGGTCACAGCGTTGAGACCGTGCGTCTGCGCGAGAAGCAAATGGGCTTCTGCAGGGGCTGCCTTGCCTGCTTAAAGTTGGGGCGTTGCGTCATCCAAGACGATGCCGTGGAAATTGCCGCCAAAATGCACGATGCGGATGTGCTGGTGTTTGCAACGCCCGTCTACTACTACAGCGTCTGCGGCCAGCTCAAAACCATGCTGGACCGCGCTAACCCGCTTTTTGGCTCCGATTATGCATTCACCGAGGCATATCTGTTGGCGACGGCGGCGGAGAACGGGCGCTCGACCTTCGACGGGGCGAAAAAGGCGATGCAGGGATGGGTTGACTGTTTCTCCCGCTGCACGCTCGCTGGAACGGTTTTCGCCGGCGGCGTGAACGGCGTGGGCGAAATCGCCGGGCATCCCGCTCTGGAGCAGGCGCGGCGAATGGGCATGGGAATCTAGCCGGGCTGTTTGGCCGCGCGGAAACAGATTTGTGCCAAAACTATCGACAGGAGGAAATCGATCATGGCAGTTAAACAGACGGCAGGCAGAGACGCCCTGGGGGAGTTCGCTCCCAAATTCGCACAGCTCAACGACGACGTGCTGTTCGGCGAGGTGTGGAGCCGGGAGGGTGAACTCTCCCTGCGCGACCGCAGTGTGGTGACGGTGGTGGCCCTAATGGCGCAGGGGCTGACGGACTCTTCGTTCAAATATCACCTGACGTCCGCAAAGAACAACGGCGTGACCAAGGCGGAGATAGCGGAGATCCTTACGCATGCGGCGTTTTATGCGGGATGGCCCAAGGCGTGGGCGGCCTTTCGTATGGCGAAGGAGGCCTGGGCGGATGACGATGCCACCGACGCAAAGGCCGAGCACCAAAACGAGATGGTTTTCCCTATCGGTGCCCCCAATGACGCCTTCGCGAAGTTCTTTATCGGTCAAAGCTACCTCGCGCCCCTTTCCACCGAGCAGGTCGGCGTCTTCAACGTGACGTTTGAGCCTGGCTGCCGCAACAACTGGCATATCCATCACGCCAAAAGCGGTGGCGGACAGATCCTCGTCTGCGTGGCTGGTCGAGGGTTTTACCAGGAGTGGGGCAAGCCGGCACAGGAACTGCGCCCCGGCGACGTGGTCAACATCGCCCCGGGGGTGAAGCACTGGCACGGCGCTGCGCCCGACAGCTGGTTCTCGCATCTGGCGCTGGAGGTTCCGGGCGAGGATGCCTCCAACGAGTGGCTGGAGCCTGTGGACGACGAGGATTATCTCAAAGCGACTGACAAGGAGGCTTAAATACCTTCGCCGTCCGCGCCGCCGAGAGCAGCGTGCCCAAATCGGCCTGGATCGCCCCTGCCTTGCTTCCAAGCTGCAGCGGAGCCGAGCCGCCCGAGATGTTTACGCTCAAAAGGTACGCATCCGGCAGCTTCGCGGTCATGCTCCAGAACGGGAGCG
>NZ_QSPW01000004.1:0-176213 GCF_003466565.1 Collinsella sp. TM04-29
CATTTCAAATGGTTCGATGTCTGCCCGGATGCGACACTGAAGTAAGTGTCCATCCTCGCAGTATCCGGTTCTCAAGGTGCACGCCCCGCGGCTCATCCGGTCCGACCGGGCCGCGCGGCAAGGAGATATATTGCCAGACCGCGAAGCCCTGTGGGACGTCAATTCCACTCTTCACAAGTCCTACACAACATATCGCTTTCTATAGCTAATAGAAAGACTGGTGCGGATCTTCCGCACGTATCAGATGATGACCCTTTGGTTCAGGAATATATAGAGATCGGTCACCTGTAAGTGTCTATCTACCCGCGCTTTTAGCAATGTAAACCGCGCTTCAGATAAAAAGAGGGAGCGCCGCGCACAACGCGACACTCCCCTAGCGATTCAAGAGAATCTATTAGGCCTCGAGAGCCTTCTTGGCGATGGTGGCCAGCTCGTTGAAGGACTCGATGTCCTCGTAAGCCATCTGAGCCAGGACCTTGCGGTCGAGCTCGATGCCGGCAACCTTCAGGCCGTGCATGAACTGAGAGTAAGAAATATCGTTCAGGCGAGCAGCAGCGTTGATACGAGTGATCCAGAGAGAACGGATCTCGCGCTTCTTGTTGCGGCGATCACGATACTGATACTGCAGGGAGTGCTGGACCTGCTCTTTAGCATGCTTGTAAGTACGCGAAGCGGCACCGTAGTAACCCTTCGCACGGTGCATAACGGTACGGCGCTTCTTCTTGGCGGCAACAGCGCGCTTAATACGTGCCATGTTCTATCAACTCCTAGACGGTAAAACGAAAAACGGGAACGCGAACTTAGGCGAGACGCGACTTGATGACCTTGCGGTCGGCAGCGGCGATCTCGGTCTCCTGACGGAAGCCACGCTTACGCTTGGTGGACTTCTTGCTCAGGATGTGGCTCTTGAAAGCCTTGGCGCGCATAAGCTTGCCGGTACCAGTCTTGCGGAAACGCTTCTTGGTGCCGCTGTGGGACTTCATCTTAGGCATGAAATACTCCTTAATCGGTTACAGAACACTAGTTACTTGCTATCGCTTGCCGCTTTATCCTCATCGAAGGCGCCCTTAATCGGGGCGAGCAGCATAAGCATGTTACGGCCTTCCATCTTAGGCTTGGACTCGACCGTAGCGTAAGACTTGAGATCCTCGGCGAGACGCTCGAGAACGTTAAGGCCCTGCTCCGGGTGAGCCATCTCACGGCCGCGGAACATGATGGTGATCTTAACGCGTGCGCCCTTCTTGAGGAAACGCAAAACGTGGCCCTTCTTGGTCTCGTAGTCGCCAACGTCGATCTTGGGTCGGAACTTCATTTCCTTGACCTCGACCTTGGACTGGTTCTTACGAGCAGCCTTGGCCTTCATGGCCTGCTGGTACTTGAACTTACCGTAGTCCATGACCTTGCAGACCGGCGGCTCCGCGTTGGGAGCGATCTCGACCAGGTCGAGACCCTGATCGTCGGCGACGCGCTGGGCATCGCGGATGGCGAACAGGCCGAGCTGAGAGCCATCGACGCCAATCAAACGACACGAAGATGCAGTGATCTCGTCGTTGATGCGGGTGTCATCAGACTTAGCTATTTTCCCTACCTCCATTCATAAAAAATAACCCGGCGCTTCTCAGCAACCAGGTCGTACACATAGACTTCCTCGATTTGAGGAAGGGAATCTAAGTTGTATGACCAGTCAGCTGCTCATTGGCGCCAAAAGGTGGGAACCCTCAGGTTCCTCTTCAGGGCATTGCGGGAACAACGCCTTGCGAATAATAACACGTACAGCGCGTTATCACATTACGTACACGAAAAAGGGGCCTTGACCCCCTTGAACACTCGCTTGTATGTATGGTGCCCGAGGCGAGACTCGAAGGGCCTTCGCTTCGCGAAGCCCCGGGCTTCGGGCGCGTGGCGCCCTCGCCACGCTCCGCTACAAACAGGCCACAAGCCTGTTTGCTTAACGCTTCGCGCGCTCACGCGAGTTCGGCACGAAAAAGGGGGCCGCAACCCCCTTGAACGCTCGCTTGCATGAATGGTGCCCGAGGCGAGACTCGAACTCGCACGTTGTTGCCAACGGTGGATTTTGAGTCCACTGCGTCTGCCAATTCCGCCACTCGGGCACACAATGCGTGAGTTAGTTTATCACAGCTTTCTACCGATTAGTCCGAAAATGGAACTTCGAGCATTTCGATGAGTTCGACCGTGCGGAGCATCTCGCGCCGACGGCATCCGCGACCGTCAACCGAAGCCTCACCCATCTGGTTATCGTAAGGGTCCTCGCGCATGCCGTCGAAAGAGGGCTCAAACTCTGCCTGGAATCGATTGTTGGCCACCATACGCCACGGGTCGAGATTGCCAAAGTAGTGACGGCGGCGCCACTCCTCCCCCATCCTGCGAGCAGAAGATCCAAATGACACGTCGGCGTTGAGCCAACCGGTCTGCGGCGTATAGAACTCTGCCCAGTCGTGCGACCCCACCGAATCGGGCGCAACATACAGGCCGCTCTGCCAACGGGCAGGCACGCCCGCGATACGGCACATGGTGATAAACGTGAGCGCCATAACGCCGCAATCGCCGCGGAGCGAATGCGCGCAGTCATCGGCAATAGATCCCAAAAGCAAGTACGGCGGCTGATAGCGATAGTCGATATACTGCGTCAGGTAATCATAGATAGCACGGGCGCGATCGAGCGGATCCTCGAGCCCGTCAATGACACGGGCCGTCAGCTGCTGCAGATACGGCGTGAATGCAATGTGCGGACGGTCCTCGGAAATATCCTCGGGCAGAGGCGCATCCATAAGCGGGTGAACCGGAAGTGTGCCACCGTAGACATCACAATAAGCAGCATCGATGTGATAACGATAGGTCACCGAAAATAAGTGCTCGCTCGAGGAAGACCACGAGACGGTACGCGCCGAAGCATTCGCGGGAGCAACAGCACCCTCCGGCGTCATGTCGAGAATCTCGACCCGAGACTGCTGACGGCAGGCAGCCGCGACGGGAAGCCAAGCGCAAACGGCCTCCCCTTCCAGAGCGCCGGGGACAGACACGGACGCTTTAAGCGTAATGACGCGAGCCAATCCGTTTTGCGACTCCATCTCCTTGAGCATCTCGTTGCGCAGTGCTATTCCGTCCGCAGAATCGGGCCGCATGCCGGGAACCTCTTTGGGATATACGCGAAGCGAATCGAGGAAGTTGTCGAGAACGAACAGCTCACCATCGATAAAGCGCCAGTCAATACGCTTACGATTAATCAGGTCATCAAACTGCTCTTCGGTAAACTCTGGCCACTCCTCGCGAATCATCGCAATAGCCTGATCGCGAGACACCGAAAAATGAAGCGGCGTCTCGAGCATGCGATACCGCTCGGCACGAACACAAGCAGCCAGCGAAGGCTCGGGGTTCTGCTCCAAAAGGCGATCGCAGGCAGCAACAGCCTGCGTCAAATACCCGGCATCCTTAAGACGAAGAATCTCGGGCGGCAGTCCAACATCGAGATGACGAAAGTCATCACAGCAAACATCAACAGAGCAACCAACAGGACCCTCGTCAATAACCTTCCCATCCGAAGGCAGCACATCAATAACAGCCATACCAAACTCCAAGTCATTAGAACTCTTGAAGCACATTGTAGCGAGATAAAAAGAAAGCCCCAGCAAAGGGGCTCTCAATACCGATAAACGGTACCTCTAAAAATGAATTCAGACTCGTAACCCTGCGGCGTTAAACAAAGGAAGCCCCGTCCCCCGGAACTGTTTCCTTAGCGCGACTTCTGGCAAAGCCAGGTGAGCGCAAAGGAAACAGTGTAGGGGGACGGGGCTTCCGGCGGGAAGTTTAGCGACGCTTACGCCTTGTTGACGGAGCCAAACTCCTCCATGAGCTCCTTGGTGCGGGCAACGATGTTGTCGCGACCAGGCTTGAGGAGCTTGCGGGGGTCAAAGCCCTTGCCCTGCTGATCCTTGCCAGCCTCGATGTACTCGCGGACGCCCTTGGCGAAGACGAGCTGCAGGTCGGTGTTGACGTTGATCTTGGAGATGCCCAGGGAGATGGCCTTCTTGATCTGATCCTCGGGGATGCCGGTGCCACCGTGCAGGACGAGGGGCAGGTCGCCGGTCTGGGCCTTGATCTCGCCCAGGCGCTCGAAGGAAAGGCCAGCCCAGTCGGCGGGGTACACGCCGTGGATGTTGCCGATGCCGCAGGCGAGGAAGTCGACGCCCAGGTCAGCGATCTGCTTGCACTCAGCAGGATCAGCGAGCTCGCCGCTGGAGGTCACGCCGTCCTCGGTGCCGCCGATGCCGCCGACCTCGGCCTCGATGGACATGCCCTTGGAGTGGGCAAGCTCAACGAGCTCCTTGGTGCGGTCGAGGTTAAGCTGGAAGGTCTCCTCGTGAGAGCCGTCATACATGATGGACGTGAAGCCGGCCTCGATGCACTTAAAGCAGTCCTCGTAAGAACCGTGATCGAGGTGAAGGGCGACGGGAACGGTAACGCCCGTGGCCTCGACGGCAGCCTTGACCATGTCGGCGCAGACCTTGAAACCGCCCATCCACTTAGCGGCACCAGCGGTGCACTGAAGGATCAGCGGAGACTTGGCCTCCTCGGCGGCCTGGAGAATAGCCAGGGTCCACTCGAGGTTGTTGGTGTTGAAGGCACCGAGACCGTACTTGCCGGCTTCGGCCTTCTTGAGCATGTCTGCTGCGTTGACGAGCATAAAAGAAACCTCCTGTAAGGTTGCTCCGATAACGCCTGAGATTTTACCACGGCGCACCCGAGCATAAACGTTCGTTTGTTCACGAATATCGTCCAAACAGACTTTTTTTGACCGTTTGCCCTACGGAATCGACCCGTTGGGGAAAAATAGCTTGACGTTTGGACGCTTCTCGTGCTTCAAAAGCCGACTAGTAAGCTACATCTGCATGAAAGGGCTCTGCATGAGCTCGCGTGCCATGGTGGTCGAATCGCCATGGCCGGTTAGGCAAACGGTATCGGGCGGGAGAAGCTGGGCGAGCTTGGAGAGCGAGCGCAGGATCGCCGCCTCGTCTCCTCCAGAAAGATCGGTGCGGCCATGCCCACCCGGGAATAGCGTGTCGCCCACAAAGGCAATGTTCCCCTGCTCAGTGGCGGCGAACAGAACGATGCCGCCCGGTGTGTGCCCGGGCACCTCAATTACCTGCAGGCAAATGTCGCCCAGCTCAATGGTGTCGCCCTCGGCAAGCAGCCGCGTCGGCTCACCTGGATCGGGCGTCTCGATGCCCCACATCGCTCGCTGCTCCTCGATATTCGCATGCGGCACTGCTGCGTCCTTGCCACACAGCTCGTACAGGACGTCGGCGCCAACGGCGGCCCGAACTCCAGCGACACCGCCAACATGGTCGGCGTGACCGTGCGTGCAAACGGCGCCGAGCACCTGCACATCGGGGTGTTCGGCTCGAATATGCTCCACCAAGCGCTCGCCTTCCCATGCGGGGTCGATAATCACGCACTCATTGTCCGAAATGACAGCATAGCTATTGGTCTGAATGGGACCGTTTACGAGCGTCTCGATCTCGACCGATCCCTTGGGAGTTAAATCCAAGGACACAGCACTCATGTCCCTCTCCTCTCTATAGAACTCGAGGCATCAAACGATGCCTCGAGTGTAGCGAATATCGATAATGTGGCACGTTCGTCGCGACTAAACGCGGCGCTTAAGCTGGGCTCCACCCTCGCCGGGCATCAAGCGACGCGCGTCGTAGACCGAGTCAACGCTGCTGATAGAGGCCAGCAGCGGATCCAGACCACTCGCGTCCGAGATCTCGACCATAAAGCGCAGGGTTGCAATACCCTCGCGGTTGGTCGACGTGGCGGCAGAAAGGATATTGCCACCCGCATCGCCAATGGCAATGGTGACATCCTTGAGCAGGCCCATGCGGTCCAGGCACTCGACCACGATCTCGACCTGGAAGAGGGTGTCGGCAGCGCCGTCCCATTCCACATCGATCATGCGCTCGGGATGCTCCATAAGACCCTTGACGTTGGGGCAGTTGGCGCGATGCACCGAAACGCCACGACCGCGCGTGATGAAGCCGACGATGTCGTCGCCCGTCACGGGGTTGCAGCAATGGGCCAGACGGACCAGCAGGCCGCTGTTGCTCTCGCCCTTGACGATAATGCCGTTGCTGGCGCTCTTGCCGCGCTTTTGCGGCTTGCGGTTGGAGCCGCGGGCAGGCTGCTTGACGACCTCGGCGATAGCCTCGGCCTTGGTGAGCTGTTCCTCGGGCTTGGGGTCCAAGATTTGCTCGACCTTATTGCCCACAGCGCGCGGGGCAACCTTGCCGGCGCCGACGGCGGCAAACAGGTCCTCGAGCTGCTTGAAGTTAAACTGCTCCGCCACGGCGTTGAGCGCACGCGTCGAACGCGGCGTAGAAATGCCATAGCCACGCTTACGCAGGTCCTTGGCCAGCATATCGCGACCAGCAGCAGCGTCGTCGTCCTTGGTCGCAGCGGCAAAATAGCGGCGGATCTTTGACTTGGCGGAAGGTGTCTTAACGATCTTGAGCCAATCACGCGACGGCTTGGAACTCTTGTTAGTCAGAATCTCGACACGGTCACCCGTCTTAATCTCGTGCGTGAGCGGAGCCACCGCACCGTTGATTTTGGCGCCGACGCAATGGTTTCCCACCTCGGTGTGAACGGCGTAGGCAAAGTCGAGCGGCGTGGAGCCGGCACGAAGCGCCATGACCTCGCCCTTGGGCGTAAAGACAAAAATCTCCTGATCGAAGAGGTCGACCTTCAGCGAATGCAGGTATTCCTTGGCGTCGGTAATCTCATCAGACGCAGCCCAATCGAGCGAATGTTTGAGCCAGTTAATCTGGTCGTCCAGACGCTGGGCATCATTGGTCTTAGACGCAGACGATCCGCCCGACTTCTTATATAGCCAGTGGGCGGCAATGCCGTACTCGGCCTGCTCGTGCATCTCGTAGGTACGAATCTGAATCTCGAGCGGACGAGCCGTGGGGCCGATAACCGTCGTGTGGAGCGACTGGTAGTTATTGACCTTGGGCATGGCGATATAGTCTTTAAAGCGCCCGGGCATGGGGTGCCACAGCGTATGCACCGCGCCGAGCGTGGAGTAGCAATCGCGCACCGAATGCGTGATGACGCGCAGTGCCACCAGGTCGTAGATCTCGGAAAATTCCTTGCCCTTGCGCTTCATCTTTTGGTAGATGGACCAATAGTGCTTGGAACGGCCGTTGATCTGGAAGTCCTCCAGGCCAATGCGGTTGAGCTCGTCGGTGAGTGTCTTGATGGTCTCGGCCAGATAGCGCTCACGGACCTCGCGCGACTCCGCCACCATGCGTGCGATGCGCTGGTAGGCGTCGGGTTCAAGGTAGAAGAAGGACAGGTCCTCGAGTTCCCATTTAATGGAGCTCATGCCCAGACGGTCGGCCAGGGGCGCATACACGTCCATGGTCTCGCGGGCCTTAAACAGGCGACGGTCCTCACGCAAGGCCGCAAGGGTGCGCATGTTGTGCAGACGGTCGGCAAGCTTAACGATGATGACGCGGATGTCCTTGGACATGGCGAGGAACATCTTTCGCAGCGTGAGCGCCTGTTTCTCGTCCATGCTGTCGACTTCGATGTTGGTGAGCTTGGTCACGCCATCGACGAGCTCGGCCACCGTATCGCCAAACAGGCCGGAAACATCGGCAAGCGAGGTCTCGGTATCCTCGACGGTATCGTGCAGCAGCGCGGCGCACACCACATCGCAGTCCATCTTGAGATCGGCCAAAATGATGGCCACCTCGACGGGATGGTTGATGTACATCTCACCCGAGCGGCGCTTTTGGTTGCAGTGCTTCTCGGCAGCAAAGCAATAGGCCTGCTCCACCTTAGAAAAGTCGTCCACATTCATATATTTGAGGCACAGGCGCTCCAGTTTGTCGTAGCTGTCCGCCATAATCTCGGGCGGCAGCTCATCGGCATGCTTATAGTGCTCCATCTCCGAGAACGGCTGGAGGGTGGAATCATGGGCGGTACGGGCTGCGGCATCCATCGAGGTCCCCTTCCCCTAGGCCCGCGGTACGATCGGGCGGTTAACTTTGGCTAGCATATCAGAAGCGCACGAATCGAGCGCCCAGCTCCGGAAAGCCGAGAACTCCATGCGCGAGCGCAAGCCCTCCAAATAGCGAATTGACCTGCTCAATTGCACACGGCCGGGGTTTTCGGCCATCGCGATACGACGCGTATCGTCAAACCCCGTAACGCGGCAGAAACCGAGTTCTTCGAAGATTCCCAGGCCGCTTGCCACTGAGCGCTCATCGACCGGCGTGCGCGCGTCGATTGCAAGGCACATCTGCGCAATGTCGATATCGCTTGCGCAGAATGAATCGTCCCCCGTCTTGCCACGGTTGGAGCGCCACATGGTCTGCAGCGCTCGATAGAGCGTGACAAGCTCATCACGCTCGGGCGCGTAACAATCGAGCAGGCGCTCATTAATACGAGCGTCACGCGACGAATAGAGCAGGTGAATCACAGCGGGCTGTCCATCGCGGCCGGCACGGCCACTCATCTGGTTAAACTCAATCGCGCCAAACGGCATGTGGTAGAGCACGACATGACGGATATCGGGCAAGTTGACGCCCTCACCGAAAGCCGAAGTTGAAACGATGCAGCTGAGACTTCCGTCTCTAAAGGCTTCCTCGACACGGCGGCGATCGGAGCGCGCAAGCCCGGCGTTATAGAACGCGATATGGGTCGCACAGTCGGGCACGCGTTTGCGCAACGTCTTGGCAAGTGCCACGGACTGGTCGCGCGAGTTCACGTAGATAACGGTCTTCTCCCCCGTCGCCACGATCGACACCAGGCGATTTTCGCGGCTCGCAAGGTCACGGTCGTCCTCGAGTTGCAGGTTCTCGCGAACGGTCTCGTCGACCACCGTCCTGGTAATCGGCAATACACGAGCAAGCTCCGCCACGACCGGGGCCGTCGCGGTAGCCGTTGCCGCCATGACAACGGGGTCGCCCAGGGCTTTGAGAATATCGGGCATGTCGAGGTATGCGCTCCGGTCGCCGCCTTTGGCAAGACCGGCATGGTGCGCCTCATCGATAACGACAAAGCCAATACGTCCAGAACGTGCAAAGCGATTGCGATGGATAGACAGGAACTCCGGCGTCGTGAGCACGATGCCGGTGCGGCCCGAAGCCAAGCCGGCAAACACGTCATCGCGCGCTGCTTCCACGGTCTCGCCGGTCAATACGCCCACGCCAATGCCGAGCGCGGCCATCGTCGAGGAAAGGTGATAGGCCTGGTCGGCAACGAGTGCGCGCAGCGGATAGACAAAAATGCTCGCGCGCCCGCGAAGAACCGCCTCGCGTGCGGCATGTACATGGAAAATCAGAGACTTGCCGCGACCCGTTCCCATAACGGCCAAGACGCTGCGGTGGTCGGCCAGGGCGTCGAGTGCCTCGACCTGCGCGCGATGTGGCTGGTTCGAGCCGATAAAGCTATGGATAAGCGAGCGCGTCAGCTCGGTATAGGAAAGCTGGGCGAGCGTCTCGCGCTTACGCGACTCCAGGCGCAGGCCGGAATCCGCCGGCTGCACGCCGCGGCGAAGCTCACATGTCGGATCGTCGATACTGGGCGCCGTGGTATCACGCACCAAGACATCTTTAATCATGAGCTTGGGCTTCACACGTCCCTGCCAATGCTCGGCCACGGCCTCGAACACCAAGTCGACGGCACTGTCGCAATTGATGAGCCTATCGATCTGCGGCACGCGGAACATGATGGCCGGCACACTCGCAGCGCCATCGGTCGCCACAAAGCGCATGTGCTCGCCGGTTTTGCCCACCACGGCGCGATCGCACATCGTCACGCCCTCGGCGGCCAGAAGCGGCACCTTATTGCCCTGGCCAAACGGCTCAAGACGAGAAATCTGCTCGATAGTCTCGATATTTAGCTCGGAGAGGTCAACGGTGGCGGCAACCTCGTCAGTGTCCTCAAAGTCATCGGCGGGAAGCTCCGATAGCACGGCCGAAAGGCGACGGCGGAACTCATCGAGCTTGGATGTCTCGATGGTCACACCTACCGCACCGGCATGCCCGCCGCGACGAATCAACAGGTCGGAGCAACGCTCGACGGCATCGAACAAGTTGACTTTGCCCACCGAGCGGCCCGATCCGCGTGCAACGCCGTCCTCGATCGAGAAGAGCAGCGCCGGCACGTGGTAGCGATTGGTCAGGCGGCTCGCCACGATGCCCTTGACGCCCTCGTGCCAGCCCTCGCCGCCCACGACGATTGCGCGCCCGCCGTCATAAGTCTCCTCGACCTTCGCCATGGCATCGCGCGTAAGCTCGGCCTCGATCTCGCGGCGTTGGCGATTGATTTCCTCGAGCTCGGCTGCCAGTGCACTTGCTTCAATAGGATCACGGGCAAGCAGCAGGTCAAGCGCCAGCTTGGGATCAGCCATGCGGCCGGCAGCGTTCAGACGAGGGATGAGTGAAAACGACAGGCCGTCGGCCGTAATGGTAGAAAGGTCGGCCTTGGCAAGTGCGGCAAGCGCGATATAGCCGGGACGGGCCGTCACGCGCATCTGCTGGATGCCCTCGGCGACCAGTGCGCGATTCTCGGGCGTGAGCGGCATCATGTCGGACACGGTGCCCAGCGCCGCGACCTCTATCAGCGAACGCCAATACGACGGCTTGCCCAAACGCTCTCCCAGAACCTGCACCAGCTTAAGCGCCACGCCGGCACCGGCAAGCTCGCGCGAGGGACCCTCGTCCTCGAGCTTGGGGTCGGTCAGGGGCACGCCCTGCGGCACCTGGTCGGACGGCTCGTGATGGTCCGTGACCACCAAATCGATCCCCAGGCTCTCCAGATAGGAGACCTCTTCCTTGGCAGCAATACCGTTATCGACGGTCACAATCAGGTTGGGTTGAGCGAGCTCGTTGACGCGGTCGAGCGCCGCGCGCGAAAGGCCATATCCCTCGTCAAAGCGGTGCGGGATGAATGGTGTGACATCGGCGTCAAACATCCGCAGCGCCTCGGTCAACAGACAAGTCGACGTAATGCCGTCGACGTCAAAATCACCAAAGACGGCGATGCGTTCGTGGTTGCGAATGGCGCGCTCGACACGATCGGCAACAACCGACATGCCCGGAATGACGAGCGGATCGGCCCAATCACGGTCGAGCGAAGGCGTCAAAAATAGCTGTCCTTCCTCAATCGAGGCAATGCCGTGCGCAACCATAATGCGTGCCACCAGCCCGGGTATGCCCAGACCAGCCGAAAGCTCCTTTTCGAGCTCGGGATTTTGCTGAGCGACCGCCCAGCGATGCGTCGTCTTAAGCGATGACATAGGCGCCCACCCCCGATAGGGGCAGGTCGCCGCGATACCCCTCACGGTTCATAGCGATGAGTCCTCTGTGTATGCCCGCTTCGGCAGGCAGATCTGTTGAACGGATTTATTATACCGTGCGGCACGGACACAGAGCCTCGCAGCACGCCGTGGTTTCGGTAAACGATGCCGGTAATAGCCTCGAAATAATCGAGCGTTTCTGACGCACGGACGCATGCGAGCGTCTAGCATATCCATTCAAAACGGATTCGTGAGCAAAAGGAGTCACAAGAGCATATGAAGCAATGGGTTGGACTGGGAAAGTTCCTCGCAGGGCATATGCAGGTCATCGTTCCGATTTGCGTAACGCTCGGCGTGCTCTTTCCCCAGCAGATCGGCGTACTCAAGCCCATCGTTCCCGCCCTCTTCGCCTTTATGACGTTCCAAGGCGCGCTCAGTAACACCTTCCACCAGGTAGCTGAGGTGTTCCGCCGTCCGCTGCACTTGATTTTGGCGCTGCTCGTCTCGGCGGTGTTTATTCCCATAGCAGCTTATGCCATGGGATCGCTGTTCTTTGGCTCCAACCCCAACCTTGTCTGCGGCATCGTGCTCGAGTACAGCGTACCCGTGGCGGTCACTGCCTTTATGTGGATTAGCATGTTCGGCGGCAACGGCCCGCTCGCGCTTACCATCATCCTGACGTCCTCGGTTATCTCCCCTGCGACGATTCCGCTCACGCTTAAGCTCTTGCTGGGTGCCACTGTCTCGATCGATGTGCCAAGCATGATGCAAGACATGGCCTTTATGATCGCCATCCCCGCCGTGCTCGGCATCGTGATCAACGAGCTCACACGTGGATGGGGACACGAGAAGCTCTCCCCCGCGCTCTCGCCCGCTTGCAAGTTCATGATGATGGGCGTTATCGCCTCCAACTCCACCGCCATGAGCGAGTACGTTCTGCACATGAACGCGATGCGCCTGGAAGTCGCCCTCTTTATTTTGACCTTCGCCATCAGCGGCTTTATCGTCGGTTTTCTGATCGCCCGTGCGCTGCATCTGCCATATAGCGAGACGACTACCATGTGCTTTACCTGCGGCATGCGTAACATCTCTTCGGGCGCCGTCATCGCCACGCAGTACTTTCCGGGCGAAGTCGTGTTTCCCGTCATGTGCGGAACGCTGTTTCAGCAGGTACTCGCCTCGTTTATCGGACATCTCTTCGAGCGTCTAACCGGCGAGGAGCGCGCCGCCCAGCGCAAGCGCGTCGAGGCCGGCCGCGACGCCACGGGACGCTAGACTGTCCGCATTACGCGGGTGATAGTCTTGCTATACGAGCGTTTCCAGATGCGCACGCAGGCGCTCTGCATCGATATCGAGCGTGGTCTCGGCATTGACCTGGGCCAAACGATAACCGACAAAGTAGGGCGAAACCACCCAACGCGGCAACACCTTGGCAATGGTCCGGCCGTCCATGTGGTAGAAGAACAAGTTGTACGACTCCGCGCGGCCGCCGTGGTGCTCGTGCAGGATATAGTGCAGGGCCACCTGAATCGCATCGGCAAACAGGTCCGCTTCGGCTTGGTCGCGGGCGTCGTCGCTGGCGGCGATTCCCTGTGGAGCCGAGACGTTAACCTCAAAGAATCCCATAATCGGTTCGGTTGAGATGTTGACCGAGATTCTCCCCTGTTGCCAAACATTGATGCCTTCGAAATTGGCGGAAGCCAGCGAAGCATAGCCGTCTTCCTGCTCCAAGCCCACAATCTGCATGTGTGGATGGACGAGGCTGCCGCCCGAAAGCGGGCCTTTGTTCTTGTACATGAGCACACTGCGGTACTGTTGGGAATCGAGCATCTGCTGCCAACAGCCCAGGGCAAACCGCATCACATGATGCAGCTCATCCGGTTCATAGGTCGCCAGGTCGGCGTCGTGATTGGCCGACTCGATCAATACGGTCTGACGGGTGGCCCGCAAGGTCTTGAACTTATTCTCGAGCCAGATGCAGTCACCATCGCGCTCGATGACGCTGGCGAGCCCCTCCGTATCACAAAAGGGGCACGCGGTGCCAGGGCGACGATTATCGTCGGGCTTACCGCTCGCCTGCTGAACGTCAAATACCAGTGCCACAGGTTACACCTCCAGCGGCACGATCTTGGTGCCATGCAGCTCGGAGACGCCAAGTGCTGCCGCCACGGCATCGCGGTTGGCCGTGGTAATGCCGCCGCCAGGAAGGATGGTCAGGCGGTCGCCCGCGTACTCGATCAAGCGGACCAGGTTTTCGAAGTTGCCCTCGATCGACGTACCGGCAGCGCCGCCATGCGTGAGGATGCGCGTAACGCCGCAGTCGGCAAGTGTATCAATCGCATCGAGCTGAGCCTCGGGCGAGAGCTGGTCAAACGCCATGTGGAAGGTGATGTCAAGGGACTCGCGCTTGCACTCCTCGGCCGCACACCCCGCAGCCATCACCAAGGCACCGAGCGTGAGTTCGTCGAGCGCCCATCCGCCAGCACAAGGCTTGCAACAGCCAAAGACCAGACCATCGACGCCGGCGCTTACGGCAAGGCCCAGATCCATCTCCATCATGCGCAGCTCGTCCTGGTTGTAATGAAAGTCCCCGCCGCGCGGACGAATCATGCACATCACGCGCGCATCGTGCTCGTGAGCGTAGCTGACCGTAGCGCTGATAACGCCGGCGGAAGGTGTGGTGCCGCCAACGGCAAGGTTGTCGCACAGCTCAATACGACTCGCACCGGCCTTAATGGCCGCCGGCACCCGCTCAAAGTTCTCGGCACAAAACTCGTACAGCATAGATAGACCCCCGAAGACAGCAGATGTTTTCCGACGGGCATTGTCACACACCCCCATGAAGTTGCGGTGGAATAAGGACTCTTTTGGCCTCTGAGGCTCCCATTTAGTCCCTATTCCACCGCAACTTAAAGGGGTAGTCGTTGGCATCTGCCACAACGTCGATGTTTTGACAACGACAGCGAAAGCCCGCCAGAGCGAGCAAGGTGCCTTGAAACAAGGCGGCATTGACCTTCTGGTCATGCCGCCGAAGTTGAAAGGCAGATTGCCGCCCTGGCGGGTTTGCAGCGTCGAGCCGTTACGCGGTTTGGTAAAACCGCGTAACTAGTTAGCCACCAAGATATGCTTTACGCACGTTATCGTCGTGGAGCAGCTCTTGGCCGGTGCCGGTCATGGTGATCTTGCCGGTCTCGAGCACGTAGCCGCGTGTGGCGATCGAGAGCGCCATCTGCGCGTTCTGCTCGACCAGAAGCACCGTGGTGCCGGCCTTGTGCAGGTCCTCGACAATCTGGAAGATCTGCTCAATCAGAATCGGCGCCAGACCCATGGAAGGTTCGTCGAGCATAAGCAGTTTGGGGTTACTCATAAGGGCGCGGCCCATAACGAGCATCTGCTGCTCGCCACCCGAAAGGGTGCCGGCGACCTGGCGACGGCGCTCCTTCAGGCGCGGGAACTGCTCGTAGACGCGCTCAAGGCCCGGAGCAACCGTGGACTTGGGCTGCGTGTAGGCGCCCATCTCCAGGTTCTCCTCGACCGTCATCTGCAAAAAGGCGCGACGGCCCTCGGGCACCTGGGCCAGGCCCTTACCAACCAGCTTATCGGCGGGCGTATGAGTAATGTCCTCGCCCATAAACTTGATGGAGCCGGTCTTGGAGCGCAGCAGGCCCGAGACGGTCTTGAGCGTTGTGGACTTGCCGGCACCGTTCGCACCGATCAGAGCCACGATCTCGCCCTCGTTGACGTTAAAGGAGATGTCCTTGATGGCGTGGATGGCACCGTACCAGACGTTGATGTTGTAGACGGAAAGCATCGGCTCTGCCATTTAGTTCTCCCCCTTATCCTGCTTGCCCAGATACGCCTCGATAACGGCGTCGTTGTTCTGGATTTCCTCGGCCGTGCCCTTGGCGATGACCTTACCAAAGTTGAGCACGCAGATGCCCTCACAGATGTTCATAACGAGCGACATGTCGTGCTCGATAAGCATGATGGCGATGCCGAAGGTGTCACGAATCTTGACGATGTTCTCCATGAGCTCGGCGGTCTCGGACGGGTTCATGCCGGCGGCAGGCTCGTCGAGCAGCAGCAGCTTGGGGTTGGTGGCAAGCGCACGGACGATCTCCAGACGACGCTGAGCGCCGTAAGGCAGCGAGCCGGCCTGCTCATTTGCCAGATGCTCCATATCAAAGATGGACAGCAGCTCCATGGCGCGCTCGTGGGCGGCCTTCTCGTGCTTCCAATACGTCGGCAGGCGCAGCACGCCCTCAAAGCCGGAGTAACGCTCCTGGTTATGCAGGCCGACCTTAACGTTATCCTCCACCGTCATGGTGTTAAACAGGCGGATGTTTTGGAAGGTGCGGGCAATACCCATGCGGTTGACCTGGTAGACCGACTTGCCCGAGGTGTCCTCACCGTCGAGCAGGATGGTGCCGTGCGTGGGCTGGTACACCTTGGTGAGCAGGTTGAAGACCGTGGTCTTACCGGCACCATTGGGGCCGATCAGGCCGGCGATCTCGGTCTTGCCGATAGTCAGGCTAAAGTCGTCGACTGCCTTAAGGCCACCGAACTCAATGCCCAGGTGGATGCACTCGAGCGCCGGGCGCTGGCCCAGGTCGCGATCGGGAACGATGGCGCCAGAAGGATACGGGACCATCTTGCCCTTGTTGAACTCAAATTTACTGGGCATCGGCTGCCACCTCCTTCTTGGAAGCAAAACGGTCCTTGACGCGACCGAAGAACGCCTTGAGCTGCGGGTTGTTGGTAAAGATCATGACCAGGATCAGCACGATGGCGTAGATGAGCATGCGGTAGTCCGAGAACTGACGGAGCAGCTCAGGAAGCACCGTGAGCAACGCCGCCGCGATGACGGAGCCGCGCATGTTGCCCAGACCGCCCAGGACCACGAACACCAGGATGAGGATCGACGTGTTGAAGTCGAACTTGGTGGCGGAGAGCTGCGAGAAGTTACCGCCGAAGAGAGCTCCGGCAGCACCGGCGAGGGCAGCGGAAACCACGAAGGCGATCATGCGGTACTCGGTGACGGAGATGCCTACGGACTCGGCTGCAATCTTGTTATCGCGCACGGCCATGATGGCACGGCCGGTACGGCTGCGCACCAGGTTGAGTACAATCACGAGCGCGACCATGACCAGGATGGCACCGGCGAGGAAGGTCGAGTACGTCGACACGCCCGAGGCACCCTGGGCGCCCTTGATGATGGCGGTGCCGTCCTCGAGCAGGTGCAGGTCGTCGATCGTGGAGTTGCCCGTGATGTTAAAGATCACATGCAGGCCGCGGGAGTCGACACCCACAATGAGGCAGGTGACGATCTCTTTGATGATCTCGCCAAAAGCCAGGGTCACGATGGCCAGATAGTCGCCGCTCAGGCGCAGGACCGGGATACCGATCAAGAAGCCCAAGATGGCAGCGGCGATAGCGCCGACCACAATGCTGATGACAAGACGTATTGGATCGGAGGGGACGGCGCTCTCGAGGGCAACCGCGGTAACGATGCCCGTATAGGCGCCGACGCTCATAAAGCCCGCGTGGCCCAGCGACAAGTCGCCCGCGATGCCGACAACGAGGTTGAGCGAGATGGCCATAACGATGTAGGCCGTGATGGGAACCAACTGGCCGGCGATCATGCGCGGGATCATATGGTTGGACTGCATAAAGAACACGATGGCGAATGCCACGATGCACATGGCGTACGTGACAAAGTCGTGACGCGTCTGCTTGTCTTTAAGGAACTTCATAACGCTCACCTACACCTTCTCGGGGACGTACTTGCCCAAGAGGCCGGCAGGCTTGACGAGCAGGACGATGATCAAAACACCAAAGACGATGGAGTTGGCAAGGCTCGTGGAAATGTAAGCCTGCGCCATCGCTTCGATGATGCCGATGAGAATGCCACCGACAAAGGCACCGGGGATGGAGCCGATGCCGCCGAAGACGGCGGCGTCGAAGGCCTTAATGCCAGGCATGGCGCCCGTGGTGGGCTGCAGGACCGGCGAGTAGGAGCACAGGAGCACGCCGGCGATGGCGGCAAGGGCGGAGCCGATGGCAAAGGTCATCGAAATAGTGCGGTTGACGTTGATGCCCATGAGCTGAGCGGCGGACTTGTCCTCGGACACGGCGCGCATGGCCTTGCCCATCTTGGTCTTACCTGTAAAGAACATCAGACCGGCCATGATAACCAGGCAGGCGACGATGGTGACGAGCGAAACGGCGCTTACGTTGAACTTGGCCAAGAACTCCGGCACCGGGAAGGTGACGAGCGAAGTGAAGTTCTTGGGCGTGGCGCCCCACAGGAGCTGCGCGGCGTTCTGCAGGAAGTAGGACACGCCGATGGCCGTGATCAGAACGGCCAGCGGGCCCGCCTGACGCAGCGGCTTGTATGCCAGACCCTCGATGAGAACACCGAGAACCGTGCAGACCACACAAGAGAGAACTACAGATGCCCAGCCCGGGAGGCCGAGATACGACGTGGCGCAGAACGAGACATAGGCACCGACCATGATGACGTCGCCGTGAGCGAAGTTGAGCATCTTGGCGATACCGTAGACCATGGTGTAGCCCAACGCGATGATGGCGTAGACGCTGCCCATGGACAGGCCGTTGACCAGGTATTGGATAAAGACCGTCATGTTCCACATCCCCCTTTCGAATAGGTTTCCAGTTGATGTATGAAACAGGGACGTTACGTTGTCCCTAGATACCAAGCAAGCAGGGAAGGCCAAAACCTCCCCTGCTTGGGATCAAAACCGCTCTATGTAAGGCGGCCTATTAGGCCTGTACGTACTTGCCGTCGGTAATGACGTACGCCGTCGGGTCCTTCTGGACCTGACCCTTGTCGTTCCAGGAGAGCTTGCCAGTCAGGCCGTCAACAGTAATCTTGAGCATAGCCTCGGGAAGCTTCTCGGCAACCTCGGTGGGGTCGGCGTCGACGCCCAGGCCGGCCTCCTTGAGAGCCTCGACCACAGCATGCACGCCGTCGTAGGCGTCGGCGGCAAACTGGTCGGGGGTATCGCCGTACTTATCCTTGTAAGCGTTGACGAAGTCGGCGTTCTTCTCGTCGTCGGCGGAGAACGGGGTCATGAGCAGCAGACCCTCGGCAAGAGAGGTGTCGAAGCCCTCAACGCCCAGGATGCCGTCCATGCCGTCGCAGCCCATCATCTTGACGTCGTAGCCCATGTCCTTGGCGTTCTTGAGCAGGACGGACGCCGGCGTGTAGTAGATCGGCGCAAAGATCATGGTGGCGCCTGCCTGCTTGGCCTTGGTCAGCTGGTTGGTAAAGCTCGTGGCGGAGTCGTCCTTAAAGGTCTCCTCGTCGACAATCTCAAGCTTAGACTTAGCGGCCTGGGCCTTAAAGGAATCTGCGATGCCCGAAGAATAGGCATCGCCGGAGTTATAGAACAGCACGAACTTCTCGTTCGCATACTTCTCTGCCAGGAACTTGGCAGCGTTGACACCTTGGTTGGGGTCGGTAAAGCAAACCTGGAAGACGCAATCCTTGCCCTTGGTAACGTCCTCGGAGGACGCGGACGGGGTGATCATGAACGTCTCGGGGTCGTTGCCGCACTCGGCGGCAACGGCGACCGACGCACCCGTGGTGGTCGGACCGACGAGGGCCTGCATGCCCCAGTCGAGCAGGGTGTTGAAGGCGTTGACGGCCTTCTCGCCATCGGCCTGGTCGTCCTCGGCCTTGCTGACAAGCGGCAGCTCCTTGGTCGAGAAATCCTTGCAGCCAAGCTCGACAGCCTGTGTAACGGACTTGCCGTAGGACGCGTTAGCGCCGGTCAGCGGGCCGATGGTGCCGATCTTAAACGAAGCGTCGCCCGACGCGGAACCGCTGTCGCCGCCGTTGGAGGAGCAGCCAGCTAGAATGGACATCGCCCCCAGACCTGCTGCGCTCGCGATAACGCTCCTGCGATTCATAACAGGGTTCAATGACTTACCGGTGAGGCTCGACATGCGGCTCTCCTCTCAAATCTCGTCGGGTTTTGGTTGCCCGACAGGCCATCCTTCGCCGTGTTCGGCGTTCGCAAAATAGTAGACGCTTTAGTTAGGAAAAGTGGCGATTATTTCAACTTTTCTTTGGATTTGTTCATTTATCCATAGTTCTGCGTATTCCTACTACTTTATGCAGTAATGACACTTTATTATGTAAAAGTAATGTTTCCATTCTGTTACAAGCGTTCCCGCTCTCAATAAACATGGTGCCCCCTTTTTTCGCTGGCCGCGACGCGTCCGTCTTGCGGTACAGGGCAAACCTTATGGCGCAAACGTTGACAGTTTGTTACGGGAGTTCGTTTGTAGCGAGCGTGTTTCCAATATTTCCGCAGCGTTTCGGGGGTAGCGTTTTGCACAGCTCCGGCTGCCTGGCAAGCACGCGCCCGCACTTCACGCTAGAATGCACTCAACCTATAAGCAGTTAATCCATCCACAAGATGCACGAAGGAGCTATCTATGAGCGAACCCCTGCGCACCGTGAACGTCGGTCTGATCGGTCTGGGAACCGTCGGCGGCGGCGTGGCCCGTCTGATCAAGAGCCACCACGATGAGTACCTGGCAGCCTACGGCATCGACCTTAAGCTGACCCGCGCCTGCGCGCTTGCTTGGGAGCAGGCCGAGGCAGCCGGCATTGAGCGCGAGGCCTTTACGAGCGACTGGCACGACGTCGTCACCGACCCCGCCATCGACATCGTCGTCGAGCTGATCGGCGGCGAGCACCCCGCAACCGAGATCTTCACCACCGCCTTCGAGAACGGCAAGCACGTCGTCTCTGCCAACAAGGCCCTGCTGGGCCGTCACGTCGAGACGCTCGCCGAAAAGGCGCGCGCGTGCGGCGTGCAGATTAAGTGCGAGGCCAGCTGCGGCGGCGGCATCCCCATCGTCAGCACGCTTGAGCACGACCTGGTGGGCAACAAGATCCTGACCATCGCCGGCATCCTCAACGGCACCACCAACTACATCCTGTCTCGCATGGATGCCGAGGGCGCCGATTACGCCGATGTGCTCGCCGACGCACAGGCCAAGGGCTATGCCGAGGCCGACCCGTCCGCAGACGTCGACGGCTTCGACGCCGCCAGCAAGACGGCAATCCTCGCCTCCATCGGCTTTGGCACCCGCGTGACCACCGACGACGTATACCAGCAGGGTATCCGCACCATCGGCGCCGAGGACATCGCCCAGGCCCGCGAGCTCGGCTATACCATCAAGCTGCTGGGCATCGCCCGCAACACCGACGCCGGCGTCGACGTTCGCGTGCACCCCACGCTGATCCCCGCCGACCACATGCTTGCCAAGGTCAACGGCGCCATGAACGCTGTCTACGTGGTAGGCGACGCCGTGGGCGAGACCATGTTCTACGGTGCCGGCGCAGGCTCCTTCCCCACCGCGAGCGCCGTCGTGGGCGATATCCTGTCGCTCTCCGAGCAGATCAGCCGCGGCGTGGCTCCGCTGCCCGAGATTGAGCCCTATGGCCACAACCTCGCCTTTAAGCCCATGGACGAGCTCCAGACCAAGTACTATGTGCGCCTGAAGGTCGCCGACCGCGTGGGCGCCCTGTCCGAGACGGTCGATATCTTTGCCAAGCACAACATCTCGATCTCGCTCATCAACCAGGTCGAGGACGGCAAGTCGGGCGTCAGCGATGCCTGCTCGGTCATCTTCCTGACGCACCGCGCGCTCGAGAAGGACGTCCAGGCTGCCGCCGCCGAGCTTGCCAGCGTCGACTGCGTGGCCGAGGTCGCCAACGTCCTGCGCATCGAGGACGTCGAGGCTTGGACCGAAGGCGTCATGGCCAACTAATTCGGTCTTCGCTTTACGGCATATTGCGTGAGGGGCTCTCGTCCAGCAGTGGACGAGAGCCCCTTTGCTTGCGCGCATGGGGCGTATTGGCGCAATCCGCATTTGAACGACTTGGCCGCTCCTGACAGCCGGTGATACCGTTCGCCGACATGCAGCCGGAGCCGATTTTGACTGCCGTTATGCTGTGCTGCGTATATCCGCCCGCAAAGAGAGGAAGCACCATGTTGCTCGAGGGCAAGAAAGCGATCATCACCGGAGGCACGCGCGGTATCGGCTATGCCATCGCCTGCCGTTTTATCGAGGAAGGTGCTGCCGTCACCGTCTTTGGCTCGCGCCAGGAGACTGCCGACGCTGCCGTTGAGAAACTGACGACCGCTTATCCCGAGGCCAAGGTCTGGGGCCGCTCCTGCGACCTCACCTCGCTCGAGGCCGTAACCGAGGCTTTTACCCAGGCCGCCGCCGATATGGGTGGCCTGGACACGGTCGTCAACAATGCCGGCATCTCCCAGCGTTCTCCCCTTTTGGACTACACGGCCGAGGAGTTTGCAAAGGTCATGGACCTCAACGTCGTCGCCGTCTTTAACGGCCACCAGGCTGCCGCCAAGATCATGACCGAGGCCGGCCACGGCGGCACCATCACCACCACGAGCTCGATGGTCGCCAAGTATGGCCAGCCCTCCGGCGTCGGCTATCCCACGTCCAAGTTTGCCGTCAACGGCATGGTCCAGTCGCTCTCGCGCGAGCTCGCCCCCATGGGCATTCGCGTCAATGCCGTCGCACCCGGCGTGACCAAGACCGACATGGTCGCCAACCTGCCCGAAGAGGTTATTAAGCCCATCATCGCCACCATTCCGCTGGGTCGCATGGGCGAGCCCGAGGATGTCGCCAACGCCTTTGTTTTCCTGGCGAGCGACATGTCCTCCTATGTTACGGGTGCCGTGCTCCCCGTCGACGGAGCCGCCCGCTCCTAAAGGTCGAAAGTTTCGGCTTCGAACCTCAACAGAGCTCAACGCAAAAGGCGCGCTGTCTGCATCAACCGCAGGCAGCGCGCCTTGCTCTGTTTATAGGGGAAACTGCGTCCCGGTATTTCAGCTCAGAACGGGGCGCAGTTTCCCTCAGGCCCATCTTTCGGAAACTACGTCCCATTCTGGGCGCGGATTCTGGGACACGCTTTCCGAAACGGTCCCCTCACGGAAACCGCATCCCACTCTGGGCGCCAATTCCGGGATGCATTTTCCGCGGCGACGTTGGCTACCTGCCGTCGTCGTCCTGGGCTTCATCGCGGGCGTAGAGCTCCAGCATGCGGCGGCGGTACTCATGAACGGCGAGCTTGGCGCGCTCTAGGCGGCGACGCTCGCGCGCAGTCAGCTTGGACGGGTCGATCTCATCGCCATAGGTTTTCTCGGCCAGCAAATGGGCGGCATCGACAATACGGGCATCGATGCGTTCGCTCGCCGCTTCGGCCGAAAGGCGGTCAGCAATGGAATCAATCGTGGGCATACCGTCGAGCGAGCGACCATGTCCATGCGATGTCAACAGCTCGTGCTCGCGGGCGAGAAGACTTGCAAGGTCGTGATGGGCGCGCAGGATATTGAGCGCATCGGAAGGATGCTCGGCAACCTCCGCCACGGCGGCGACCGGCGCGGCATCGACCACGCGGTAGAAGAGCTGCGCGAGCAGTGGCATCAGGAACACCGTGATGGCGCCGGCTGCCACCATAACCGAAGCGACGCCCTGCGATAATGCGCCGGCGTTGACAGCGACGCTCGTCACGGCGACGATAATCGGCAGCGCCGTGGTGCAGTAGAGCGCTACGGTAATGCGGCCGTGGGCAGAAACATCGCGCGTCTTAGGGCAGATGCTCATGGAGACGACAATGGGCACGGCGCGGATAACCAGCAACGCCACGATAAAGCCCACGAGCAGGCCAGGGCGCGATGCTACAGCCGTCAGGTCGATCTTGGCACCCGACACGGTAAAGAACACCGGGATTAAAAAGCCATAGGCAAGGCCATCGAGTTTAAGCTCGAGCGTATGGTTGCCCTCGGGGATGATATAGCGCAGGACAAAGCCCGCCGCAAAAGCGCCCAGCACGATATCGAGGCTAAATATGGCGGAAAACGCCACGAGCGTGACCAGGATGAGCACTGTGAGGCGCACGAACGTCTGAGAAGTCGTATCGGCGCGCTCCTGAATAAAGGCAAAGAAGCGGCTGCCGATACGCTTGGAGC
Organism: Collinsella sp. TM04-29; assembly: GCF_003466565.1. Taxonomy (NCBI): domain Bacteria; kingdom Bacillati; phylum Actinomycetota; class Coriobacteriia; order Coriobacteriales; family Coriobacteriaceae; genus Collinsella; species Collinsella sp. TM04-29. Next base: position 23,371 of record NZ_QSPW01000004.1, read on the forward strand.
GGCTGGGGACCACGGCAAGCAGCACGCACACCACGGCGAACAGTCCCAAGATCAACAGCGTCTCGATACCCGTACGGGCAGACAGCAGCACCGACATGGCAAGCACGGGCCCGAGCTCGCCCCACGTACCGTAGGCAAGAATCGAATCGCCGACGCGCGTCCCGGCAAGCGACCGCTCGCGCAAGATGGGCATGAGCGCCCCAAGCGCCGTCGAGGTCAACGCCAGCGTCACGGCGATGCCATCAAAATGACTGACCGAAAACCACGGGGTAAAGCGCACGGCAAGCCAGGCGATGCCAAACGTGACGACCCACGTCGCCATGCCGTAGCGCCCCTCGATGCCCGTGATGTTCTTGGGATCGATCTCAAAGCCGGCAAGCAGGAACAAAAAGGCCAGGCCGAGCTCGGACACGAGTGAGACCTCGGCATCTACATGGATAATGCCGAGCATATGAGGCCCCAGCACCGCGCCGAACACGAGCAAAAAGACCGTCTCGGGAACGGGTTTTCCGGGAATCGCCGAGGCGATGAAGGGGCTTGCAAAGGCCACGAGTGCGATGATGGCGAGCGAAACAAATGCCATGTGATGCCTTTCTCTTGTTTGCGCTCCACTGTAGCACCCTCGCCGTCCTCAACGCGCCACGAGCTGTCGTATCATAGTGAGGTTTAAAAGTATGCGGCTCAAGGCGACCGCGAGGCTTGCCCCGCAAACCGACCGCTGCCGCATACCGCACCGTACGCCCAACCGATCAGGAAGGCAGGAACCAATGGTCTCTCGTATCTACGTGGAGAAGAAACCCGGGTTCGACGTCGAGGCTCAGCAGCTCAAGGGCGAGCTGACCGAGATTCTCGGCATCAAGGGCATCGAGGCCCTGAGGATCATCAACCGCTACGACGTCGAGGGCATCGATGAGGAGCTGTTCCGCTCCTGCGTGCCGACCGTCTTTAGCGAGCCCCAGGTCGATGTGACCTACGACGAGCTCCCCGCAAGCGATGGCGCCGTCTTTGCCGTCGAATTCCTGCCTGGCCAGTTTGACCAGCGCGCCGACTCCGCCAGCGAGTGCGTGCAGCTCATCAGCCAGGGCGAGCGCCCTGTCGTGCGTTCCGCCAAGGTCTATATAATCTCGGGCGCCCTGGACGAGGCCGCCATCGAGGCCATCAAGCACTACGTGGTGAACCCCGTCGAGGCCCGCATCGCCTCGCTCGACCTACCCGAGACGCTGCACATGGAGACCCCCGAGCCTGCGCCCGTCGAGGTGCTTGACGGCTTCCGCGAGCTCGACGAGGCCGGTCTTGCCGCCTTTATCTCCGATCGCGGTCTTGCCATGGACGAGGCGGACATCGCCTTCTGCCAGCAGTACTTCCGCGATGAGGATCGCGACCCCACCATCACCGAGATTCGCGTGATCGACACCTATTGGTCCGACCACTGCCGCCACACCACCTTCGGCACCGTCCTGGATGACGTGACGATCGACGACGCTGTGGTGCAGCAGGCCTTCGACCGCTACATGGAGATGCGCCACGAACTCGGTCGCGACGCCAAGCCCGTCTGCCTCATGGACATGGGCACCATCGGCGCCAAGTACCTTAAGAAGACCGGCGTCATGACCGATGTCGATGAGTCCGAGGAGATCAACGCCTGTACCGTCAAGGTGAAGGTCGATGTCGATGGCGAGGACCAGGACTGGCTGTTCCTCTTTAAGAACGAGACCCACAACCACCCGACCGAGATCGAGCCCTTCGGCGGTGCCGCCACCTGCGTGGGCGGCGCTATCCGCGACCCGCTCTCGGGCCGCAGCTATGTGTATCAGGCCATGCGCGTCACCGGTGCCGGCGACCCCACCGTCCCCGTGTCCGAGACGCTCGAGGGCAAGCTGCCGCAGCGCAAGCTCGTGACCACCGCCGCTGCCGGCTACTCCAGCTACGGCAACCAGATCGGCCTTGCCACCGGTCAAGTCAACGAGCTCTATCACCCCGGTTACGTGGCCAAGCGCATGGAGGTCGGCGCCGTCGTGGGCGCTACCCCGGCAAACCACGTGCGTCGCGAGTGCCCCGCCCCCACCGACAAGATCATCCTGTTGGGCGGCCGCACCGGCCGTGACGGCATCGGCGGTGCCACCGGCTCCTCCAAGACCCAGAACACCGAGTCCATCGAGACATCGGGCGCCGAGGTCCAGAAGGGCAACGCCCCGGTCGAGCGCAAGCTGCAGCGCCTGTTCCGCCGCGGCGATGCCTGCCGTCTGATCAAGCGCTGCAACGACTTTGGCGCCGGCGGTGTCTCGGTCGCCGTAGGCGAGCTTGCCGACGGCCTGTATGTCGACCTTGATACCGTGACCAAGAAATACGACGGTCTTGACGGCACCGAGCTCGCCATCTCTGAATCCCAGGAGCGCATGGCCTGCGCCGTCGCCGACGGTGACGTCGAGGAGTTCATGGGCTACGCCGCCGAGGAGAACCTGGAGGCGACCGTTATCGCCGAGGTTACCGCCGAGCCGCGCATGCGCATGGCCTGGAACGGCGTCGCCATCGTCGATCTGTCCCGCGAGTTCCTCAACTCCAACGGTGCGCCCAAGCACCAGGTCGCCCACGTCTGCGCCCGCAGTGTGTGGCAGCCCAGCTGGGCCGGTACCACGCTCGCCGAGCGCATGACCTCGCTCGTCACCGACCTCAACGTCGCTTCCAACAAGGGCCTTTCCGAGCGCTTCGACTCCACCATCGGCGCCGCGACCGTGCTTATGCCTTTTGGCGGCAAGACGCAGCTCACCCCGAGCTCGGCCATGGTCGCCAAGTTCCCCGTGGACGGCGAGACCACCACGGCGAGTGCCATGGCATGGGGCTTCAACCCCTATTTGATGGAGGCCGACCAGTTTGCGGGCGCCTACCTGTCCGTGGTCGAGTCCATCGCCAAGCTCGTTGCCGCCGGCTTTGAGCACAAGCGCGCCTACCTCTCCTTCCAGGAGTACTTCGAGCGCCTGCGCACCGAGGCCGAGCGCTGGGGCAAGCCCATGGCTGCCGTCCTGGGTGCCCTTATGGCCCAGGTCGACCTGGGTGCCGGCGCCATCGGCGGCAAGGACTCCATGAGCGGTTCGTTTGAGGACGAGGCCGGCGAGCTCAACGTTCCGCCGACCCTGATCAGCTTCGCCGTCGCCGTGGGCAAGGCCGCCCGCGCCGTCTCGCCCGAGTTCAAGGGCCTCACGCACCGCGTCGTCCGCATCGCCCCCGCCACCTATGGCGAGGACTACCGCCCCGATGCTCAGCAGCTGCTCGCCGCGTTTGACGCCGTCGAGGCGCTCACTGCTACCGGCAACGCCCTGGCCATCTCCACGCCCGGCTACGGCTGCGGCGCCGAGAGCCTCTTTAAGATGTGCGTCGGTAACCAGATCGGTATCGAGCTTGCCGAGGATGTAGACGTGGAGAGCCTCTTCACCCCGCTCTACGGTAGCTTTATCGTCGAGCTCGCCGAGGATGCCGAGCTGCCCGAGGTCGCCGACGGCGTTGTCGTCGAGCCCCTGGGCACCACCGTCGAGGGCTATGTCATCGACACCGGCTCCGAGGTCATCGAGCTCGCCGAGCTCCAGGAGGCCTGGGAGAGCGGCATCGAGGGCGTCTTCGCCTACCGCAGCGCCGGCAAGACCCCCGAGGTCGAGACTATCGACTTCCGCGCCAAGGATATCCACGTGTACGGCGGCGCCAAGATCGCCCGCCCGCGCGTAATCATCCCCGTGTTCCCCGGCAACAACTGCGAGTACGACAGCGCCCGCGCCTTCCGTGCCGCCGGTGCCGAGGCCGACACCTTCGTGATCAACAACCTCACGCCCGAGGCCGTCGCCGAGAGCACCCACGAGCTTGCGCGCCGCATCCGTGCAAGCCAGATCGTTATGATCCCCGGCGGCTTCTCGGGCGGCGACGAGCCCGACGGCTCTGCCAAGTTCATCACGGCGTTCTTCCGCGCTCCCGAGGTCACCGAGGCAGTCCGCGACTTGCTCAAGGCCCGCGATGGCCTGATGCTGGGCATCTGCAACGGCTTCCAGGCCCTGATCAAGCTCGGCCTGGTGCCCTACGGCGACATCGTCGACGCCACGCCCGATGCGCCCACGCTGACGTTCAACACCATCGGTCGCCACCAGAGCCGTCTGGTGCGCACCCGTATCTCGTCCAACCTGTCCCCGTGGCTTTCGCAGTGCAGCCTGGACGACCCCTACACCGTCGCCATCAGCCACGGCGAGGGCCGCTTTGTCGCCAATGACGAGGTGCTCGCCCAGCTGATCGCCAACGGCCAGGTCGCCACGCAGTACGTGGGTGAAGACGGAAAGCCCAGCATGGATCTTTCCGTCAACCCCAACGGCTCCGCACTCGCCATCGAGGGCATCACGAGCCCCGACGGCCGCGTCCTGGGCAAGATGGGCCATGCCGAGCGTCGCGGCGACAACCTGTACCGCAACGTGCCCGAGCATGTCCCCGGCGATAAGTTCATGCCGATCTTTGAGAGCGGCGTGGCCTACTTCGCTTAAACCTTTCCCATCGGGTACAATCCCCTCGGGTAACAACACCCGCCACCGACACATCCGGTGGCGGGTTCTTTTTTGCTTCGCGCATGCAGGAAGGACATCATGGAAAGCCGCAAGCCGTATCTCGCCACCCTGCCCGGACTCATCCTGGGCTGTCTTGTTTGTTGCGCGCTCTGGGGATCGGCCTTTCCCTGCATCAAGATCGGCTACGCACTCTTTGGTATCCCGGCGCGCGATAGCGCCTCGCAGCTGCTCTTTGCGGGCTTGCGCTTCACGCTTGCCGGCGCCCTGGTTGTCGTTGGGATGAGTGCGGCCCAGCGCCGCCCCCTCATTCCGCAGGCTCGCGACATCAAGCCCATCTTTGTCTTGTCGCTCTTCCAGACTATCGGGCAGTACTTCTTTTTCTATCTGGGCCTCTCGCACGCCAGCGCCATGTCGAGCTCCATCATCGAGGCCAGCGCCAACTTCCTCGCAATCCTCTTTGCCGCCCTGGCATTTCACACCGAGAAGCTCAATGCGGCCAAGGTGCTTGGCTGTGCGCTGGGCTTTGCCGGCGTCGCGCTCGTCAACCTCTCGGGCGCAGATGGCACCTTTGGCTTCAGGCTCGATGGCGAGGGCTTTATCCTAGCCTCCACTGTCGCGGGTGCTCTTTCGACCTGCCTGATCGGCATCTTCTCGCGCAAGCATGACGGCGTCTTGCTCGCCGGCTGGCAGTTTTTAGTCGGAGGTTTGGTCCTTACCACCATCGGGTTTTTGATGGGCGGCGCGCTCTCCCCCACCGCAATCATCCCCGCCATCGCACTCATTATCTATATGGCACTCATTTCCGCCGTCGCGTACTCGCTATGGTCGCGTCTGCTTGCCGTCAACCCCGTCAGCCGTGTGTCGGTCTTTGGCTTTATGAATCCAGTCTTTGGCGTACTGTTGAGCGCTCTGCTGCTCGGCGAGGGCGCTGGCACGAGCCCTGTTACCGTACTTGTTGCCCTGCTGTTGGTCTGCGGCGGCATCATCATCGTCAACAGGCCCAAAAAGGTCTAACGAACTACCCCTATTTAGCAGAGGGGGTTCACATGCTTTAGCTTAATGGAGTACATCGGAGAGCCGAGGGCCGCCACGCCCGCCAGCGTGCGCCCTTTTTCTAGCGTATCTGGGCGCCGGCTTTCTTCTTCTCGCGCTTTACGCGGTAGAGCTCCGCGTCGGCAGCACGAAACAAGTCTTGCCAGGTATCGACGCCATCACCGACCCGTGCGTAGCCGATGGACATCCGCAACAGATACGGAACCTCGGCGCGCGCGAGCTCATCGTTGATTGTCGCGCACAGATGCATGATATCCTGTTCCGCCACTGCCTTTTGGAGCACCACGAACTCATCGCCACCATAACGTGCGATAAAGCCGCCAGACGCCGAGCAGACTTCTTTGAGCGCAGCGGATATGACCTGAAGAGCATGGTCGCCCTCCACATGCCCATAGCGATCGTTAATCTGCTTAAAGCCGTCGGCGTCCATCATAAGCAGATATACATCTTCGGCCTGATCCACATTTGAGAAGAGCGACAGCATATAGGTCTCAAAACGGTTGCGATTGTTAAGTCCAGTCAACGGGTCGGTCGAGATGAGCTGCTCCTGGTAGATGATGTAGAGCAGCAACATGCTAATCATTATGCCGACACAAAGGCCGGGCACCGAGTATACGACCTGAAAGGTACCGCCCACCAGGGCCGGAATGGCGAAAAATGCCAAGGTTCGATAGATGGCCTTCGTCTGCAGGCTCTCGACCCTGCGAGATTGCACAAATGCATGCAGGGACGTATGTATAACGTAACAGTAGCTGACGATGGGCTGGATCATATAGGCAAAGCCGCGACGATACACGCCCTGCGAATCGATATAGAACAGGGCGTGCGTCCAGTAACTGGTAAACGCCAGCACGACCACCAGAGCCGTAGGCAACGCTACAAGCACCACCCTATAGCGCGAGGTCAAAAGGCGAGAACCCTGCACCGTCTCGGAATAGATAAACCAAATGAGACACGCGATAGCAAAGAGCGAAAACGAAACCGCGTTGGAAATCCAGTTGGCAGCAATGCCCAACGTGCCGTCCACACCGTCCGAAAGCGTCCAGATCATATCGAATAATATGTACGCGGCAGAGGCGTAGCCAAGCATGCTAAACAATAGCTGCTGGGTGCTCGAGAACAAGGAGCGACGACTTCGCACGGCAAGCCCGATAAGAACAATCATGCATAGCACGAATATCTCAATCTTGAGTGCCTTAACCACTAGCGCCATCCCTTCAATACCCAAGTGGTCAGAATCGCCCAATTCGAATCAGGGCAATAAACACCCCTTTACTCCACAGGGGTAAAGGGGATAATAGCAGAGCGCCCGAACATCACTGCAAAACAGTTTCTGTTCGGGCGCCCATACGGCGCGAATTGCACACGCCGGCATCATTGATGGGTATCGATTGCTACTCGCCATCGATGTCAGTCGCGACGGCCTCCTCTATGGCCTCGACACCGACAGGCGACAGATCCTCCTTGCCTTGGCAGAACTTCTTGTCGACCCAGCCAGTCAGAATCGGAGCCATGATCGCCGTGATGATAACGGCGGTGGCGATCTGAGCGTACGCGGTGGGCGCAAGCTCGGCGTAGCGCGGTGCGACCTCGGCGAGGGCAACCGGTGTGGTCATAGCCGTGCCGGCAATGGTGGAGCAAGCCACAGCGGCCTTGCCATTGCCGCCGCACAGACGCTCGAACGCAAAGGTGATGGGACCGACGACAAACAGCGTGACAAGGCCCAGCAAGATGCCGGAAATACCGCCGGTGATAAAGCTCGACAGGCTCATGGACGCACCGAGCTGAAATCCGATGACGGCAATCGCGGGATTGGCACCGGGAACCAGCAGGTTCTTGATAAACGGGAACAGGTTGCCCAGAACCATGCCAATAACGAGTGGCAAGATGGAGCCGATAATGGTGCCAATGGGAATGTTGGCGAGGCCGGAAACACCGAGGATGATCATCGTGACGGCGGGGCCGGCCGTAAAGAACAGGATACCGACGGCGCCCTGCTCAGACTCATCACCGAACTCGCCCATGATGCCCGTATAGAGCGCCATGTTGCAAAACGTGATGCCGCCGATGATAGACACGGAGCTCAGACCCAGGAAGTTGTCGTTAAAGAAATATGCCACGCCCAGGCCGAGAGCCGCTGCGACGACCAGCTTGGGAATCAGCACGACGATGCCGGTCTTGATAGCGCCCGGCGTGGACTTAAAGCTGATGCCGGCGCCCACAAACAGCAGGATCGCGGCGACGATGGTATTGGAGCCACCGCGGCAGGCAGCCGTAAAGAATCCGCCGATCTCAAAAACCTGCGGGCAGAAGGTGTTGAGCAAAAGACCGACGATCATCGGATAAATCATGATGTCGCCCGGGATGCGCGGGACCTTGAATTTCTTTTGCTCGTTGGCGGTTGCTTCCTGTGCCATGAAACCCCCATTTCCGCTGACGGGGTACAAAAGCCCACGTCACGCTTTGCTACAGTAAAGTTTGACCATGGTACCAGAAGAAATAGACCAGCTCGGTGAAAAACTCGACAAGTTGGGATGGAACGAGATTCGGCGCCCGCGACGCCACCCCTATATAAGGCTCAAGACGATATAGAGTACGATGCCCGAGACGCAGCACCACAGCATCGATTTTGTCTTGACCGCCACGACCACGACGCCGGCGGCCGCAATCCAGGGAACCAAGGCAGGCCAGAGCCCCGCGTCGAACGCGCCGGGACTCACCAAGTCGTTGGCGACCAGCGCGGCAAAGGCAGCGGGCGGGATATAGCCCAGGGCCTCGGTAATACGGGGCGACAGGGTCCGCCCGCGCAAGGCGAACGCCGGCGCGATGCGAAAGAACGCGATAGCAGCCCACGACGACAGCCACAGAACCAAGAACTCGTTAACGGGCATCGCGGGCACCTCTTCCGTCAAATACAGCATCGCACGCCAGCGCAATGGTAATGCCGACCACGACGCTTGCCGGCACGGCAATATTCACGAGGCCCAAGAACTTGCATACGGCGACGGACACCGCGCCCGAAACCGCCGCGACAACGTTGCCGCGCGACAGCCGCTGCGAAAAGAGCAGGCAGATAAAGAGCGAGGTGCAGACAAAGGCTGCAATGGCGGTGGGAACATCGACAACGGCGCCGACGATGGCGCCCGTCGTACACGATACGCCCCATGTTGCGATAAGGATCACGTTGAGCACAAAGGACTCGCGCGGGCCCCAATCCTCCCCTTCAACCAACTTGGCAAGCGAGATGCCATATGCCTCCTCGGTAAGTGTCGCGGCAACAGCCAGCGTCTGACTCTTCGAGGCACCCGTCAGATGCGACGTGATCGATGCCGAGTAAAGCGCAAAGCGCGAGGAGATGGCAGCAACGCTCGCGACGATCGACGCCGCAGGCACACCTGCCAGCCACAGATTGCAGATCATAAACTGCCCGCTGCCCGTCACGAACGTGCTGCTCAGAGCAAAGACCATCCAGGGTTCCATTCCCGTCTGCCCCATGATCATTCCGCACGGCGCGCCTATTGCAACATAGGTAAGCATCACTGGCCAGACGGTTCTAACGATTTTGAGCACCATACGCTTCTCATCCTGACAAGGTCTCCGAGCCGCATGTAGCGACACGGCAGAATCATCATCCGACAGCAACCGAGTTCACCTACAATTGCCACCGGATCGAAAGACACAACTTTTTAGGAAGTCATTATGACAGCTATCGATCGAGACCGGGCGCGCGCGGCCTTCAAAAGCTACACCGATGCCTACGACGCCACTAACCCACGCATCGCGCTCAAATTCGAGCATACGTACCACGTGGCCGAGGCATGCGATGCCGTAGCACGCGAGCAGGGCTGGTCGTCAGAAGATATTGACCTGGCATGGCTTTGCGGCCTGCTACACGATATGGGCCGCTTTGAGCAGTTGCGGCGCTGGGACACCTTTAAGGACGCCGAGAGCATGAGCCATGCAGCGCTGGGCATCGAGGTCCTCTTTGGCGAGAATCCCGCCGATGCACCCGCCGTAACGAGCATCCGCGACTTTATCGATGACCCGGCAGAAGATGAGCTCATCCGAGCGAGCATTGCCTATCACAGCGATTTTCGTCTACCCGCGCAGCTCGACGAGCGTACGCGGAGCTTCTGCGATATCGTGCGCGATGGTGACAAGATCGACATTATGCGCACCATCGCCGACAGCACCGTCGAGACCATCCTCAAGGTGGATGAGGACGCATTTCTCGCCAGCCACTTCTCGGCACCGGCGCTTACCGCCTTTGACGAGCACCGCTGCGTCGCACGCGATGAGCGCGATGAGCCCGCAGACTACCTGGTGGGACTCATCTGCTTTATGTTTGAGCTCGTCTATCCAGCAAGCCGCGCGCTGGCGCGCGAGCAGGGTGATATCTACCGCCTGCTCGACGCGCCCTTTGGCATTACGTGCCCCTTTACCGATCCCGCCACGCAAGCGACCTGGGAGCGCCTGAAGGGCGAGATGCGCGACTGGCTGACGCGCGCTTAGCGCTCAAGCTGAGCCAGCAGCTCCTCAACGATCTCAACGGCATCGCCGACGACCTTATACTGGGCAGCACCGAAGATGGGGGCATCCGGGTCCTCATTGATGGCGACAATGCACTCCGCCCCACCGATGCCGGCGAGATGCTGGATAGCGCCCGAGACACCGATGCTCACGAGGAGCTTGGGCGAGACCGATACACCCGTCTGGCCAATTTGGTGGCGATACTCCAACCAGCCTGCCTCCACAATGGGACGCGTGCAACCAAGCTCGGCACCCAGGGCATCGGCGAGCTTTCGCATCAGGGGCAGATTCTTCTTGGAGCCGATGCCGCGGCCCACCACGACCAGACGCTCGGCATCGGCAATTGAGGCCTGCTGTCCCCACTCCTCGGCGGGAATCGAGATCTCGACGCGGGCCTTAACGTCATCCGCAAGCACTACCTGGGTAATCGTGCCGGAGCGGCTATAGTCAAACTCGGGCGCCTTAAAGATGCCGGGGCGCACCGTTACCATCTGAGGACGGTGGTTGGGGCAGATAATGGTGGCCATCAGGTTGCCGCCAAACGCCGGGCGTGTCTGCTGCAGCAGACCCGTCTCCGTATCCATAGAAAGCACCGTGCAATCGGCCGTAAGACCCGTCTGCAAGCGCACGGCCACACCGGGCGCCAGCTCGCGACCAAAGGCGGTCGCGCCGTACAGGATGGCCTCGGGCTTGCGCTCGGCTACCAAATCGCAGATCAAGCGGGCGTAGACCTCCGCGTCGTTCTGACGCAGGCGCTCGTCACGACAGACCAGAACTTCGTCCGCACCGGCGCAAGTCAGATGCTCCAGGTCCCCGAGTGAGCCCTCGGGGCTCATGCCGACCAGTGCCACCAGACGGCAGCCGCGGGCATCGGCAAGCTCGCGTCCCTTGCCCATGAGCTCGAAGGCCACGGATGCAACGGCATCGTGCTCGTCAGTCTGCACGAAGATCCAGATGTCTCGATATGCGTCAAGGTCTGCCGCGCCGGCGGCCTCGTCGCGCTCAATCGAGATGGCGTTGACGGGGCAGGCGTCGACGCACCCGCCGCACAGGATACAGCCGTCGGTTACGCGGGCACAGCGATTGGGGCGCTCGCCCTCCACCACAATGCCGCCCGAGGCGCAGGCGCGAACGCAGCGACCACAGCCGATGCAGGCTTCGCTATCGATAATCAGCCCGCTCATCTATGCCATCCCCTCGATAATCTTGGCAAGTTTTACCGCCTGCTCGGACGCCGTTCCCTCGACGGCCTCGCACGTTTGGTCACGGTCGGGCACAAACGAGTGCACGACCTGCGTCGGTGATCCGGCAAGGCCGCAACGCGAAGGATCGGCGTTTACGTCGGCAGCGCTGGCCACGCGCACGTCTGCATCCTCGGCCGCGCGAATACCGGCAATACTCGGCATGCGCAGCTGGCCAATCTCCTTGGCAGTCGTCATCGCACACGGCATCTCCAGGTACACCGTCTCCTCGCCGGCATCGCAGCCGTGAACGAGCGCCAGCGAGCCACACGTCGTAAATCCCGCGCTCTGCACACAGCTCACGTCGGTCACGCAGGGGACCCCAAAGGCGCCGGCCAGCTCGGAGCCGATCTGGGCCGTATCGCCGTCCACTGCCATCTTGCCGCAGATGATCAGGTCAAAGTCCTCATCGAGTGCCTCGATGCCGCATTTGAGGGCATAGGTGGTGGCTAGGGTATCGGCGCCCGCAAAGGCTCGGTCGGTCAGCAGCAGCGCGTCGTCGGCACCGCGGGCGATGCAGTCGCGCAGCAGCGATTCGGTCGCGGGGATGCCCATCGACACCACCGTCACACGCACGTCCATGCCAAAGCCGATAAAGTCGTCCTTCAGCGCTAGCGCACATTCGAGAGCACTTGCATCGAAGGGATTAATGACCGCCTGCTTGCCATCACGCACGATAGTATTGGTCTTGGGGTCCATCTTGACCTCGGTGCTTCCGGGCACCGCCTTGACGCACACCACCATATGGAAATCACTCATCTTCACGCGCCCCCTTTCTGGACGAGTTCATCCAAGAGCTTCTCCGAAAACAGGTTGCCGCGACCCAGCTGCCCGTCGGGATCGAGCTGGAGCTTGAGCCGCGCCGACTCGACCATGGCCTCGTGACCGTACATCGTCTCTAAGAAGCCCGCCTTGATCTTGCCGACGCCGTGCTCGGCAGAAACGGCACCGCCCATAGCCGTTACCTCCGCAGCCCACTGGGCAAACAGCTCGCCACCGCGACGGTAGTCCTGCGCGTCGCGCGGCAGGATGTTCACATGCAGATGGTTGTTACCGATGTGCCCCCAGGCAGCAGATTCAAGCCCACTTTCGGCTAACGTGCGGCGATAAAGGCCGATGACATCGTCCAAGCGTGCGTTGGGCACCGACATGTCCGAGCCCAGCTTGGTAATGGTGGGGTCGATGCGGCGACGCTCGTCAATGAGCATATTGACGCTCTCGGGAACCGCGTGGCGGAAGAACCGCTGGCACTCGCGATCGACTTCGGTGCGGGCGACCCATGTCGCATCGTCGCGGCCGCCCGCAAACTCCAGCACCCATCCCAGGCGGTACAGCTCCTCGGTCGCCTGCGCCTCGTCATCGCAGTCGAGCTCCACGTAGACACAGACCTTTGCCTCGTCGTCGAGCGCCGGCAGCGAGGCAAACGCTGTCGACTGCTCGCGCTGGCGACGCAGGATATCCAGGGCGCCAGCATCGAAATACTCAATAGCGGCGGCATGGGACAGCACGGGACGCACGGAATCGGTAAAGGACACGGCCTTGTCTTCGCTATCGAAAAAGCAACTCACACCCCATACGACCGAAGGTGCCGCCTGCAGGGCGATCTCGAGCTCGGTAATGACGCCGAGCGTGCCGCACGCACCGATAAAAAGATCGATGGCGTCCATATCGTCCGCAACAAAATACCCCGAGGCATTTTTGGTCTTGGGCATGGTGTAGTCAGGAAGATCAAGCTCGAATGTATGACCCTCTGCCGTCACGAGCGACAGGTGGCGGCCCTGGGCAAAAGCCTCGCCGCGCTGAAGCTCAAGCAAATCGCCATCAGCCAGCGCGACGTGGAGTCCCGTGATATGCGGGCGCATGGGGCCGTAAGCGTAGCTGCGGGCGCCGGAGGCGTTGCATGCCGCCATGCCACCCAGACAGGCAGATGCCTCGGTGGGATCGGTGGGAAAGAACTGCTCGGGGGACTCTTGGAACTCCTCGTAGGCCTCAAGCGATGCCTGGTCCCAACCAGCGGTCGGCAGTACCTTCTTGCTCAGCTGCTTACGCAGCTCCGAGAGCACAACGCCCGGCTCCACGCGCAGCAGAAATTGGCCTTGTTCATCGCGGCGAAGGCCCAAGTAGCGATTCATACGGGAAGTATTGAGGATATGCCCACCGTGGGGCACAGCACCGGCGGCAAGGCCGGTTCGGGCGCCCTGAACCGTTACCGGGACACGCTCGGCATGGAGCGTTTCCAAAATGGCACGGACCTCGTCTTCCGTTGTCGGAAACGAGATGCTCGATGCTTCGCCCGATGCACGAGATTCATCGCGGCCATACTCTTCGAACTCATCGGTGAAGGGTTTAATGGTTGCAGACACGCGAACTCCCCCTTTAGCTAACTACAGTGTTTGCAGGGAGATGTTACCGCATCGTTTCGTCGACGTGTTCGAGACCGTCTCCATAATTGGCGATTTTTACGTTTGTGCAATTCGGCGAACGGCAAGGCTTCCTCGGCAGACGATGCTTTTGACACATATCGCCCCGCCGTCGCCGACCGCTCGATTGTCGCTCGAAAAAAGTTGAAGTAATTTTTTCCACCTTTTACCTGCTGAGATGTCAATCCGTCAAGCATTTGGTCAGAAATTGGTCAAGTAGCGGCTGATACGGTCGGCGTCGACAACCAAAACCGATAGAAGTTTTGGCCCCAGAAGCAGGGAGGTTCCCATGGCATATTACTGGCCCCAGTACGGCGTCGCCATCGAGGTCGACGACGATCCCTATCTCCTGCCTTTCGACGAAGAGGCGTTCCCCGATACGGCGGTCTACCACGTCACCACCGATGTTATCTGCGACCCCGAGTCGTTCTCGGCGCTCGCCCACCACATCGCGCGTATCCACGACATCGAGCTCCCTCACGACTTTGACGAGCTCATCTACTCGCGCCGCCTGATGCTTCACATGCTCTTTGGAGCGGACCCGTCCACGTTCGCACGTGTCTACACCACCAAGGACGCCGCATGAGTGCGAAGAAGCCGCCCCGCCTCGCAGGACTGGGGCGTCGCAAGAAACTCGTCGTTGTCTGCCTGGCTATCGTCTGCGCCCTCATCGCCGTAGGGCTATACGCCTGGCAGTCGCAGCCCGTGCCCGAAGCGGGCGCCTCAGTCACGACGGCAGAGGGCAAATCGCGACAAGAAATCCAAGATGAGCTCGATGCCATCGTCCGCGACAACATGATGACGATTTCGGTCGCGCCGGTCGCTCAGCTACAGGAGGACGGCAAGCTGCGCGTCAACGTGCAAAACGTCCAAGACAATAAATTTCCCCAGCGATTCCGCGTCATCCAAAACGACGAGACCATGTACGAATCCGGTGTGGTCGAGACCGGCAAGACAATCGAGACGTGCCCCGCCGGCGACATCAAAGAAGGCGAGGCATACATCGAGATCCAGGCACTCGATGCCAAGACCCTCGACAGCCACGGCAATCCGACACGTGTCAGGGTACGGGTTGAGCAAGCCGAGAACTAGCTTTTTCGGCCGACGCGGCACCGCACGCAATTCACCAGCATTCGTCCAATCATCGCGGGGACGGCCCGCGGCGAATAGAAAGGAACGACCATGGACATCACCAGGAACATGAACGGAGCCAGAGCGCTCGTCGTGGGCGCAGGGCTCGCGCTCGCGCTCGCAATGGGCGCCGCCCCGACGCCAGCTCTGGCAGCCGGGCGCGTTGGAACCACGAAAGTAATGGTCAGGACCGAGATCGACAACGTAGAGTTCAAAGTTCCGACGGTTATTCCCTTCGTCGCCAAGGCCGACGGCACGCTTCAGGGCCCCTCAGAAGACGCGACCACCATCGACAATCATTCGGCCTACGGCATCCATGTCACCAACATGAAGATCGACGCCATGAACACCTGGACCATTGCCGCCGACGCCAAGGCCGGAACCGCGCAGAATTCCATCGACCTTAAGGTCGGCCCCGACGGCGCACTCCAGAACGCCAGCGCCGCAATGCAGGAGACGGGCCTCGATCTTTCCAAGAATGCAGCCTTCGACATGGGCTACCAGGGCATTGCCGGCGGCACGGACAAAATTAAGCTCAAGACAAGCGGAAACGTCGCCCGCGTCACGCGCGACATCTTCCGCGTAACCGGCGAAGGCGATCAGGTTGCAACGATCACCTGGACGGTCGAGCCCGGTGCGCACACGGCATAAGGCTATCGCCCTGGCCGCCACCGTCAGCATCCTAGCGTTTGGGCCAGCCATGGCCTTTGCCCAGCAAGAACAGGCACAGGCCGCCACGCAAGTGACGGTCGATCTCTCGGAACTCGACCGCGGCGACCGCGAGGAACCGTTGGCGCAGACAGGCGACAGACGATGGCTCTTGGCAGTAGGTGCCACAGCAGCAGGCGCGGGGACCGCCGGCCTCGGTCTGCACATCAAACACAGCCAGAAACAAAACACGGATAGGCCGCACTAAATTAGCTAAGGAGACCCCATGGCATCGAAGAACCTTTTGCCCGTCGTCGCACTCTGCGGCGCGCTCGCAACCGGAACGCCTGTCGCCGCTTGGGCGACTCCCGTCATGGCAGACTCCTTACCAGCAGCCCTAAGCTCCGCACCAAATCCGTCGAGCGCCATTGCGTGCAAGCGTTTTTCGTTCGCACAGGCCGCAATCTCAACCTCGGGATGCCTTCGTCGTAATACGGACGGCTCGATAGTCGTGGATATCAATCGTTCGAACAAGGCAAACGGCTCCCAGGCGGGGTGCGCCGTCTGCACATGGCGCTCGATTGTGCTCGATGCAGATGGCGATCCGTGCGATTTGGGGTTGCGCATCGATATCGCTTCGGTCGATGACTCGGCGAACGGAGCGAAGGTCGCCTTCGACGGTGCGTTTTTCGAGAAAGGAGGCGGTATATGTCTGGGCTGCGCCGCCGCGAATGCAGACGATGTGCAGCCCACCCTCTCATTCACGGCATCGCTGCGGCTGACCAAGGCGGGCACCGATGCCATCGCGGCGGGAGAAGCATCCCTGCTGTTCTACGCCGCCAGTACCGAAGACACAGACATTCATTTCGAGAAGCCGGCCGGATCGCTCAGCCTTACGCGCGGGACGGAGGCAGGCCCTATTGCGATCGATACCCACACGCTAGGCAGGCAACGCATTCTTGCCGACCCGGCGCTTCTCGAGATGGAGTGGAACGGATCCGGAGCCATCGGGATTGTCCCCTCCGCGCTTGACGCCAAGACGCTCCCCTCAAACGACGAACTCATCAACGCAACCATACAAGAAGAGAGCACGGACAAAGAAGCAGGTGCGGGCGACACGCCGTCGCCGACAAACAGCGTCCCAGCTTCTTTCGAAGCACCGAATGAGCCCGCTACCGGTCCAAACGATCCCGAGCTCGCGGACAGTCTGGGGCTTGCTGATCCTCAGGAGATCGATGAAGGTAACTGCTGCGTGCTTGCCGCCCTCGACCACACAGAGGTCATCGACGCCGCGAGCATCGAAGTTGCCGCCGCCAATCAGCCCGTCCGCAAGTCGGCCATCATCGCATTTCCCGAATCCATCGAAGTCGTCTTTTTGCCATCGGGCGAGGTCGTGGCCCCAACACTGCTCACCTTGTTGGGCGCCAAGAATACTCGAAACGAAATTAAAAAGGTCACGGTTGTCGACCCTGCAACCACCGCTAAACTGCGTCTATACGCCGTTGCCCCAGACGGAAGCAAGACCCTGGAATTCGATGGCGACACACTTCTAGCCTGGCGACGTCTGGACATTATGCAAGACGTCTCGTATCAGATCGAACTCGAAGGGTTTGATCGTGCCCGCGATGCCAATATCATCGCCGCGGCTATTGAATCCCCACAGCGGCTTATGACACTGCGCTTTGACTACTATCCCTATGTCCCGACAACCACCTGAGGCTTAAATGCTGCGCATCATTCCTAATACCACTTATATAACGTATTAGATGAGTCGCGATGTGCCTCGCATTTCGTTCTGCTACGATTGCCACGTTGGCATCAATACAGGAGGGCTCATGCCGGGCTTGGGAACAATCATCAACGTTGCGCTTTTAGTTGCGGGCGGTCTTTTGGGATTAGCGGGCGGCCGCTTCATTACACCGCGCATCCAAGACACGCTCATGAAAGCATCGGGGCTGTGCGTCCTGTTTATCGGCCTGGGCGGCACCATGCAAAAGATGCTCATCATCGATGGAAAGGCGCTAGCGACCACCGGTACCACCATGCCCATCGTCTCATTTGCGCTCGGCTCGCTCATCGGCGAGGCCGTCAACTTGGAAGCCGCCATCGAGAACCTTGGCGAATGGCTCAAGCGCAAGACTGGCAGTGAGGGCGATAACGAGTTCACCAACGCTTTTGTCTCGACTTCACTCACCGTGTGCATTGGCGCCATGGCCATTGTGGGATCGATCCAGGACGGTCTGCTCGGCGACTGGTCAACGCTTGCCCTCAAGGGCGCACTGGACTGCATCATCGTCTGCACCATGACGGCCTCGCTTGGCCGCGGCTGCATCTTCTCGGCCCTGCCCGTCGCCGTGTTCCAGGGGACGATCACGTTGTTTGCCGGCGCGCTCTCCCCCATCATGACCACAGCAGCCCTCAACAGCCTTTCGCTCGTAGGCTCCATGCTCATCTTCTGCGTCGGCGTCAACCTCATCCGTCCTCAGACGTTCCACACGGCCAATATGCTTCCCTCCGTCGTCATCGCCGTCATATACGCCCTCCTGTTCTAAATCTATCAACGCAGCGGTATCTCGAACATCTGTTTGATGCTGTGCTATGATATGAGGTCATCGTAGCTGCGTTCGAGAGGAGGAGCGGTGGCCGACCAGGACATCAAGATGCTCATCGAGCGCATTATGGCCGAGGCCCGAACCCATCAGTCCGCCCGCTTCTCAAACGAAATCTACGCAGACGAGCCGATTCTCAAGACCGGCCGCCAGATGCAGAACTTCCTCCCCGACCAATACCGCAAGATGCGTGAGATATCGCGTTGGCAAGAAGACCCAAAGGGCGGCGCGGGCCGTTGGCTTTCGGAAGCCGAACTTTTCTACCGCCAAGGCCTGCTGATGGCCGACTTTGAGGACGACTGTCCCTACAACGGCACCTTTAAGTCGTACTTTCCCACCTACAACGCCATGAGCGACCGGCAGTTGCGCGGCTACTTTACCTGGCGTGCCCAAGTGCGCCGCGGGAATATCGAGGAGACATCGACCTCGTTTGCCTTCTTGTATCTCTACGAGCTGATCTGCGGCATTGGCGTAGATGATCCGCTCGATGGTTTTAACAAGATCAAGGCTTTTTGGGATGTCTATCGCGCCTTCGAGCCCGGCATCGACCGGTTTGCGCGCGTGTGGCTGCAGGACTACGCCGTGTTCCACGGGCTCGACCCCAAGCTGCTTCGCGACTCTAAAACCGTCATGTTCGATAACGCCCTTATCGAACTGCGGCGCGCGGCACGAGACCTTGTACCGGCACCGTCCGGCCAGACCCCTAAGCGTCGCAAAACCTCCGAGCCCACGCTCCCCCTTCCGCCCGATGAGGTGCGCGAGGAGCGACTCATGGCCGCCATCAACGCCCTCTCCACGTACAACCTAAGTAGCTCGCGGCTCGACCGCAGCCACCACCGTGATCTGCGCCACGTGGCGTGCGCCGTGTATGTCCGCATGGTGCGCTACTATGACACGCACCGAAAGACCGGCATCGTGGCAAGTTTATTTGGGGAGGAGACGGCCATGCCCTACACCATGTTTGCCTCGGCCGTATTCTTTGCGCCCGAGCGCCACGAGGACTGCGAATACCGTCTGGACCCCATCCATATCTACCGTTGCCAAAACGGCTTTTGGGAATGCATGCGTATCCACGGTAGTAGGCAAAAGAGCAGCAAGCTTGGCAAGATGATGCGCGCCTGCGACCAACGCCTGCGCCTGGCCCTGGACCCCGCCCATCCTCTAAAGGAAGAGAAGGTCCCCAAATATATGGCCAAGATCATCGATGACGAGATCGTGGCATGGCTTTCGTGGGATGCCGCGCACCAGCCCGTCAAGATCGATATCGACCTGAGCCAGCTGGGGCACATTCGGAGCGCCGCCGCGCAAACGCGCGAAGCGCTTTTGATCGATGAGGAGCGCGAGGACGGCACGCTTACGGATGCCGAGGTGGCAGTTGCCGAACGACGGGAAGCCGAGCCCGTGGCCGACACGATCGCCGAACCAGTCGCGACGACTATGCAGCAGGACGAGGCTAGCGTGCCGACCATCTCCACCGAGCAGTTTGGCGTCGTAGCCCCGCTCCTCGCGCCAACGCCCGCGCCCGCCGACACCGCGTCCGCACTCGATCCCGCCGCAGACGCCTATCTTCGAGCACTACTCGAGCAAAACGCAGCACAGACGGCATCGGCGGTGGAACAGTCGGGCAAGAGTGAGGACATGCTCGTCGATAGCATCAACGAGGCGCTCTTTGACCTGGTGGGCGACACCGTAATTGAATTTAGCGCGGCAGGGCCGCAGATTATCGAGGACTACGAAGCAGACGTGAGAGGATACCTAGACCATGAGTGATACCGCATCCGCAGCACCTCGCGTGCCCAAGCGCGTCGCTGCCGTCATTCTCAACTCGCTCAAGGGCGGCGTGGTCCCGCGCATCGGCCTTCCTTACATCACCGTAGGGCGCGAGGTCGAGATCCGCGCCCTGCTCACCGATCTGAGTCTCATCGCCGACGGTGGCGCGAGCTTCCGCTTTCTGGTCGGTCGTTACGGCGCCGGCAAGAGCTTTTTGCTCCAGACCATCCGCACGCACGCCATGGGCGAGGGATTCGTCGTCGCTGATGCCGACCTGTCGCCCGAGCGCCGCCTGCAGGGCGGTCAGGGACAGGGCCTTGCCACCTACCGCGAGCTCATCCGCAATATATCGACCAAGACGCGCCCCGAGGGCGGTGCGCTCAACCTTATTCTGGATCGCTGGGTCGCCTCGTGTGCCGGCGTCGACGAGTCGGTCGTCAATGCCCAACTGGCCCCGCTCGAGGAGATGGTCCACGGCTTCGACTTCACCCGCATGCTCCGCCGCTATCGCATGGCCGCATCCGGGGGCGACGAAGAGGCCATGAGCCGCGTGACCAAATGGATTCGCGGCGAATACCGCACCAAGAGCGAGGCACGCGCCGAGCTGGGCTCCTCGACCATCATCAGCGATGACGACTGGTACGACTACGTTAAGCTCATTGCGCGCTTTTTGGTCTGCAGCGGCTACAAGGGCATGCTGGTGCTCATCGACGAGCTCGTAAATTTGTACAAGATTCCCAACGCGATCACGCGCCAATACAACTACGAGAAGATTCTGACCATGTACAACGACACGCTTCAGGGCAAGGCGCAGTACCTGGGCGTGATCATGGGCGGCACGCCAACCTCCATCGAAGACCGCCGCCGTGGCGTATTCTCCTACGAGGCCTTGCGCAGTCGACTCGCTCAGGGCCGCTTTGCGCGCGAAGACCTTAAGGACATGCTCGCGCCCATCATCCGCCTGCAGCCACTCACCTATGAGGAGCTGCTGGTGCTGATCGAAAAGCTCATGCAAATTCACGCCGGCTACTTTGGCTGGACGCCCACGCTTACCGAGAACGACTTGGTGGACTTCCTCAAGATTGAGTTTGGCCGCGTGGGGGCCGACACGCATCTGACGCCCCGCGAGGTCATCCGCGACTTTATTGAGCTGCTCGACATCCTGTGTCAGAACC
This sequence comes from Collinsella sp. TM04-29, assembly GCF_003466565.1. Lineage (NCBI taxonomy): Bacteria > Bacillati > Actinomycetota > Coriobacteriia > Coriobacteriales > Coriobacteriaceae > Collinsella > Collinsella sp. TM04-29. The sequence goes on from NZ_QSPW01000004.1 coordinate 44,483, forward strand.
CTGACGCCAACGTAGCCGAGCTGCTGCAAAGCGTCGGTGGCGACACGCTAGCGCCGGCGACCGCAACAGGCGACACCGATACCGCAGGCGGCGACCGCAATTTCGCCGAGTTCACCATCTAACCTGCCAAAAAAGGGACAGGTTTATTTTGGCAGGTTTTATCTGGGCAAACGCCGATATTGCAAGATATCGAGCCGTTGCCCGTTGCGTTGATCAGCCCGTTGTTGAGAGGAGGTCCCATGAACGCCTTTGACCGATATGCCCCGTTTATCCAAGACTTCATCTACTCCCACGATTGGGAGAGTCTGCGCTCTATCCAGGTTGCGGCGGCAGACGCCATCTTTAACACGCAGGACAACGTACTCCTGACGGCATCCACGGCTTCCGGCAAAACCGAGGCGGCCTTCTTTCCCATCCTGACCGAGTTTTGGGAGAACCCGCCCGCGAGCGTGGGCGCCCTCTACATCGGCCCCCTCAAAGCGCTCATCAATGATCAGTTCGTCCGCCTCAACGACCTCTGCGAAGAGGCCGATATCCCTGTCTGGCACTGGCATGGCGATGTCTCGCAGTCGCACAAGGCTAAGCTCATCAAAAGACCGAGCGGCATCTTGCAGATTACGCCCGAATCACTCGAAGCACTCTTAATCCATAAGCACATGGCGATCCCGCGCATGTTTTGCGACCTGCGCTATGTGGTCATCGATGAAGTCCACTCGCTCATGCGCGGCGACCGTGGCGGACAGACGCTCTGCCTTATTGAGCGCCTGTCGCGCATGGCAGGCGTGCAGCCCCGTCGCATCGGCCTTTCGGCCACCATCGGCGACCCCGAGCGCACGGGTGCCTTTCTCTCGCAGGGAACGGGGCGCAACTGCGTTGTCCCCCGTTTTGAGGAACCGCGCCGCGTATGGCGCATCTCCATGGAGCACTTCTACAACTCGGGCCCCCAGGCACAGCAGCGAAGATTCACGAGCACAGGCCCGCAGGAAGCTGAGGTGCTCGCATGCGAGCGCATTGAGGCGGCACCACCCGCGGCACTGCCCGTCAGCACCCAAGACATGCGCCATAGCGGACAGCTCACACAAGAGGAGCGCCGTCAACGTCGTGAGCGGGCACGGGGCAAGGCTGCCCCCAAGGACAGTCGCGCTTCCTCAGCCCCCGAGGGCGAAGTCGACATCCCGCAGGCAACCGAACAGGCACTGCTCAACCCCACCGACACCGCACCCGACAACGCCGACCCCGGCATGGGCTACATCTTTGAACATACGCGCGGCCGCAAGTGCCTGGTCTTTGCCAACTCGCGCGAGGAGGCAGAGGCCGTATGCTCCATGCTGCGCAGCTACTGTGAAAGCCGACACGAGCCAGACCGCTTCCTTATCCATCATGGCAACCTCTCGGCATCGCTACGCGAGACCGCCGAGGAGCTCATGCGCGACGAAGAACAGGCACAGACAACCGTCACCACCTCCACGCTGGAGCTCGGCATTGATATCGGTCGCCTGGAGCGCGCGTTCCAGATCGATGCACCGTTTACCGTCAGCTCCTTTTTGCAGCGCATGGGACGCACGGGACGCCGCGATCTTCCGCCCGAGATGTGGTTTGTCATGCGCGAGGAGGAACCCGAGCCGCGCACGATGATGCCCGAGACCATTCCATGGAAGCTCCTCCAGGGCATCGCGCTCGTACAACTCTATCGCGAGGAAAAGTGGGTCGAGCCGCCCGAGCTCGATCGACTCCCCTACAGTTTGCTCTATCACCAGACCATGTCGACACTCGCCAGCACCGGCGAGCTCACACCGGCCGAGCTTGCTCAGCGCGTGCTCACGCTCAGCTATTTCCACCGCGTCTCGGCCGATGACTATCGCGTACTGCTGCGCCACCTCATCAAGATCGACCACATCCAGGTCACCGAGGGCGGTGGGCTCATCGTGGGCCTCGCGGGCGAGCGCATCATCAACAACTTTAAGTTCTACGCCGTGTTCCAGGAAAACGAGGAGTTTACCGTTCGCAGCGAATCGGCCGAGCTGGGCACGATCGTCAATCCCCCACCGCCCGGTGAGCGCATCGCCATCGCCGGACACTGCTGGATTGTCGAGGAAGTGGACTGGAAGCGTCATACCGTCTTTGCCACGCAGGTCAAGGGCCGTGTGCCGGCCTACTTTGGCGACTGTCCCGGCGATATCAATACACACGTACTCGAGCGCATGCGCAAGGCGCTCAACGAGCACGCGGCATATCCGTACCTCATGGGCAACGCGCGGGCACGCCTTGCACAGGCTCGTCATACCGCCGAGATTTCGGGCGCGGGAACTAAACCGCTCATTAACCTGGGCGGCGACACCTGGGTGCTCTTCCCCTGGTTGGGAAGCTACGCCTTTTTGGCGCTCGAGCGCATGCTCAAGATTAAATGCGCCGCGGAGCTGGGCCTTCGCGGGCTCGATCCGTCGCGTCCATACTTTATGCAGTTTAAGATGAAGGCCGATGAGGAGACGTTCTTTGAGGTGCTCGCCGACGAGGCCGAGAAGGACTTCGACCCCATCGAGCTCGTCTATCCCGGCGAGGTGCCTTATTTTGATCGCTACGACGAGTACGTTCCCGAGGAGCTTGTGCGCAAAGGCTTCGCCGAAGGCGTGCTCGACATAGAGGGCATGAAGCAGCGTGTCCGCAGCTGGCGCGACCACACATAAAACCAGTCTTTTTGGGACGGGGAGACTTACTTGTCGTGGAGGACGGTGCCGAGGAAGTCGGTGTCGAAGGGCACGGCTTCGGCAAAAGCGTAGTCGCCGTCGCTGGCGATGAGCAGGTAGTTCTCCTCGCCGCCGAACTCCGCATCGCCACATGGGACCACCCAGGCGTGGGCGAATACCTCGAGTGCCGTGGCAGCGCAGTCGCGCAGGAACGTCACGTCGCTCCCCTCGTTTGCGCTCACGATATTGGCCGCGTAGATACCCCCGGGGTTCAGGCTGCCCCGCACTAAACGCAACGCCTCAACCGTCGCCAGCTCGCGTACGGGCTCGGCACCGCCAAAGCAATCGCTCACGACCACGTCGTAGCGACGATGGCCCACGCTCGTCACGCCCAGATACGAACGAGCCTCGGCGGTAATCACCCGCAAGCGGTCGCCCACCGTGCGCTCCAGTTCGTCCAGATAGAACCAACGACGTGCCAGACGCGTAATCTCTGCGTCATACTCGATGACGTCCATGCGCAAACTCTCGTGCGACATCAGCGCAAATTTGGGATAGGCAAACCCACCGCCGCCCAGCATAAGCATGCGGTCGACGCCGTGACCACAAACGTCGCGCATCGCATCCTCGGCCTCAAATACGTCGTCAAACGCACGATAGTACGCAAAGACGGGCTCCGCCCAGCGCTCGCCAACGTAACTCGCGCTTTGGTAGACGCCGCCCTGCACGAGCACACGGACCTCGTCACCGCTCTCGTCGTGCATGCGTTTCACACGCGCCAACCCATTGCGAGTTCGCGCAACCTGCAGACAGGCAGCACGAACAGCGACGGCGGCCGCACCAAGCGCCGCAGCTCCCAGAGCAACGCTGGCAACGACGCCGGCAGAAACACTCGGTTTGTTCATCTAGAGCTCCTTTTGCAGATAAAGGCCATGGTCATAAAAACCAAGATGGCGATAGTACTCGCGCGTGCCAATCGCGCTGATCACGTTGATGCGCGCATAGCCCGCGTCCCGAGCAATCTGGCACGCACGCTCCACGAGCAGACGCCCCAGACCGTGATGCTGAGCCGCCTGGCCCTGATCGCCCACACGTGCCGCCATACCATAGACGTGCACCTCGCGAATCATCGCTTCCTCCGGCCTGGTCGGCAACTCGTCCGCATGTGCGGTGACAAAGGCGCGATCGGGCAGAGACAGGCGCAAAAACCCCGCGATCTTGCCCTGCGGCGTTACCCACTGCAAAAAGCGCTCGTGCGTCACCGGCGTCTCGTACGCTACATCCTCGTCAAGGGTCAACTCGCCCAGGTCGGCACCCGCGGTACTGATCTCGCGATAGCGAATCTCACGCACCGTCGCACCGTCACCCCGAGCAGCCAGGCGGTTCTCAACGAGCTGACGCAGGTTGGGCTTCTTGTTGCCCACCATGATGTCGTCGGAACTAAAGTCGCGAATCATACGGCTAATGCGGCAGAACGCCGGCGTCACCACGATGTCGTCGGCCAACACATCGAGCAGCTCTTCCTCGGTATAAGGGCGCCATTCGCCACGCTCATAGCAGCCCACCAGACGCGAGCCCTCGATGAGCGCACACGGGTAGACCTTGACCTCGTCGGGCATAAAGGCGCCCTCGGTCATAAAGCGCTCGTAGTCGTGCTTGTCCCCCTCGGGCGTGGCGCCCAGCAAGTTGAGCATAAAATGCGCATGGATCTTAAAGCCAAACAGGCGCGCGAGCGAAAACGCCCGCTCGATCTGCGCCACCGAAATGCGGCGCTCGTTGATATCGAGCAGATGCTGGTCGAGGCTCTGGATACCCATCTGAATCTTGGTGCAGCCCAGACGGCGGATGAGTGTGAGCGCCTGCGGTGTCACAGCATCGGGGCGCGTCTCGATAACGAGCCCCACCACGCGATGCTTCGCCGTCTCGTTGATGCGCTGCTGCCGCTCAAGCTCTTTCATCGTCGCCGTCTGCCACTCGGCGACCTCGCCCCACGGCGTGCCGGAGCCGTACAGACAACGCACCGCGCGGTTATAGCCGCCCACGGCAGCATCCACACGCCCCTGCTCGTCGGCAACGCCGGCAGCGAGCTTGGCCTCGTCTGTCGCAATGCCGGCAGCCCGATAGCGCTCGCGGCGCTCTGTTACCACCGGCGGCAGGGCATCGGCGGGAGCATCATCGAGCAGGCGCCCTGCCTCGGCACGGCTGATGCCCGGACGCGCCAACATGGGGTTTGCCGCCACGCCGGCGACGGCATCGTCATTGAGCGCACGGAAGAGCTCCGACATAAACCATGCCTGATACCCTTGCGGATAGTCGCTCCAGGTACCACCGAGCACGATGAGCTCTATCTTGTCGGTCGCATGCCCCATCTGCGAAAGCGCGGTCAGACGAGCGCTCACCTGCAGATACGGATCGAAGCAGTTTTGCTCCGCACGGGCACACGCCGGCTCAGCGTGCAGATAGCTCTTGGGCATGCGCAGATCGTTGGGACAAAATAGGCAATCGCCCGAGCATGGCCAGGGCTTGGTGATAACGGTAATGGTCGCCACGCCCGAAGCCGTGCGGCGCGGCTTCATGCGCAGCACCTGCAGCAGTTGGCGTTCCAGATCGGCATCGACATTCCACGCAGCCCACCGAGCCGGCTCCTCACGTTTAGCCCGCTGGTAGAACGGCAGCAGACGGCGCTTGGCCAAATCGCGTTTGTCGGCACCCTCACGGCGCGCCTCGGCATGTATCAGTTTGACGAGCGCCTTGTCGTCCACGGTCTCACCGCGACGCAGAGCCTCGAGTATGTTCAAGATAATCTGTTCCATGTCCCCATTGTAAAGGCAAAGGCGCCGGAGCCCGTCACGGCCCCGACGCCTCCATCAAAGAGCATGCCTATATGCACCGATCTCCGAAAACCGCATGTCACACCGATTCGAACGACATGTCGCCCGAACCGACCTTAAAACGATACGTTGCAGACTTGTCACCGTTGTCGAATTCAGCATTCAATATGGTCTCGCCATCGTAGCCAAGCGGAAGGAAATCGCTCTCAAAGTCACCGCTGCCCACGGTGAGGCTCGCCTTAAAGCCCGTAGAGTTCGGAACCGATATCTCCACATCGCCCGAGCCCACGCTTACGTCCATCGACTTCGCGGGGGCCTGGTAGAGCTCGAACGCCACATCGCCCGAACCGACCTCGGCATTCAGGGTGTCAGTTACAGTGCCCGCGAACTCGATGTCTCCCGAGTCCAACGTCAAATCGAAGTCGTGGCACGCAATGTCCGTAATCGTCAGATCCCCCGACCCCACATTCGCCGAAATGTCCATCATGTTATCGGCAAGCTCGCGCGGCAGCTCGATGGTGACCGTACGGTCAAGCGCACGCTCGTCATCGCAGTCGAACTGGTTAATCTTGAGCGTAGAGCCCCTAATCTCGGCCAGATTTTGCGTGGCAGCATCGTAAGCAGTTACTCCTTTTGCAACGCGACCACTCTCGATGACACGCACCGGTCCATCGGAAACGTACTTGACCTCGACCGTGCCCGACGTCACGTCCAAGTCAAGCGATGTGAACGCGTCGGCATCAAACGTTTCGCTCGAAAGCTGTTGAGGCCGAGCGGAATAGTTACCGCTATCCAAAAGATCGTCCTCGTCAAGCGCATCGTCCATACCAGACAAGCCGGATACAACATCGTCGAGATCCCACGGACCATCAAAATGAATCAAAGTCCGCGAAGTGCCAAAGACAAGTCCAATGATAAGCACAAACGCTCCGATGCCAATGCCCAAGCGCCTCTTAGACTCATGCGAGAGCTTCATCATTCATCACCTTCTTTGGCACTCGACTCAGCAGTGGTCGCGGCAGCCATGCCAGCGTCAACCGCAGTGGAAACGTCCTCCCCCTTAGTCCTAGCGACCGCCGGCACCGGACCAACCTGGATATCCCCACGTGCCCAATCGCCATCGAGCGCACGCGCCACCCAGTGATAGATGGGAATCGTAAAGAAGATCAGTGCGGGAAAGGGGCTGGCACCAACCAGGAACATCAGTAAAAAGAACAGCAGCCAGCACACGGCCCAATACGGGAACGACTGGAACGGGCCCTTCACCGGAGTCGAACCAACTGCGCCGCCACTCGTCGCCTGCGCCGTAGCGGCATTGGCGGCCTGCGCACTCCAGCTTGCCGCTTGCGCCGCCTTGGCCGCAGCATCACTCGCCTGCGTTGCCGCCTCGGTAGCGCGCGCCGCCGCCTCATGGGTGCGGGCACGCTCTGCCGCCTCGGCCTCGCGCTGACGAGCGCGGTCCTCGTTCTCAAACTCGATATCGTCCTCGATCTCGTCACTCGGATTGAGGAGCTCGTCCAAACTCACGCCATAGAGTTTAGCGAGCGAGATCAGGTTCTCGGTATCGGGCGAGCTCTCCGCGCGCTCCCATTTACTGACCGCCTGGCGCGACAGCCCCAGCTTTCGCGCGAGCCCTTCTTGGCTAAAACCCTTGCTGCGACGAAGGTCGGCGAGCCGCTGCGCAGTTTCTACATTCATGGTTCCTCCTATGTGATGCCAGCCGTGCCGCCGGACCGTTTTTCTTCTTAAGGCGCCTTGCACAGTTAAAAATCTATCCGCCACCGCCAAAAGCATGCCACCTATTCTAGTGAGATTTTTGACAACCGGCGGTTGCGGGTGCATATGAGCTGCGGAAATGTGTCCAAACAAAGCAATGACCCGTAGCTTGGTTGTCCCCGTTGCGGCGTAAACGGTAGTATGGTCGTACTGTTTATTCCGCACCGCCAACGGAGGGAGTTCCGCGCCGTGAACCGCGATTTCGCCTCATCGCTCATCCAGCTCAACAATACGTTCTATCGCGAGCACTCCGCCTCCTTTTCCGATACGCGCCAGGCCCCGTGGCCCGGCTGGGTGCGCACCATGGACATCGCGCTCGAACAGCTCGACGTCGCCACGATCGAGCATCCCGTCCGCGTCTTCGATCTCGCCTGCGGCAATATGCGATTCGAGAACTTTGCCGCCGGCGGCGCACTTGCCGCCAAGGGCGTCGATGGCGCAAACCCCTCGGCAGATGCCAGCTGCCCGTTTGAGTTCTACGGCGTCGACTCATGCCAAGACCTGGCCATCGATGCACGTGGCCACGCACTGCGCATTCCCAACCTGCACTTCCAGGAACTCGACGTGCTCGACGCCCTCATGAGGCTCAACCCCGCCGAGACGCCCGACGTGCTTTTCGATGCCCCGCTCGCCGACATCTCGGTCTGCTTTGGCTTTATGCACCACGTGCCATCGTGCGAGTACCGCGTACGCGTGCTCGACGCCCTGGTGCGCCAGACACGCCCGGGCGGCATCATCGCCATCAGCTTTTGGGAGTTTATGAATGACGAGCGCATGGCGCGCAAGGCCGTTCGCGCCGAGGCCCGCGCCGAGCTCACCCCGCCGTTTGAGGGTTACGATTCCGCACAGTTTGAAGCCGGCGACCACCTCATTGGCTGGCAAAACGACCGCCACGCCTACCGCTATTGTCATCACTTTGACGATCAGCAGATCACCGACCTGGTGCGCGGCGTGCGCACGTTCTACAAGAGTGGCGAGGTTCCCGTACGCGAGCTTGAGCGTTTCCATGCCGACGGTCGCAGCGGCGAGCTCAACCGCTATGTGATTCTCAAGCGCCTGTAGGCATCGTCGACTCGCCACCGAGCCGCGCCGTAACGTTCGGGCAAGCTATGCCCACCCTTTTCCAACCCATTGACGGAACGCATGGCTATGCGTTCCACACGTATGACCAAGGAGCCTCATGGGAGCCGTCCACGTTCGCACGCCTAAGAACTTTGTGCTCGAGGAGCGCCTGGAGCGCTACGCCGATGCAATTGAGACGAACCCCGAGGCCTATGCCGGAGAGTGGCGCGAAGCCTGCGCGCCGGCCGGCAGCGTATCCTTCGCCCGCCTTCATCTGGATCTGGGCTGTGGCAAAGGCACCTATCTGGTTGAGCGAGCTCACCGTGAACCCGAAGCGCTCTTTATCGGCATGGACCAGGAGCCCATCTGCATTGCCTATGCCGCACAGAAAATCTGCGAGCAGGAGCTGTCCAACGCACTCGTCCTGCCCCGAGGTGCCGCATCGCTGCCGCAGCTGTTTGCCGCAGGCGAGCTCGACGCCATCACCATCAACTTTCCCACGCCACAGCCCAAGGCCAAGTACGCCAAAAAACGACTCGTCCATGTCGACCATCTGATGCTCTACCGCCCGCTCTTTGCAGCCGGTGCCACCGTCACACTGCGCACCGACAGCAAGCCATTGCGCGACTACGCCCTGGGACAGTTTGCCGCGGCAGGTTACGACACGCTTTGGGTAAGTGACGACGTCCGCCACGACCATCCCGAGCATCCCGAAACCGAATACGAGCAGCGCACCCGCGATATGGGCGCCACCGTCTATGGCATTTGTGCCACACCCGGCGCGCAGCCCAGTAACGATGCGCTCGCGGCGGGCCGCATGCAGGAGCAAAGTCTTGCCTGCTACCTGCCCGACGACCTCGATGAGCTCACCTATGTACCCCTGGGCATGGAAGAGGCCGTCGAGAACTTTAGAAACCGCGCCCGCAAAGGCAAAAAGCGCCTTCCGCAGGAGTCATAGGGGCTTTTGACAGTCACGTCGCCAGCGAGCAAGCGCAAATAGGCACCGACGAACGACCCTCAAGCCTAAGTGAGTAGACTTTTTAGCAATAGCCAAGCACAACCCGCATAGGAACAAGTAAAACCGCAGGTAAATCACTTACGCAAAAGCCATGTGCTGGCGAAATCGCAAAAAGTCTACTCACTTAGCTCGCGGCCGCACCAAACGGCTGAGCAGAACGCCCATTTCCTGCATTTTCTTTCGCGCTGGCACCCCGCGCCGCCGCTACGCCATAATAGTTGGCGGACAATCGCGAGAGAAAGCAAACACATGGCACAGACCACGACAGATATCGCCGCCAGCACCGTCTCCGGCGCCGGAGCCGCCAGCTCATTCTCGGGCGGCACGGGAACCGAAGCCGAATTCGGCTCACTCGGTGCGCTCTCCCCCACCTGGTGGGAGCCCGAGGACGGCAGCGAGCCCGAACCGTGGCTCACGCCCGACCAGGCCTTCGAGCGCTTCTTTGAATGGACGAGCAATCGCGGTATTGAGCTGTGGGACCACCAGGAAGAGGCCCTCATGGATCTAGCCGCCGGCGATCACGTCATTTTGGGCACACCGACCGGATCGGGCAAATCGCTCGTCGCACTGGGCATGCTCTTTATGGGCATGGCGCAGGGCAAGCGCTGCTATTACACGGCCCCCATCAAGGCCTTGGTCAGCGAAAAGTTTTTCGACCTGGTGCAGGTGCTCGGCCGCGATAACGTCGGCATGATCACCGGCGACACGCATATCAACACCAAGGCGCCCGTCATCTGCTGTACGGCAGAGATCCTCGCCAACGACGCACTACGCGAGGGCGAAGATGCCGATGTTGGCTGCGTCGCCATGGACGAGTTCCACTACTTTGCCGACCCCGATCGCGGTTGGGCCTGGCAGGTGCCGCTGCTCACCCTGCCTCACACGCAATTCATGCTCATGAGCGCCACGCTCGGCGATGTCACTGCCATCGCCGCCTCACTCGAGGAGCACACCGGCGCTGCTTGCGACTTGGTTGTCGACGCCCCACGTCCTGTTCCGCTGAGCTACGACTATGTGACGACCTCCCTCGAGGGCACGGTCGAGCTCGCCATGCGCCGTGGCGAGGCCCCGCTCTACATCGTGCACTTTAGCCAGGACGCCGCACTTGCAACGGCGCAATCCCTCGCCAACTTTGGCATTGCCAGCAAGGAGCAGCGCGAGGCCATTAAGGAGGCGGCCAAGGGCACGAGCTTCTCGACGGCCTTCGGCAAAATCCTCAAGCGCTTGCTCGGATGCGGCGTCGGCGTGCACCATGCTGGCATGTTGCCGCGCTACCGCCTGCTGGTCGAGCGCTTGGCGCAGCAGGGCCTGCTACCCGTCATCTGCGGCACCGATACGCTCGGCGTCGGTATCAACGTGCCCATCCACACCGTGGTGCTCACCGCGCTCACCAAGTTCGATGGCTACAAGATGCGTCGTCTGCGCGCCCGCGAGTTCCATCAGATTGCCGGTCGTGCCGGCCGCTCGGGCTTCGATACCGAGGGCATGGTCATCGCCGAGGCACCCGAGCACGAGATCGAGAATGCCAAGCTTATGGCCAAGGCGGGCGACGACCCCAAAAAGCTCCGCAAGATTAAAAAGAAGAAGGCCCCCGAGGGCTTTGTCACCTGGAACAAGCAGACGTTCGAGCGCCTGATCGAGACGCAGCCCGAGACACTCAAGCCGCGCCTGCGCATCACGCACTCCATGGTGATTAGCGTGGTCGAGCAGGGTGGCGATGCCCGAGCCCGCGTACACGACCTCATCGAGACGAGCCTGCAGACCCCCGAGGAAAAGGCTAAGCTCGAGGTTCGTGCCGACGAGATCTGCGCCACGCTCATCGATTCCGGCGTCGTCGTGCGCACCGAGGTGCCGCCCGCACCCGACGCTCCGGCTGACGCCGCGCCGGACATCGACTACGCACTGACGGTCGACCTGCCCGAGGACTTTGCGCTCGACCAGCCGCTCTCGCCGTTTTTGCTTGCCGCGTTGGAGCTGCTCGATCCCGAGAGCGAGACCTATACCATGGACCTGATCTCGATGGTCGAGGCAACGCTCGAGGATCCCAAGCAGGTGTTGCGCGCTCAGGAGCGCGCAGCGCGCGACCGCGCGATGGCCGAAATGAAGGCTGACGGCGTCGAATATGAGGAACGCCTGGAGCGCATCCAGGATGTCACCTACGAAAAACCGCTCGAGGACTTGCTCGACGCCGCCTTCGACAAGTACTGCCAGGAAGTGCCCTGGGCAAACGACTACCAGCTCTCTCCCAAAAGCGTCCTGCGCGATATGCTGGAAAGCGCGAGCGATTTTAAGGGTTACATTCAAAAGCTCGGCATCGCCCGCTCCGAGGGCATTTTGCTGCGTTACCTGGCAGAGGCCTACCGTTCGCTCGACCGCACCGTGCCCATCGAGAAGCGCGACGAGCGTCTGCGCGACATTATCTCGTGGCTCGGCTTTGTGGTGCGCTCGGTGGACTCGAGCCTGGTGGACGAGTGGGAGAACGCCGGCAACCCGGCAGCCCTCGATGCTGCGCCGCCGCAGGGCATCGACGAGGTCGTGGCGGACCGCCGCGGCTGCACGCTGTTGGTGCGCAACGCGCTCTTCCGCCGCGTGACCCTTGCCGCCCGCGAGCACGTTCGCGACCTGGGCGAGCTCGACGACGACTGGGGCATGAGCGAGATCCGCTGGCAAAAAGCACTCGACGCTTACCACGAGCAGCACGAGGAAATCCTCACCGACGGAGATGCCCGCAGCGCCGCGATGTTTTCCATCGACGAGTCCGACGAGAAGACCGCGCACGTATGGCACGTGCACCAGATCTTTGCTGACGAGGATGGCGACCACGATTTTGGCATCATGGGCGATGTCGATCTGGACGCCACGCAAGACGGCGGCGAGGTAATCTTCAAGAACTACCGTGTCGGCTTTATCGAGGACCTGCTCGAGGACTAGCCGGGCGCAATGGGACGAAACAAAGCGGGGCCGCTGGCAACATCGCCAGCGGCCCCGCTTTTTGCGCGATACGCTATCCCCTACTCGGCATCCTCGACCTCATACGAATCCGCCTCGGCTGGCTCATCGTTTGTCTCTGCCGCAGCCCCGCGTGCCTCGTCAAACGCTGCTTTCATGGTCTTGTTGCCCCACGTGAGCTTGCGAATGGTAAGATCGTCGGCTTTCTTGTTGGCAAGGCGCAGATTGTTCTCGGAGGACAGCAACGCCTCCTTGGTTTTCTGCAGATGGCTAATCGTCTTGTCGATCTCATCGATTGCCGTTTGGAACTTGCGGCTCGCGATTTCGTAGTTGCGGCCGAAATCGTTCTTGAACTTCTCCATCTTGGCTTCGAAGTTCGTGACATCGATATTCTGCTGCTTGTACTCCGCCAGCTCCTGCTTATAGCGAAGCGAACCCATGGCGGCATTGCGCAGCAGCGTAATGATGGGAATGAAGGACTGCGGGCGGATCACATACATCTTCTCATAGCGATAGCTCACGTCCACGATTCCCGCGTTGTAAAGCTCGCTCTCGGGCTCGAGCAGCGTGCAGAGCACCGCGTACTCACAGCCTTTCTGGCGACGATCGTGATCGAGTTTCTTAAAGAAGTCCTCGTTTTTATGCTTGGTCGCGGTCTCGTCGTTCTCGTTTTTCATCTCGAACATAATCGAAATGACCTCGTTGCCGCTCGCGTCGCACTCACGGAAAATGAAGTCTCCCTTGGTGCCCTCGGATGCATCGTTATCTTTCTCGAAGTACGCATTGGGAAACGCCGTCATGCGCAGACGGTTAAACTCGGTCTCGCAGTGCTGCTCGAGCGACTCGCCCACCATCTTGGTGGACAGGCGAACCTTCATGTCCTTAAGGCGCTCAATCTCTTCATCCTTGTAGCGAATCAGGTCATCGCTCGCGCGCTTGGCCTGCGCAAGCTCGAGCTCGTGTGCCGCCTTGGCTTGCTCCTCGCGAGAATCGCGCACCGCCAGCTCGCTCGTCAGTTTGGCACGTGCCTCATCGCGCTCTCGCTCCGCCGCGGCGACCGCCTCTGACAGGTTCATTTTTGCCATCAGTTCCTGCTCGCGCAGCTGGGCACGCAGGCCCTCGGCCTCTTGCTCGGACTGAGCCTTTGCGGCGGAAAACTTCTCTTGCACCTTCGCGCGATAGTCAGTAAGCGCGCGCTCGGCCTCGCTGCGAGCGGCATCGAGCTCACGCTGCGACTCTGCCGCGGCAGCGGCAAGCGCCATCTCCTGGGCCTTGTCCGCCGCGGCGATCCTGGCCTGCAGCTCGGCAATCTGAGCGTCGCGCGCGGACAGGTCGTTTTGAGCAGCATTGCGTGCCGCCGCCTCGGCAAGCCTGGCTTCATCATCTTTGCGCTCCAACTGCGCACGTAAATTGTCGATCTCGCGCTGAAGCTCGGCATTCTCCTTTTGAGCATCGGAACGAGCCTCAACCGCCGCGCGCTGACTTGCACTCTCGCGCTCTGCGGCAGCGCCTTCGAGCTTGGCGCGCAGCTCGGCAAGCTCAGCGTCGCGCTTGGCAACCTCTTGTGCCAGCTGCTGAGCTGCAGCGTTCTTCTGCTCGACAAACTGAGCGTCGCGCTGAGACTCTGCCTTTTGCAAAGCAGCCGTCGAGCGCGAGCGCTCAAGCTCCAGTGCCTGCTCGCCCTCGCGCTGGACCGCCTTCACGCGCTCATCCAGGTCGCGCGAGAACTCGGCATCGCGCACCTGCTTGACGATATCCGCATAACCGGACGCATCGACCTTAAAAACTTCGCCGCAATGCGGGCACTTGATCTCGTTCATGGCAGCTCCTCGATGGACGCAAATATCAACCGCCTACACTCTACCGCGCCGCACGGACAAAAAAGGCGCCGCTGCCATAATGGCAACGGCGCCAGAACCACCACAAAGGCGACTGTCCCCTTTGTGGTGGTTTGTGTGGTGGTTCGAGAATTACAGCCCAAAGAAGTCAAGGATTTGATCACGGCTTACGGGCTTGTAATCGTTGGCATCGAGACCGACATCATAGCGAAAGATAGGGCGCTCGCGATCGCGGTTGCGCGCGTTGGTGCGGTCTCCCCTGCTGTGGATATGCCCGTGCAGCATGATGGCGCCGCGCGCCTTGCCATTCCAGCTGAGCATGGGGTAATGGCTCATAACTAGACGATGGCCCTTGGCATAGCCGGGAGCAATCTCCAGGTAATCGCGTACCTCATCCCAAATCTGCGGTACGTCGGGATCTTCCCAATCACCGTCATGGTTGCCACGGATGAGCGTTATGTTCTGGCATTCGATTCGTTTACGCAGGCGCACCGCTTCCGCCATGGGCAATCGATACGTAAAGTCCCCCAGGATATAGAGGAGGTCGTTCGCAGTCACGCACTCGTTGATGACATCGATGACCTTGCGGTTCATCTCCTCGACCGAATCAAACGGCCGATCCATATCGTGCAAGATATTCGTATCGCCCAGGTGCAGGTCGGCGGTAAACCACATCATCGTCTCTGTCCTCATTTCGCAACGCGTCTAACACGTGCCTAGTATACAGACGCAGCGATGCGACAGTTACCCAAAGAGCCCGCCGAACAGTCCGCGGCGGCGCTTGTCTTGCTTTTTCGAAGCGTCGCCCTGGGCGTTCTTGTCCTGCCGCTTCTTCCGGTCCTGCTCCAGCTCATCATCGTCGATCAGCATATCCCACTCAAACGGGTCGTCCGTCAGATCGAACAGGTCATCGTCATCAAACATGACCGCCTCCATTGCCGATTAGCGAGCATCCACCACATAGAGACCAACGCGCACCTGATGCCACGGGCTGCGCTCGGGAGCAACCTGTTGCACACGGGCCTCAAATACGTCCTCGTGGCCGTAATACATCATCAAGGACAGCGGGCCGACCTCGTTTCCCGGAACATACCCAAGCTTGGTGTTGCCGTAGTAGATCGCAACCGCCTCGGGATCATGGGGGTTATCGCGCTCGGCACACAGCGTCAGTTTATCGCCCACTTTAAGATCGCCCAAGACCAAGGCGCCATCGGCATACTGAAATCCTGCAATATGAAACGACAGAAGAACACGTGAAGGCTCGTACATGGCAACTCCTCTAACGACCGAATAAACCGGCACTTAACCTTACTGAGAAGCTTACGGGCCCGTGCGGACAAAATTTCACCCGCTCGCACCTTTCGCCCATTTGCCGCAACGCTTGCGAGACAGAGCGCTTGCAGATAAGATAGAGGCACGGATGGCACCCGTTGCAGCGGGTCTTGCCAACTCCAGTGCACGTTTACATCGTGAGAAGTGGCCGTCTTCGCTTACGCGGGGGCGGCTATTTCATTCGGCCGATAAACAGGCCGAGTTCGATAGCCGCGATTAACAACGCCAGTAACGAAATAACATCGCTTACGTTCATACCAATTCCCTTCTAAAGGGAGTTGGCCCATCCGTACCCCATAGCAGTAGTCTAACGTAAATGGCAGGTAATAGGAACACTTGTTCGTATTACCTGCCATTTTCTAATGCACAAACATGCGTACGAACCTGTGCTTCCAGCTTGCATAAGGGGCGTAGCGGAATGGCACGTCCAGCCATGTTGCCTTGTTCACGATGCTCTTCTTGTGGCTAAACGTATCGAAGCTCTCGCGGCCATGGTACTGCCCCATACCGCTCGCGCCCATGCCGCCAAAGCCCATATGGCTCGTAGCCAGATGCATGATCGTGTCGTTGACGCAGCCGCCGCCAAAGGGCACGTAACGCACAAAGCGTTGCTGAGCCGCATGGTCCTGGCTAAAGATATACAGAGCTAGCGGCGTCGGACGATCCGCAATAAACGTCTCTGCCTCGTCTAGGCTCTCAAACGTCAGCACCGGCAAGATGGGGCCGAAAATCTCCTCCTGCATTACGGCGTCATCGGGGGTCACGCCGTCTAGAATCGTCGGCTCAATCTTGAGCGACGACTCGCGCGCGGTACCTCCAAGCACAACCTTATAGGGATCGATCAGCCCGCGCACGCGCGCAAAATGCTTGGCGTTGACGATATGACCGTAATCCTCGTTGTCGAGCGGATGCTCGCCAAACATGCGACGGGTCTCCTCCCTGATGAGGCCCAACAGCTCATCGTGTACGCGCGTATCGACCAGCAGGTAGTCGGGCGCCACGCAGGTCTGCCCCACGTTGAGCCATTTACCAAAGGCGATGCGCCGTGCCGCGACTTTTAAGTTTGCCGTGGCATCCACAATGCAGGGGCTCTTTCCGCCCAGCTCAAGCGTCACGGGCGTCAGGTTTTTACTTGCGCGCTCCATGACGAGCTTGCCGACCGGAACGCTACCGGTAAAGAAAATCTTGTCCCAGCACTCATCGAGCAGTGCTTCGTTCTCGGCACGGCCGCCTTCTACAACCGTCACCAGGCGCGGATCAAATGCCTCTTCGCAGATTTGCTTGAGCACCGCGCTCGATGCCGGGGCATAGGCGCTCGGCTTGATGACCACGGTATTGCCCGCGGCAAGGGCTCCAGCGAGCGGCTCGAGCGTCAACAAAAACGGATAGTTCCATGGAGCCATGATGAGCGTGACGCCATAGGGCACGGCCTGCGTCTTACACACGCTCACGGCGTTGGCGAGGTCGCACGGGCGCAGGCGTGGGCGACTCCATCGAGCAACATGCGCAATCTGATGACGAATCTCGGAAAGCGAGGTGCCGATCTCACACATATAGGCCTCGTCATGCGACTTTCCCAAATCGGTCTTGAGCGCATGGGCAATATCGGTCTCGTGTGCCCGCACCGCCTCGCGCAGGCGCACGAGGGCGCGACGTCGAGCATCGACATCAAACGTGGCGCGCGTCTTAAAGTAGGCGCGCTGTTCGCCGACAATGCGCGCGATTTCCTCGGTGTTCATGGGCCCTCCTAGTTCTCATCCTCAAACATACCACCCGCGACGACCTCGTACATACGCTCGAGCTCCAAACGGTCCATCAAAAGTGGAACGGGGTATAGCGGATTGGCCTCGGCATCGGCATGGGCCGCCATTTGCGGAATATCGGAGCGGCGAATGCCCGTCACATATTTGGGAATGCCCAAGGCGGCATTCATGCGGTCGACCCAATCGATAAAGGCCTCGGCCGCAAGACTGTCCTGCGCGTTAGCCGGCGCGATACCGGCCATGCGAGCAAGATCGGCAAGCTTGGGGGCGGCGGCGTCACCATAAGCGCGAAGCATGTGCGGCAGGATGATGGCGTTGGCCAAGCCGTGCGGAATTCCGTATCGGCCGCCCAGACTATGCGCGATGGCATGCACATATCCGACATAGGAGCGGGTAAATGCAACACCCGCTTTATACGCCGCCGAAAGCATATTGCGACGAGCGCGCATGTCGTCGCCATGCTCATAAGCCTCGGGCAAATTGTCGTGGATGAGCTGGACCGCCTGACGCGCCATCTTGCGCGTGTAGGGCGTGGTGCTACGGCCGATAAAGGCCTCGACGGAATGCGTCAGGGCATCCATGCCCGTCTGCCCCGTAATGGAGGCGGGCAGGCCGCGCGTAAGCTCGGGGTCGTGCACCGCAAAGCGCGGGATAAGCACAAAGTCGTTAATGGGGTACTTGTAGTGCGTCTCGTCATCGGTAATTACCGCCGCGAGTGTGACTTCGCTTCCCGTACCGGCGGTAGTGGGAACCGCAATAAGCAGCGGCAGGAGACGGTGGA
The DNA here is from genome assembly GCF_003466565.1 of Collinsella sp. TM04-29. Taxonomy (NCBI): domain Bacteria; kingdom Bacillati; phylum Actinomycetota; class Coriobacteriia; order Coriobacteriales; family Coriobacteriaceae; genus Collinsella; species Collinsella sp. TM04-29. Next base: position 62,517 of record NZ_QSPW01000004.1, read on the forward strand.
CGCGCAACAGGCCACGCATCTTGTTGATGGGCTTATTTGGCTGTGCGATGCGTGCGCCCACACCCTTGGCGCAGTCCATGGCCGAACCGCCACCAAAGCCGATAATGGCCTGGCAGGCGCTCTCGCGATACAGGGACGCCGCTTCCTCCACGTTTGAGACCGTGGGATTCGCACGCGTTTCGGCATAGACCGTAACGCCAATCCCCTGAGCCGTAAGCGCACGCTCGAGTGATGCCGTGAGTCCCAAACGAGCAATACCAGGGTCTGTCACGATAAGGACCTTCTGGATCGAGCGCTTTTGAAGCACTGCGGGCACATCCTCGGCATGCTCCAAAATGCGCGGCTCGGTATAGGGCAGGATCGGCAATGCGATGCGAAAAACCGTCTGATATGTTCGGCACCAGGCGCGGCGGGCTAGATGCATAAAGGAAACTCCTTCATTTGTTGATAGGTCAACATTTGTTCGACCGATTGTACTCATCGGCGTCCGCATATGGCTTGCAAATCGTTAATCAATCAACATCTTCACATGCCGAAAATTGTTTTATTAAAAATCATTCCTAATAGGCTTCACATTCGGTCGCATTTATGGATAATAGAACTCGTCAAGACGCACGTCCGGAGAGGGCCCTTACGGGACCGGACGAGCGCACCATCGCCATCGATCGAAAGGATCGAATCATGAAGTTTGTTTGCCCCGTTTGCGGTTATGTGGAAGAGTTCGACGGCGACCAGCTGCCCGAGGATTTCAAGTGCCCCCAGTGCGGCGTTCCCGGCTCTCGCTTCCTGAAGCAGGAGGAGGGTCAGCTCGAGTGGGCTGCCGAGCACGTCGTGGGCGTCGCCAAGATGGAGGGCGTCTCCGAGGACATCGTTGCTGACCTGCGCGCCAACTTTGAGGGCGAGTGCTCCGAGGTCGGTATGTACCTGGCCATGGCTCGCGTTGCTCATCGCGAGGGTTATCCCGAGATCGGCCTGTACTGGGAGAAGGCTGCCCACGAGGAGGCCGAGCACGCCGCCAAGTTCGCCGAGCTCCTGGGCGAGGTTGTGACCGACTCCACCAAGAAGAACCTCGAGATGCGCGTTGAGGCCGAGAATGGCGCCACCGCCGGCAAGACCGATCTCGCTAAGCGCGCCAAGGCCGCTGGCCTCGATGCCATCCACGACACCGTGCACGAGATGGCTCGCGACGAGGCTCGCCACGGCAAGGCTTTCGCCGGTCTGCTCAAGCGCTACTTTGGCTAAGCCAGCCGCCTGAGAGATAATCTCTAGCTCGATGAGGCCCGGACCGTATTGGTTCGGGCCTTTTTCGTGCCTCACGAACTTGTTAACGCCCTGAAACAGGACCGCCTTCGGCATCGGCTTCTCGTCAAAAACTAAGTGAGTAGACTTTTTTGAACTTGCCGAGCAGGCCATCCATATCACTTTATAAAGCCGCCGGTAAATGCCTTGTTACAAAACGGTCTGGTCACCAAAGTGCCAAAAGTCTACTCACTTAGAACCGCAGCCGTCCACGATCGAGCTGTTTTGTGTCTAACGGGCATCTTTCCGTCGATTACTCCCAATTTTGTCCAGTCAACGAATAGTTCGGACCGGAGTAATGTCTCAGCCCTTTGCTCATCTGAACTTTTATCACGATATTCAGCATCGAGCATCCTGCATACGGCCTTAACGATCGCGCGGAATTTATCCTCATCGAATATCTGTCTGTGTGTCAGGAGAAATACATCGTAGCCCATGGCCTGAAGGGCCGTCATGCGGTCAGCGTCACGCAAGCCATCCCCTGCGCGTCCGTGCGAGGCCTTTCCCTGACATTCAATGGCCACCTGTCGCTCTCCGTCCGGCGAAGACAGAAGTAGGTCAATGTATACGCGGGACTTGCCTACAATCGCCCGAGCACTTGCGCTTAGCGCCACTTCGACATTGAGCTCTATGCCGCAAAAACCTTCGCCTCCCAGGGATCGTGGCAACCCAAGCAACAAATACGTCTCAACCTCAAAAGGCGATGCGGCACCCAGTGGAACGAGATGAGATACCGCGACAAATCGCTTGCCGTAACGCATCCCACAAACATCTGAGCAAAAACGGTCAAGGTCTTCGCCCAAAACCAAAGCGTCGCGCCGCCATAAATTTGAGGCGGCGCCGTCCTCGGACGGACAGCGCGCCCAACCCAAGGTTGCCGGAATCGCGCCCGACTCATTTGCACGCGAAAGCTCTGCCTCGAGTGCTGCTGGCAAGGCACAAACCGTAAACAAGCCGCACATCTCCGCCAACACCAAAAGAAGCTGGAGATCCGTCAGATGCCGCGACATGATGAATGCCGTCAGCAGAGGAGACGTAACCAAAAACCCATGTTCCGTTTCCAGCACGGATTCCCTGGGGAACTCGCCTAGGAACAGCCGCTGCCTAATGCTGACAGGGCAAGTCCGCTTGCCTCTCGTCCGAACCAATGTATACAGCGGAAAGCCGAGCACAACCGTAGCCGTCGGGTTACGGGCGAGCTCGCATCGCCGCCGGTCTTCTTCCGGTCGCGGGAGCGGCGGACACAGAGCGCGGGCCTGAGGGGGCAAGCGCCAGTACTTAAAAGCCGATATGTCACAAAGTAGGTCCTTCATAGGCACAGGAAAACACGAATTTCAACCCAGCCGGTCTCGCATTGGCGCGAACGCACCGAAAACGGCGCCGAACGGACCGCTAAGTTTTCAACAGCCCTCCCCAACTGGCCAAAAGCTTGCCGAGAGCTGGACGAAGTGCTGTTGAAAACCCCATTTTTTCTCATGGAGAAGCTTTGCGCGGCAAGTGAGTAGACTTTTTGGAACATCCCGAGCAGGCCGGTCATCCTGCTTTTCAAAACCGCAGGTAGATAGCTTGTTGCAAAACTGCCTGGTCGCCAAAGAGCTAAAGGTCTACTCACTTAGGCTAGAGGGCACCCCCATTAACTGCGATTCCAGGGTATTAAGCGCATTTGAACTCAAGTCGTCATACTGGACAAGGATTCGAGTCGAGCTTTCAGGGACAGATGCGCCATCGGCACACCAAAAACAGTCACCGATATCGATAAAAGGGATGCTCGAGCGCGTGAGGGCCCGTGCAAAAGTGCTTCCGCCCGTTCCACGCTCCGCAACCACGATACAGTAAAGACCCGCATCCGCATGCTCGATCGAGACCTCTCCTGCCGGAAACACCTTCCGCACAAGCGCCATCAGGCCATCACGCGCCTCGCGAGCACGAACGCGCACGCGGTTCACATGTCGCTCGTAATCACCCGATTCCAGCAAACGCGCCAAGGCGACCTGATCGACAGAACTTACCGACGAGGCGTAGAAACCAAGGTTGCGTTTAAACCTCTCCATTAGCTCATCGGGCAGCACCATGTACGCCAAACGCAACGCCGATGAAAGGCTCTTCGAAAACGTGTTGGTGTAGATAACCGACTGAGCGGCATCGATCGACGCAAGCGCGGGAATCGGCTTCCCGGCAAGGCGAAACTCACAATCAAAGTCATCTTCGATGAGATACCGACCCGGCCGTTCAGCAGCCCAGCTCAGAAGCGCATAGCGCCGCGCAATGCTCGTCACAAGGCCGGTCGGATACTGATGGGACGGCATCAGGTGAAGGACATCGGTCCCGCTTTTCTGCAGAATGCTCAAGTCCACGCCCTCATCATCCAACGGGATATGCCGCACTTCGCAACCCATGGCCTGATAGATGCGCGTCAAACGCAAATACCCCGGGTCCTCAACGGCATACACCTTGTCGGCTCCAAGCAACTGAACCAACATGGTATCGAGCAGCTGGGCGCCCGCACCGATAACAATGTTGTTGGGGTCGACATTCATACCCCTTGTCCCGCGCAGATGGTGAGCAATTGCGCGTCGCAGCCGAGCAGTGCCCTGCGCCGGTGCGGGCGAAAAGATTTCGCGCTCGTCTTCGGATGCCAGCGTCGCCCGTAGCGCGCTTTGCCAAAGCCGCGCCGCCTCCAAAGCAGAAGGAGAAAGCGCATCGAATCGCTCGACCTGTCCGTTGATATCATGCGTGCTGGGACCCACAGAAACGGCATCTCGGTCGATGCCCCCCGCAGCCGAAGGCAAAACCGGTGCATCCGGAAGCTTGCAAGCGTAGTAGCCACGCCGCGGCTTTGAGCAAATATAACCCTCGGCAAGCAACTGGCTATATGCATTCTCGATGGTAATGACACTGATACCGAGATGACTCGCAAAGGCGCGCTTAGACGGCAGATGCTCCCCCGCCGTAATGCGTCCAGCTACGATATCATCTCGGATTTGCTGGTAAACATACTCATAAAGCGATGCTTCGCCGCGTTGTTCCAAATTGTAGTCAAGCATGAGTTTGTCACCTGACCTTATCGAGTCATTCAATTTGGTATTAGTCTGACCTTGTTATTATCTCGAAAACTGATTATTTCGCCATACCCAGCTCCCCGATAGGATGTTCCGTCAAGCAATGTACATGCCAACCAAGGGAGCAACCATGGCAGAACAGACCAGCAAGGCCGATCGCGTCAAACTCAATCGCGAGCTCGCGCAGATGCTCAAGGGCGGCGTCATCATGGACGTCACCACGCCCGAGCAGGCACGCATCGCCGAGGAGGCAGGCGCCTGCGCCGTCATGGCTCTCGAGCGCATCCCGGCCGACATCCGCGCCGCCGGCGGCGTGTCGCGCATGAGCGACCCCAAGATGATCAAGGGCATCCAGGAGGCCGTCTCCATCCCCGTCATGGCCAAGTGCCGCATCGGTCACATCGTCGAGGCGCAGATCCTGCAGGCCATCGAGATCGACTACATCGATGAGTCCGAGGTTCTCTCCCTTGCCGACGACGTCTATCATATCGACAAGACCCAGTTTGACGTGCCGTTTGTCTGCGGCGCCCGCGATCTGGGCGAGGCGTTGCGCCGTGTTGCCGAGGGCGCCACGATGATTCGTACCAAGGGCGAGCCGGGCACGGGCGACGTCGTTCAGGCCGTGCGCCATATGCGCAAGATCCAAAAGCAGATCCGCGACGTTGTTGCCCTGCGCGACGACGAGCTCTTTGAGGCAGCCAAGCAGCTGCAGGTTCCGGTCGAGCTGGTGCGCGAGGTCCATGCCACGGGCAAGCTCCCCGTCGTAAACTTTGCCGCCGGCGGAGTCGCGACCCCCGCCGACGCCGCGCTGATGATGCAGCTGGGCGCCGAGGGCGTCTTTGTTGGCTCGGGCATCTTTAAGAGCGGCGACCCCGCCAAGCGCGCCGCCGCCATCGTCAAGGCCGTGGCAAACTTCACCGACGCCAAGCTCATCGCCGAGCTTTCGGAGGACCTGGGCGAGGCCATGGTGGGCATCAACGCCGACGAAATCGAGATCATCATGGAGGAGCGCGGGCGCTAGTCCAGCAGAAAGGATCGCACATGAGCGATTATGCAGACCAAACGGTCGCCGTGCTGGCGGTCCAGGGCGCTTTTGCCGAGCACGAGGCAAGACTGTCCGAGCTGGGCGCACGCTGTATTGAGCTGAGGCAGGCGGCCGATTTGAAGCAGAACTTTGACCGTCTGGTACTTCCCGGCGGCGAGTCTACCGTTCAAGGGAAACTGCTTGATGAGTTGGGCATGCTCGAGGAGCTTCGTACCCGTATCGCTGAAGGTATGCCCGTCCTGGGCACCTGCGCCGGCCTGATTCTGCTGGCTCACGACCTTGCCGCTCATGACGATAAGGGCACGTCGCGTTTGGCAACCATGGATGTACTCGTCGAGCGCAATGCCTACGGCAGGCAACTCGGCAGCTTTCGAGCCAAGGGGCAGGTAGCCGGCATCGACGGTGAAGTGCCGCTGACGTTTATCCGTGCGCCCCGCATCGTCGAAGTGCACGGCGACACTGAGGCCCTAGCCGAAGTCGACGGTCGCATCGTCGCCGCCCGCCAAGGCAACCAGCTCGGCGTCACCTTCCACCCCGAGCTCGACGAAGACACCCACCTCCACGAACTGTTCCTGCAAATGTAGGCATCGAAATCAACAAACGAAACGAGAGTGGATAATCTCCCACCTTGAGCATGAATATGGGCTCATACCGGGAGATTATCCACTCTCATTCTTTGGTGCAAATGATCCCTTGGGGATGCCGATGTTTTGGTACCGACAGCGAGCGCCCACCAGAGCGAACAAATTGACATGAAAAGAGGACGGCATAGACCTTCTGGTCATGCCGTCCTCTTTGAATGACAAGTTGTCGCTCTGGTGGGCGCGCAGCGTCAACTAGTTACGCGGTTCGTAGAACCGCGTAACCCCTAGAAGCGGTTGCCGCGGAAGCCGCCACCGTTGCGGCCGCCACGGTCGCCACCGCGACCGCCGCGGTCGTTACCACGGTTGCCGCCGAAGCCACCACGGTTGCCACCGCGATCGCCATAGCCACCACGGTTGCCACCAAAGCCGCCGCGACCGCCACGGTCGCCGCCACGGTCGCCAAAGCCGCCACGGCCACCGCGATCGCCACCGCGACCGCCACGGTCGCCGCCACGGCCACCGCGATCGCCAAAGCCGCCGCGACCGCCACGGTCGCCGCCACGGCCACCGCGCTCGTCACGGCCGCCGCGAGGACCGCGGTCCTCGTCCAGGCCCATGGCGACGAGCGGAGCAATAACCTTATCGAGAGCGGCCATCAGCTCGGTGGCCTCCTCGTAAGAAAGCTCGGGCAGGAGCTTCTCCTTCTTGTTGGCAAGCTCGACCAGGCCCTCGGCGGCATCCTCGGCAGCGAAGACGACGATCTTGCGCATATCGCCCTCGGCGTCGTCGATGCGGCCGACCAGATCGGCAGCCTCGGCCTCGGCCATCAGACCATCGAGCTCACGAAGGCGCATGCCCAGCAGGTCGGACATCTCCTTCTGCTCCATCTTGGGCTTGAGGTCAAGCAGCTTGATGGCGCGCTCGATGTTCGCCATACGCTCGGCCTTGGCCTCCTCCTCCTTGGAAATAGCAAAGCGACGGCTACGCAGCAGGCGGGCGGCCTTCTGCATCTTGTCCATCAGCTCTTCGTCATCGTAATCAACGGCGGCCTCGACAACCTCGGCCTCCTCCTCGGCGGAAACCTCGTCAGCAGCCTCAACCTCGGCAACTTCGGTCTCCACGGTCTCGACTGCCTCAACCTCGGCAGCCATGGTCTCGTTCTCGGTCTCGTTCATGATCTCTTCGTTCTCGGACATGAGACTCCTTCTTGGCCCTCTCGGGCATCATCGCCCCATTCGCGGGGCCCGTCGCGCACTCTTTGCGCTTTAAGCATTCATGCCTCTCGGCAAAACGTCAATTAGTTTATGGTGTCGCCATCCAATCTAGCTGCAGAATCTATGTGCACACATTAATGCGACATGTACGACTCGCGGCGAGCGTACACAACCGACACCGCGAACCCGACAACGGCAATCACAGCCGCCACGCGCACGGCAACCGCAAATCCAATCGCCTGGGCAACGTCCGTCGCGACGCCGGCGGCACCGGCAGCCGCTGCAGAACTCGAAAGCAGGCCGATAAACAGCGACGGGCCAAACGACGCGGCAATCATGTTCCACGTGTTGAGCAATGCCGTTCCGTGAGGATGCTCAGCGACGGGTAGCGTCTCCAAGCCGGCCGTCTGCGAGGGGCTCAGCACCAAACCGACGCCGGCATACACTACAACGGTCAGTGCCGCGACAACGCCGATGTTCATGGTCGCCGCGGTCATCGAGATCGCAGTCTGTCCCACGGCAATCAGGGCAAAACCGACCGGCAGCAGCGGCCATGCGCCACGGGCATCCATCACGCGCCCGCCTACAATCGAGGTCACGGCATTGCAGGCAATTGCCGGCAAAATGAGCAGGCCCGCAACAAGCGCGGTCATGCCGTATGCGCCCTCAAAATAGAGCGGCAACAAAACGCTCATCGAGAACGCCGTCATCATCGACACCATCACAAGCAGGCACGCAGGCCAAAAACGAACGCTCGCCATGGGACGCACGTTAAACACCGGATGCTCGAGCTTGAGCTGGCGGGCCGCAAACAGGCCGAGCAGCACAATGGCGGCGAAGAGCGCCACGATACCGGCAATCAGATTGGTCGAGAACTCGCCTACGGAATATACAAACGCCGTGATGCCGGCCGCAAGCAAAGCAACCGACAGAATATCAAGCGTAGTGTTCGAGCGCTCTCCAACATTCCGAACGAGCTTTGCTGCCGCCGCAGCGACCACAACACCGCCCACCAGCGGCACTACGAACACAGCCCTCCAGCCAAACAACGTGCACATAAGACCACTAATCACGGGCCCAAACGCCGGCCCTAGCGTAATGCAGGCACCGCCCAGGCTCAGATACAGACCGAGCTTCTCGCGCGGAGCACAAGATAGCACCACATTCATCATGAGCGGAAACAAGATGCCCGATCCCGCAGCCTGCAAAATACGACTTGGCAGCAAAACGGTAAACGACGGGGCGACCAGGCACAGAACTTCTCCGGCGACCATGCATCCGCATGCGAAAAACAGCAGCTTGCGCGTCGAGAAACGACCGGACAGAAAGGCCATGATGGCCGTAAAGATCGACGTCACGATCATGTAGCCCGAAACAAGCCACTGCGCCGTGGTGGCACTCACCGAAAAGGCCGCCATAATGTCGTGCAGCGCCACGTTAATGATGTTCTCGTTAAACGCGGCAACAAAGGCTGCGATATACATAACGATGAGAAACGCCGAAGTGCCCGATGGCGTTGCCCTAACTTGTTGCTGAGATTTACTCCCCATGCATTTCCTTCCTCTTGGAACGACCGTCGCATCGCCCCGGAGGAACAGTCCAGGGCGAGAATGAGCCCTAGACTTACGCCAGACGCCACGCACGACGAATCTGGCCACATGGTCCAACGTCGAAAGATTGTAACGCGGACGCGCCGCTTTCCTTCCGCGCTATTATTAAAAGTCCACGAAAGCATGAGACATGAGGAGCCCGCCATGATTAAGCCCATCATGAAATCCGAGTTCTTTTTGCGCCTGCCCTCCGAAGACGCGGGACCCGACGATGCCGCGACCGGGCAGGACCTCCTGGATACGCTCCATGAGCATGAGCACGAGTGCGTGGGGCTCGCCGCCAATATGATTGGCGTGCGCAAACGCATCATCTGCGTAAAGGACGGCAGCAAGTCGCTGCTTATGTACAACCCGCAGATTCTTGAGCAGGTCAATGCCTACCAGACGAGCGAAGGATGCCTCTCGCTGATCGGCGAGCGTCCCTGTACCCGCTATCGCCGCATTAAGGTTGAGTATCTGGACGAGAACTTCGTCCACCGCATCAAAAACTTCTCGGGCTACACCGCCGAGATCATCCAACACGAAATCGACCACTGTTGCGGAATCGTTATTTAGTTCCGCCGATTCAAGAAAGCTCCCTGCAGCAAAACAACTGCAGGGAGCTTTTCATAGTGCGGAACTTCTATCCCACTAGCTCTGGCGGTAATGGTCGAAGAAGTCGGCGAGGTCTTCGAGGGACTCTTTGAGTACTTCCATGCGCGGCAGGTACACGATACGGAAGTGGTCGGGCTCAGCCCAGTTGAAGCCGCCGCCGCGCGTGATCAGGATCTTCTTCTCGTGCAGCAGGTCGAGGGCAAACTGCTCGTCATCGGTGATGTTGAACTTCTTCACATCCATCTTGGGGAAGATGTAGAACGCCGCACGCGGCTTAACCACCGAGATGCCGTCAATCTTGTTGAGCGCCTCATACACAAAGTTGCGCTGCTCGTAGACACGGCCGCCGGGGCGGATGTAGTCGTTGACGGACTGATGGCCACCGAGCGCCGTCTGAACGATCGACTGAGCCGGCACGTTGGAGCACAGGCGCATGTTGGAGAGCATGTTAATGCCCATGATGAAGTCGCTCATGCAGCGCTGGTTGCCCGAAAGCACCATCCAGCCAATACGATAGCCCGCGATCATGTGCGACTTGGAAAGGCCGCTAAAGGTGACGCAGGGCAGATCAGGAGCGAGCGAGGCAATCGAGACGTGCTCGTAGCCGTCCATGCACAGGCGGTCGTAGATCTCATCGGCAAAGATCATCAGCTGATGCCTGCGTGCAACCTCGACGATGCCCTCGAGCACCTCGCGCGGGTAGACCGAGCCCGTGGGGTTGTTGGGGTTGATGATAACGAGGGCTTTGGTCGCGCTCGTGATCTTGGACTCCATATCCTCCAGGTCGGGATACCAATCCGCCTGCTCATCGCACAGATAGTGCACAGGATGACCGCCGGCAAGGGTTGCGCACGCCGTCCAGAGCGGATAGTCGGGGCTGGGGATCAGAATCTCGTCGCCATTGTCGAGCAGCGCGTTCATCGAAAGCTGAATGAGCTCGGACACGCCGTTGCCCGTGTAGATATGCTCCATCTGAACGTTGGGCAGGCCCTTGATCTGCGAATACTGCATGATCGCCTTGCGCGCGGAGAACAGGCCACGCGAGTTGGAATAGCCTTCGCAGTCGGGCAGCTGCTGGCGCATGTCCTTGATGACCTCATCGGGCGTGCGGAAACCGAAGGGCGCCGGGTTGCCGATATTGAGCTTGAGGATGCGCTCGCCCTCGTCCTCCATACGGGCGGCCTCGTCGACGACGGGACCGCGCACGTCATACAGGACGTTATCGAGCTTGGTGGATTTAGAAAAAGTACGCATGGTGGTGCTCCTTGCAATTTGAGCTGAGGGATGGGGTTCGGGCTTGGAATCGTTGCGGGGTGATGATGCCTCGCCTTGATCGGCGTCGCCGGCAAGCAGCCAGGTAACATCGACCTCCAAAATACGGGCGAGCAGCTCAGCCACATCGCGCCGCGGAATCGTCTTGCCGCTCACATATTGGCTCATCTGACTCTTGCCGAGTTTTTTGCCGAGCATCTCCGATGCGCGGATCACGTCCGACTGGCGAACGTCGCGATCGGACATAGCCTGTCGCAGACGATAGCTAAACGTCTCTTGGGCCACTAGAACCTCCTTGCTGGCAAAGTTCAATTTATACAACACGAATTGAACCTGAGTTCAATTTAGGCAGCAGTATAACGCCGTGCTATTTCGAAAAGTTCAATTTCAAAAATAAAATGAGCAAGACCTCGAGATTTATCCCAAGGCGATAACGACGTGCACGCATTTAGAGGTATTCGAGGAAACGAGCGGCGGCAAGCGAAACATCGGCCGTTCGATATATGGCGTTGATCTGCCGATGGGGATGCCCTTCGAGCGGACGCACAGCAACATCGAACTGGCAGCGACGCAAGATGAGCGCGGGAAGAATGCTCACGCCCAGGCCATCCTCGACCATAGCCATAATCGCATAGTCATCCCAAGTCGACAGTTTTGAGCGCACCGCCAGCCCCGCCCGACGGAATAGCGGCGTAATCTCATCATCGGTACCCCGTTCCAGCAGAATAAACTGCTCTCTTGCCAAATCGGTAAGAGAGACGAACTCCGCCGTGGCAAGCAACGAATCTGTCGGCACCACCGCCATCAGCTCATCACACACTAAAGACCGTGATGCCATGCCGTTTTCTCGGGGCTCACGCGGGATAAAGCCCAGGTCGCAGCGCCCCTCCGCCACCCATTGTTCAATCTCTGAATAGTCGCCCATCAGTAACTCATAATCGACGTCTGGATAATCGGCGCGAAAACGCGCAATCACCGGCGGCAGTACGTGGGTCGCCACGCTCGAAAACGTACCGATGCAGATTTTGCCGCGCATGAGCCCACGCATCTCATCCACCCGCCGCTGCAAGCGAATGAATTCCTCGCAGAGCGCCTCGACAGCCGGCATGACCTGCCGCCCGTCGGCAGAAAGTGTCACGCCCTCGCGACTGCGGTCGAGTACCTTAAAACCCCAGTCGGCCTCGAGGTCGGCCACCATGCGGCTCACGCCCGATTGCGAATAGCTCAAGTGCTCGGCGGCGCGCGTAAAACTGCCGGCGCGTACTGTCTCGAGCAGCACCTGCATCTTTTGAATATTCGTTTCCACGGCACGTCCCCACCTTTGCATGAGTTTTTGTCATGTCATCCATGCATTATATTCGCTTTTCTTCTAAATCCACCTCGCCCATAGTGAACATGCACGGATATAGAAGGGCGGCTGCGCATGAACAACGGACTGTTTAGGTATTTGGCAGCATTGCTGTTGTTTGGCTCCAACGGCATCATCGCCGCCGCCATCGCGCTGCCGAGCTCCGACATCGTGCTGCTGCGCACCTTTCTGGGAGCCCTCTCGCTCGTCATCATCCTTGCCATCACCCAACGCCATAACTTGCAGGCGCCATCTCGCCCCCGCGAAGCTGCGGCCCTGATCCTCTCGGGGGCCGCGCTGGGCGCCAGCTGGATTTTTCTGTTCCGCGCCTATCAGACGATCGGCGTCGGCATCTCCTCGCTGCTGTACTACTGCGGCCCCATCATCGTCATGGCTCTCTCACCGTTTATCTTTGGCGAAAAACTGACCAGCGGCAAAATCGCCGGGTTCACCGCCGTTGCTTGCGGTGCTTTTCTCATTGCAGTACAAGGTCTAGGCGGCAATATGCCCATTGCGGGTATCGCCTGCGGCATCGCCTCGGCATTTTGCTATGCGCTGATGGTCATCGCTAGCAAGGGTGCGCCACACGTCGAAGGCCTCGAAAACTCCGCGCTCCAGGTGAGCGCCGCCTTTATGACCGCGCTGGTCCTTACGCTCCTCACACAGGGCGCCCCCTCGTTCCTCTCCCCCAGCATTGCCGCCGGCATCGATTGGCGCGCCGTCGCCATGCTCGGCGTCGTCAACACCGGCATCGGCTGCCTGCTCTACTTTAGTGCTGTCGCCAAGCTGCCCGTGCAGACCGTCGCGGTTGTCGGCTACCTCGAGCCGCTTTCGGCAGTCGTGTTCTCCGCCGTCCTTTTGGGCGAGACCATGACGCCAATCCGCCTCATGGGCGCCGCGCTCATCATCGGCGGCGCGGTCTTTTGCGAACTCGCCGGCAAACGCGCAAGCACCAAGGCCGGTATCGCCCAGGCAGCGCGCGCTTAAGGGACATTTTCTCGGGGCGCATGCGGGATAAAGCCCAGGTCGCAGTGGCCCTGCACCTCACGGGAGATGCAGGGCCATTTTGCATTGCAGTAAAGCTATGGGCTACGAACGACGCGGCTCGGGAACCACGAGCCTATCGGGGCTCGCACCCTCGGCATCCATCAGGCTCACATAGCGAATCGATGGGTCCTCGTAGGTCGCGTAGTAATAATTGCCCGTACGCGCGCTAAAGCATCCGGTGTAGATGGTCTTCTCGAAGTTGCCATCGCCCATCCTGGACGCTCCCTCGATCATCGCCACGCCCTCGAGCGAGCGGAACATGCGGACGACGTTTTCGGCCTCGCTCTCCTTTTGCGGGTAATTGGCATTGAGATAGGCCGCCTTTACAAAACGGCTCGGCGAATAGCAGTCACCCGGAATACCGCGCATGCCGGCACCCGCACCATAAGGCTTAAGCTCGGCGGTGCGCCATGTCGCCGTCTGCGGAAAATCGTTTGAGGCGGTGATATAGGTGCGCAGGTTTTCCATATGCCACGGGAAGGTCGGCTGATTGGCAAGGGTATCGACCGGATCGTCGTACACATGCAGGCCGTCGGCCATCATCTCGACCACGATGCTGCGCTCGCCGTAGCCGATAATCCAATGGAGCAGCGACACGCCCAGCCCCTCACCGGCAGACTTGGCAACAATCACCGTGTCGCGCAGCGCGGCCTCGACCTCGTCGACCGTCGAGAACGTCGCCGCCACCCACAGGGGAAACTCGTAGGCCGCGATATTGGTCTTGTCGTCAACCGGACCCTCGGCATACTCGGCATAACCGGGAAAGTTGAGCCCCGCCACAGCCAGACCCGCATCGTTGCCACAGTCGAAAAACATGGGATAGTTCTTGTAATCGATGCACATGCCGATCACCGCGTGCGCCGCCGTCGCATCGTCGATATACGAGTACGGGATGTGGAACCCGCGGGGCACCACGCGAACCTGCTCGCCGTATCCAAAGCTCCAGTCGAGGTTGCGGCCCAGATACATGTGGCCGGAATTATCGGTAAATCGAATGCTCGTGCACATAGCGCCTCCTAGCTCAATGTTCTTACTAAGGTCATTGTCACCAAACAAAGGAGCGCTAAACAAAAAAGTCCGGACATGACAACAATGTCATACCCGGACTAAAAACGACGAGGTGCGGTGCTTTGGTCCCCTTAGACCAACTTTCCAAGACAGTGATCAATCATGTGCTGGATCATTTGCGCCTCAAAGCCTGCGTAATCGCGGCGGCACTCCTTCATCTTGCCGTCGACGATTTGGTCAAAGGCAACCTTGCACTTGATATAGCGCGTGGACTTGGTGACCTCCTCGTGCGTCAGGCAGCTCTCCTCCATCTTGCTGGCGCCCAGGCCAAACACCAGACGGGGGTTGTAGAGCACGTGGGGCTCGCCGGCGTCGTCCAGGTAGACGCAGACCTTCTTGGTAACGCCAATCTGGTTAGCGGCAAGGCAGCCGGCATCGTCGAGCGACTTGATGGTATCGATCAGGTCCTGAGCAACCGACTCGTCCTCGACGGTCGCAACCTCGCAACGCTGGGACAGGATAGCCTCGTCGTGGCAAAGCTCTTTAATCATACGTTCCTCCATAGGGGTCGTTGTAACCGCTTAAGTATACGGTACCCACACATTTTCATGCGATAAATACCGTCCGTCTGTTACAAAGCGCCGAACATCAACATGCGAGGAACAGCAAGGTTGTAAAGACGATATAGTAAGTGAGTTCGTGTCAATCGGCCTAAACTCGGGGCCGAACAAGGAAAGGGTATGCATGGACGAACTTTTTCACGTCAGTGAGCGCAAGTCCACAATCGGGACCGAACTTCGCGCTGGACTGACAACATTCCTGGCGATGGCCTACATCATCGCCGTCAACCCCGCAGTGCTCTCGGGCGCTGGCATCGATGCGGGAGCGCTCGCCTGCGCCACCTGCCTGGGCGCCGGCATCATGACCATCTGCATGGGCATCTTCGCCAACCGCCCACTCGCCTGCGCGTCGGGTCTGGGCATCAACGCCATGATCGCGGGCATCGCCACCACCATGTGCGGCGGCGACTGGCACGTGGCCATGAGCGTTATCTTCCTCGAGGGTATCGTCATCTTGCTGCTCGTCCTGTGCGGCCTGCGCGAGGCCATCATGGACGCCATCCCCGTGGTCCTGCGCCACGCCATCTCGGTGGGTCTGGGCCTGTTTATCGCCATGATCGGCCTGTGCGACGCCGGCATCATCACCGCTGGCGCCGGTACGCTCGTCGGCCTGGGCGACATCGCCTCCCCCACCTTTATCGTCGGCATCATCTCCATCGTCGTGACGGTTGCCCTGGCTTCCCGCAACGTGCCGGGCTCGCTGCTCATCGGCATCATCGTCGCCGTTATCGCCGGAATCCCGCTGGGCGTCACCCATGCGCCCGAGGGCCTCATCGCACCGCTCGACTTCTCGACCTTCGGCGCCCCGTTTGCCAGCACTGCCGACGGCAACCTTGCCATCGTGAAGGTCCTGACCGACCCGATGCTGCTCGTCGTTGCCTTCTCGCTGCTCATGAGCGACTTCTTCGACACCATGGGCACCGCGATGGCCGTCGCCAAGCAGGGCGAGTTCCTAACCGAGGACGGCAATGTCGAGGACATCCGTCCCATCCTGGTCGTCGACTCCGTGGCCGCTGCTGCCGGTGGCTTTATGGGCGTCTCCTCCATCACCACCTTCGTCGAGTCCACCTCTGGCGCTGCCGACGGTGGCCGCACGGGCCTCACCTCCGTCACCACCGGCGTGCTGTTCATTCTCGCCGCGTTCTTCTCCCCCATCGTCACCATCGTTTCCAGCGCCGCCACCTGCGGTGCTCTGGTCTACGTCGGCTACCTCATGATGAGCGAGGCCTCCGAGATCGACTGGTCCGACGTGTCGCAGGGTTTCCCGGCGTTCATGATTGTCGCCGGCGTGCCCTTCACCTACTCCATCTCTGCCGGCATCGGTCTGGGCTTTATCGCCTACGTGATCGTCGCGCTCTTTAAGGGCGAGGCCTCCAAGATCAAGCCGCTCATGTGGATCGCAGCCCTCGCCTTCCTCGTCTACTTCTTTGTAGCGTAGCGGCAAAGCTGCCAAAGCAGAACACCAAAGCGCGGAGTCGCATCGAGCGGCTCCGCGCTTTTCTTTTAAAGCCAGGCATCGCACGGACGCGCGATATATTGCTTCCCAAGTTTTGGACATTTTGCCCTCCAAACGGCACTACCGCCGGCTACATCCTGCAGATATGCTGGGCGTAATCGCATAGGCCCTATGAGGATGGGAGTAACCATGGCCGCCTTGTTCACGACCCCCAAGCGCAATAATAAAACCTCAGGAGCCCATTTTGTCGAGCCCGACGTGCACCGTCGCACGCTGCTCGCGCACGGCAGCTGGCGCCGCGTGACGCGCCGCATCGTCTGCGGCCTGGCCTGCGCGCTCACGGTAAGTTCGCTGCTCATGCCGAGCGTCTCGCTCGCGGCGGAGTGGGTGGACGTTGGCGGCGTCCGCCACGAAGCGGCCGCGGGGCCCACGGGAGACGCCGCCGGCACCTGGAGCTGGGACGGCGCCGACGATATGAAGCTCAACGGCTATGACGGCGGTGCGATCCAGGCTGCGGGCAAGCTCAACATTGCCTACGAGGGCAAGAACACCGTGAAAACCGAGCCCGATTACACCGGAGCCGCCATCAAGGCGCAGGATTGCACTAGCCAGAAAGCAGAGTTGAACATAACGAGCTCGAATAGCACGGATGAGCTCAATGTGACAGCCGAGGCCAATGCAATTAAATCAACAGGTGACCTTTCCATTTCTGGCCCAGGCACTGTGAACACCACAAGCACTAATTCCGACGGAATTGAGGCAAAGGGCGATCTCTCTATCACAGGCTCGGGCACCGTGAATGCAACGGGCGGTACCGAAGGCATCCAATCCAAGGGCAAGACCACCATCGATTCCTCTGGTACAGTGATCGCTAAAGGAGGCGAAGGTTACGGCGTCGCCGCGGGCAGTGACCTGATCATCAAAGGCGGTGGCAAGGTAGAAGCAAGCTCGATAGAAGAAGCGGCGATTTGGGCTGACGACAACATCGACATCTCGGGCGGCAGCCAGGTCAAGGCGAACTCCGAGGGAGATCTTGCCGTCAACGCTGAGGGCAGTCTCGCGGTCACGAACGCCTCCCTTGACGCAAGTGGTGTTAAATATGGCGTCTATGCTTGCAAGGGCGCTATACTCGATCACGCGACCGTAACGGTCCGCACAAGCGCGAGCGGCGGCCAGGCCATCGCCCTCATCACTGACGGGGACGACATCGTCATCAAAAATGGTTCCATCGTGGACGCGTTCGCGGAAGGCGAATTCTCGGTTGCAATCTCTACCAGAAACCACCAGCTCAACGACGCGGGCGGACACATCTACATCAGCGACTCCGTTGTTAAGGCTATAGCCCGCTATGTCGAGTCCGGTAGCGATGGCCCCGATCACTACAGCAACGACCAAAGCGGCGAGGTCATCCCTGAGCCTAGGGGTCTGAACATCGGTATCTTCGCCCAGACCAGCGAGGGCATCACGCCCGCGACTATTTCGATCGTCCGCAGCAAGGTCACTGCCGAAGGAGACACGGCGGCGATCTTCGCCCTTGCCATGAGCGCGGACGGCAAGGCAATCGGCACCATCGAAATCGAAGGCTCCACCATCCTGACGCCTGAAGGCGGCAAGGTCATTGACTATCGCAACAAAGAAGAGCTCAGCAACGGCGACATCTACGAAGCGGGTCAAACCATCGGCACGGGCGACGCTGTGATCGACTCCCCCTATAACGAAGCTGTCGCCAAGAGCACGGTCATCGTGCCTCCCGAGGAGATCAAACCCGAGGAGAAGCCAGGCGAGACCAAGCCCGAGGGTTCCAAGTCCGAGGGCACGAAGACAACCAAGACCGTTGCAGTTGCAGCCACGGGAGCCAAGACCACCGGCAAGCTCGCGGCAACCGGCGACGCCTCGAGCGTAGCCATCGTGGCAGCCGCCCTTGCGGGAACAGCCGCCATCGCCGCCGGCGCCGCGGTGAGTCGCAAGCGTGCATAGACGCCTCGATCTTTAACGCACGGGGCGGCACCCCCGAATACGCCTAGTCCGCACGCCGTTTAGCAACGCCACCGCCAAGCTCCCCTCCGGCGGTGGCGTTTCCTGTTTGCACTCGTATGGCGCACACGCGAGCGGAGTCGCAACAAGCGGCTCCGCGCTTTGTGATTAATGCCCGACAACGCGTAGGTGCGCAGCTTATTCCTCTTCCGGATTTTGGACATTTTGCCCTCCAAACGGCACTACCGCCGGCAACATCCAGCAGATACGCTGAATCTAGCCGTATAGGCCCTATGAGAACGGGAGCAACCATGGCAGCCTTGTTCACGACCCCCAAACGCAATGACACTACCGCCGGAACCCATGTTGCCGAACCCGACGTTCGCCGTCGCATAGGACTCGCGCACGGCAGCTGGCGCCGCGTGACGCGCCGCATCGTCGTAGGCGCCGTGTGCGCGCTCACGGTGAGCTCGCTGCTCATGCCGAGCGTCTCGCTCGCGGCGGAATGGGTCAAGGTCGGCGGCAACAAGTACAACACCGCGGCGAGCGACGAGGCCGGTACCTGGTCGTGGGACGGCGCCGACGACTTGAAGCTCAACAACTATAACGGCGGCGAGATCCAGGCCGCAGGCAAGCTCAACGTGAATTACTCGGGGACCAACATCGTCACTGCCGAATGGATCGAAGGCATCAACGTTTCTCATGGCACTAACGAGAACGCCGAGCTCAATATCCAAGGCGACGCGGGCAGCACGCTCAGCGTGACATCTACTGAGGACGCTATCCTCTCCACGGGTAATATCAACATCGACGGAGCCGGATCCGTCAACGCCACGAGCACTGGGTTTGACGCCATAAATGCCGGGGGTGATCTCGCTATCAAAGGTTCGGGCAACGTCAACGCCACGGGTGCATCGGATGGCATCAGGGCAAACGGTAATATCACGATTGACGACAGCGGAGCCGTCACCGCCAGGACTACCGAGGACAAGGGTATTGGAACCGACAAGAACCTCACCATCAAGGGTGGCGGGACGGTCGAGGCAAGCTCAGCTGATGGTGAGGCCCTTTGGAGCGGCGGCAATATCAACATCTCGGACGGCAGCCAGGTCAAGGCAAGCTCCGAGAAAGACGCTGCCGTCGAGGCCAAGGGCAGCCTCGCAGCCACAAACGCCTCCCTCAACGTAAACGGTGTTGAATATGGCGTCTATGCCCACAAGGGCATCACCCTCGATCATGCAAACGTGACAGTCCGCGCAAGTAAAGGCAGATACGGTAGCGCCATTGCCCTCTTCACCTACCCAGACGATATCGTCGTCAAGAACGGCTCCACCGTGGACGCGTTTGCGGAAGGCGAGGTTTCGGCTGCATTCTCCACCAGAAGCGATCGACCCAACGAGGAGGGTGGCCACATCTACATCAGCGACTCCGTTGTCGAGGCCATAGCCCGCTATGTCGAGAACGGCGACGGCCCCATCCCCTACAGCGAAAACCAAGATGGCGAGACGAGCCCCGAGCCCCAAGGCGAGAACATCGGCATCATCGCCCAGACCAGCGAGGGCGTCACACCCGCAGTCATCTCGATCATCCGCAGCAAGGTAACGGCCGAAGGAGATACAGCGGCAATCTTTGCCCGTGCCATGAGCGCTGACGGCAAGGCAATCGGCACCATCAAGATTGAGAACGCCGCCATCCAGACGCCCGAAGGCGGCAAGGTCATTGACTATCGCAAGCTCCGTGACGGCATCTACGAGGCAGGCCAAGCCATCGGCACGGGCGACGCTGTGATCGACTCCCCCTATAACGAAGCTGTCGCCAAGAGCATGGTCATCGCACCTCCCGAGGTAGCCAAGCCGGAAGACCCCAAGCCCGACGAGACCAAGCCCGCAGAAAGCAAGCCCGCGGAGTCCAAGCAGAACCCCAAGCCTGAGGGCTCAAAGCCGACCAAGGCCGTTGCGGCTTCAATCACGAAAGCCAAGACTACCGGCGTGCTCGCGGCAACCGGCGACACCTCGGGTGCGGCCATCGTGGCAACCGTCCTTGCGGGAACAGCCGCTATCGCCGCAGGCACCATGGCGAGCCGTAAGCGCTCTTAGACGCCTCTGCGCACATGGCAGCTCCCGCGAAGGCCCCGAGCCCCAGCACCGTTTAACCACGCCACCGCCGAGCTCCCCTCCAGCGGTGGCGTTTTCCATATGCGTCCGCAGGGGATGCACGAGATTGTCTTTGGTCTAGCCCAACCGGCATACGCTGGCGTGCGACAATTGGGGCTGCCGATATCACAACACTGAGAGAAGCCCGTCATGGAAGCGCATCAAAAGCAGATAACCGTTTATTCGAATCATACGGAAAGCGCGCCTGTCATCTACCTTCCTGTGGTCGTGGGCGACGGCAGCGAGGTTTATAAGTGTTGCCGAGAGCTCAACTGCCCGCCCTTCACGCTTGTCGGCATTGGCAGCCTCAACTGGAATCGCGAGCTGAGCCCCTGGGGATGCGACGGAACCGTGCGCGATGCCGAGCCCTTTGGCGGTCAAGCTGCCGATTTTCTTGATGAGCTGCTGAATCAGATAATCCCCCAGGTCGAGTCGTCGCTTCCTCAGCCGCCCACCTGGCGCGGCATTGCCGGTTACTCGCTCGCGGGCCTCTTCGCACTCTGGTCCCTCTGGCAAACCGACGCCTTTGACCGCGCCGCGAGCGCATCGGGGTCGCTATGGTTTCCCGACTTTGTCGACCGTGCCAGCACGGCCCCTTTTGCCGGCAGCCCGCAAGCCGTCTATCTGTCGCTCGGCAAAAAAGAGACCAAGACGCCCAACCGCATGATGCGGCATGTGCTCGACGACACGCGCGCGACGGAAGTGCTGCTCATCGCGCGCGGCATTCCAACAACGCTGGAGCTCAACCCCGGCAATCACTTCGCCCAAACCGATCTGCGCATGGCACGTGGCATCCACTGGATATTGACGCATTAAAAATGGCGCCCGCGCGTACGCATGGGCGCCATTTTTTGATTCAGCTGGACGCAGTTGTTACTCAGCAGCCTCCTCAAGCTCGGAGACATCAAACTCAAAGTCGTTGCCCGGTAGGATGGCATTGAGCACAATGCCCACCAGCGAACCCACGGCAAGGCCCGAGAGCGAAATCGTCACGCCGCCCAGCTCCAACACGATAGCTCCGGCAGTGCTGTACGCAATGCCGAGTGAAAGCACCAGCACCAGGGCGGCCACCAGCACGTTGCGGTTGTTCTGGAAATCGACCTGGTTCTCGATGAGGTTGCGGACGCCCACGGCGCTGATCATGCCATAGAGCACGAGAGACACGCCGCCGATCACACACGCCGGCATGGCCGCAATGACAGCCGCGAACTTGGGGCAGAACGAGAGCACAATGGCACAACATGCGGCAATGCGAATCACGCGCGGGTCAAACACACGCGTTAGGGCAAGCACACCGGTGTTCTCGCCATAGGTGGTGTTAGCCGGAGCGCCAAAGAGCGATGCGAGAATGGTCGCCAGGCCGTCGCCAAGCAGCGTGCGATGCAGGCCAGGATCGGCGATGTAGTTACGCTCGCAGGTGGAGCCGATAGCCGAGATATCACCGATATGCTCGATCATGGTCGCAAATGCCAACGGCATAATGGTGATGATGGCCGTCGTGGCAAGACCGCTATCGAACTGCGGCCCAAAGAGTGCAAACACGGTGTTGTCCCACACGATGGGCAGACCGACCCACGGAGCGGCGGCAACGCCCGAGAAATCAACCTCGCCGAGCGCAGCCGCAACGGCATAGCTCACCACAACGCCCAGCAAAATCGGCACGATCTTGACCATGCCACGGCCCCAGATGTTGCAGATGACGATAACGGCAACGGCAATGACAGCCACAAGCCAGTTGGTCTGGCAGTTAGCAATAGCGGAACTTGCCAGGATCAAGCCGATGGAAATGACGATGGGGCCAGTCACTAATGGCGGAAAGAAGCGCATAACGCGCTTGGCGCCAAACGCGCGGAAGAGCGCCGCAAGCACCGGATAGAGCAGGCCGGCACAAGCTACGCCCAGGCAGGCGTGGGGCAAAAGCTCGGCCTCGCCGTTGGGCGCGATGGCGGCATAGCCCGCGATAAAGGCAAACGAAGATCCCAAAAACGCTGGCACCTTGCCGCGCGATAGGAAGTGGAAGAGCAGCGTGCCCAGGCCGGCAAACAAAAGGGTCGCCGAAACCGAAAGGCCGGTGAGCACAGGCACCAGCACGGTAGCGCCGAACATGGCAAACAGGTGCTGCAGGCCGAGCAAAAACATGCGCGGGCGACCGAGCGACGACGCATCGTAGATGGCATCGGCGACGGCGGGCGTCGAGGATTGGGACATGGATGTCCTTTCATAATGGAAGGGCGCCCGGGCATATCGGATTACCTGCCCGAACGATACGATCCGAACCATTGTACGCGATGCATGCCGCTCCGACCACGACGCCCCTGCGAACGGCAGCATTACTTCCAGATGCGCTCGGCGATGCGTTTGACCAGGGCGATCTTTGCCCACTGCTCGTCCTCGGTCAGCTTGTTGCCAATCTCGCAGCTGGCAAAGCCGCACTGGGGAGACAGATACAGGTTCTCGAGCGGCACGTACTTTGCGGCTTCGCGGATGCGCTCGACGATAACATCCTCGTTCTCGAGCTCTGCGGCCTTGGTGGTCACCAAGCCCAGCACGACCTTCTTGCCCGGGGCAACGTAGCTGAGCGGCTCAAAACCGCCGGCGCGCGGCGTATCGAACTCCAGGTAGAATGCGTCGACATCCTCATGTGCAAACAGGTACGGCGCGATGGGGTCATAGCCGCCCTCGAAAGCATAGGTAGAGTGGTAGTTGCCGCGGCACACGTGCGTGTTAATGACGAGGTCGTCGGGCTTGTCCTCGATGGCGGCGTTGTTGAGCGCCACGCCCAGCTCGCTCACCCTTTGCAGGTCAACCGGGCTCATGCCAGTCTTGGACACAAAGTCGGTATCGCAATAGATGCCCCAGGTGCAGTCATCAAACTGGATGTTGCGGCAACCCGCTGCGTACAGGTCGGCGATCACCGTGCGATAAGCGGCTGCAATTGCGTCGGCAAGTTCCTCATCGGTCTTATAGACAGCGCGCAGGCTCTCCTGCTGGCCATCGCAGCGGTCGAGCGTAACCTCCGAGAACGTCTGGATCGGCGCCGGAATGGTCTGGCGTGCAACGTGGCCCTCCCCCTCGAGTGCCTTGACAAACTTAAAGTGCTCGACGAAGGGGTGGTTCTCGCCGCTGATGGGGCCGGTCACCACGGCGGTGTCAGCCGTGGTCTCCTCGTCGTGGAACATATAGCCCGTACGCGAGGTGCGGCGTTCAATGCCGTTGAGCCCCCACATAAAGTCGAGGTGCCAGTAACTGCGACGAAACTCGCCATCGGTAATCACTTGCAGGCCAGCGGCCTTTTGCTTGTCCACCAGTTCGCGAATAGCCTCATCCTCGACAGCCTTAAGCCCCTCGGCATCAAGCGTGCCTGCCGCATAGGCAGCGCGGGCATCCTTTACGGCCTGCGGACGAAGAAAGCTGCCGACGATATCAGCGCGAAACGGCGCGTTCGGTTGAATTGAAGTGCTCATAGATATCTCCCTTTGCATTGGTTGCTTTACTGGAACAGAGTATGAGCGCTCATATAGCCATCGTAAAATATACGTTTATAACAGTTTGATATAGATGCTTCCTATATCAGTTGGGACTGCCATGAAGAGATTTGACCTGTGCAGGACGCAGCAGTCTAGATATGCTGACGGATCGCGTCGATATAGGCTTGACCGTAGCGCGTAAGCGTCGTGTTCTTGCGCGTGATGATGCCGATCTCCATGTACTCATCCACATCGAGCGGAATCGAGATAATGCCGGGGCCGTTGAGCTCGTGGCTGATCACGCCCGAGCATACCGTGTAGCCGTTGAGGCCCATGGCCAGGTTGAACAGCGTCGCACGGTCGCGCACGCGGATATTCTTGCGACGCTCAAACGTCGAGGTCAGCTCCTCGGAATAGTAAAACGAGTTGTAACTGCCCTGCTCGTAGGACAGGAACGGGTAGTCTTCCAAGTCCTCGAGCGTCACGCTGGAGCGGGCCGCCAGCGGATGGTCGGCACAGACGAAGACATGCGGCGTGGCGCAGAAAAGCCCCTCGAATACGAGCTCGTTGGCCGCCAGCATGCGCTCGATAACCTCGCGGTTATGCTCGGATAAGTACAGGATGCCCAGTTCGCTTTTCATATGCGCGACGTCCTCGATAATCTCGTGAGTCTGCTCCTCGCGCAGGGTAAAGTCATAGCGCGCGGCATCGAACTCACGGATCACATCGACAAACGCGTTGACGGCAAAGGAATAATGCTGGCAGCTCACACTAAAGTGCGGCACCTGCTCGGACGCGCCCTTGTACTTGCCTTCGAGCAGATCCGCCTGATCGAGCACCTGGCGCGCGTAGCCCAAGAAGGTCTCGCCCTCCTCGGACACAATGACACCCTTGTTGGTGCGCTCAAAGATGTGCACACCCATCTCGTTTTCGAGATCGCGGATCGACGCGGTAATCGAAGGCTGCGACACAAAGAGCCGGCGCGAGGCCTCGGTGATGCTGCCGCATTCGGCAACTTTGACGACATACCTGAGCTGTTGAAGCTTCATGATGGCCTCCCTAGACGTCCGCGAAACCCGAACCCGCCGCATCTGCCTGACGCATAAACGACGGCATCTCCCCCGTCGCGGCGCAGGCGGCAATCTGATGCAGAGCCCCGGCAACCGCATCGTCTGCCGCAGCGCCGATATGCCAGCGCGCGGCAGCCGTGACGGCCTCGTTGGCATTGGCGACTGCAACGGAGTTGGGGACGGCACCGATCATGGGCAGGTCGTTATCGGAATCGCCAAATACGGCCACCTCGTCGGACGTCAGGTCCAAAGCGCGCGCCAGCTCCAGCGCAGCGCAACCCTTGTCCCAACCTGCTGGAAGAATGTCGAACAGGCGCACACGATTGTTGGGAAACACGAGCGAGAGTTCCGGCACCTCAGCGGCAACGCGCTCGCGTAGCTCCGCGAGCTCCTCACGCGAACGAGCACTCCAGATATTCGCCTTGAACACCGACGCGTCATCGACGACAGGACGGCACGGGGCCTCTTCGCCCTTGAGCCATGCGTTGCCGCCCGACTCCATGGCGCGGCGCACGCGCTCGGGGTCGCTCGTCACACAATAGGCATCGTTGCCCCAAAAGTCATCACCCAGGCCGTAGACCTTCAGATACGTATCGTCGGTCTCTTGCTCCAAGTAGTCAGCCAAGCGCATAAGGGCGGCGTTGTCGGTCGCATGCGAGGCTACCACCTCGCCGTCCACAAACATGACCTGGCCGTTGCAGAACGCGCCGGTCGAGAAGCACTCGGCGCGATTGCGGAACATCCAGCCCATCGCGGAGGGTTGGCGACCCGAAACCGGGCCAAAGTGCAGACCCGCCGCCTGCATGGCATGAATGCCCTCGATGGCGTAGTCGCTGGCGCCGTCATGCCCGGCTGGAATCAGCGTATCGTCCATATCGGTCAGCACAAGTTTAATCATAAGGCCCCCTCGGTCATTCTTAATCCCGTCTATTGTACCGACCTGCCAAAAAGAGACAGGTTTATATTGGCAGGTTTTATCTGGGAAAACGCAGCGCCCCTGTTGCCACCTGCCAAAATAAACCTGTCCCTTTTTGGCAGGTGCGCTAGTATAGGGAACAACAGATTCGATGCGGGAGTGCCGGCGGTGCAAACCACAAGGCTGAGAGGGCATGGGGCCCAATCCTTTGAACCTGTCAGTTAATGCTGGCGTAGGGAGCATGCCGCCTTTGCAGGGGCGCTGTCTATGCACAGCGCCCCTTTTCTATGCCAAGGAGGCATGTGCAGTGATTGATTCGGAACAGCTTAAGCAAAATGTGGTCAAGGCCGTGGAAGAGATTCGCGCCACCAATCCGATGGCCGGCTCCATCACCAACACGGTGACGATCGACTTTGTCGCCAACGCACAGCTCGCCGTGGGCGGTTCGGCCGCCATGGTTTATCTACCAGACGAGGGCGAGGCACTCGTTGCCGGCGGCGGCGCCATCTATCTCAATATGGGCACGCTCTTCCCCATCTACGAGCAGACGATTCCCCGCGCGGCCAAGGCGGCACACCACGCCGGCAAGCCCTGGGTGCTCGATCCGGTGGGCCTGGGCATCGGTAGCCTGCGCACCCAGCTGGTAAACGAGCTCAAGCAGTACAAGCCCGCCATCGTACGCGGCAACGCCTCCGAGATCATCGCGCTCGCCGGCCTGTGGGGTCTTGGGGGCGAGGCAGCCGATCTGAGCCGCGTGCGCGGTGTCGATACCACCGACACGGTCGATGCCGCCCGCGATGCCGCCGTAGCGCTCGCCCGCTACACTGGCGGCGCCGTGGTGGTCTCGGGCGAAGTCGACCTGATTACCGACGGCACGACCGTAGCCAAATCCCACGGCGGCAGCCCGCTCATGTCAAAGATTACCGGCTGCGGTTGCTCGCAGGGCGGCGTGCTAGCCGTGTACGCCTGCGCTGCCGATCCGTTTACGGCAGCCGTCTGCGGCACCGCCGTCTACAACGTAGCCGGCACGCGTGCCGCCGCTGTCGCCGATGCCCCGGCAAGCTTTAAGGTCGCCTTTATCGACGAGCTCTACCGCGCAACCGCCCAGGACATCGCCGATAACCGACTCGAGCTCGAGGAGGCATAAGCCATGTCCGAGCCCGCAACCAACGCCGGCATGAACACGCTCGTCGCCGTGGCCATCGCCCCGTGTGGCACCGGCGATGAACTGTCCGCCGAGGTCGCTGAGGTCGTGCGCGTCATTCGCGAGAGCGGCCTTCCCAACCGCACCACCTCGATGTTCACCGAGATCGAGGGCGACTGGGACGAGGTCATGCAGGTCGTGCGCGACGCAACCTTTGTGTTAGCGAGCAAGGGCATCCGCACCGAAGTCGTGCTCAAGGCCGATATTCGACCCGGATTTACCGACACCATGACTGGCAAGCTCGAGCGCATGGAAGCACAGATCAAGAAACAGGAGGAAGCACGATGAGCATCCGCGACAACCTTGATATCTCGGCCTATCTGGTACTCGGCCCCGAAAACACGCTCGGGCGCCCCGTGGGCGATGTAGTGGCCCAGGCACTCGACGCCGGCTTTACCTGCATCCAGGTGCGCTCCAAGGTGGCAAGTGCCCGCGAGATCATCGCGCTGACCGACGACGCCGCACAGGCTATCGCTCAGGCCGGCAAGACCGGTCAGGTCGCCTTGCTGATTGACGACCGCCTTGACTGCGTGCTCGCCGCGCGCGAGCAGGGCATCGCTGTCGACGGCGTGCACGTGGGTCAGAGCGACATCCCCGTCGAGGTCTGTCGCAAGCTGCTGGGCCCCGATGCCATCGTGGGTCTTTCGGCCCGTTGCGAGGAGATGCTCGAGTACGTCAAGACCGCCGACATGAGCCTGGTCGACTACCTGGGCATCGGCCCGCTCCACGAGACCGAGACCAAGCGCGACTGCGGACGCGCGGCCGACGGCTCCATCATCACCAAAAGCTTTGAGGACCTGGCAGCCCTCCATGCGGCAAGCCCCGTGCCCATCGTGGTGGGCGGCGGCGTTAAGACAGCCGACTTGCCGCAGCTCAAGGCCACCGGCGTCGACGGCTTTTTCGTGGTGAGCGCCGTCTGCAGTGCCGACGACCCCCACGCCGCAGCCAAGGAGCTCGTCGATACCTGGCAGCAGGCATAAGCCTAGACCGAGCAGTTGCTCCGCAGTCCCATATCTTCAATAGCGGAAAGCGCATCCCAGTTTGGACGTCCATTCTGGGATGCGCTTTCCGCATAGAGGACCAGCGGGAAACTACGTCCCAGTCTGAGCGCTGATTACGGGATGCAGTTTCCGGCGTAGTCCCTACCCCGCCAGATACGCTTCCAGCGCGGGCAACGTCGCCTCCGCATCGCGACGGCCGATCTGGTAGATGCGCTCGAGTTCATCGGGCTCGCGGCACAGCGACGGCACCTTCACCGATTCGCTCGGCCGCACCACAAAGATCTCGCCAGCGGCTTCGCGACGCGCCAGGTCATCGAGCGTGGCATTGTAGACCTCGTGCCGATGCTCAAGCGCCGCAACAAACTCCGGATAGTGACGATACACGCGACGCAGCATAGGCATCACGCTATTGGGCTGCTTTACAAAGCCCGCCGGCTGCGTCAGCACCACCACGTTGCGGTCATAGCCTTGCTCAAACAGCCAAGCGCTGGGAATGGAATCGGCAACACCGCCATCCAAGTACTTACGACCCTCGATGGCAACAGGACGCGTCGCCACGGGAATCGCCGACGACGCCCGGATCCACTCAATATCGCGCTCGTCGCCATAGGGCAGGTCATGGTAGACGGCCTCACCCGTCTTAAGATCGGTACATACGCACGTAAACCGCATGGGGCAGGCGCGATATGCCTCCAGATCGATGGGATCGCGCTCGATGGGTACCTCATGATAGGCAAACTCGGCATTGAACATATCGCCGGTTCGCAACCAGCTCGTCACGCTCGCATAGCGCTTGTCGGCGCAATAGGCCTTGTTGTAGCGAATGGCGCGGCCGATCTGGCGCGATTTAAAGTTGTAGCCAAACGCCGCGCCCGCCGAGACACCCACCATATGGTCGCAGGTTAAGCCGTGCTCCATCCATACGTCGAGCACGCCCGCCGTATACATACCGCGGTAGCCGCCTCCCTCGAGCGCAAGCCCCACCGTGCGCGTCGTGTCTGGCTGTGCCATGCGACCATCTCCGTTCCCGTGTTTTAAAGCGGAACAAGTATACCCGCCAACATATATCGACTCAGTCGCATTTATATCGAGCATCGCATCGTCACGCTACCGATTGGCGAATAATAGCCGCCCGCGGCAGGGGCACCCATATACAATCCTCTATTGTTGTTTATACTACTCAATAGTTATCAGCAGCGAACACGGACCGACATATTAAACCAGCGACGCAGCAAGGCGGGGGCCTGGATACACGCAAAGCGTTGAGCAGCAACGCGTGTGTACAACGAGCTCGCCCGACGCAATACACCCCGACCTCAGGAAGCCGCTTACAGCATGGATATCGCCAGCAATTACACCGAGACGCTCGAAAAGACCATCCGTGACCTTCTCGAGCGTCAGGACGATCTGATCAGGACTGCCTTTACCGACGAGCTCACCGGTCTTGGCAACCGCGGCGGCTTTACCCGTTCCCTCGAGGAAATCTGGGAGCAGGAATTGCCCGTAACCATGGCGTTTATCGACATCGATAACCTTAAGCACTGCAACGACATCTTTGGACACGACGAGGGCAACCGCTATATCTTGCAGGTGAGCCTCTATCTCAAGCTGTATATGAAGGTGGACGAGGCGGCATTTCGCCTGGGAGGCGACGAGTTTGCCATCCTGTCCACAATCGCGACCGAGGATGACCTTGCCGAACGTCTGGAGCACTGTCGAGAGGTCCTGCTCAAAAATAACGATTCCGAGATGCCTCACTCGTTTAGCTACGGAGTGTCACACGCCGACCCCGCCCTGGGCGAAGCCTCCAATCGCATGACGCTCGATGCCGACCATCGCATGTACGACTACAAGCTGCGCCATGCCGTGCACCTTGATCGACGCAATATCACGCAAGTCCACGCCGACGATTTCGAAGTAAGCGATCGCATTTTCGACGCCCTTTCGATGCTCAACGAAGGCCGCTATTTCTTTATCGAGAACCTGGACAAACATCGCACCCTTTGGTCACAAGGCGCTATGCGCGACCTTGGCCTTCCTTCGGAGCATATAGACAACTGCCACGATTACTGGAAAACGCGCGTCCATCCCGATGACCTCGAGGCCTATAGCGACGATATCGACCAGATCTATAACGGCTCCAAGCACCGTCGCGTCATGCAATACCGCGTACGCAACGCCGCCGGCGACTACGTTCTCTGCCGTGCTCGCGGGTTTCGTATCGACGGCGACGGAAATGTCCCCTCGCTCTATGTTGGCGAGCTCGTCAACCACTCGCTTGCCGAGACCGTCGACGCCGCCACGGGCCTTGGAACGCAGCGCATGTTGCTCAACGCTATCGATGCCTGCCGTCGCGACTGTTGCGAGACGGGGCTTATAGCGGTGCGCGTTCGCGGCACGACAAAGCTCAACGAGCTTTACGGAGCCGAGGCTGTCGACAACATGCTCGCCGAATACGCAGGCCGCATGTTGTCGATCACCCGTGGCAGGAGTCGCGTCTACCGCTCACGAAGCGTCCAGTTTGTCGTGCTCAGCAACGATTTGGACCATGAGGCGTTCGAGCAACTGGTCCATCATCTAAAAGAGGCCGTTTTCGCTCCCGTTCGAATCGCGGGCGATACCATTACTCCCGTCTGTCTTGTCGTCCCGGCCTTCTACGAGCGCCTAGCCAACCAAGCGACCGCCGTTTTAGGCGAACTCGACCGTCGCCTTCGCACGGCCGGCGGACTTGTTCCCAACGACAGCCTCCCCATACCCGAGATAGAGCGCAAAAGCGCCATCGCCGAGCGCATCGATATGCTCACGGGCCTCTGTCGACCCAGCGAGTTTATGCGACGCGCCAACGCATTTCTCCAGACAAGGCGCGACGGCGCTTGGTGTATCGCCACCGTCGACATGGGGCACATGCGACTGTTCAACGAATGGCACGGACAGGCCGAGGGCGACCGCATGCTCGCCGACGTGGGCACGGTCCTCAAGGATATCGAGAATGCCGACATGGGCGTCGCAGGATACTGGGGCCAAGACGACTTTTGCATACTCATCCCCTTTGAGCACGACACCGTCCATCAAATCTATAACAGCGTTCGCGAGGCCGTGGCCAAGCATGATGACGGCGTGGGTTTCTGGCCGTCCATGGGCGTCTACCCCATCGACTCCAACGAGGAAATCACTATCGATGCGCAGGCCAAGGCCATGTTTACCAATCGGCGTGCAAAAAACGACTTTAAGGAGCGCATTGCCATTTTCCGCCCCGAGGAGTACGAGCGCGAAATCTCGTTCCACCGCACGCTGACCGAATTCCAGTATGCGCTCTCAAACGGCCGCATTACCTACTACTTGCAGCCCCAGGTCGACATGGAAACCGGCGAGATCACTGGCGCCGAAGCGCTCACGCGCTGGATTGACAAGGATGGCTCCCTCATTTCACCCGTCACCTTTATCCCCGCTCTCGAGGAAAGCGGTTTTGTGGTGACGCTCGACAAATACGTTTGGCAGGGCGTTGCCTCGTGGCTGCGCGGGCGCATCGATCGAGGGCTTCGCGTGGTTCCGATCTCGCTCAACGTGTCGCGCGTGGATATCCTTGCCTGCGACGTTGCCGAGCATATGGGGGCACTCGCCGACCAATACAATCTGCCGCCCGAGCTCATGCGCATCGAGATCACCGAGACGGCTTATACGGGAGAGTCCGAAGCTGTGGATAAGCTGACGGCCGACCTGCACAACCGCGGCTTCTCGACCTACATGGACGATTTTGGCACCGGCCAGTCCACGCTCGCGATGCTCAAGAACGTCAACGTCGACGTCATCAAGCTCGACCGCACGTTTGTGCCCGTCGACGGCGATCAAGGCCGCAGCGTGCAAATCATTTCATCAATGCTCGAGATGGCGCAGTCGCTCCATCTGCCCGTTGTGATCGAAGGCATCGAGACAAATGAGCAGGCAAACATGCTACGCCAAATGGGCGCCCGCTACGCTCAGGGCTTCCTCTACTACCGTCCCATGCAGGCGGAGGATTTTGAGGCACTGCTCGACGGTGGCGACAGCAACTAATACGCTCGTGCGCAAACGCCACCGTCGAGGGAGCGTTTGTTCCCATGAGCTAACTAATACCCCAATCTAAACCGAATTGGGAGTAAGATACAAACCATTGTTCCATCCAAGGAGGTCATCCATCATGAACGAGTCGTATCGCCTGGGCGAGCAATCAATCATCGCTCATCTTCAGCGACTTGCGAACGGGGCCTCAACCACCGAGCTCGATGTTGCCGCGCTGCCCCCGGAGTTGCGTGCCATTGGTGAGCAACTGCAGAAAACGCTCGCCATCCTGCAACAAGAACGCGAGCTGCTTGAGCACGGCGCCTATATCGACTCGCTCACCAATCTTGGCAACCGTGGCGGGCTCGACCGCCATGTCGATCAGCTCTGGCGCAAAGGCACCCCCTTCACCTGTGCCTATATTGACATCGATCGCCTCAAGCATTGCAACGATAAGTTTGGCCACGCCGAGGGCAATCGCTACATTCTGAGCATCTGCCGCGCACTCACCGAGACCATGGAGCACGATGAGCTGCTGTTCCGTATCGGTGGAGACGAATTTGTACTTATATCCCCCACGACAGACGAAGCCGAGCTCGAGCAGCGCCTGGAGCGGACGCGTGCCAATCTTATCGAGGCAACATCGGACGGCAAGGCGCCCATGATCGCCAGCTTTAGTTTTGGCTGCTCGCGCGTCGACCCGCTTGCAGGCGATACGCGTCGCCAGATGACAAAGGACGCCGACCGCAAAATGTATCGCTACAAGCTCATGTACCGTGTGCAACAACCGGAAGAAGGCGATGCGCCGCAACGCCCGGTCACCGAACAACCCCCCCCCTGCAACGACCGAGTGTTCCAAGCGATCTCCATGAGCTCCGAGACACGCTATCCGTTCATCATTAACCTCGACACCGGCGAATCGCAATGGTCGGTTAATGCCGTGCGCGATTTTGACCTACCTTCCCAGCATCCCTACAACTCGCTCGATATATGGCTTGCCCGTGTTCACCCCGAGGACCGCGACAACGTACGTGCCGAGCTCGATATGGTGGTAAACGGCACGTGGCACTTCCACTGCATGCAGTATCGCGTCATGAATACCGCCGGAAAATACGCGCTTTGCGACTGCACGGGTTACCGCCTGGACGGCACCGATACCGAGCCCAACATGTATGTGGGCATTGTCACCAACCGAAGCTTGGCAGATACGACCGATTCCGTGACCGGTCTGGGCGATATCCACGCCCTGGTCAACGCCATTGGCGAGATGCGTCGCGTGGCACGAAACGCGGGCTTGATCGCCATTAAAATCGACGAAATCGCACAGGTCAATGCCCGCTTTGGCTTTGATGCAGGCGACCGCGTTTTGGCAGAAAGCGCCGCCTGCCTCATGGATTGCTCGCGCGGCAAGGGTCGTCTGTTCCGCTCGACCGGACCGATGTTCGTGGCGCTCTTTGACGAGCTTGATCCCGAAGAGACCGACGCGGTTGCAGACGAAATCGAACGGTTCTTGGGATCGCCCGTGCTCCTTGGCTCATTTGAATATCAGCCGCCCCTTCGCGTGGCAACGCTTCATCTGGACGCCGTCGACCGACAACCCGTTTCCATTTTGAACGAACTTAATGCGCTGATTAGAGAGGCGCCACAGGTACCGGGCACCAAGCTGGACTAGCGTTATGGGGCGCGATGCGAAACACAGCCCGTTTCGCATCGCGCCCCACGCCATCTGCCCGCTCGTGCGATAATCCTCCGCAGAAGTCACCGACAGCAGAGGGAGTTAGTGATGAAGGTTCTTTTGGTCAATGGCAGCCCCAAGGCAAACGGCAACACCGCCCGCGCACTCGCCGAGATTGCCGAGCAGCTCAACGCAGAGGGCATTGAGACGCAGGTGTTTCAGCTGGGCGCCAAGCCTATTCGCGATTGCATCGGGTGCGGCCAGTGCGGCAAGCTCGATTGCCGCTGCACCTTTGACGACGACATGGTCAACGAATTGATTGCAGCTGCCGAGCAGGCAGACGGCTTTGTCTTTGGTTCGCCCGTCTACTACGCGCACCCCAGCGGACGTATCCTCTCTGCCCTCGACCGTGCATTCTATGCCGGCAGCAAGGCCTTTGCGCACAAGCCGGGCGCCGCTGTCGCCGTTGCCCGTCGCGGTGGCACGTCGACCACCTTCGATGTGCTCAACAAATACTTCACCATCAACCAGATGCCCGTGGTGGCATCCACCTACTGGAACAACGTCTTTGGCGCCATGCCGGGCGAGGCCGCCCAGGACGCCGAAGGCCTTGCCACCATGCGAAACATCGGCAAAAACATGGCCTGGCTGCTGCGTTGCATCGAGGCGGGAAAGTCCGCCGGCATCGAAGCGCCCCAGGCCGATCGCGCTAGGACCAACTTCATCAGGTAGAACGGCGGAACCAAACAATGAACGTGCAGATCTTCGGTACCAAAAAGTCCTTCGATACCAAGAAGGCCCAGCGCTATTTTAAGGAGCGCCGCATTAAGGTGCAGTTTATCGACCTTAAGGAAAAGGAGATGAGCAAGGGCGAGCTCACGAGCGTGATGCAGGCGGTTGGCGGCATCGACAAGCTGCTCAACCCCAAAGCCAAGGACGAGGAGACGCTCGCACTCATCCAGCACCTCACCCCCAGCCAGCGTTTCGATAAGCTGCTCGAGAACCAGCAGGTTCTGGCCGAGCCCATCGTACGCAACGGCAAGAAGGCCACCGTCGGCTATTGTCCCGATGTGTGGGGAGCCTGGGAGTAGCCTGTGTTATTTGTCGGCGCGTGGGTATAAGAGCTGGCGTTTGGCATAAGATTCAACTGTAAGCCATGTCTAACAAAGGAGGGCACATGCCCAACAAACCCGTGAAGATCATCATGCTTACCGGCTACCTCGGTGCCGGCAAGACCACGCTGCTCAACCACATCCTCGCCAACGACGGCGGCATCCGCGCCGCCGTGATCGTCAACGATATCGGCGAGATCAACGTCGACGCTAGCCTTATCGCCGACGGCGGCCTTTCCGAGACCGACGACCTCATCCCGCTCACCAACGGCTGCATCTGCTGCACGCTTTCGGACGACCTGGCCAACCAGCTGCAGGGCATCGCCGATTCGGGCAAGTTCGACTACATCATCATCGAGGCCTCGGGTATTTGCGAGCCTATCCCCATCGCCTACACCATCTCGAGCTTCTGCGACGAGGCCAAGGTGGGCGGCGAGCCCAAGCTCGCGCTCGACAACATCGTGGCCGTGGTCGACTGCGCCCGCATGTACGACGAGTTCAACGGCGGTCGCGACCTGCTGGCCGAGGACATTGACGAGGATGACATCGAGAGCCTGCTCATCCAGCAGATCGAGTTTTGCTCCACGCTGATTCTTAATAAGACTGACACCGTCACCCCCGAGCAGATCGCAGAGCTCAAAGCCATCGTGCGCAGCCTGCAGAAGGACGCCGTGATTGTCGAGGCTCAAAACGGCGAGGTCCCCATGGAGGAGCTGCTCGATACCGACCGCTTCGACTTTATGCGCGCCTACAACTCCGCCGCTTGGATCGAGGCCATGGAGCATCCCGAGGAGCACGACGACCCCGAGGTGCTCGAGTACGACATCGAGACCTTTGTGTACTCGCGCCGCAAGCCGTTTGACCTGCAGAAGTTCACCGATTTTGTTGAGCAGGAGTGGCCCGACGAGGTCATTCGCGTCAAGGGCCCGCTGTGGCAGACCGGCAATCCGGACATGTGCTACATGTTTGAGCAGGCCGGCCACCAGATGCGCCTAATGGAGAACGGTCTGTTTGTCGATTCTGCGCCCGAGGGCGAGAAGCAGAAGATTATCGACGAGAACCCCGAGATCATGCAGATTTGGGACGACGAGACGGGCGACCGCATGACGAGCCTGTGCATCATCGGGCGTCACATGGACAAGGACGCGCTCATCGCCGCCCTCGATGCCTGCCTGACCGACTGGCACCGCGCCTAGGTTATCAAAGCGGGCGTTTTCCGCCCACGTAACCGCCTAACCACCACGAAGGTGCCTGTCCCCTTCGTGGTGGTTTTTCATTCTGAGCCAAGGAGATTCATGTTCAATATCGTGCTGTATGCACCCGAGATTCCGGCCAATACGGGCAATATCGGCCGCACCTGCGTGGTTACTGGCGCCCGCCTGCATCTGGTAGAGCCGCTGGGCTTTTCGCTCGACGACAAGACGGTGCGTCGCGCCGGCCTGAGCTACTGGCAAAACTTGGACGTGACGACCTATGCCAGCTGGGAGGATTTCCTTGTGCGCAACGACCTCTCCCCTGCCGACGAGCGCCTGCATCTGCTGACCAAAAAGGCGCGCCGCACCTATGCGCAAAGCACCTACCGCGACGCTGACTATCTGGTCTTTGGCAGCGAGAGCTCGGGGATTCCCGAAGACCTGCTTGCTGCGGCGCCCGCGCGCTGCGAGCGCATCCCGATGCTGCGCGATTGCGACTCACTCGATAACGCCGAGGCTTGGGAAGCCCACGAGGAGGCGCTCGGACATACCGAGGACAGCCACGAAGCCATCCTTCGGCAGGATATCTGCGGCAACTTTATCGACCCGGCCGACTACCGCATTAGTGCACTCAACCTCTCCAACAGCGCCGCCATCGTCCTCTACGAGGCCCTGCGCCAGACAGACTTCCCCGGCATGTGACAAAGGGACTGTCCCTTTGTCACATTGATGCACCAAATAACGAGCCGTCGCTTTTAATCAGAATTAACTAGAATAAAATGGAGTTAAACGGCGATGTGAAAGGAGAGCCTTGTGGAATATCTCGAGAACCCGTTTACCCCCAGTTTTGGTGAGGTTCCTGCCCATCTCGCCGGCAGACAACAGATTATTCGGGATTTGGACCGTGCCTTCTTGAGCCAGCGTAGACGCCCGGAATTGACCTCGATCTTCTCAGGCGCGCGTGGAACCGGTAAAACCGCTCTCATGTCATCCCTCGCGACAAGGGCAGAATCCCACGGCTGGATAGCCGTAAAGACGACCGCGCTCTCGGGAATGCTTGAGGAAATCGAGTTCGGGGCGAAACGTGCTGCAGGCCATCTCATCAACCCGTCTAACAACTTCGAAGTCACCGGTCTCGGAATCGCGCCGCTCGGCAGTATCGAGGTCAATCGCGTTCACGATGCCTCGACTTGGCGTTATCGCATGAGCGACATCATCGACCAGCTCAACGAAACGGGCACCGGTCTGCTCGTCACGGTTGATGAGGTCGACCCGACGCTCGACGAGATGATCCAGCTCGCAGCCACGTATCAGCACTTTGTGACCGATGGGAAACGCGTCGCTCTACTCATGGCGGGACTTCCCAACAACGTCTCGACGTTGCTGAACCACAAGACGGTCTCGTTCCTTCGTCGCGCCCAGCAATATCATCTGGGGCGTATCGCCGACTACGATGTACGCGAGGCCTTGATCCGAACGATCCAGGAAAACGACCGTCTGGCGGATGCCGAGGGAATCGATAAGGCCGTTCGCTCGATTTCGGGCTTTCCTTTCCTTTTGCAGCTTGTGGGCTACCGCGCCTGGGATCTCACGAGCAACTCGAGGGAAATATCATCTCGCGACTTTGACCAGGGAATCAAAATCGCACGCGACGAAATGGACGACCGGATCCTCGCAGCGACCTATCGGGAACTCACTGCGGAGGACAAGCGTTTTCTCATCGCCATGCTCGATGACGAGGAAGAGTCCACCACCGCTGACCTTGTCGAGCGCCTTAAGCGTTCGCCGCAACAGGTCTCCCGCTACCGACGCCGCATGATAGACGCCGGCATCATTGGAGAACGCGGGCGCGGAATCGTCGCTTTTGAATTACCGTTCTTCCGCGACTATCTCGCCGCTCAATGCGTGAAATAGGCATCGGATGTGACAAAGGGACTGTCCCTTTGTCACATTCTGCTAGAGGTAATGGCCAGTGATGCTTGCGGAGCAGGCAGCGATGTCGCCCGGCGTACCGGTGCAGACGATTTGCCCGCCCGCGTCGCCGCCACCCGGACCCATGTCGATCACGTAATCGGCGTTACGGATAAGGTCGAGGTCGTGTTCGATCACGATAACCGTGGCGCCCTTGGCAACGAGTCCGTCAAACACACTCAGCAGCACCTGAACATCGAGCGGATGCAGGCCGATCGTGGGCTCGTCGAACACGAATACGGCATCGTCCTGCACGCGGCCCATCTCGCTTGCAAGCTTAAGTCGCTGCGCCTCGCCGCCCGAGAGCGCCGGCGTGGGCTCGCCAAGTGTCAGGTAGCCCAGACCCAGGCCATGCAAGGTCTGCAGGCGCGCCTGAACTTTCTTGAGTCCCACCGTGGCGTCGAGGGCCTCGTCCACACTCATGTCCATGAGCTGCGGCAACGTGAGCAGACTGCCGTCCTTGCCCTCGCGATGAATATGCGAGGCTGCGTCTGCATAACGCGAGCCACGGCATGCAGGACAGACAATCTCGACATCGGGCAAAAACTGCACGTCGAGCGATATCGAGCCCGTGCCATCGCACGTGGGGCAGCGCAAAGCGCCAGTGTTGTAGCTAAAGGCACCCGCCTTATACCCTGACGCCTTGGCCTCGGGCGTACGGGCGAAGGCGCGGCGCAGCTCATCATGGATGTCGGCATAGGTCGCTACCGTCGAGCGTACGTTGGCGCCGATGGGCGTGGCGTCAATCAGGTTGGCGCGCGCGATGCCCTCGGCATCGACCCAACGCACGTGCCTTGGCAGGCGCTCACCGGCTGCCTGTGCCTTGAGCGCCGGGATGAGCGTCTCGAGCACCAGTGTCGTCTTGCCCGAACCCGAAACACCCGTCACCGCGACAAGGCGGCCGCGCGGGATATCGACTTCGAGTGGTTTGACGGTATGGATGGCATCGGTCGCCATGCGGATATGGCCTAGGTCGAACATTTCGTCGTCAGCCACCTGCGGGCGCAGACGCTTGGGGTCCGAGCGCAAGAACGGCGCGATGCGGCTGCCCTGCGATTGTTCGACCTCGTCTACCGTACCGGCGGCGATTACATGGCCGCCGCCTGCTCCCGCAACGGGGCCCATCTCGACCAGATAGTCGGCTTCTGCCAGCACGCGCGTGTCGTGGTCGACAACAACCACGGTATTGCCATCGACCACCAGATCGCGCATTACGCCTACCAAGCCGTCGACGTTCGCGGGATGTAAGCCAATCGAAGGCTCGTCCAGCACATACAGCACGCCCGTCGATCGGTTGCGGACCACGCGGGCAAGCTGTACGCGCTGGCGCTCACCCGTGGAGAGCGTGGCGCCGGCGCGGTCGAGCGAAAGGTAGTCGAGACCCAGATCGACCAGGCGACGGGCCGTACTCAAAAACGAATCGCAGATGTCCCCGGCCATGGGCCGCATCTCGGTCGGCAAGGATGCGGGCACCCCGCGCACCCACTCAATCGCCTCGCCCAGCGTCATGGCTGCCGCCTGCGCCAGATTGATACCGCGCACCTGGGGCTGGCGCGCGGCGTCGGAAAGACGCGTACCGCCGCAATCGCGACACGGCCCCTCGCACAAAAAGCGCGCAACGCGCTTGAGCCCCTTATCGTCCTTAACCTTGGCGAGCGCATTCTCGACGGTATAGACGGCGTTGTAATAGGTAAAGTCGAGCGGCGTGGCGCCCTCGCCGTTTTTGGGAACGTAGAGAATGTGCTTCTTGACTGCCGGGCCATGGAACACGATGTCGCGCTCTTGAGGCGTGAGCTGGTTAAACGGCACGTCGGTACGCACGCCCATCTCGCCGGCCACCTGCTTCATCAGGTCCCACATGAGCGTGCCCCAGGGAAGCACCGCGCCCTCGTTGATGGTCTTTGACTCGTCGGGCACCAGGCTCGCCTCGTCCACCTCGCGCATAATGCCGGTGCCGCCGCAGGTGGGACACGCGCCGCCGCTGTTAAAGGCAAGGTCCTCGGCCCCCGGCGCATAGAACTCACGGCCGCATGAGGGGCACGTGAGCGACAGGCCCGCGGCCACGTTAAGGCTCGGCTCCACGCGCGCCCCGCAATGCGGGCACACGTGATGGGCGCAGCGGCTAAAGAGCAGGCGCAGACTGTTGTTGAGCTCGGTCATGGTGCCAAAGGTCGAGCGCACGCCTGGCACACTAGGACGCTGATGCAATGCGAGCGCCGCCGGCACGTGCAGCACCTCGTCCACCTGTGCGTGCTCGGCCTGCGTCAGACGACGGCGGGTATAGGTGCTGAGCGCCTCCAGATAACGACGCGAGCCCTCGGCATACAGAACCCCCAGCGCCAGCGAGCTCTTGCCCGAACCCGACACGCCGGCAATGCCCACGAGCCTTCCCAGCGGAATATCGATATCGATGTCCTTGAGGTTATGGACGCGCGCACCACGTACCTCGATAGCACTCGGCTGTTGCGACACCGTCATCGCTCCCCTTCCTGTTGATCGAATGTGACAAAGGGACTGTCCCTTTGTCCTTTACTCGTGCCATAAAACACGATCTCGAATGTACTCGCCCAGCATGGGCACGGTAAAACGGACGAGGCCGTATCCGGCGGCCTCGATGACGCGCTCGCGAATCAGGCTTGCGCGGTATTTGCTCGCCCAGCTCTGG
Organism: Collinsella sp. TM04-29; assembly: GCF_003466565.1. Classification (NCBI taxonomy): domain Bacteria; kingdom Bacillati; phylum Actinomycetota; class Coriobacteriia; order Coriobacteriales; family Coriobacteriaceae; genus Collinsella; species Collinsella sp. TM04-29. The sequence continues at coordinate 103,112 of NZ_QSPW01000004.1, forward strand.
GTGCGGTCGCAGCGCTCAATGATATCCGCCATACGCGTCGGCTTGCCCTCGTCAACCGCCATGGCCTCGATAAAGAGACGCTGTGGGGTGCGCAGCCCGTAATACAGAGGCGCGTCAACCGCTTCGTAGAACTCGGAGACGGCATCCGCATGGCCATCCTCGACATCGCGCCTTTCAATGACTTGCGAGCCACGCCGGACAGCAGACCGCCATATGTAATATCCCACCAGCTGAACCATATAGGGATGCCCCATGCTCTTGCGCGCCGCAAGGTCCGCGGTCTCCGCATCAATATAAAAACCAGCGCGCTTGATCGTCTGGATATACGAATCGCGCACCTGGGGCAAAGAAATCGCCCCCAACGTACGCTGCTGGGCACGTCGCAAAAACGTCACGCTCGGCTCTTCGAGCAAATCGTCAACCATGCTGGGCAAGCCGGCAAAGACCAGCGCAAGACCGCGTTGCTCGCTATCGGGCAAGCCCGTGGCATCCTGATCTCCGAGCACCTGCTGATAGAGAACGGCGAGAGCCGCCAGTTCCTCGATAGACGCAGATTGAGCCTCGTCAATCGCAAACAGGATGCCCTTACCTGGACCGAGTTTCTTGAGACGTTCGTTGACCAGCCCCCGCAACGTCTCGCCTTTTGCCCGCGCCGCCTCAACCGACATTCGGCCAAATGACGGACCAAACTCCATCGACGTCACAACGGGTTTATTCGAGCGAAGCGCGTCGGCCAAGCGGTCGCATAAACCAAGCGAAGCGGAATCGGAGACAACCGCCCATCCGCGCTCACTGGCGAGACGCTGCAGCTCCCGCAGGAGAACTGTTTTGCCACAGCCGCGGTTTCCTGTAATGAGCATGAGTCTGCCCGGCGCTCCGGCACCGTTATCGAGCCCTTCCTCAAAATCTTCGATGACCGACTCGCGACCGATGAGTATCGGAGGTCGCTTACCAGCCGTTGGCTTAAAGGGATTTGGATTCATGTCGGCCTCCTCGGATTGGCAAACGCTGGTAATAGTTATACCAACTTATACCGAGTTATACCAACTGAATGTGACAAAGGGACTGTCCCTTTGTCACATGTGGCCGAAAAACTCGGCGTCGGCGGGGCGATAGGGGCGGAAGGTGGCGGGATCGCCGTTTACGTGTGCCACAGCGGATACGTCGTACCATTTGACCGTATAGCCGGCGCCGTGGGCGCAAAAGACCGAATCGGGCGTGTTGGGCAGATCGGCCTCGGGCTCGTAGGCGGCCGCCTCGATGACGCGCTCGGCATCATGGCAAGCCGCATAACCGGCGAACTCCAGGTACAGATGTCCGCGGCCGCTCGTGTAGGCAGCCACCTCCAGCGCGTAATCCTGCACCTCGGATGCCGGCACGCGGCCCACAAGCTTCGCCCGGTCACCCGTCATTGCCGGCGGCTCGTACTCGGCACCCATGCGCGTGGCATCCGAAAGCGCCCTGCCCACGCACTCCCCCGGCACCTCGAGCTCAAAGCGATACCACGGCTCCAACAGCACCGCCGCGCCGGCCTCGCGCGCCTGCATCAAACCCTGGCGAATCGCGCGGTATGTTGCCTGACGAAAGTCACCGCCCTCGGTGTGTTTGGCATGCGCGCGGCCGCCCGTGAGCGTAATGCGCACATCGGTGATGGGCGAGCCGGTCAACACGCCCAGGTGGTCGCGCTCCATGGCGTTGGTGAGTGCCAGACGCTGCCAGTTAAGGTCGAGCTCGTCGGTCGAGGTCACGGTGCCAAACTGCACGCCCGAACCTACTGGCAACGGCTCCAGGCGCAGGTGCACCTCGGCGTAATGGCGCAGCGGCTCAAAGTGGCCCACACCCTCGACCGGCTGCGAGATAGTCTCCTTATAGAGAATGCCGCCGGGCTCAAACTCGACCGCAAGGCCAAAACGATCGGCCAGCACGCGCTGCACGACCTCGAGCTGCACGGTGCCCATCAACTGCAGGTGAATCTGCTCAAGATGCGTATTCCAGCTTACGCCGAGCATGGGATCTTCGTCCGCCAACTCAGTCAATGCTTTGAACACCGTATGGACGTCGTGTTCGCCCGGCAGCACCGTATAGGTGAGGACTGGCGCAATGACGGGCGCATCGCCCGCGGACTCCGCGCCCAGGGCGTCCCCTGGGCGAACGTGCGCAAGACCCGTCACGGCGCAGATGCCGCCAGCGGCAACTTCCTGGGCAAGCTCGTACTTCTCTCCGTTATAGATGCGCACCTGATCGACCTTTTGCTCCCATGCCTCGGCGCCGGAACGTCCGTCAATCATCTGTTTGGCATGCAGTGTGCCGCCGGTCACTTTAACCCAAGCCAAGCGCTCGCCACGAACACCTCGGCTGACGCGATAGACGCGCGCGGCGAACTCCGGGGCCCACGCCTGTTCACGCATCAGCGTGCACATGCCATCCAGCAGCTCGCCCACGCCCTGGTCCTTGAGCGCCGAGCCGGCAAAGCAGGGAAAGAGCTTGCGCTCGACAACCATGCGCGACAGCGTTGCGACAGAAAGCTCGCCCGTCTCAAGAAACTCATCGAGCGCCGCCTCGTCCAACGCAGCAGCGTCCTCCTGAACGGCACCACCCGCCAACAGTTCGTTGGCATCCAGGCAGCCCTCGGAAAGACGCTGCCCAAGCTGTGTCAGCAAAACATCGCGGCCAGGATTCTCCAAATCGATCTTGTTGATGAAGATGAACGTCGGGATGTCATAACGTGCAAGCAGGCGCCACAGGGTTTCGGTGTGCCCCTGCACGCCATCGTTGGCGCCCACAACCAAAATCGCGTAGTCGAGCGCGCGCAATGTGCGCTCTGCCTCGGCCGAAAAATCCACGTGACCGGGGGCGTCCACAAGCATGACGTGGGTATCTCCGTGGTCGAGCACGGCCTGCGACGAGAAAATCGTGATGCCGCGCTCGCGTTCGATAGCGCTGGTATCCAGGTGCGAGTCGCCGTCGTCCACACGGCCGCGCTTGCGAATGCGACCTGCGTTGAACAGCATGGCCTCGGCCAGCGTAGTCTTGCCGGCATCGACATGCGCCAAGATTCCAACGACCGCTTGCTTCGACATGGCTCTCCTCTTATTGCAAGCCCATCGCACGTGGCAACGGGCACCCTCGTTCCACACTGGATGATACAATTTACGGGCCGGCGGGCGAAGCGGGCCCTATCCCCCGACCGAGCTCATCGCCCCGCGTTGCCGCGCGGCGATTTTCGTAGGTTCGCGCCTTACGAAAGCCGGCACCTCCCCTAACAGCGCAGCGACCAAAAATGGCCCCACCCGGGGCCATTTTCATGTACATGGATTGTTGATACGCGTCCCCGCTCTTATGCCTCGCGCAGCCAATCGAACGCGACGCGCGGCGTGCCGTCCGACACATACACGACGCCGGCGCGCTCGAACCCCGCCTTCATGCTCGCGCCCTGCATGGGCAGGTTGTCCGCGTGCGTATCGATACGCAGATGGTCGGCGCGCTCCTTGGCAAAGGCAAACATCGCAGCCGCGATACCGTGCACGGTGCCGTCGGACGCCACGCGGTGCAGTACGGCGTACGGAGTGTCGCTACGCCACTGGCCGTCCTCGATGACGTCGTAGCACTCGTCCAGGCCCGGCAAAAAGGCAAACGTCGCCACCACGCGACCGTCGACTTCGCACACATAGCTGCCACCGGCGGCGATATCGGCAGCCAGCTGCTCGGCAGAAGGCGTGCCCTCGGGCCACTGCGTGGCGTTGCCATGCGCACGCATAAAGGCGCGGGCCGCGTCATAGATAGCCATGACGGCGGGAATGTCGGTATCGAGGGTTTTTCTGATCATCACGCGGCGACCTCACGTTTATTGGTATCACTTTGATTGAGCAATGATACCAACGTTTTGAGAAGGGCGCGAAGCAGATGGGTAGCAAAAAGCGAGCCGCCTGGTCAAAAGCCAAAAGCGAGTTTTTAGGCGCTGCCACGGGCGGCGATATGAGCGACCTGTTTGCACGCGAAGACGTGCGCCGCGACGCACTAGACGCCGAGCGCGATGAAGCCTGGCGCTACAAGTCGTGCGAGCGCAAAAACCGTTACGACACGCGCGCCGAGGCCGAGGCAGTTATGGCCGACTGCGAAAACCGCGGACGGCGCGGTTTGGCCTGCTACAAATGCGAATACTGCGGCGGATGGCACCTGACGTCGCACCCTTGGAAATAGGCGCCACTTCGGCACGGCACTGACGGAGCGCCAGCTATCGCGCGCAAGCTACGGGCGCGGCGGCACCAAAATATCGTAACGAACGGCCTTGCCCGCAAGTTGATAGCTCGGCTTAACGCCGGCAAGCAGCGGTCCCTTTACCGGCCGCTTGATAACGACCTTGCGCGGGCGCGCCGCAAGCGCAGCTTTAACCAGCGTCTCCTCATCGGCACACGGCTGTTCCAAATGGTGCAAGAGTTGGAACTTCTTTTTCACCGCCGCGCTCTTGGTGCGCTCGGGAAACATGGGGTCCAGATACACCACGTCGGGAGCGGCAAGCTCGCCCTGCCCGATCAGCTCAGCTGTATGGCGAAGGCCGGCAATGCTGTCCTCGCCCGCATGTAAGTGCATGCGCGCCACGGCGGCCGCAAGCGCCGAATCATCTGCCGCGCGATCCAGGGCATCCTGGAGCAGCGCCGCGATCACGCAGTCCTGTTCATACAGATCGACGGTAAAGCCCGCTGCCGCCAGCAGCAGCGAATCCTCGCCAAAGCCTGCCGTGGCGTCAATCGCCCATGGTTGCTCGATGCCTTTTGTGCGCGCAGCCTTCACCAGTAGCTCTTGCTGCAGACGGCCCTGCTTGAGCCGTGGAAGCATGCGGCCAAAATCGGCACGCAACTCCATCGCACCGTCGGTGAGCGTGAGGCCCTCGGGCTTCCCGATCAGCTCAAGCCCCGCGGCCCGAGCAACAGAAAAGGGATCGACGACGCCCATGGGTACTCCTTAGCAAGCAAAGCGGATACGTGAGCGCCGCATGTGTCGGCACCCAATCGTCCGCTATTGTCCCACATGCGACATGGCCCACAGCATCCCAATGCAAAGCACCGCCATCAATCCCGTGCACACGGCAGCGATCACAGAATCGCTCATGCGCCTTCCCAACGATTGCGGCTCGCGCGCCTGCCCTGTTCCGTACATCATGGCTCCTCCTTAGACCAACTCCTTGTTACATCCTCATCATCGCAGCGCCGCACATGAGCTGCCATCGATTTGACTTACGTCCAGCTTTCCTTTTTGAAAGGTTGAGGTGCGCAGGCCTAAAGCGCTTTCAGACGCATGCGCCGCCGCGTTGAACTACAATGTGCTTCACCATATGTGCAGCACAGGGGGTACGCCAGATCGGCCGTACTCGTATCGAAAGGATCCAGCCATGAGCTACGCTCGCAAGACACTCAAAATCCTTGCCCTCATTTACTTTGTTTTGGGTATCGCCAGCCTCGTCATCGCCGGCGTCGGCATCGCCCGAGGCAGTCTCGATTCCACGTACGGGCCGAACGCCATGCTCGCCGCGGCCGTACTTGTCATCAAGGGTCTTGTCGATCTTGCCGCAGGTGTTGCGGGCATCAAGGGCGCCAACAAGCCTTCGCAGGTGGATGGCGCGTTTAAGCTCGGCATCGTCGCCGCAATCGCCACGATTGCGCAGGCCGTGCTCACGCTTCCCGCGTTTGGCGGCGACGCCATCAACTTTGGCGCCTTTGTCATCGTGGTGTACGACCTGTTCTTTGTTCAGCAGGCGCACGCCGTCAAGGCCGAGAACAAGGACCGCCTGTAAGCGCTCGCTTCTCATAGCCTCTGCAGCCAAGCAACTAAAAAGGGCCGATCGCACATCTCCGCGGTCGGCCCTTTGCATTTGCCCAGATAAAACCTGCCAAAATAAACCTGTCCCTTTTTGGTAGGTTAGTGGCGGTACTCGGCGATGATGAAGTCGATGTCGGTTTGAAGGGTGTCCAGGTTTGCCAGGCGCTCTTTGTCGGCGGGGCGCGTGCGGTAGTAGTACGGCGTCATCTGGAACACCGCCTCGATATCGGCCTGCGTCTGGAGCGTAATGCTCGCAGACACCCGTTGCGTTCCCACCAACTCCAGCTCGGTCGTCTTCGGCAGCTTCTCGTCGTTGAGATATGGCGTGTCGTAGAGCACCTCCTTGAGCCCAAACAGATGCCGAGCACCCGGCACCACGGTGTAGAGCGAGCCCTCGGGTGCCAGCACGCGGGCAAACTCGCGCTCGTTAAAGGGGGCAAAGAGCTCGGTCACCATATCGAAGGCATCATCGGCCACGGGGATATCCTTCATATTGGCCACGAAATAGGTCGCATCGCCGCGCTTGGCAGCAAGGCGAACCATCTCTTTGCCCAGGTCGAAACCGTAAGCATCCACGCCCGGTACCGCGCCCATGGCGCTGGTGTAGTAGCCCTCGCCACAGCAAATATCGAGCAAGGTCAGCTGCTTGCCCGTAGACACCCCGTGCTCTGCCGCCCACTCGTGCACCAGCTCGACCATCGCATCGCGCAGCGGCGCATAGTATCCACGGTTCAGAAAGTCGCGACGGCTGCGCGCCTGCGACTTGGGATCGCCCATGGAGTCACCGCTCTTGGACGAGCGCAGCAGATACAGATAGCCTTCGCGCGCACGGTCAAACCGGTGTCCGCCCGCGCATGCAGCACCGCGCTCGTCGTCCACCAACGGCTTATGGCAAACGGGACACAACAACATGGCAACTCCTTAGCGCGGACAACACAACGCCCACCATTGTCGCACGCCTTCCCCACCTAGTCATTGGGGACGTTCTTGAATGACTAGTCGTTTAAGAACGTCCCCAACGACTAGCCAGGAGTGTCCCCAGCTGCCGGCAGAAAAGGAACGTCCCTAAGTGCCGCAATGAGTGCTGCGACGCGCTCAGAATGGCAGCGTAGCGGTGGTATCATGCAAACATTCTAGGGCGCGATCTAATCGATCCGGACCAAGATGCCGCCCGCTCGGGCAGCCTTCGGCTGTTCCGCACCAGGACGGCTTACGCCAACAATCGACGCACTACCCGAAATGGACTTGCAAAGCATGTATGAGCAGTTCTGTATACGGGCAGGCCGCCTTCGGTTCGGGAGGAAAAGGGTCGCATGAAGAAGAAACAACTGTGCATCGCTTTTGCACTGCTTGCTGCCATGGTGCTGGGTGTATCCCTGCTGAGCGGCTGCGCCGAAAAAGGCACCAAATCGCAGGAGGCGCAGGAGAATAAAGAAACCATTCAGGTATACCTGTGGACAACCAGCCTGTACGAGAAGTACGCCCCCTATGTGCAGGCACAGCTGCCGGACGTAAACATTGAGTTTATCGTCGGCAACAACGATTTGGACTTTTATAAGTTCTTGCAGCAAAACGGCGGCTTGCCGGACATTATTACCTGCTGCCGTTTCTCCCTGCACGATGCTGCCCCCTTAAAGGACTGCCTGATGGACCTTTCCACCACCAACGAGGCAGGCGCCATCTACAACACCTACCTCAACAACTTTAAAAATGAGGACGGTAGCGTAAACTGGCTGCCCGTATGCGCCGATGCCCACGGTTTCGTGGTCAACCGCGACCTTTTTGAGCAGTACGACATTCCGCTGCCCACCGACTACGCCAGCTTTGTCGCGGCCTGCAAAGCCTTTGAGAAAGTGGGCATTCGCGGCTTTACTGCCGATTATCAGTACGATTACACCTGCATGGAAACGCTGCAGGGGCTTTCCGCCGCCGAGCTTACGACCACGGAGGGGCGCAAGTGGCGCACCGCCTACAGCGACCCCGCCAACAACACCCGTGTCGGGCTGGACGACACCGTATGGCCGGGTGGCTTCGAGCGCATGGAGCAGTTCATTCAGGACACGGGTCTGACCGCGGCGGATTTAGAGCTCAATTACGACGACGTGACCGAGATGTTCGGCAACGGGCAGCTTGCCATGTACTTTGGCAGCTCTGCCGGCGTAAAGATGTTCCAGGAGCAGGGCATCGACGCAACCTTTTTACCGTTCTTTAGCCAAAACGGCGAAAAGTGGCTGATGACCACACCCTACTTCCAGGTGGCACTGAACCACGATTTGGAGCAGGACGACGCGCGCCGCGAAAAGGCAATGCAGGTTTTGCACGTTATGATGTCGCAGGACGCACAGGAGCAGATCCTCGCGGACGGGCAGGACCTGCTCAGCTACAGCCAGGACGTCGACTACCGCCTGACCGACACCACGAAGGACGTGCGCTCCGTGGTGGAAGAAAACCATATGTATATTCGCATTGCCTCCAACGATTTCTTTGCCACCTCGCAGGACGTGGTTTCCAAGATGATTATGGGCGAATATGACGCCGCGCAAGCCTATAGCGCGTTTGATGCCAGCCTTTTGGCAGAGCAGGCGCCCGACACAGGCGATATTGTGCTGAGCAACAAAAAGACTTACTCCAACGTGTTCCACAAAGATGGCGGCAATGCTTCTTTCTCGGTTATGGCAAACACACTGCGCGGCATATACGGCACCGATGTGCTGGTGGCGGCCGCCAACAGCTTTACCGGCAGTGTGCTGCAGGCGGACTACACCCAAACAACGGCGTCGGCCATGATCATGCCCAACGGTCTTTTGTCGTACCAACGCACCATGACGGGCGCCGAGCTAAAGGACACCCTGCGCGCCTTTGTGGAAGGGTGCGAGGGCGGCTTTACCCCGTTCAACCGCGGCTCTCTGCCGGTGGTCAGCGGTATTGCCGTGCAGGTAAAAAAGAACGACGGCAGCTACAAGCTCACCGGCGTTACCCGCAACGGAAAGCCCCTGCAAGACAATGACACCGTTACCGTGACCTGCCTGGCGACGGAAAAGCAGATGACGCCGCTGCTGCAGGACAAAACCCACGCGTTTGAGCGCGGAGAGGATACGGTCAAAAACCTCTGGAGCAAGGCACTTTCCGACGGCAGCGTGGCGCTCGCCGCGCCGGAAAGCTACATTACGTTGGGGTAGGCGACGTGGAAGTAGATAAGCGTAAAACCAAAAGAACATGGCACGTGCCGCGCAAAGGGCTGTCCGCTGCCGCCGTTGTGCTGACGATTACGTGTTTTGTTTTCCTTGGCGTGCAGTACCTTTCATTTGTGTCCAAGACCGTTTATGAAGAAAGCACCTCGCATTTAGAGGAAGTTCTGCATAAATCTAACAACATGCTGAGAAAGATCGCCGACCAAAACATCTCCTACCTGCATTTGTGGAACGGCTTCCTGGAGACCACCCCCGATGACGACGGGATTCAGGCGTTTCTGGAATCCGCAAAGCAGGAGCTTGGCTTTGCCGAATTCTACTTTCTTTCGTATGACGGCAACTATATGACACCGCGCGGGGAAACGGGCTATCTTGGCCTGCAGAGCAACCTCGACGAGAAGCTTGCCGATCAGAACGACATTGTATTAAACGCGGTCTTGCCCGGGCAGGATCCGACGCTGGTGTTTATCTGCCCCGAAACAAAGGGCGTCTACCGCGGCTTTGCCTACGATGCCATTGCCATCAGCCATCGCAATGACGCTGTGATGAAATCCGTGGACGATTCGGCGTTTGGCGGAACCGCCAGCACCTATGTCGTCTACCCGGATGGGCAGGTCGTGATCGAAAATATCGCAGAGGGCGAGCAATCCATCTATAACCTGCTTGCGGTCCTGCGCGAGCATTCCAACCTCAGCGAAGCGCAGGTGCAAGATCTTGCCAATGATTTTGCAAAAGGTGCCGACGGAAACCGCGAGGTAGAGCTGGGCGACACAAAATACTATCTGGCGTACGAAAGCGCCGACATCCAGGACTGGACCTTGGTGGAGCTTGTCCCCGTGGATGTCGTCAATGCCGCTATGAATCAGCTTTGGCTGAGAACGGTACAAATAGTAGTGGGCATTGGAGGCGGACTTTCGCTCATGACCATTCTGCAGGTTATTAGCAGGGGTCGCATCAAACTGCGCCGCAAGAATACCGAAATCTTGTACCGCGAAGAGCTGTTCCGGAAGCTATCCCAGAACGTGGACGATGTCTTTTTGATGCTAGATGCAAAAACCTACAAGGCAGATTATATTAGCCCGAACATGGAACGCTTGCTGGGTCTGACGCAGGAGAGCGTGCGCGAAAATGTCGGTACGCTGGCCATGCTGCACCCGAAGGATACCGTCGAACCTGTCGAAAACTATCTGGCGGGGCTTGCCGGCGGCGAGCAACGCGAATGGGATATGGAATATACCCATCAGCAAACGGGGGAACGACGCTGGTTCCATGTGGTTGCTATGGGCAGTGAGGTCGAGGGACAAACCAAGTACATTCTGGTTTTATCTGACCGCACCGCCGATAAGCAGGTGAATCAAGCACTTGCGGATGCCGTTGCCGCCGCCGAAAACGCCAACCGCGCCAAGAGCACCTTCCTTTCCAGCATGTCCCACGATATCCGCACGCCTATGAACGCCATCATCGGCTTTACCACGCTGGCGGTCAGCCATCTGGACGATAAGGAGCGCGTGAAGGACTACCTTGCCAAGACCCTTGCCTCCAGCAACCATCTGCTCTCGCTCATCAATGACATCTTGGATATGAGCCGTATCGAAAGCGGAAAAATACAGCTGGACGAAACCGAGGTCAATCTCTCCGATGTGCTGCACGATATTAAAACCATCGTCAGCGGGCAGATTTACGCAAAGCAACTGGAATTGTATATGGACGCGATAGACGTTACCGACGAGGACGTCTATTGCGACAAGACCAGGCTCAACCAGGTCTTGATGAACCTTTTGTCCAATGCCATCAAGTTCACCCCCGCGGGCGGCACGATATCGGTGCGGGTGCGCCAGCTTGCCGGTAAGGTCGGCGGATGCGGGCAGTATGAATTCCGCGTCAAGGACAGCGGTATCGGTATGGACCCGGATTTTGCCAAAAAGGTATTTGAACCCTTTGAGCGCGAGCGCTCCTCCACGGTAAGCAGAATACAGGGTGCCGGGCTGGGTATGGCCATCACCAAAAACATCGTAGATATGATGGGCGGCACCATTGAGGTACAGTCCGCGCCGGAAAAAGGCTCTGAATTTATCGTCCGTGTTCCGCTGCGCGCCCAGACAGAACGCCGTAGGGAGGTAAAAATCGTCGAGCTGGAAGGACTGAAGGCGCTGGTGGTTGACGACGATTTCAACACCTGCGACAGCGTGACCAAGATGCTGGTCAAGGTGGGGATGCGCGCCCAATGGACGCTTTCTGGTAAGGAAGCCGTGCTGCGCGCACGGCAGTCCCTCGAGATGGGCGATACCTTTAAGGCCTATATCATCGACTGGCGCCTGCCGGATATGAATGGCATTGAGGTAACCCGCCAGATTCGCGCACTGAACGACGATACGCCCATTATTATCCTGACCGCCTATGACTGGTCTGACATTGAGGTGGAGGCAAAGGCAGCCGGTGTCACGGCGTTCTGTTCCAAGCCGATGTTTATGTCCGACTTGCGCGACACGCTGATGACCGTCATCGGGCAGGAACAGGCGAAAGAGGAGCAGAGCATATTGCCCCAAAATGCCACCGACCTCAAGGGCATGCATGTTCTGCTTGTCGAGGATAACGAGCTGAACCGCGAGATTGCCGAGGAGATCATGAAGGCCTACGGCCTTGAGGTCGACACCGCCGAAAACGGCGCTATCGCCGTGGATAAAGTCAGCGCTGCAGCGCCCGGGCAGTACGATTTGGTGCTGATGGACGTGCAGATGCCCATCACGGACGGCTACACCGCCACCCGCCGCATCCGCGAACTGGAAAACCCCGCGTTGGCAGGCGTCCCCATTCTTGCCATGACGGCAAACGCCTTTGATGAGGACCGCCGCAACGCCTTGGAAAGCGGCATGAACGGCTTTTTGTCCAAGCCCATTGTGATTGCCGACCTTGTACAGGAGATGCGCAAGATCAGGTAGCTCAACGACTGCCCGATAGGAGTATCATCGTCTGCGCAAATAAGCACGAAAGAGCATAGTAGAGATTGAGAGCGTATGACTGAAACCGCGTCCAAGCACATTGACATGACCACCGGCTCGCTGTGGCGCAATATTCCCCTGTTCGCCTTTCCCGTCGCCGCCACGAGCATCCTTGAGCAGCTGTCGAACCTCATCGCCACGGTCATCATCGGTAACTTCTCGGGCGACCAGGGAACCCTCGCCATGGCGGCGGTCGGCTCCAATGTTCCGCTTACCAGTCTTATGATCAACCTGTTTATTGGGCTGTCGCTTGGCTCCAACGTGGTCATCGCCAACGCCATCGGCCGCAACGATCAGAACATGGTCAAGCGCGCCGTCCATACCTCGATTCTGATGGCACTCGTGGGCTTTGTCGTCATCGCGCTGGGCGAGATCTTTGCCGAACCCATGCTCGCCGCGCTCAACGTCCCTGACGAAACCATGCCGCTCGCATCGCTCTACCTACGCGTCTTTTTGCTGAGCATGCCCTCGATTTTGCTTTACAACTTTGAGGCCGCGATCTTCCGCTCCGTCGGCATCACCCGCATGCCGCTGCAGGCGCTTGCCGTGTCCACCGTCCTCAACATTGGCCTGGACCTCGTCTTTGTCCCCGTACTCCACTGGGGCGTCGCGGGCGTCGCCATCGCCACCGCCATCGCCTACACCGTCAGCGCCGCTACGCTCTTTATCCGCCTGCTCAAGACCGACTCCGTCGTCCGCGTCACCCCACGCGACTTAGGCTTAGACCCCGTCGCCCTCAAGCGCATCGTCAAGATTGGCCTGCCCGCCGGCATCCAAAGCGCCGTCTTTGCCGTCGCCAACATCATCATCCAGTCCGCCATCAACAGCCTGGGCACCGAGGTCATGGCGGCATCGAGCGCCGCCATGAGCCTGGAGTATGTGTGCTACAACCTGCTCAACAGCTTTAGCCAGGCCTGCACCACCTTTGTGGGGCAAAACCACGGCGCTCGCCAGATCGACCGCTGCACCAAGACGCTCAAGGTCTGCCTGGTCGAAGGCGGCATCGTCGCGCTCACCACCATCGTCATCATCGTCGGTCTGGGGCGCGAGATCCTGGCGCTCTTTAACAGCGATCCCAACATCGTCTCGATCGGCTATATCCGCGTGTGTTCGATCTTCCCGGCGTACGCCTTTAGCATGTTCTACGAAAACATGTCCGGTTATCTGCGCGGCTTTGGCATCTCGCTCATGCCCGCCCTCATCACCATGATTTGCGTCTGCGGCATCCGCTTCTATTGGGTGTTCTGCGTGTTCCCGCACTTCCGCACCTTTGCGAACATCGTGATGGTCTATCCCATCAGCCTGGGCACCACGGCATTCTTTATGGTCGTGGCGGTACTGCTCTGCCACCCGGCACGCACCTACCGTCTGGCACAAGCCAAAACCGGGGCGTTCTAGGCACACAACTAGGTAGCACATCGGCAGCTAATTGACAATATGCGAGCTCATATAGTCGATAAAGCGCCTCGTGGCGATAGGCATGGTGTCCCAGCTGCGCCAAGCCGCCACGACGTCGCGCGAGGGAGCATGCACGATGGGGCGCACACAAATATCGGCCCGCATGCCCTCGACGGTACGGCGGTAGAGCATGCTCACACCGAGGCCCTCCTCCACCATCGCCATAATGGTGTAGTCATCGGTGACCTCACTCGTCACATGCGGCGATAGCCCGTGCGCGGCAAACGCATCGAGCACCAGACTCTGTTCGCCCTCATCCAGCAGCACAAAAGGTTCGGACGCCAGGTCGGCAAGCGTCACCTTCTCCTTTGCCGCCAGTGGATGGACGGCTGGCAACAGCGCCACCAGCTCGTCGTGATAGACCACGCGTTTCTCGAGCCCCTCGGTAAATCCACGCGCCGTAAAGCAAAAGTCAACCACGCCATCGTGCACCCACTGGGCGTTGCGCGTGTAATCGCCCTGCTTGAGGGTAAAGCGCACGCCCGGATGCAGGGCCCCAAAGTCGCGGATCACACGCGGCAACACAGTACGACTCACGTTGGTAAACGTCGCAATGCGAATGTCGGTCGACGAAAGCCCCAGCAACTCCTGGCGCTTGCCCTCAAGCTCGGCCTCGGCCGTAACGATCTGGCGCAGATACGGCAGATACTGTTTGCCGTCGCGCGTAAGCGAGACGCCCTGCTTGCCACGCTCGATAATCGTGGTGCCCAGCTCGCGCTCGAGCGCCTTGACGGCCTGGCTCACCGCGCTTTGCGTATAGCCCAGCGCGTCGGCGGCACGTTTCAGGCTGCCGCAATCGACCACCATACATACAATCTGATACCGCGATGCCATCGTGCCTCCACATCGATGTAGCCGTAAAACGTTTTGCCAGGGCTTTTTCTTCCAACATTAGTATTTCTTAATCATACTGAAGATACATTCGCTTTACTACATCCATATCTGGGAGCAGAATCCTTTTTGCGAAACCGTTCTGTAACAAAAGGAGTCCCATGGATCGCAAAAAAGCAATCGCGCTCTCATTTTCCGTTCCCGTCGCATGGGGCTTTTCGTACCCCCTCATGAAGATCGGCATGGACAGCATGAACGCCACGAGCATCGTCGCGCTGCGCTGCATCATCGCCTTTGCGGCCTGCCTGCTGCTCTTCCACAAGCACGCGGTGCGCATCAACCGTGACCTGATGGTCCGCGCCGCCATCATCGGCGCCATCATGGCAACCGAGATCACCTGCATGTGCCTGGGCTCCAGCCTCACCTCCGCCTCCACCGCCGGCTTTTTGCAGAGCCTGACGGTCGTAATCGTGCCGTTTGCCAACGCGGCCCTGCTGCGTCGCGCTCCCGAGCGCAAGGTGCTCATCGGCACCGCCATCGTCACCTGCGGCATGTTGCTGCTCTCGGGCGCCGACTTTACCAGCCTGAATCCCGGCGCGATCATCATGCTGCTCTCGGCCTTTATCTATGCCGGCCACATTATCATCGCCAAGCGCTTTGTCGAAGAAGTCGATCCGCTGGCTCTGGGCGTTTGGCAGCTGGGCTTCGGCGGCTTGTTCTCGGGTATCGCCGCATTTACCTTTGGCGGCTTCACGCTTCCCAGCACGCCGAGCGAGATCGTCGTTATCGTTGCGCTCGCACTCATCTGCTCTGCCTACGGCTTTATCACCCAGACGCTCGTGCAGCCCCACGTACCTGCCGAAACCACTGGCTTCGCCTTCTCGCTCGAGCCGGTCTGCTCCGCCGTCTTCTCGTTTTTCCTGGTCGGCGAGGTCCTGAGCCCCATCGCCTTCCTTGGCGCTGCCCTCATCCTCACCGGCGTCATGGTGGCAACTGTCGAGCTTCCGCGCCTTCGCGCACATGGGCATGCTCATATGGCGGCAGCGCCCGAGCACGTCTCGTAGGCCCCACTCCTCATGTAGCCGCGGCATAAAGGCAACCGGTGCGCCTTTACAATAGATGCCGACAAAGCATCTGCCCTAAAGGAGTTCCATGGACGCTGCAACTCGCGACCGCAACATAGCAACTTGGTTGGGCGATGCGCCGCAGCCGGTACGTGACACGACGAACCAGCTGCTCGAGCGCATCGCCCTTTTGCGTGCCGAGCAGACTATCTACCCGGCACAAGACGACATCCTCAATGCCCTCGCCTACACGCCGGCCGACCTGGTCAAGGTAGTCATCTTGGGCCAAGACCCCTATCACGGACCCAACCAGGCCATGGGACTGTCGTTCTCGGTGCCTGCGACGCAAACCAAGTTGCCGCCGAGCCTGCGCAACATCTATAAGGAACTCAACGCCGATCTGGGCTGCCCCATTCCCGCCACGGGAGACCTAACCCCCTGGGCACAACAGGGCGTCCTGCTTCTCAACACGACGCTCACCGTGCGCGAACATGCCGCGAACTCGCACGCCAAGCTGGGCTGGAGCACGCTCACCGACTACGTTATCGAACGCTGCTGTCAGCTGCCCCAGCCGGTCGTCTTTTTGGCATGGGGCCGCTTTGCCCAGCAGATGGTCGAGGGCAAGCTCGCCGCGACCGGCGCGGGCAAGGCGGGCGGCAAGTTCTGCCTTGCCTCCACGCACCCCTCGCCGCTTTCGGCCAACCGTGCCACGGCAGAATTCCCCGCTTTTATGGGGTCGCGTCCCTTCTCGGCAGCCAATGAATTGCTCGAGCAAAACGGCAGCAGCCCCATCGACTGGGGCTGCCTCGCTTCATAACCTGCCTAGCCGGCGATCCAATATTGCGGATACTTATTGATATCAATGGGGTCGCCGAGCTCGCCGATATCGCTTATGGCCTCCATGCCCATCAGCGAGCGCAAGCGATTCTCGCACTCCATGATGGGCTCATTTACGGCCTTATTGAGCACATCGAACGTCGGCGACTCAAACGTATCCATGTTGACGTTGCCGAACCACTTGCTCTCAACGTAGTCGGCCTCCTCGTCGTCTGTGGCAACCCCCACCATCTGACGAGACCACGTCTTGAGCAGCGGCTCGCGATCGGCCTCGGCAATATTGAGCGCCACGTTGCCGCCAAACGAGAACGGCATGCTCTCCATCCCGCCCAGCAACTCCGGCAGCAGACAGCCAGTAGGCAGCGTCACCGTCACGCCGCTGCAGCCCGCAAACGCACCGCTCTGGATGCCGACCACCTTATCGCACAGCTCAATCTCGGTGAGGTTCGAACAGTGCGAGAAGGCGTTCGAGTCGATTACGGTCGGTCCCGTCAACACACTCGCTAAATCGGCACGCTCGATATCGGACGGCGCCGAGACCAGCGTGGCGGTACCGTCACCGCTGTCCTCGATCTTCCATTCATCGCTCTCGAACGCATCGCCGTCCGCCTGGATAACCGTAGAAGCCTCGACCAACGGCAGCCCCATCATGGTTCGCAGGCGATTCTCGGGCTCCAATAGGTTCTGAGCCATCTGCGCCCTAACCGCATCGGCCGTCGGCTCCGGACCCTCCCCCATGAACCAATCGGAAAGCATGCCAAATTCCACAACGCCATAATACGTGTCGTAGTCGTCGTAGCCAATGAGTCCGTAGACCCATGCATTGAGGTAGTCCTGCTCCATGCCGCTGGGCAACGACAGGTGAATGCGGCTGGCCTCTTCTTGGGCATCGGTTGCGCCGTCCAAGAAGAAACCCACACCCGGCGATGGATGGCCCAGCGTCGCGATACCGGTACCGACGGTCAAGTTCGTAAAGGCGGCATCATTGCCAAACACCGATGACGCCAGGTAGTTTCGAGAGCCCGCACCCGTAGCTGCGTCGTAGTCGCCATTGGTATCCGCCACAAACGATGCACTCGCGAGCCTCGGGCAGTCCATGAATGCCTGGTCGCTGATTTCGATCGTTGCCGCGTGCACAGACGCCGAGACAAGATTCGTACAGCCTTCGAACGCCGACACGCCGACGTAGATATCGTTATCGGGAAGATCGATGTTCAGGTCGCCGGCGATGCCGGAATTCCTGAAGGCATAGCGATCGATATATGCCAGATTGGGAGCCGAAGCCCAATCGACATCCCACGCGCCTCCGGTCCCCTCAAAGGCACCAGGCAGGTCCTTGGCGCCAGACAAGGAATAGCCGCCAAAGATCTCAATCGTACTCGGCAGCAGCTCAATCGTACCGTTGAGCATCGAGGGCGCACCGAGCAGGATGCTTGGCTTGCCTTCCTCGTCGCCATCGTAATAGCCGTAGAGAAGGGGCGCGTCGTCGCTTTGGGCATCGCAAGCAAAATCGTAAATGCCGTCGACAGTGACAAAGCGGCTGTCGTAGCCCTGCAGCTCGCCATCGGGCGCATACCAGGTGCAGCCGGCCGGATTGGGATTCTCGGTCGTGGCAAAGACAGCCTTTTTAGCACGCGACGCCACAAAGCCCAGGCCCGTGCAGCCCTTAAAGACATCGGCACCCACCTCAATGCTATCGGGCGTGCCGATAAACACACCTTGAAGGTTTTGGCAGTTCTCAAACGCGTTACGGCCGATGGCACTCGTCTTCTCGCCCAGATTGACAAACCTGAGCTCCGCATCGCCCGAGAAAGCATACGGTGCGATGGAATCTACTTGGAGCTGCTTGCCGCCATCCGCAAGCAAGGTGCCGTCAAAGGTCGCGGACAGGTTGCCATCCTCATCGCCTGCAGCGGACAGCAAAATCGTCTTGTCGGCGTTGGCGTAATACAAGTATCCGTCTTGAGACAGGCTCATCTTAATCACGCGCGCATCGGGTGCACCGGCGGCAGCCTTGCGCTGTTCGACATACGCGACCTGCTCATCGGTTGCGCACACGATGGTCCGCACGGAACCGCCCTCAAGACTGCCGTCCTCGAGCGTCACCTTATCGTCAAACCACGGCATGAGTACCAGCGTGTCCACCGAAGTGTTGCCCGCAAAGGCACCCTTCTTGATGGTGTTGGAAATCTGCACCAGGGCAATATTGGAACCCGTATCGAGCACATAGCACAGGTCGCTTTCGAGCTGCGAATTAATGTTGTACACCAGCCCCTGTGAGTACGTGAGCTGGACACTGGGGTTGGTCGCGGGCGACACGTATACGCCGTAGGCATTCTCTAGTTCGTCCGCGTGCTCGGTAATAAAATCGAGCAGCGCGGCATCGTCGACGACCAGGGTGCAGTCCTGCAGATTGCTCACGTCAATCTGGGGCAACTCGCCCTCTTTGGACGCGTGCAGAACAATACGATCGAGCTTATTGCGATCGGGAATGACGACATGGGCAATATCGGCGGGAACATCGAGCTCGCGCGTATGGTAGGGAACGCCCAGATACTCCTTGCCATCGCGAGAGGTCAAGATACCCTCATCCGTTGCGGCATAGACGGGGTTATCCGACGCGACGCGGTAGACATCGAGCACTTGAAAGCCCGCATTGACGTTGACGTAGTACACCGAGGACGGTAGCTCTAGATTGTTGATCTGCCACGTAAAGACTTCACGCTGACGACTGTCGGTATAGGCGTCGACCGCCTGCACACCCTGCGGAACGCTGAGCGTCTCGCCCCCGCCATCGACCGACACGACCGACTCATCCACATCGACAAGCGTCTGCAGGCGTGAGTTATTGAGGCTGGTAGGGTCGTCGTCAAAGCGATAGTCCTCGTCGAGAGCATAACCCTGAAAACGCACCTTGTAGGCGGGGTCGATGGACACGATGTCGCCGGGAACCACCACATGGCGACCGGGTGTCAGCGTGTAGAAATACGGGACGGCCGCCTCGTTCTCGCGCCACCCCAGCAACAAGGCATTGAGGTAGCCCCCCGAATCGACATGGCCCGCCTGCTTCATAAAGGCTTCTTGTGTGTTGACACCCAGCAGGTTCTCCTTGGAGCTCAGCGTGCTCCAAATCACGCTTCGCTGGCCCATCGAATCGGGCTGGCCGACCACAAACAGGCGCGACCGCGCCGGTTGGATGGTAACGTTACGCGTCGTCCACGCCGTATCCTGCGACAAGCGCAGCGAGACGCTTACCGTGAGCGGCTGGCTCGAGCACAGCGCCGGATTCTGCTCGCCCGCGGCATTGGTCCACGAGTCGATGCGGAGATACGGAAACGAGGCGAACTCGTCCTTGGTGCAGGCAAGATAGTAGAGGCCTTTGTCGTCACTCCAGTGGACATCCATGGCGCAGAACAGCGTCCAGGCGTCGAGCATCTGCCCATCGTAGATTGCATCCTCCATGGGTGAAATCTGCACCTCATGGGGATCGATCAATCCATTTGCACCGTTAAACTGCGTAAAGAACGTTGTGTCTCCCATGGGGGCACCCTTTTGGGGCGCGGGGTCCGCAAGAAGATACTTGTAGGAATTGGCCGTCGAGGTGGCCGAGCCGCCACTACCGCCGTTACCGCCCGAACCGTTTCCACCCGCACCGCCGCCGGCATTGCCGCCAGACGCTCCACCCCCATTAATGACGGGGACGTTCTGTCCCGCGCCCGAGCCGCCAGCGCCGCCCGCGCCGCTGCCCGAACCACCCGCAACTCCTACGCCCGTTCCATCGGCGCTGCCGGTAACGTTGTAGGCGGTCGTGCCGCTTTGCCCCGTCAGATTTACCTGTCCCTGCGCATTATCGAGCCGCGCCTGCTGCTCACGTGCGCTCGTGTCCCGGCTGTCGCTATCCTCGTCATGACGATTTGCCTCGGCATCCGTCGAGAGCGGACTGATCCGATACGCCTCGCCGGACTCCGCGTCACCGTGACTGTATGCAGCGATATACCCCGAAGGATCGAAGCTCAGATTACTCTGAGCCAACTCAAAGGCGACCGCGCCAAATACGCCGACCGCAGCAACCGAAACCGCCGCTGCCACAACGCGCGTTGCAGCCAAAGGCTTGGCGCGATACATATTTTTAGCGGCATGCTGAACGCGCGCGGACGCATTCCGCGGGCCTTTTAATTTGGCCGACGCCGCGTTCTTGTGCGAAGCCATATGTTGAGGATATTTAGAAAACACGTAGACCTACTCCCTCTACAACGCGTGCAGCATGTAGCGGCGGAAGCGTTCAATAACAGTTTGCGGAACCGGCATGCTCCGATGCAGGCGTTCGGTAAAACGACGGAGCGTGCGCAACTCGTTTGGCTTAAGCTGGCGCCCACCAAACGCATAGGCTTGATGGAGTTGAATCGCTCGGCGGTATTCCCACGGGTCGATCTGGGGGAACACCGCGGCAAAGGTGTCCAGGCAATCGAGCGGCTTGGTCTCGTCAAAGGCGTCGAGACCGCTTTGGTTCATCACAAGGGCAAGATAGCCGTAGAGCGCCGGCACGCATATATCCTGCTCATCGCTCTCGATAGCCCGCGTGCGCCGAGCGCGCAAGACAAACCTGCGAACAAACAGAGCGAGCAGGGCGGCGATCGCCGTGCCGATCAAACTGACCCCAACTTTGGCCACAACGGGGATGTTATACATTACCGGCACATCCTCGCGATGCTTATCCTCGGCCTGTCCTGCAACCGAGCCCGCATCGAGCGTCTTATCGTTGGCGCCGTTGCTCCATGCCTCGCCCACATCGATAATCTTATCGGCATCGAGCGTCTGGCTATAGTATCCAGGGGTGACCTCCACGGGCGTCCATCCCTGACCGTCAAGGTAGATCTCGGTCCACGCGTGCGCATCGGCAGCCGTCAAGTTGAGCGCCACGCCTGCCCCAACAGCAGCGGCCAGCTGATCATCTGCTGCCCGATAGCCCTCGACATAGCGCGCGGGAATTCCCTGAGATCGAAACGCGAGCGTCGCCGCCGTGGCAAAGTAGGCAGAGTTGCCCTCGTGCGCCGTGCCCAAGAACCACGCGACAAACGACGTCGCCC
Organism: Collinsella sp. TM04-29; assembly: GCF_003466565.1. Classification (NCBI taxonomy): domain Bacteria; kingdom Bacillati; phylum Actinomycetota; class Coriobacteriia; order Coriobacteriales; family Coriobacteriaceae; genus Collinsella; species Collinsella sp. TM04-29. The sequence goes on from NZ_QSPW01000004.1 coordinate 124,396, forward strand.
CCGTATAGGTTGGCGGGTTATCCGTCTGCCCCGCAAGCGAAGCCAACATCGTGCGCACGCGACTGATCACGGCTGTATCCGAAACATTCGCCCCAGCATCCCAGCTGTCGCTCGAGAACAGGTATGTATTAACGGCATCCCGCTCCTCTTCGGGAACGTCCAGGTACTTATCGCGAACGAAAGCGGCGTATACCCGCTCGCTTTTTGCATAGTCGCTCTTGGAGGACGCCAGCCAGCTCGAATCTGCAATGACGTCATCTGATGGCACGTTATCGACGGTCACACTGTATGTTTTGGACGGCAAAAGGTCCATGCTTAGCATCGTCGAGCCCGTCAACATTGCGTCGGCACCGCTCAGCGAGCGCAGCGTATAGGGAGCATAGGTGTATCTGCGGTTGGCGCCCGAGGCATTGACTGAAATCTCAACCGCCTCGACAGGCTCGCCGCCCTCACGCTCGGTCTCGGTATCAAACGCGGCGCGTTGCTCGGCTACCGTCAAACCGTTCTGACGCAGCCATTCACGCATGCCGGACCATTCGCCCTCGTAGGACATCCAGTCGCCGCGCCCCCAAGACATGCCATCAAACGTCGTGCCCACAAAACCCTTCATGAGCAGGTCGTCGCCGAGCGTCTTGCTGGCGGCAAGCGACAGCGTCGTGGACTCGCCTTCGTTCATGTCCGCCGCTTGCGAAAGGTCGCCCTCGGGCAGCGAATCGTCCCCAAATCGAACGCCCTGGACTGCTCTGACGGCAGACGCCGACAGGGCGGACAACGCGGGAAGAGGTTGTACAAGGGCAACGGTCAGTGCAAAGAGAACGCCGCATGCAACGCACAGGCCGCCAAGACCAAATAGAACCTGGGGCAAACCTACCGTAGAGCCCCGCAACTCGTCAGCACGGCACTGGACAAGCCAGCCCGCAACGCCCAGCGTCATAGACATCGCAGAATCACCAAGCTGCAGCGCCATGGAAGCCGAGCCGCAGATAACGATGATTAAGAGCGTGGGCCACGAAACGCTCAAGTTGGCAAAAAGCCAGGCGAGTGAGCCGGCAAACATGCCGGCGAGCACCGCCAGCGACACGGCTTCACACAGCAGACCGGCGTCTGCCACCAATGGAATATACAGTTCACAGATCGAGTTGACGCGAGCGATAACGGTATTGACGCACGCATAGAAGCCCCAGCGTGCCGAAGGAACTAAGAGCGCGCATAAAAGCGCCACGGACGCCGCAGCCAAGGCTATCCAGAGGGAGGTCTTTTTCGACGCCAGCGAAACATCCAAAACGCTCAGCGCAACAGCCACGCCAGCGGCGACGGCAAGCATGACCCCCATGTACGTTACGCTCAGGCACCAAGCAATTGTGCAGCAAAAACCTGCAGACAGTAACACCGCGGGAGCCACCGACAGGAATACGGCAACAACGCGACTGTTCGAAGCGATGTGCTCCGTCGAGGTAAGAGTCACAAAGTCCATCTTAGAGCTCCAGACTCTTGATACGGGCCGAATCACTCGATACCGGGCAATGCGTGATGATGTAGTTGGCTCCGTGCTCGATGCTATACGACTCGACCGAATCCGACACATGGAGTACCGATAGATCGGTCAGACGGCCTATCTCGATATAGGCCTGTTCATCGACGCCCACCGTTACCAGCACCGTTTTGCCAATGCCCTTTGCTGCCACGAGCTTGGCATAGTGCTCGTGCGATGTTGGATAGGCAGGGCCGAGCGGCGTTGCCGTCAAAGCATCAAGCATCCTATTGAACCCACGTCGGTCATCAACGGGATAGACAGCCAAAGAGCCTTCGGGGGCAGCCACGACCACATGATGGTATCCCTGACGCATAAGCGCCAGCGATATCGATGCGGTAAAACCCAGCACCGCAGAAAGAACCTCAGCGTGGCTTGCGTGCTCAAAGTCGCACGCAAACGCACCAAACAAGATGGCAATAGCGTGGTCTTGTGGGCGCGAAGCCTCGCGCACCAGCATGTCGTCAAAACGCGTCGACAGCTTCCAGTGAATCGACTTAACGGCATCACCCTCGTGATAGGGCCTTATGTCAAAGACCTCGGAGGCATCTTGGCCGCTTCGATGGGGGTCGTAGCTCGTGCCCTCAAGACCGGCAGAAGCACTTTGGTTAGGAACAACCTGGATGTCGAGCACCTCGGGATAGACCGTAAACAACCCATGAAAGTCTGCATTCTCGAGAGCAAGCGACGTAAAGCCCATCTCATCGACCAGGCGCGCGGTGTCAAGGGTAATCGTGTGCGCACCGCAGACGGTCGAATCGAGCTCCAGCTCAAACAAAGCGGGCCTGCCCGTCGCGGGGGCAAGACTTACGGGATAGACTGCCCGCGCTCCCGTCAGCTGGTTATAAACCGAAAACGACAGCTCCATACGACCGCGAAACATAAGCGGGCGATCCAGTGTGATGCGCAATACAAGAGGCGCGTTGACAACACACGACCGGGGAAGCTCAAAGCTAAGCTTGAGCAGGGCAACGCTCGAACGGCACGCCGCCACCGTAATCACGGGCATGGCGATCAACGCCGCGGCAGCAGCGAGCGCGGCCGCATTGGCGGTAAACACAAACGTGGCGAGCAGGAGCGCGACGGACACGATATAGGTAATCTTGTTGGCAATCATGGGCGTAACGTAGGACGCAAAAGGTAAACGATCCGCTACGAGCGGCCGCGAACCTGACCCATAGACGGGGCGGGAACGGCAGCGAGGATGCGGTCGAGGACGTCGGCGGCGCCAATCGATTCAATACGCGCCTGGGGGCGTAAAACGAGACGGTGGGCGCAAACAGCCTTAAATACCTCGCGCACGTCCTCGGGCACCACATAGTCGCGCTCACGAATCAATGCGCAGGCGCGCGCCATGCGGGTGAGCGCGATAATGCCGCGGGGGCTCACGCCCAGCTCGACAAGATCGTCATTACGGGTCTCCTCGCACAGGCGGACGATATAATCCAGCACCGTGTCGGCAACCTGTACATTGCCCAGGTAGTTTTGGATATCGAGCAGATCATCGCAGGCAACCATGGGCTTAATGTCGTCGAGCGGGTTGACATAGCGACGGGCCTTGAGGATATCGATCTGGTCCTGGCGCGACGGATAGCCAACGGACAGACGAACCATAAAGCGGTCGAGCTGGCTATCGGGCAGCGGCTGGGTGCCCGCCGAGCCCACCGGGTTCTCGGTTGCGATACACACAAAGGGACGCGGGACCTGATGTGTCTGCCCGTCGATAGTCACCGCGCGCTCTTCCATAACCTCGAGCAGGGCCGACTGCGTCTTTGCGCTGGTCCGGTTAATCTCGTCGCCCAGCAGCATGTTGCAGTTGACGGCACCCCACACAAAGCGAAACGTGCCGGTGTCGCGGTCGAACATCGTAAAGCCCGTAATGTCCGAGGGCAGCGTATCGGGCGTAAACTGCACGCGCTTAAAGTCCAGACCCAGTGCACGCGAAAGAGCCAGGGCCAGCGTCGTCTTGCCGGTACCGGGCACATCCTCCAACAGGATATGACCGCCGGCATAGATGGCCATGAGAGCCTTCTCAATCACATCGCGCTTGCCCAGCAGGGCGCGGCTCACTTCGTTGATGATGCTGCTTGACTGTTCGACGATCACGGTTACTCATTTCCTCGGTAAGCTGCCTCTGCCATCGCGGCCGCCAGCTGTGCTTTCAAAACGTTCAGATCAATGGGCTTGCCCACATGTCCGTTCATGCCCGCGGCGAGCGAGCGCTCAACGTCCTCGGTGTAGTCATTGGCGGAAAGCGCAATGATGGGAATGGCGGCGGCGTCATCACGATTAAGCCCTCGAATCCGCTCTGCCGCTTCCCAGCCGTTAAGCACGGGCATCTGAATATCCATAAGGATCGCATCGTACGTACCCGCGGGCATGCTCCGGAATCGCTCAACGACCGCTTGGCCGTTCTCGGCACGCTCGACCGCCGCGCCTCGTCTTGCCAGCAGCTCAATCACGATCATGGCATTGATTTCGTTATCCTCGGCCAACAGGAATCGCTTGCCCTCAAACTGGTAGGTAAACGACGAACCAAGGGAATCGGGAGCCGTCTCGAGCGTCTGCCCTTTGAGTTTAAGGTCCTCAACCTGCTCGGACGTGGCCAGGCGCAGCGGGATGTAGGCCGAAAACGTTGAGCCACGACCGGGCTCGGTATCGACGACGATCTCGCCGCCCATCAGGTCGACGAGCGCGCTCGTAATGGCCATGCCCAGGCCCGTTCCGCCGTAGCGGCGCGCGATGGTGCGGTCCTCCTGCTCAAACGGCTTAAAGATTTTGCTGACGTAGCGAGGATCCATACCCTTGCCCGTGTCGCGCACGCGCAGCATATAGCTCACGCCGCCGTCTGCCTGGTACATCTCGCGCAGAGTCACGGTAACGCTGCCGCCCTGCTCGGTAAACTTGACCGCATTGGAGATAAAGTTGATGACGATCTGCGACAGGCGCATGCGGTCGCCCACGACAAAAACGTTTTCGCAGTCCTCCAGATTGACCGAGTACGTAAGCCCTTTGTCGGCTGCCTGCGAGCTAAACATGCGCTCGATCTCGTCGGCAAACAGACGCATATCAAACGGCGCATCGTCAAGGCGCACGCGCCCGCTGTTGAGGCGGCTCATATCGAGCATATCGTTGATAAGCGAAAGCAAGTAGGCCGAAAGCTGCGAGGCGCGAGACAAGTCGTCCATCAGGCGAGGCTCATCTGCATGATGCTCGCGGGCAAGCGAAATCATGCCCTCGATGCCATTGAGCGGCGTGCGGATCTCGTGGCTCATCTGGTTCATATAGTCCGTGCGCGCGTTGGCGGTCTCGACGGCGCGATCGCGCTCGGACTCCGCTTTGGCGATACGCTCGTTTTCGGTCGTCACATCGACTGCAGAAACCAGGTACTGCGTGCCGTCTTGAATGAGCGCAATCGTAAACCTAATGCTGAGCTGCGTTTTTTCTCCATGGGGCGCATGGTAGGAGCACAGAAGGTTCAGCGGAGTCGCGTGGTCCCAGTCCCTCACCTGTCGCTGTATGCGAACACGGTCGCTATCGGGAATAAAACGGTACAGCGTCTCGATGTCGTCGCCAATACGCTCGGGCGATACGCCAAAGACGCGTTCAAAATTTGGGGTGATATAGAGCGGAAGACAGTCGCTGGCACGCAAGACCAGCGCAACGTTGGGCCCTTGCTGCGCAAGCGCCTCTTCAAACAGTCGACGCGCTCGGTCCGCGTCGCGCTTCTCGTGTGAACCGAACAGCCCCAATATGCCCCCTTTTCATATTTCGGGGTTTAGTCTACCAGCTCAAAGGCACTTTACAGAGATAATACCCAGCTAAAGTTAGCAATTAATGATGCAAAACGCGCCCGAGGCAACCTTGCCATCGGGCGCGTTTTGTTACTCGGGCCAGATAAACTGGGTGCGGCCGGCCTCGCCGCCATCGATCAGCAGGCTCTGCCCGGTCATAAACCGGTTGGCCACGCCCACAAAGTAGATCCACTCGGCGATCTCTTGGGCGGTGGCCCAGCGTTTAAGCGGCGTGAGCTCCATAATCTGGTTCCACAGGTGTTCGTCTTCCATCACGCAACGGTTGAGCGACGTGATAACGCCGCCCGGGTCCACACTGTTGGCGATGGCCTGCGGCGCCAAGCGGTTTGCAAGGTTCTTGGTGTAGGCGATAACGCCGCCCTTGCTGGCGGCATAGGCGGGAAACTCCGATCCCGTATGCCCGCTCGCCGACCCCACATTGACCACGGATGTAATGGCCGGCGCCGGCTTGGCGGCAAGCCCCTCCCCCACAAAGGCATAGCGCTCGGTCACGTTGATGGTGCCGCACAGGTTGGCGGCAATATCGTTGGCCGAATCCTGCGTACCGGCGACGTTTACGATCACCTGGGGTTCAAGCTCGCCTGGAAACGAGTCCGGCTCGCGGACATCAACGATCAGATGGCGGTAGCGCTCGTGTTCGATCGCCGCCGGCAGCAGATCAAAGCCCACGACTTCGTGGCCGTCGTCCAAAAAGCGCTGCACGCACGCGGCCCCGATGCCGCCCGAAGCGCCCGTGATCAAAACCCGCATATCTGCTCCTTAGGCGGTTGCGTGGCGCTCGAGGTACTCAGCACCCACATTCTCGCGCTCCCAGCCGCGCACGACCTTGTAGCCCACGGGGCTCAGGAAGACCTCGCACAGCAGCTCGGCGACGGCACCCGTCAGCGAGCACATAAGAACCTGCACCCAGGTCCAGCCAAAGAACGTGTGGCTCACCACAATGGCAAAGACCAGGTTGTCGATAAACTGGCCAACACCCGTGGACACATAGGAACGGAAGGCAAAGCTCGCAAAGTTATTCTTTTTGAGCATACGGCCGAGCGACTGGTTGAGCGTGGAGTTCACCACGGCAGAAACGAGCATTGCCAGCGAAGAGCCCAACACCACGTACCAGGTGCCGCCGATGGTGGCGTTAAGGGCGGTGTTGACCTCGATCATGCCCGTGTCATAGTAGGCGCCCCACATGCCGGGCGTGAGCGAGCACAGCCAAAAGCACAGGCTTACGGCCAGGTTGACCGCCAGCGCGAGGATAGAGATTTTGATGGATGCCTTGGCGCCAAAACGCTTGCAGATCATGTCCTGGCACAAAAACGAGACCCAGCTCACCACAAAGCCGCAGTCGAGCGCCAGATATGGCAGGCTGATAAGCTCTTTGTTGGCCAGCAGGTTCATCATGATGACGCTCACGAAAAACAGCGAAACCGTTGCCGCGGGAATGCTCCGCAACAGGACCTTGTAGTCCTCCATGACCTTCTTGATCATTATGTACTCCTTTGGTTTTAGGTTTAACGAGCAGGATATCGGACCCGAACTGCTCGGCCGCCACGGTCTTGAGGCGACGGTGGGTATGATAGCCGCTCACGCGGCGGCAGGCAAGCAAACGGCGCGGCAGCCCCGCAAGGCCACCGCGCCGGTGCACTAAAACGTTACGTTGCCAAACTCCGACAGGATAAGGTCGGGGTTGTGGTCGGTTGCCCAGTCCACGTTCCACGGACTCGTGAACAGCAGCAGCTTACCGCCGCGCATGTCCTCGACGCGCAGCGTGTCGCGCGTGAGCGAAAGGCCCGGGATATCGATGGTGTCGGGGTCGTTCTGGATCCAGCGGATGTCCGTATAGGGCAGCGGCTGGCGACGAACCTCAACACGGTACTCGGCCTTAAGACGACGTTCGAGCACCTCAAACTGCAGCACGCCGACCACGCCCACGATGACGCTCTCCATGCCGGCACCCAGCTCGCGGAAGATCTGGATGGCACCCTCCTGGGCAAGCTCCTCCATGCCCTTCACAAACTGCTTGCGCTTGAGTGTGTCGACCTGCGTAATGCGAGCGAACATCTCGGGGGCAAACGTCGGGATCTGCGGATACTGCACGTGGCGCTTGCCGGAGCACACGGTGTCACCGATGCTAAAGATACCCGGATCGAACAGGCCCACGATATCGCCCGCGCACGCCTCGTCCACGATGGCGCGGTCATCGGCCATCATCGAGGTGCCCGTCGCCAGCTTGAGCTTGCGGTTGCCCTGCACGTGGAAGGCGTCCATGCCGCGCTCGAACTTGCCCGAGCAAATGCGCACAAAGGCGATGCGGTCGCGGTGGTTCTTGTCCATGTTGGCCTGGATCTTAAAGACAAAGCCGCTAAAGTCGTTCTCGGCGGGCGCGACCGGCTCGCTGGTAAGCGTATCGGTATAGGCGCGCGGCGTCGGGGCCAGACGCAGGAACTCCTTGAGGAAGGGCTCCACGCCAAAGTTGGTGAGCGCCGAGCCAAAGAACGCCGGGCTCAGCTTGCCGCAGGCCACGGCATCCAGGTCGAGCTCGTCGCCGGCGCCATCGAGCAGCTCGATGTCGTCCATCAGGTTCTTGTGGTTCTCCTCGCCAATAAGCTCATCCATGGCCGGATCGCCCAGCTCGGCCTCGACCTCGGCGACCTTCTTGGTGGCGTTGGCGTGGCCGTCGCCCTCAAAGGCAATGACGCGACGGGTCTGACGATCGAACACGCCGCGGAAGTTGCGCCCGCTGCCGATCGGCCAGTTCATGGGATACGTATTGATCCCCAGAACATTCTCGATCTCTTCCATGAGCTCAAACGGATCGCGAGCCTCGTGGTCGAGCTTGTTCACAAAGGTAAAGATGGGAATATGGCGCAGCGTACAGACCTTAAAGAGCTTTTTGGTCTGGGCCTCGACGCCCTTAGCGCCGTCGATGACCATGACTGCGGCGTCGGCGGCCATAAGGGTACGGTAGGTATCCTCCGAGAAGTCCTGGTGGCCGGGAGTATCGAGGATGTTGACGCAGGCGCCGTTGTAGGTGAACTGCAGCACCGAGGAGGTAACGGAAATACCGCGCTCCTTCTCGATGTCCATCCAGTCCGAGACGGCATGCTTGGCCGAGCTCTTGCCCTTAACCGAGCCGGCAGTCTGGATGCTGCCGGTATAGAGCAGCAGCTTCTCGGTAAGCGTGGTCTTACCGGCGTCCGGGTGGCTGATGATCGCGAATGTACGGCGCGACGAGATTTCATCCGACAGGCTTGCCATGCGGATCCTTTCTTGCATTGAGTGCATTACGTCGTTGTAACCGCACTATTGTAGCCGCGAAATCCCGCCATAGAGCACCTATCAGGACAAATTCATCAGCCGAGCTCGCCGTGCACCGGGCAGCCGCCTCAAGGATCGTCTCAATCTGTAACAGTAAGACGGGTTTTGAGCCCCTACCTGTTACAGATCAAGACAAACTGGCAGGCCCGCCGGCACAATCTCAATCTGTAACATCTAGCCGCGCAAATCGACTCTTACCGTTACAGATCAAGACAAATAGGCAGGCGGGCAAATAACATCTCAATCTGTAACAGCAAGCAACCCAAAACGGACCTAGGTGTTACAGATTGAGATTGTTTTGGAGCAAGCGCGGCGCCGGCGGTCTATTCCACATTTAGCTCTTGCGTAACTGTGCATAGTGTATATATACTGTGCTTACCGGTTATATACACGTGTAGCCCAACAGCTAAGGAGCCGCTGTGGACATCATCCTATCCAATTCGAGCGACAAGCCCATCTACGAACAGATATCCTCGCAGGTCAAAGCTCAGATCCTTTCGGGCGCGCTCGCTGCGGGAGCCAAACTCCCCAGCATCCGTGCACTCGCGAGCGATCTTGGCGTGAGCGTCATCACCACCAAGCGCGCCTACGCCGACCTGGAGCAGCTCGGGTTTATCTGCACCGTGCAGGGCAAGGGCTGCTTTGTCGCCGAGGGCAACCAAGAACTCTTGCGCGAAAACCAGCTCTGCCATATCGAAGAGCTGCTCGCACAGGCAGCAACGCAAGCCGAAACCCTGGGCGTCACGCGCGACAAGCTGCACGAGATGCTCGACCTGGTAGCCCCCGAAACCATGCAGTAGCCATCTGCAAGAAAGGCTATACCATGCAATATTTGCTAGAACTCAAAGGTGTATCGCGCCGCGTGAGCGACCGCTTTTCCCTCCACGACGTCACGCTTGCCGTGGAGCCCGGCCAGATCGTTGGCTTTGTGGGCGCAAACGGCGCCGGCAAGACAACGACCATTCGCGCCGCGCTTGGGCTTATAAAGCTCGATGCCGGAGAGGTGCACCTGTTTGGGCAGCACCGCGACGCTAACGCACCCGACAAGACGCAGTGCCACCTGCGCTCCCGCATCGGGCTTGTCCTGGACACGTGTCCCTTCCCCTCCACGCTCAAGGTGGGCGAGGTCGAGGCGCTCGTAGGCTCGGCATACCCCACGTGGGACCGCGAAACGTTCGCCAGTCTCATCGACCGATTTGGCCTCGATCCCAAAACGAAAGTCAAGGACCTCTCCCGCGGCATGGGCATGAAGCTGCAGCTCGCCTGCGCACTCAGCCACAATGCCAAGCTGCTCGTTTTGGACGAAGCCACTGCGGGCCTCGACCCCATGGCGCGCGAGGAACTGCTTGACGAGCTGCTCGCCTTTGTTTCCGACGGCCAGCGCAGCGTGCTGCTCTCGAGTCATATTACGTCCGACCTCGATCGCGCTGCCGACCGCGTCATCTGCATCGATAACGGCTCGATTGTGTTTGACCTGCCGCGCGAGGACATTACCGACCGAGCCGGCATCGCCCACTGCACCCAAGCACAAGCGTCCGAGCTCATGGCTTGCGTCGAAGGCGCCCGTGCCGCCCACCACGCCTATAGCGTTGACGTGCTCGTGCCCAACCGTCGCGAGGCGCTCGAAGCCTTCCCCGAGATTCCCTGCGACCGGGCAACCATTGATGACTATCTTCGCCTCATGCTGAAAGGGGCTTCGAAATGAAACGCGCCTTTATGTCTGAGCTCGCCATCGTCCGCACGCTTGTCCCGAGCATCGCGGGCGTCGGCCTGTTCATCTTCGTCGTGTTGACCCTCGCCAACGCATCGAATGGCGATTCCGGCATGAGCGCCGGCGCCTGCGCGGTCAGCGCCATGTCGCCTATCATGGTCATGAGCTCGCTGGCCGGCTTCGACAATCAAAACGGATGGGAGCGTTATCGGGCAACGCTGCCCCTCTCGCGCAAAGACATTATTTGTGCCCGCTACCTGTGCATCGTTGTCTTCTCAGCCGTCATGGCGTGCGCCGCCGCGCTTTTGAGCATCATCACCCTTCCGTTCTTCGATCACACGGGCATGCCCTCGACGGGACAGATCGTCTTTGAGACCACAATAGCCTCCGCCGCATCGATGCTCATCTCCCTCATGATGGTGTTTTTGGCACAGCCGCTGTTCTTTCGATTTGGACACATGGAGGCGCTGCGCCTTTCCGTCGGCCTGTTTGCCCTGCTCGGGTGCCTTGCCATGGCAGCGTTGAGCTCCTCCAACCCCATCAGCAACTGGCTCATATCGATTGCCGGGGCGAATCCCGATCCCGCCGTCCTCGGCTGCCTGTGTGCAGGCATCGCCGCACTTGCCCTCGTGCTATGTGCAATCAGCTGCACCGTCAGCACCAAGGTTTATCGAGTACGCGATTTGTAGCCACACGAAACTTGACCCACGTAGGCCACAATCGGTCGCAATCGCCCATCCGCAAATCCATGGCAAACGGCATGTCCCCGGCGTGCGCCACCGTACTACTTGCGCAGCGGCTTGGGCAGCGGAATGCCGGCGGCGATGGCTGCAGCGATAATCATGCAGACAATGCCCTTGAGCGGGAAACACATGAGCAGCAGGCCCACGACCATGACCGGCTGGCGCATAACGGCACCCATCGTCGATGCCGTGCAGACGGCGACACAAAAGACCGGATCGGCGCCGGTGAGGATGGCAAGGCCATAGCCCAGGCTCACACCCGAGAAGATAACCGGGAAGAAGTGGCCGCCACGCCAGCCCATATTGATGAGGGCGGGGGTCAGCATGGCCTTAACAAGACCGGTCGCGATGAGCATACCGGCGGGGATGGTCAGATAGGTTTCCATGAGCACGTCGACCTGCGTCTCGCCGGCAAACATGGTGAAGGGCAGAGCCGTACCGCAGGCGGCAAGTACCAGACCGGCCAGCATGGCCTTGGCGACGGGGCGCTCCCCCATCGCGTGCGCCAGAGCCTCGCTCGCGTGCTCCGAGACAAAGTACAGCCAGCCGCAGGCCGTACCGACGAACGACAGGGGGATAAGCCAGGCAAGCTCAAGGTTACCCACCTGGGCGGCCTCGAACCTCGGCATGCCCATGCCGCCGCCCACAAGCTGGCCAAGTAGCAGGTAAGCGCCCAGACCGCCGGCAATCGCAATGCCGTAGACCACCGTCTTTTGCGCTTTGGGGAGCTTGATGGTGATCTCATCGGATGCGGGGTCCTCGTCGCCGTCGGCGCTACCGGCAAGCGGCGCCACAAAGCCAAACACGGGCGCGGTAAAGAGCGCCGTCAGGGCAGCCTGGGTACCCAGCAGCGTGAGCTCCCTAAACTCGGCGCCAAAGCGACGCATGCGGTCGCCGACCCAGCTGCACAGGCCCGCGATGACGCCGGTCAGACCGGCTTCCGGTCCAATACTTCCGCCAAACAGTAACGGTAGCAATGCCGCGAGCGAAAGCTTGCCCAGATTGTCGTACGGGTAGCGTCCATCTTGCTTGACCTTGGCCATCACCTGGTTGAGGTCGTCGGTCTTGGCACCCGTCATCTTTTCGTACAGACCAATCACCAAGCCGCCCAGCAGGCAGACGAAAAACGGATACGGCAAAAAACCGAACGGACCGCTCGCGAGTTCGGGCGAGGCGACGCCCAGCATATGCGGGATCTCGGTCCATAGATAGTCGATACCATGCTCCATCGCAAAGAAGAACAGCCAGACCGCGGCACCAGCAAACGCACCGGTCACAGCCACGCTCACTAAAAACAGCGCACGGTTTTTAGGTTTTGCCAGGTCATCCATCGGGGCCTCCCGTTGGTCAAAAGCGACAAAGATAACTTTTATTGTAAGACGGGCGCAGCGCAGACGGGCAAACCATCTACGCCGTAAACGGCGCTACTGGGCACCGCACGCGCGACAGACCCAAGGCTTAGCTACCGATAATCGATGCGATCTCGTGCAGGTCATCGGCAAAGTAGATGCCTTGCTGGCGCTGCAGGCTCGATAGACCCTTATCGATCATATGCTCGAGCAGCGACTTGAGGTCGTTGTAGTAGCCGTCCAAGTTATACAGAATACACGGCGTACTCAGATGTCCCAATGACACGGCCGACATGACCTCGGCGATCTCCTCGAGCGTGCCCGTGCCGCCCGGAAAGGCGACAAACGCATCGCCGAGCTCAATCATCTTGGCCTTGCGCTCGGCCATGTCGCTCGTCACGATAAGGTCATCGATACCATCGTGCTGATACTCCGCCTCGATAAAAAAGCTTGGCTCCACGCCGGTCACGTGTCCGCCGGCATCGAGCACGCTATCGGCAAGCGCGCCCATCAGCCCCGACTTGGACCCACCGTACACCAGCGCGTGGCCGTTAGAGCCAATCCATGTGCCGAGCTGCCGCACCGCAGGCAGAAACGCCGGGTCGTTACCGACGTTGGCGCCCAGGTATACCGTGATATTCATGATTTGTCCCCCTCATCGTGACGCGCGGCGCCCGCTCTAGCGTTGGCGTCGGCGATATTCGCGCACACGGCGCGACAGATCGGCGAGCTCATCGCGGTCGAGCTCTTCCAGGTGCTCAAGATCGTCCATAAAGCGCGCCAGGGTGTCCTTTTGGCGCATCTTAATGAGCGTATTGCAGTAGTTCACCGCCACGCCCGTGAGCATGGCGATGTAGAAGATGCTGATGACGCTCAGGACGACGGTGATAGCGCGGGCGACCGGCGTTTCAGCCGGGATGTCGCCAAAGCCGATCGTCGACACGGTCTCAAAGCTAAACCAGAGGCCGTCGCCAAACGTGAGGGTCGTGGGCTCGGACAGCCAGACGGCCGTCGAGCACAGCAGGTAAAAGACAAGAAACAGGCCCGTGATGCGCGCAAAGCCAGCCTGGCGCAACACGTCGGCAAGCGTCCTCAACTTGTTCATCGCGACCCCTTTTCCAGACGCCCAATCACATTCGCTCGGTATTGTCCCACGCCTCCCCCGCAAACGGAACCAGTCATTGGGGACGTTCTTGTTTGACTAGTCATTTAAGAACGTCCCCAATGACTACCCAACCGGCAGTTAGGGACTGTCCCAACTGCCGGGCGGGACCGTTTAGCGGCTCAGCTGCCGACTAAGCATGCTGAGCTGGTATCCTTATGCGAAACTGTCTCAACTCGATAGGATTTCATGTGAAACCTTCCGCCATCCTTCGTTTGGCTCTATATCGCACCCTAGCCGTTGCGGTTGCCGTACTCACCGTACTGAGCGCCGTCATGCCTGCCCCCGCCTTTGCCGCCGACTCCGACCACCAGGTCAAGACGGTCCGCGTTGGCTGGCTCGTCAACAACAAAGGCTTCCAGGAAGGCACGCCGGGCGAGCGCCTCTCGGGATGGGGCTACGAGTACCTCCAGACCCTCTCGTATTACACAAAGGGCTGGCAATACGAATACGTTAGCGGCACCTTCTCCGAGCTTATGGACATGCTCGAGGCAGGCGAAATCGACCTCATGCCCAACATCTCGTATTCGGCAGAACGCGAGCAGAAGCTGCTCTTTTCCTCAAATCCCGAGGGCACCGAGCGCTACTATATCTACGCCAGGCCCGACCGCGACGATCTGGCCAAGGGTGACCCTCAGGCGCTCCAAGGCCTCACCATCGGCTGCAACTCTGGCGTTATGCAAACTATCGTCGGCCAGCAGTGGCTCGCCGACGAAGGCGTCACCTGCACCTATAAAGAAATCGACACCGGCAGTGCCCTCTTTGAGGCGCTTGCAGACGGCGAGGTCGACGCCGTCATCATGAACGACACCATTTCGTCGCCCGATGCGTCACCCATGTTCTACGTAGGCTCGAGCGACTACTATTTTGCCGTTCCCAAAAGCCGCCCCGATCTGATGAACGACATCAACGCCGCCATGACGACCATCGCCCGCGATAACCCGCGCTATAACGAGGAAGTCAAATCGAGTTACTCGACCCAAAACAGTGGCTCGTCATCGCTCACCGGCCCCGAGACCACCTGGCTCAAAGCAAACGGCAATACCATCACGCTCGGCTATCTTAAAAACCAACTTCCCTACTGTACGCAAAATGACGACGGCGAGATGGAAGGGTCGCTCGCCTCGCTTGCAACGACGTTGCACGACAAGTTTGGCATTACGGTCAAAACAATCGCACTCTCGAGCAACAAACAAATGATCAAAGCCCTTTCCAACGGGACCATCGATGTCGCCCTGCCGTTGTTTCGCGACTACTGGCTCGCCGAGCAGACAGGGGTCATCCAGTCAAACTCGATGGGAACGGTTTCGCTGACCGCCATTCACAGTGGCAAAAACCTGAACAGCGACCTTAAGAACATCGCTTGTACAAAGAGCACAATCGTTAACCGTTTTGAGCTCGAAAGTCTCTTTCCGAACGCAACGGTAACCGAGTATTCGAATGACGGCGAGGTGCTCAAAGCCCTCGATGAGGGGAAGGCACGTTGCATCATTGTCCCCAGCACGCGCCTGGAAACTCTCCGCGACATCTACGACATCGAGGATTTCGAAACACAGGAACTCACCAACACGGCACAACTATCGTGTTTAATTTCGCGCGGCAAGCCCGAGCTGCTGGGAATCATCAATAAGGGCATCGTCAATGCAGGTGAATCGCTCTCTGCAAACAGCTATTTCCCCACATCGTACTCGGCGCAAGAATCGGATGCGTTCCGACTTCTCTACCGCAACCGCATCGTCATTGCGGCAGTCGTCATTTGCATTTTGCTCACCGGCATCGTCATCCTTGTCTGGTCGCTTTACCGCGCACAGGAGGAACGGCAGAAAGCCGATGCCGCCAACGCCGCCAAAACCGCTTTCCTCACGCGCATGAGCCACGACATCCGCACGCCGCTCAACGGCATCCTGGGCCTTATCGAAATTGAGGAATTGAGAGAAGGCGACATGCAGGTCGCCCGCGAAAGCCGCGCCAAGGCGCGCGTTGCCGCCAATCACCTGCTGTCACTGATTAACGACATCCTCGAGATGGGCAGGATCGAGGAGCGCAAAGTGACACTCGAGCACGAATCATTCAACCTTAAAGAGCTGTGCGACAATGCGCTCGTACTGTGCAAGCTCCGCGCATCGGACCGCGGCATAACCATGCTCGACACCAGCGAGCCCTACGCTGTCGACCAATATATGATCGGCAGCCCCACCCATATTCGGCAGATCCTTGTCAACCTGCTCGACAACAGCATCAAGTACAACAAGCACGGAGGCACCGTCACGTTCTCATCGACCATCAAACCGGTCGACGACGAGCACGCCGTGTTTTGCTTTAGCGTCTCGGATACCGGCATTGGTATGACATCCGAGTTTTTGGCACACATTTACGAGCCGTTTGCCCAGGAAGGCGACGATGCGCGCAGCAAGTTCCAAGGAACCGGCATTGGCATGTCTATCGTCAAATCGCTCATCGATATGATGGGCGGCACGATTGAGATTTCGAGTGAGGTTGGCGTGGGGAGTACGTTTGACGTCCGGATTCCGCTCGATATCGACAAGAACCCTCAGATAAAAGAATGTGCAGACACGCAGGTAAGCAGCTGCTCACTCGCCGGCATGAACGTCCTTTTGGCAGAAGATAACGAACTCAATGCCGAGATTGCCCAAGCTCTGCTCGAAAGCGAAGGCATCGTCGTGACTCGCGCCGCCGACGGCAACGAAACGGTCGATCTATATGTTGGTCGTCCCACCGGCAGCTTCGATGCAATCCTGATGGACATCATGATGCCGGGCATGGACGGCTACGAGGCAACCCGGGCGATCCGCCTGAGCGAAAAGGCCGATGCGGCCGACATCCCCATCATCGCGCTCACCGCCAACGCCTTTGCCGAAGACGCCAAGGCGGCACACGACGCCGGCATGAACGCCCATCTGCCCAAACCGCTCGACTTTAGCAAGCTCAAAAACATACTCGCCTGTATCAAGAAAAATGGGGCTGTTTCGCTATAGTTTGTGCTCAACCACCATGCGCAGTAGAAAGGAAGCCAACGATGTTTAGGCCCTTACGTCGAAAGAAACGCGCCATCACCGACGAGAAAGCGCGCGAACTGCTCGCTACCTGCAAGCGCGGCGTCTTTGCCGTCAACGGCGATGATGGCTACCCCTATGCCATTCCCGTCAACTACTTCTTTGACGCCGAGCACGACAAGATTTATTTCCATGGCGCCAAGGCTGGCCACAAGGTCGATTCACTCAAGCATGATGATAAAGTCTGCTTTACCGTTTACGGCAACGAGTGGTACAAGGACGGCGACTGGGCTCCCTACGTTATGAGTACCGTTGTCTTTGGTCGTTGTCGCCTGGTAGATGAAGCGCCCGCGTTTATCGAGGACAAAGTCCGTCAGCTCGCGCTTAAGTACTACCCTTCTGCCGAAGAAGTCGAGGAGGAGATCGCCAAAGACATAAAGGGCGTCCAACTCTACGAGATTTCGATTGAACATCTTTGCGGCAAGCAGATTCATGAAAAGTAGCGAATGCGGAAAACGCGCTCGCTACCCTCTGCACCCCATGTGCCCACGCATTTTGACGGCGTGGGCACATGGGGCAGCACTCGAATCGAGCGCCCCCTATACCCCAAAAACGTAGCGGTCCAGGCGCTCACACGCCTCCTTTACCCGCGAAAGCGGCAGTGCCAGATTCACGCGGATGTGACAGGGCCCGTGGAACGGGCGGCCGTCCTGATACCCCACGCCCACGCGCGCCCCCTCGTCGAGCAGCCACTGAATATCGCGGCCATGCTCGAGGCACCACTCGGTGCAGTCCAGAAACACCATGTACGTGCCCTGCGGACGCGAATAGCCCACGCCCTCAAAATGCTCGTCCACGTAATCGCAGAAGTAGTCAATGTTGCCCTGGATGACCTGATTGAGCTCATCGACCCACTCGTAGCCCTGCGGCTGGTAGGCGCCGATAAGCGCGTGCATCGAAAGGACGTTCATCTCGTTGTAGTGAGTCTTGTTGGACACGGCGCACACGCGGTCGCGCAGCGTCTCGTTATAGATGATGTGGTAGCTGCCGACCAGGCCCGCCAGGTTGAACGTCTTGCTGGGCGCGTAGAGGGCAACCGTGCGCATGCGGGCATCCTCGCTCACCGACTGCGTCGGGATATGTCTGTGACCCGGCAGGATGATATCGGACCAAATCTCATCCGAGATCACCACGCAATCGTGCTGGCGATAGATGTCCATGGCACGTTCGATCTCGTCGCGCTCCCATACGCGGCCGCAGGGATTGTGCGGCGAGCAGAACACCGCGGCATGGATGTGGTTTTGGGCGAGCTTGCGCTCCATGTCCTCAAAGTCCATACGCCACACGCCTTGGTCGTCGAGCTTAAGCGGGCTGTGGACAATGCGATAGCCCGCGGCTTCGATAGACTTGGTGAAACCGATGTAGGTGGGGCTGTGAACCAGCACCGCATCGCCCGGCTGGACATACGCGCGCAGCGTCGACACGACACCGCCCAGCACGCCGTTTTCATAGCCGATATGCTCAGGAAGCAGGCTCTTAACGCCATTGCGGCGGCTCTGCCATTCGATGATGCGGTCAAAGTACTCGTCGCGCGGATCGAAATAGCCAAACATGGGATGCTGGGCGCGCTGAATGATGTGCTCCTGAACCGTGGGCACCGTGGCAAAATTCATGTCCGCCACCCACATGGGGATGCGGTCGAAGCCCTCGTCGGGTGCGTTCGGAGCCATGTCGGGAATTTCTCCCCAGGAGTCAACGGCGATGGCGTCCATGCCGTGGCGGTCGATAAGCGAGCTGAAGTCGTATTTCATGCTGAGCTCCCGTGCAAAGCGGATTGTTTTGGTAGGCGTTATTGTCCACCAGCGCGGGCGGTTTTGGAGCGGAGTTTGGCGCTTAATTTGACGGGTGCGGACGAGTAGCTGGTTAGTCTCGCGCGTCGTTGATGGCGGTTATCGTCAACCTGGTTCCGTCGACCGTAAACGATATGTCGAGCCCAGCGTAAGCCAAATGGTAAACGCGGTTTGGCTCGTGTTTGCCGCCCGCACGGCGCGGATCTTGGCGGAGCACCTCGATCAAGCCGGGGAGCTTTTCAGGCGGGACCATATCCTGCAGCACTTGCGGAAACTCGACGTCGAGCTCTTGCCACGGCGCGTCTTCAATCCAGCCGCCCGTTGCATCCGGGTGGCAGTCCGCAAACGGAATGTAGGGCTTAATGTCGTAGATGGGCGTGCCGTCGCGCAGGTCGGCCCCCAGCACATGAATGATGGGGCCATCGTCGGTAGGCTCAACACGATCGAGCTTGACACAGGTGAGCCCGATGGGATTAGGGCGAAACGGGCTGCGCGTGGCAAACACGCCCACGCGCTCAGC
Organism: Collinsella sp. TM04-29; assembly: GCF_003466565.1. Lineage (NCBI taxonomy): Bacteria > Bacillati > Actinomycetota > Coriobacteriia > Coriobacteriales > Coriobacteriaceae > Collinsella > Collinsella sp. TM04-29. The sequence goes on from NZ_QSPW01000004.1 coordinate 143,403, forward strand.
TCCACCCAGACGCGGCGGGCGCACGGTTTTCGACCATTTTGCGTTGGTGCCGGACCTGTCCTGTGTTTTAGCGTCGACGGCAATATCTTTAGCCGTGCCGCCGGGCGTGCCGTTTTCGAAGCGCCAGAGCAGCCATAGGTGAGAGAAGGAGTCCAGGCCCTCAACCGCTGCATTGGAGGCAAATTCCGGCTCAAAAACGATGCGTCCCTCAAGATGGGGCGCCAAAAAGCTGTTGCGCGGGATGCCGAACTTCTGCGGCAGGTCGGTATGTATGTGTGCAATAGGTTCCATGCCGGTCATTGTACGGCATGAGGGCATGGACGCTGCGTGCAATCCCCCACCACGACCGCCCTTTTTGCAACCAACGGTTGCTTGGAAGGGCATCGGCCGCCGCGTATGCTTAAAGCCGCAAGCAGCAGAAAGGAACTATCATGGCCTTTGCAGAAAAACTCATCGCCGTCCGTCGTGCCAACAGCCTCACCCAAGAGCAGCTCGCCGCCAAGCTCTATGTCACGCGCCAGGCCGTGAGCCGCTGGGAGCGCGGCGAAGTCAGCCCGGGCATCGACATGATGAAGCTCATTGCCGCCGTAACCGGAGAACCGCTGTCGCACCTGCTCGAAATGCCCGAGCACTATTGCCAGAGCTGCGGCATGATACTCACGCCCGATGACTGCGGCACCAATGCCGCGGGCGCCAGGACCGATCATTACTGCAAGTGGTGCTACGACCGCGGCAAGTACACCTATGAGACCACGATGGAGGCAATGATCGAAGATTGTGCCCCGCGGCTGGCACAAAGCACCGGCATGTCGCTCGATGAAGCCGTCTCGCTCATGGGCGCCGTGCTGCCGCAACTGGAGCGCTGGCGCTCCGTGCACGAAAACGAGGACCGCTACGGTGCCGAGGCGCGGGCGCGCTATGGCGATGAGGCTATCGATACGGCAAACGAAGCGCTGTTGGACATGGACCCCGAAACCTGGAACGACATGAAAGAACTCGAGCGCGCGATTTTAGGCCAGCTCTCGATTGCCATGGACGACGGCGATCCAAAGAGTAACGAAGCCCGCAAGCTTGTCGCAATGCACCGCCGATGGGTTGGCCTTAACTGGGGACACGAGCCCCAGGACGAAGCATACCTGGGCCTCGCCAATGGTTATCTTGCCGACCAGCGCTTTGTTGACTACTACGACAAGCCCTGCGGCACCGGAGCCACGGCGTTTCTGGTACAGGCAATCGAGTCGTCGTTGACACGTGCATAGACCGCGGCGGCTTTGGGTATTTCAATCGAAACCTCAACCGATTGGAGACCTATGGCTACTGATCACGAGCTCGCGCTCTACGTTATGACCGGCTGCCCGTATTGCATAAAGGTCAAGCGCTTCCTGGCCGATAACGGCGTGACCATCCCCGAGCGTAATATCTCGACCGATTCCGATGCCGAGCAGACGCTCATCGCCGTCGGCGGAAAGCGCCAAGTTCCCTGCCTGTTCATCGACGGCAAACCACTCTACGAATCGAGCGACATCATCGCGTGGATACAGAAGAACCTGCTCTAGTACGCAATTGCAGTCGGCTCGCCCCGACGTCCAAGCCCATACGACCCAAACATGTACACCAGCATCCAAAGTCGACGTTTTTCGACATCTTTGGATGCTGGTGTACAGCTTTTTGCATGGCCCCGGCACAGGTAGTCGTTGGGGACGTTCTTAAATGACTAGTTGTTTGAGACAGCCTTTGGATTATGGCTGTTTGGGGCCATCTGACGTCTCTGGAAAGGGCTCCTTAGAGGGCCGTGTTCAAAAAATGGCAAATATGAGTACTGCTACTTGTTTAGTAACAGCAATTTTAATCATTTCAGGGATCATTCAACGCCCCAAGCGCCCACAGACGGCGTTATTTCTCCCCATATGTTCAATAAAAGAGACGCCTAATGGTATTAAATCTCATCAGGGACCTCATTTTTGAACAAAATAAATGCAACCATAATGGCAACAGTACTCATATTTGCCCCTTTTTGCACACAGCCCTCCAGAATAGTCGTTAGGAACGACTCAAAATGGCAATTCCGGCACTTAGATGCTCTCTTCTTGAATGACTAGTTGTTAAAGAACACTCAGCGACTACTCCAATTCGCGACACACTGTGTCGCGAATTGAGCTGTTCTCACCACCGAAGACCGGTGAAAGCTCCTGGCCAGAATCTCGATAGTTTGTTAAAGTGCCCCTCTGCAGGTTCAATGAGCGCTCATGTTCCAGACTAGCAAGTGAAGAAATATCGAAGCCATCGATGCTCATTTCCTATCGAAAAAACTAGTCAATACACGCTAATTAGCTTGATAAACTGCTTGTATTTTTGTCTACAAAACTGTATACAAAAAGAGATTCCGGTAACCAGCGCTCGACATTATGTCAATCGATAGGAGGCGCTATGGACGCCAAGCAGCTTGAAAAGATGATGGGGTTTGCCCCCGGAGAGTTGGAGAAAGCCGCGGAGGCATACGAAAAAGATGAATGGCCGAAGGGTCGCACCATCAAGCCGGGAAGGCCGTCGATCTCTGATGAGCCAAGCGTTGTTTTATCGGCACGTGTGGGCGAATCGGTTCTTGAAGCATTTGACGCAAAGGCAAAGCGCCATGGGCAAACGCGCACGGAGCGACTCAGGGAACTCATTACACTCGATGCAATGATTGCCTAGTCCCCTGCCGAACCAAACATGTACGTCAGCATCCAAAAACGATATTTTTCGACATCCTTGGATGCTGGCGTACAGTTTTTTGCATGGGTCCGGCACAGGCGATCCGTTCTTCTCCGTCCCCAAGGGATCATTTAGCCACAAAAGCGGGCGATGGGCGCAAGCTGCTGCTCGCGAAAGACACGGTCGACAGCGGCACGGTATTCATCGACCTTTTTGGTCTTGCGTACGAGTTTGTGAACGGTCGCGGGATCGGCGAAGGCGCATTTGGCGTAGAACCACCACTCCTTCATGCGAAAGACCGCGTTGCCCCCAATCTCGTCCGCATAGGCCGCAAACAGCATGTCATGGAAGCGTTGCAGCTCAGCGGCGGTAGCGGCAGGGTCGCCCTTAACCATGCGAGCCAGCGCGGGATTCGCAAGCAAGCCGCGCCCCAACATTACGTGGCGTGTTCCGGGATAGGCCTTCACCAGCGCATCCATGTCCTCAAGATCAAAGATGTCGCCGTTATAGGCCACGGGGAACGGCGCCCGTTCCAGCGTCTCGCCGTAAAACTCTTTGCGCGGTGAGCCCGTATAACGGTCCTTTTGCACGCGCGGATGCACGATCAACTCCGCCAGCGGCATTCGGCAATAGAGGTCGAGCACGCGCTCGTACTCGTCATCGCATTCGAGCCCCAGTCTGGTCTTGACCGACACCGGCAAGGGCGAGCGTTCGCACACGTCGCTCAAGAACACCTCGAGCTCATCCAAATTGCGCAGAAAGCCCGAACCCTTGCCCTTCGCGACCACCGTACCCGAAGGGCAGCCAAGGTTGAGGTTGACCTCGCGGTAACCCATATCGGCAAGCACCTGCGCCGCCCACACAAACTCGTCCGCATTCTTGGACATCAGCTGGGGCACCACGTTAAGTCCCTGGTTGTTGGCAGGATCGACCTCTTTAAACGCCTTGCCGCCAAAGCGATTGCCCACCCGCGGCGGCGGCAAAAACGGCGTGTAATAACAATCGAGCGCGCCGAAGCACTCCGCATGCACGCGACGGAACACATGCCCGGTAATCCCCTCCATAGGGGCCAGCGATAAATACATCAACATCCACTCTCAACTCAATGTGACAAAGGGACAGTCCCTTTGTCACATTTGCAAATCATCATTCGGCTGTTTATTTTGGCACACATACGTATCGGGCGGCATCATCGCGTGGGCACAGGAGCAGCCGCTCTAAACCAGGGCTGTCGTGGCACTTTTGCCGTATGACCTGCGCTCACCGATGGCGGGATTCTCTATACTGAGTCACATATGACGGCATCGCGCCACAACGACCGCCACGACACCAAGGACCAGCCATGGCAGCACTCTCCGAACAAGAACGTAAGCGCATCCAGCGATACTGCATCTGTCCCAAGGTTGCCGGCGCGGCGCTTGCCATGGCGTTTGTGCTGCCTTTTTTGATCATTCCCTTCGAAATGATTGACGATATCGTCTTCCATCATGAAAGCTTCCAGGAGACGGGCATGATGACCGCCTTGGCGCTCACCGCCGTCGAGCTCATCATCTTCTGCTATTGCGCGCTCGCGCCGCGCTTTGGCATGCGCGGCAAGCAGTGGAGGGAAATGCAGCACCGGCTCGCCGTCGAGCAGAGCGAAAAAGACCGCTCGGCACAAATTGCAGGCGTTGTTGGCACGCAGGCCGCCGCGCGTCTGCTCAAGAACAGCGACAATGAGACCGCACGCAACCTGGGCGGTGCGGCAGAAGTCGCCGCTGCCGTAGGCGCCGTCGCCACCGCGGCAGACGTGCTTGCCGAAAGCTTTGCCAACGCAAAGGCCATGGCAGAGGCCTGTGGCGTGCCTATCCCCCGTGCAAAAAAGTGGATCGTCGCGCTTGTGGCACTGCCCCTCGCAATCGTGTGCGGTGCCTATATCCCGCAGCTGGCGCAGGGAAACATCGAGATGCAACAGAACGCCGCGGCCGCGGCCGAGCAGATCGCCATCGCCCGCAAGACGCTAGAGCCCGCATGCGAGTACGTATCCGCCGATGACCCTTACGAGCGATATCAAGATTACGGCTATCACGTCCGCGGCTACCTTCACGACGGCGACTCCGATACCCAGAAGACCTATACGTACCTGGATTTCGACAACAAGGGAACGCTCAAGGAAGTGAGTTACATAGCAGAGATCGACCCCGACGCGAGCCTTGAGGACAACCTCGCCCGCATCGAGCTCGACTTGGACGAACTTTCCTCTGTCGTCCAAACCGTAGACGTCAAGACCGTGAGTCCCGAGCTCCTAGCACCGCAAAAGCTCCCCGAAGAGTTTAGGCAGGCTTTTTTGAACGGTTCGCTCTACGAGAGAATCTCCATCAGGACGAGTGGCAACCCCATCAAAACGTACTATTCGTTTGACACGGATCCCGAGGATGAATTTGACGAGTACACCCATCCAAGCATCCGTATCACGTTGATGGGCAAAACGAGCTAGCCACCCAATGTGACAAAGGGACTGTCCCTTTGTCACATTATTCGGAGCGTAGGGCTTCCACAGGGTCTTTCTTGGATGCGCTGCGAGCCGGCAGCAGGCCGGCAACGACCGTCAGCAGCACCGAAATTACAATGAGCATCAGCGCGTCTTGAACGGGCAGGCTCATCAGGTTGGGCACCTGCTTGGCCGCAAGCGCCCAGGCATTAACCGGAAAGCTCACGGCCACCACGACGACAATAGCAAAGACGCCAGCGATGAGGCCTTCGATAAAGGTCTCGGCATTGAATACGTTGGCCACGTTGCGCTTTGACGCGCCGATCGCGCGCAGGATGCCAATCTCCTTTTTGCGCTCCAGCACGCTGATGTAGGTGATGATGCCGATCATGATGGAGCTCACCACCAAACTGATACTCACGAATGCGATGAGCACCAAGCTGATAGTATTCACGATGTCGGTCACCGAGCCCATGATGATGCCCATGTAGTCGGTATACGAGATTGCCTGCTCATCGTGGCCAGCAGCTTTGACCTGCTTGTTGTACGCATCGATGTAATCGAGCACGCGCTCCTTGGCCTCAAAGTCGCGCGGGAAAATCTTGACCGAAATGGGGTCCGCCTCGTCCGCATAGCCCAACGTGGTCAGATTGTTGTCGTAGGTGAGCTTCGACGCCTTGGCATAGCTCATCATGAGCGAGCTCAGGTCCTCGGCGTCCATGTTGAAGTGGATGGCACGAGCAAAGGCGCCCGCATCCACGCGCATGGCGCTCGCCAGGTTGGCAAAACTCGAAGACATCTGCGTCGCCATTTGGCCCATGAGCCCTGCCGCACCCGCCTTGAGCTGGGTTGATACCGTCGTCGCAATCTGCTCGCTGACCGCCTTCATCACCTGATCCATAGACTGCTGCAAATACGGAGCCAGCTGCTTTTGCACATAGTCGCCCATCACCTGCTGCAGACGCTCGGCCAAGGCATCGCCGCCGAGCGCCTTAAGCTGAGCCAAGCATTGCTGGGCGGCGGCATCATTCTCAAGGTACGCTGAGAATGCGGCAGCAAGCTTTGACGCGTCCTTAAGATCTTCGGGCGACAGCACCTTAAACTGATCCGACTGCATAAAGCCCTCAAACAGCTGGTTGACAAGCGTTCCCACCTGCTGCATTTGCTCGGGTGTGAGCTCCAAACCGTCAAAAATGCCCGAGAAATCTGGAGCCGGCGCTTTGGCTATGATGTCGCTGAAGTCGATGTCCTTCCCAACGCCCGAAAGGTCAATGTCCAGCCCGGACAAGTCGATACCAGAAAGGTCCATACCGCCGGCCGCGCCCGAGAGCGCAGACGAATCGAGAGAGAACGCGCTCTTCAGCGCCGCCTCGTCCACACTGAACATGCTGCTCAGATCCACGCCTTGCTTGGCCTCGCCCTGCAGCTCGTCGAAGGTTTTACCCGTAAAGACATCCGTCTCGGGGTGGGTAAGCTGTTCCTGCACAATCTGCGAATCGGCAGCACGCTGCATAAGCTGGCGAGTCAGCGCATGCGTATAGGCAATGCCCGGGGATAATGCGCTCGCGTTGGCCGTCTCGTTGGGTCGCACCACGCCCACAATGCGCACGTCAATACCGTCGGCAACCTTGGCCGCCATATAGTCGGCATCGCCAGCCATGTCAGTCCACATGCCGGTCTCTTCGTTTTTGCGATAGGCATCTGCCGGCGACAGCACCTTAAACGTCGTGGACAGTGCATCGTCGTAGGTAAAGTCGGCGCCGGTCTTGGGCGCCTCGACCTTGCCGTCGGCCGTCATGGCGCTGTTAACCAGGTCGTTGAGTTCATCGATATCCAGCGCACCGATGCTGTAGAGCGTGTAGTCGCCCACCGTTCCGCGGCTCGAAAGCACCATCACGGCCTCGTTGGCTGACGTAGGCCAATGGCCGGCAACAACATCGTACTGGCCGTCGAGCAGGCTCTGGTCGTCAATCATCTCGTTGAAGACCGACGTTCCCATGGATTCCATGCTCACCGTTGCCGCCGAGCTCGCACCTCCGCTCATGGCCTCAGTCATAGCGTTGGGCACCAGCCGGACAGGCTTCTCATCGCCCTTGCCGGCACGATAGACAACCGGCGATACACCGTAGCCGTACTGAATGGCGTTGACCTCTTTATCGATGCCGTCGCCACCGGCATCGAGCCATGCCTTAAAGCTCGTCATGTCGTTGGACTTAACGCTTGCGAACATATCCTTTACGGCCGTGACCACAGGGATCTTATCGGTCCCCTGAGCCTTGCCGCCGGTGGCGCCGTCGGACGCGTCCTTGTCCTCGGACGCCTCCTCATCCGTAGCTCCATGCCCGCCCATCATGGACGACAGGTCATAATCTTGTTTGGAAATGGTGAGCGGGTAGCTCGAGAGCGTATCCTCCTCGACCTTTTTGATGTAGCCGTTTACGCCGTTGGAGAGCGCCAGAATCGCCGCAATGCCGATAATGCCGATCGAACCAGCAAAGGCCGTCATAGCCGTACGGCCCTTCTTGGTCAAAAGGTTTCGCGCCGAAAGCCCCAGCGCTGTCACAAAGCTCATCGAGGTTTTGCGCGTGGGCTTGGCCTCGCGACGCGCGGCCTCGGCAGCATCAAAGGGGTCGGAATCGTCGGTGATCTTGCCGTCCGCCAGGGTGACGATGCGCGTGGCGTACCTGTATGCCAACTCGGGATTGTGCGTGACCATGATGACCAAACGATCGCGCGCAACATCCTTGAGCAAATCCATGACCTGTACGGATGTCGTTGAGTCCAAGGCGCCGGTCGGCTCGTCAGCCAGCACAATCTCGGGGTCATTGATCAGGGCGCGGGCAATGGCCACGCGCTGCATCTGCCCGCCCGAAAGCTGGCTCGGGCGCTTGTCAACGTGCTCGCCCAGACCGACTGCCTCGAGCGCCTTGCGCGCACGTTGGCGGCGCTCGGCATGCCCCACGCCCGTGAGCGTAAGCGCCAACTCCACGTTTTCCAAAATGCTCTGATGCGGAATGAGGTTATAGCTCTGGAACACAAAGCCGATGCGATTATTGCGATAGGCATCCCAATCGCGGTCGTTGAAGTCCTTGGTCGAGATGCCGTCGATCAGCAGATCGCCCGAATCGAAATGGTCGAGTCCACCGATGACGTTGAGCATCGTAGTTTTACCCGAACCCGAGGGACCCAGAACGGCTACGAACTCGTTATCGCGAAAAGACAGGCTTACGCTGTCGAGCGCTACCTGCGTAAACGACTGCGTAACGTACCTTTTGCAAATAACTCTGAGATCCAGCATGGACGGCAACCTCTCTCGCGCGGGCGCGCTCGCCCGCTCCCCCGCCGTTCACGTTCGGCGCGTTTGTCCTACTCTATCCTCATTTTTGGCCGATACCAGTGAGGAATGTAACGAACCGCGCCAAAAAACGAACGGGACAGCACGCCGCATGGCGCACCATCCCGCATATAACATCCCCGATGCGACAAAGAGGCTGTCACTTTGTCACATTCCAATGCGCGCTACTTTTCGAACCCGCACGGCATAACGTTAGCGCTGCCGCGGCGAGCCTCAGTCACGGCTGCAAAGAAGCGATAGCCGCCCGAGAAGTTAAAGCACTCAAAGCCATGCTGCGCCAAAATGCGGCAAGCAATGTAGCTGCGAATGCCGCTCTGGCAAATCACGTAGACCGGCTTGGCCCGGTCGAGCTCGCCCAGGCGATTGCGCAGATCATCGACGGGAATGTTTACGAAACCATCGATATGCCCGCGCTCATACTCCCCTTCCGTACGAACATCGAGCAGCTGCACGCTGCCATCGCGTGGCAAGTTGGGCTCATCCTCCCAATGCCACTGCGCCAGTATGCCGCGATTGAGGTTCTCGATCATAAAGCCCGCCATATTGACGGGATCCTTCGCCGATGAATACGGCGGCGCGTATGCTAGGTCCAAATCCTTAAGCCTATCGCCGCGCATGCCTGCCTGGATGGCAGTCGCCAGAACGTCGATACGCTTGTCCACACCATCGATGCCCACGATTTGCGCACCCAGCAGGCGCAATCCCTGCTTCTCGAAGACAACCTTCATGGTCATGGGCGTTGCACCCGGATAATAACCCGCATGCGAACCGGGCGACAGGACCACGCTGTCGCAGTCAACTCCCGCCGCGTGTGCCGCCTTTTCGGATAGTCCCGTGCTTGCCGCCGTCAAGTCGAATACCTTGATAACCGATGAGCCCAACGATCCGAGGTAGCAGCTGTCCATGCCGGCTATGACATCGGCGACGACACGCCCCTGCTTGTTGGCGGGGCCGGCGAGCGAAATGACCGCGTCCTCGCCGGTCACCTGATGCGTGACCTGCACGGCATCGCCCACGGCATACACGTCGGCAGCAGAGGTCTCCATGCGGTCGTTGACCACAATAGCCCCCTTGATGCCCAGTTCGAGCCCCGCCTCTTGCGCCAGATGGCTCTCAGGTGCCACGCCAATGGCAAGCAGCACCATATCGGCTCCGATAGGGTCATCGCCCGCAACATGGGTGACAACGCGGCCATCAACTTCCTCAAAACCTGTCACATCGGCCTTGAGGCGCAGATCGATACCGTGCTCACGCACCTCGGTATGCAAAAGGGTCGCCATGTCGTAATCCAGGTTGTTCATAAGCTGGACGGGACGCTGCAGAAGGGTCACCTGGAGCCCCAGCTCGCACAGATTCTCCGCCGTCTCGACGCCAATGAAGCCGCCGCCGATCACGACGGCACTGCTCGGTCGCCGCTCTCGAACATAGCTGTGAATACGCAGCGTGTCCTCAACGGTGCGTAGGCTAAAGATTTTATCCGAGTCGATGCCCGGCAACGCAGGGCGAATCGGCTTTGCACCCGGCGACAGGATGAGCTTGTCATACGTCTCGACAAATTCCTCGCCCGTCAGCATATTGCGAACCTCGACCGTATGCGAATCGGGATGGATGGCAAACACCTCGTGACTCGTCTTGACCGCAATGCGAAAGCGATCCCAAAAGCCCTTGGGAGACTGCAGCGTCAATGCGCTCTCTTCTTCTATCACGCCGCCAATGTAGTACGGAAGCCCACAGTTGGCATACGATACAAAACCCGTGCGCTCAAAGATGACAATTTGGGCCTGCTCGTCGAGTCTGCGCAAACGTGCCGCCGCCGATGCGCCGCCCGCGACGCCTCCAACGATAACCACCTTCATAGCTAACGCACCACCTTTCCCGTGTAGCCGCTTATGCCGCCGATATTCTTGACACTGCCATACCCAGAACGCTTAAGAAAACTCACAGCTTGGTTGCTTCGCGCACCGCTCAGGCAATGCACGAAAAGCTGCGTGCCCTTTCGACGTATACCCATGATGCTACCCCGAAGCAGAAAAAAGAGTCGCTGTTTCCAGCGACTCCCCTTCAGTTGTCTGTCCCACGGACTTACTGTTCGCTCTTCGCGAGTGCCTGATCGATCAGTTTGTTGAGCGCCTCGCGCTGCTCAGCGGAGTTGATGCCGCCCATGATCGGCTCTCCCACAATGTTACCGTTCTGGTCGATCACGTAGGTGGTCGGGAACGAGTACAGGTTGGAGGTGAACTTTCCGGCCTCGCTGTCCGACTTAAACCAGATGTTCTTATACGTTACGCCCTTCTTGGAAAGCACGTCCTTGGCATCGGCCACCTCGTCTTTGTTGCCATCGAGCGTAAAGGAATTAACGCCCACGACCTGGCCGCCCTTCTCGACAAGCTCCTTGTTGAGCTTCTCCAGATCGCCCAGCTCTCCCACGCACGGCTTGCAGGTGGTAAACCAGAAGTTCATGACGGTGACCTTGTTCTTGGAGAACAGCTCGTCGCTGTTTACATCGTTGCCGTCCAAGTCCTTGCCCTTAAAGCTGGGGAACTTCGTCTCCCCGCTCTCGCCGTTGGTCATGCCCGCGGTCGAGGCATCAACACTCTCCCCCTCGCCGGGCGTGCTGCCACATCCGGGGAACTCCTTCTCCAGCGCCATGAGCTTGTCCTCGATCTCCTTGACCTGCTGCGCGCCGGCCTTAAGCGTCTTAAGCTCGTCAGCCGCAAACTGATCCTTGGCGCCCTCGATGGTATCGAGCAAGAAGTCACCGTAGTTCTTGCCGTCCTCAATCATGGGAGTGTCTTTGTTGGCCGCAAGGAACACCTTTTCCCATAGGGCGTTATCGCTCGCAAAGATCTCGTTTTCCTTTTGCAGCAGCTGCTGGTACAGCTCGGCCGCCTCCTCGGCGCTCGACGGCTTTTGTGCCACAAGCTCGGCAATCTGCGCATCGCCGCTCGTAGCACCCTTCGCGTCGCCCTTGGGGGCAGAGCACGCCGCGAGAGTCAGCGCCAGCACGGGCAGCATCAACAGAGCCGCAATTTTTGACAGTTTCATGGTTCCTCCGTTTATATCGAAACTTATATAGGTACCTATTTGTTTTCGCAGGCTTGCGTGGACTGCGCGGGTTTGTCGCCCGTCACACCCAGCCCATAGCGAAAGCTAATAGCATCGACGGGGCACGCGCCCACGCATTTGCCGCAACGAATGCACTCGGCATGGTTGGGCGTACGCGTAACGTCCACGTCCATTTGACACACCTTGGCGCACTTGCCGCACGAGACGCATTTGCACTGGTCAACCTGGATCCCCAGCAAAGACACCTTGTTCATGAGTGCATAAAACGCACCGAGGGGGCAAATCCATTTACAGAAGGGGCGGTAGAACAGCACGCTCAGCACCGCAACCGCAATGAGGATCGCGAGCTTCCAGGTAAAGAGCTTTCCCAGCGCGGAGCGGATTCCCACGTTCATGATGGACAGCGGAATCGCGCCCTCGAGCACGCCTTGCGGACAGATGTACTTGCAAAAGAACGGGTCGCCCATGCCCACATCGTTGACTACCAGAACGGGCAGCAGCACCACGGCAAACAGCAGCACGGCGTACTTGATGTACGTGAGCGGCTTGAGCTTTTTCGTCGAGAGCTTTTTGCCGGGAATCTTATGCAGAAGCTCTTGCAGCCATCCAAACGGGCATAAAAAGCCGCATACAAAACGCCCCAGCAGCACGCCGATCAGAATGAGTGTTCCGGTGACGTAATACGAAAAGCTGAACTTAGACGAGCCCACCACCGACTGAAACGACCCGATGGGGCACGCACCCGAGGCCGCCGGACACGAGTAGCAGTTGAGCCCCGGCACGCAGACGGCTTTGCCCGCCCCCTGGTAGATGCCTCCCTTGGCAAAGTTAGGCAGGTGAATATTGGTCGCAAGCGTTGCCGCCGCCTGAATCAATCCGCGAAATCTCGCCAAAAGATGCGATACGGTATTTTTTCTTTTAACCAATTCCGATACACTCCAAGCACAGCCTGATTGCCTTGGCCAGCACGGCATCTGCCTCGCCGCGCATAATGCCAAAGCCAACCATGGCTACCCCAACGATCAGCAAAGCCACCTGCGCCACAGGCTTAATCGCTTTGAACAATCTGACCACTCCTTTCGTTTCGCGACCCATTGGACCATACCGACTATAAAATCCGTGTTAAGCGTGAATGACTATGCAAGGAGAACGTTATGCGCATCTTGGTCGTCGAGGACGAGCGGGCGCTGTGCGATGCGATCGCACGCAGCCTGCGCAACTTGGCCTATAGCGTCGACTGCTGCTACGACGGGCAGCAGGCCCTCGATCTGCTCGATGTCGAGACCTTTGATCTTGTCGTGCTCGACCTCAATCTCCCCCATGTCGACGGCATGACCGTGCTCAGGCAACTCAGGACAACTGATTGTGAGACCAAGGTGCTTGTGCTCTCGGCACGTGGCGAGGTCTCCGACAAGGTAGCGGGGCTCGATGCGGGCGCCAACGACTACCTCACCAAGCCGTTCCATCTTGACGAGCTGGCGGCACGCATACGCAGTCTCACGCTCAGGCGCTTTACGCAAAACGACGTTGTTCTAGCCTGTGGATTGTTGAGCTTTGACACCAAGGCGCGCCTCGCCTCCGTGGGCGGCGAGACCCTATCCCTCACGCGCAAGGAGACCGGCATCTTGGAATACCTGATGCTTAACCAGGGGCGGCCGGTGAGCCAGGAAGAGCTTATCGAGCATGTATGGGACAGCAGCGTCAACAGCTTTAGCAACGCAACCCGCGTTCATATCTCGTCGCTCCGCAAAAAGCTACGCAGCGCTTTGGGATACGACCCGATTCGCAATCGGATTGGAGAGGGCTACGTTATGGAGGATGGAGAATGAAAGGGCTTTCGCTGCAATGGCGCATAACGATTATGACGGCACTGCTGACGTGTGCGGCATGCGTACTGACGAACTGCTTGGTCGGCTATACGGGCATGCGCTACATGGATGCCATCGGCAGCGACATCTCGGCCTTTAACGCAACCGGCGAAGATTCGCTCCAGGCGTTCGACCCAACGAAAGCGGCCCTCGATGACAAGGTCACAATCGTCGTAAATGACGCACAGGAGTCTTTTGGCACGACAGCCTGGTACATCACGGCTGGAGTCACACTCCTTGGCGGCGCGCTGGCATACTTTGTGAGCGGCCGTGCACTCAAACCGCTACGGGCTTTTGCAGCTCAGGTTGAGCGTGTGCAGCCTGACAACCTAAGCGAAATCAGACTCAATGAAGATGTGCCCACCGAGCTACAACGATGCAGCGCCTCTTTCAACGACATGATCGCTCGTCTTGGCGAAGGGTTCTCTGCACAGCGTCAGTTTACCGGCAACGCCGCACACGAGCTTCGCACCCCGCTCGCCCTTATGCAAGCACAGATTGAACTATTCATCTCCGAGCACTCCGGTTTGCAACCCGAAACAGCCGAGCTGCTCGGCCTGCTACAAGAACAAACTGAGCGGATGTCGCGGATGACCAAGGTGTTGCTCGAGATGAGTGAGCTCCGCAGCGTTCCTTGCGAGGACGATGTTGAACTTGGTCCCTTGTCCGAAGAGGTCCTCACCGACCTTGCGCCACTTGCCGAAAATAAGGGCGTAGCCCTCAATTGTGCTGGAGACGCTTTAGTAATCGGGAGCGACACGCTCCTCTATCGGCTGGTGTTTAACCTGGTCGAAAATGCCATCCGTTACAGCCGCCCCGGCTCGACTGTCAACGTCTCCATCTGCGACAACAACAGCCGCGTGTTCCTGCGAGTCGAGGACCAGGGCCCGGGAATACCCAAGCAGTACCACGAGAGCATCTTCCAACCGTTCTTTCGCCTGGATAAATCCCGCAGCAGGGCATACGGCGGCGCAGGACTCGGACTCGCGCTCGTTTGGGAGATTGCAGCGCTTCACGGTGGCGCTGTAGAGGTCGAAGCAAGTTCCGAGAACGGGACCACTATGCTCGCAAGCCTTCCAAAACGATCCGCAGCATTAACCGAACAGTAAAACGAAAGGGGTCCCGCACACGTTTGCGCGGGACCCCCTCCCTGTCAATGCAATTCGCCCAAAAGAGTAGAAGCCTACTCCCACTCCACCGTGCCGACGGGCTTCGGCGTGAGGTCGTAGCACACGCGGCAGATGCCGGGAACCTCGGCGGTGACGCGGGCGGTAATGCGCTTGAGCAACGCCCAGTCGAGCTCAGGCACCTCGGCGGTCATGACATCGACGGTGTTGATGCAGCGGATGATACAGGGCCAATCGTAGGCGCGCTTGCCCTCGCGCACGCCGGTGGCGCGGAAGTCGGGCACGACGGCAAAATACTGCCAGATGGTCAGACCCGCCTTGTCGATCTCCTCGCGCACGATCGCGTCGGCTTCGCGCAGCGCCTCAAGACGGTCGCGGGTGATGGCACCAAGGCAGCGGACGCCCAGGCCGGGACCGGGGAACGGCTGGCGCTCGACCATGTTCTCGGGCAGGCCGAGCTCGCGACCCACGACGCGGACCTCGTCCTTGTACAGCAGTTTGACGGGCTCGCAGAGCTCAAACTGCAGATCCTCGGGCAGACCGCCCACGTTGTGGTGAGCCTTCACGCCGTCTTGGGACTCAAGAATGTCGGGATAGATGGTGCCCTGGGCGAGGAAACTGACCTCGTCGCCAACCTTGCGGGCCTCCTCCTCGAACACGCGGATAAACTCGGCACCGATGATCTTGCGCTTGGCCTCGGGCTCCTCGACGTCCACGAGCTTATCCAGGAAGCGATCGGTCGCGTCCACATAGACCAGGTTAGCGTCCATCTGGTTCTTGAAGACGTCGATGACCTGTTCGCTCTCACCCTTGCGCATCAGGCCGTGGTTCACATGCACGCAAATGAGCTGCTTGCCGATGGCCTTGATGAGCAGGGCCGCGACAACCGAACTGTCGACGCCGCCGGAAAGAGCCAGCAGGACCTTCTTGTCGCCGATCTGCTCGCGGATTGCAGCGACCTGCTCATCGATGAACACCTGGGCAAGTTCGGGAGTGGTGATACGCACCATGTCGTCGGGACGCTTGTTGGGATCCATGCAGAGCTCCTTCTCGGTTCGATGGAAATGCGCCGCGCGTATGCAGACGCACCGTCATATGACCTCATTATATGCAGAACGAGATACGTTTCCCATCGCTGCGACAGAGCTTTTTGCAGGGGCGGCAGTTTTTCTATATCCCAAGGTCAGCTAGACTTCGGTAGCCACCTTGGGAGCATCGCCAATAGACTCTTCCTTTATACGTTCGGCACAATCGTAGGCGATACCCACAAATTCCAGTCCCGAGCAACAAGAGTACAATTGCTGCTAGTGTTGCCAGCTGTTGGGAGATGGAAGATGGACTGCGATGGCTACCCATGCGTTCCCATGCCGTTGATGTGCACCGCCTTTGTGCCGGGGCAGATTGACGCTGCGGTTGCAGGCATTTCCGACCCCGATTCACGCGCCATCGCCACGGCAGAAGCGCTGTACTTTCGCGGACAGGCCGCACTCGCCGCCAAGACGGCGCACCCCTATCTTGACGTCACCGATCCCGCGCTGCGCTATTCCGCATGCTTTATCTGCGGATACGCCAGTCTGTCGCTCAACCGTATCGCCGACGCCCGCCGGTGCCTTGCGGGCATCCTCGATACGCCGGCCGACGAGGAATCGCCCGCCGTCCACGCCACGCATATCCTGTTCGCCTCGGCCGCGAGCGTCCTGCTGCACTTGCCTTCCCCGTATTCTGCCGAAGAGTTTTATCCACTTGCGGCGCACCTACCCGAAGGCCTGCGACTGTTCGCCAGCTACGTGATGGCGCACGCCTTGTATCTGCGCGGCGAATACGGCCGCAGCCTGGGCATGGCGGAAAACGCCCTAATTATGAAACAGGGAAGCTATCCCATCTCGGAACTGTTCCTGCACCTGGCAGCTTCCATGGCATGCATGAGCCTCAAGGACATCGACGCCGCAAAAGCGCATTTTGGAGCCGCTTGGGACATTGCGCGCCCCGACGGCCTTATCGAGCTCATTGGCGAGCACCACGGCCTTTTGCAGGGGCTCATCGAGGCATGCCTAAAAACGCAATACCCTGACGACTTCGCACGCATCATCGAGATCACGTACCGCTTCAGCTACGGCTGGCGGCGCATCCACAACCCCGATTCGGGCGAGGACGTTGCCGACGATTTAACGACCACAGAGTTCACCATGGCCATGCTCGCCTGCCGCGGATGGACCAACGCTGAAATCGCACGCCATATGGGAGTATCGCCGGGCACCGTCAAAAACCGCCTATCCGGCGTATACGCAAAGCTTGGCATCGGCACACGCGCCGAGCTGGTCGCGCACATGTTGCGTTAGCGACCGGGCTGCCAAGCGCATCGAACGCGTTCCGGAACCCGGCGCTTCGCTCGATCAATTTGGACATTTTGACCCTTGAACGGCACTACCGCCACGAAGCGTCTTCTCGCAAAATTGGATTATTTCCACCGATATTTGCGGGATGGGAGCCCAAGATGCTTGATCGCCGTTCGTTACTTGTTGCCGGAGCGTCCTCACTAGCGAGCATCATGTTGCCTCGCGTGCCGGGAAGCGAAAATGCCTTCCTGCTGCCGTTCGCGCCCACCGCGGCCTATGCCGACGAAAAAGACCCCTTCAGGGTGCTCGTTCTCTCGCGCACCATGTTTGGTGTGGTCGTGGTCGACGTCGCCAACAAGAATATGCCCATCAAGGGAGCGCAGGTCACGCTCACGTCGCGCTACGCCGCAAGCAAGCAGCTCGCCGCCACGACCGATGACGAAGGCACCGCCATCTTTGAGATTGCCTCGCTTTCGGAAGGCTACGTAGACGAGGCAAAGCTCCTTGACGCGTACGACTTTAACGGCGGCATCTCCATTAGCATGGCGGGCTACCGCGATGTCGAGATTCCCCTTGCGCGTATCCAGGGCGGCACCGCCATAACCGCGCCCACGCGTCCGCTTTCCGACGGCGAGCCGTACTTCCGCCAGCTCACATTCGACGAATGGGACATCCAGTACGCTGAAGCCACGTTCATGGCATTGCCGAAGGACGACACGGCAAACGAGCAGCCCGATACGCACGCATTTACCGTGCAGGCTCATCTGCCGCAGGGCGGGCAGGCAACATTGCATATCAATAAAGTGATGCCCGCTGCGGGCAGCTCAACCGAAACCGTCACGCAGATTGGTCAGATCAAGGCCAGCGCATCGAGCGCGGATAATCTGGCGACGTTCACACTCGAAGACAAGTTCCTCGATGCAGCGTCGAGCCTTCTGGAAGAAGGATGCAAGCTGCGCTTTGTCCTCGACTACCAGGACAAAACCTACACGCTCTCCTCCCCCATGGCCGTTGTTACCGCGCCGGCGGCAAAGGCGGAATCCGGATCGACCACTATCGTCCCCACCACTATGGACCAAGAGATCACTCCGTTTGATTTCCCCGCATCGTTTCCCGGCATCGGTGGTAATAAGTTCACGTGCTGGATGCCCTCGTTCCCCATTCTGTTCGATTTCTCGTTTGCCGGGTACGTACTGTTTGGCGGAGGATACAAACCAGCCAGCTATATGAACGATTCGGGCAACCCTGATCCGGAATACTGGAAGAAATCGCCGCGTGAGTCGGGCGCCAAGCAGGCAAACCGCTACCTCGACGAGATGGAGGGGAAGTGGAATCAGTACAAGAGTATGAGTGCCGGTTCGGGCACCGATCCAAGAAACACCAAGCTCCTTCGCCACCATTGCACGCCGCTGTTCACGATGGATATCGCCACACAGCTGTACGGCTCGCTCGCCTACGATTGGGTGGGCAAAACCTGGGGTAACAACAACGACCCTGCATACGGCAATATTAAGGCCCTCTTCCAGGTAAGAACTGACCTCAATTGGACCGAGCAGTTTACCCTAGGACCGGTGCCATTTTTCCTAAACGTCAACCCTTGGGTGCTGGCGAAGCTGGCGCTCGCTGTGGGTGCCCACACGCACGGCAGCGGCGCGGCGTTTTTCAAGAACATTTCGCTCGACTATTCCAACACGTCGGGCTCGTTCACCATCCAGATCGGACTTGCCGTCACCTTTGGAGCCGGCGTTGCAGGCGTCGCTTCGTCTGCCGTGCGCGGTGCCGCATCCCTCACGCTGTTCATTGGGTACGAGAAGGCAGATGGACACCAGCTTCCGCGGCTGCGCGTGGGTGCAGACGTCGATGTCGATGTGATACTCCAGTTCGTAATGTTCAAGTGGACCACCAAGGCTTGGTCGGGGTCGTGGCCCACACTCATCGATTCGTGGAATATGTCGGTGAACAATGACGACCGGTATGTGCCCCAACGCTCTGAGCTGGCATTGGGTGGAGATACGCCTTACACGCTGGATGCCTGCTTCGGCACGCCCGGCAACACCGAGGCAGGTGGTGTGCCGCAGTTTATCGCGTCGGCCACCATCGTCACCAATTCCGAGCTGCTCGCACGCGCCGAGGTTGCAGCCGCCGCGATAAACGTCGCGCCTGTCGTGCGCGATTGGGATCAAGCGGTCACGCGCATTGAGCTCGAGGCGGATGCAGAAAGCGACGACACGGGACAGGTTGAGCATTTCGTCCACGCACTGATGGAAAACGACGAAAACGCCGCGCCGATGTATGAGTACACCTACATCGGTCAGTCAACGAACGCCGTTGCGGACCCGAACGCCAATTCTGCCGGCGTGTCGGAGGACGAGCGTGGCGGCATAAAACCCTCGAGCGACAACGTGCTGTTTTCCGGCGTGCTCAGCGAAGCCCACATGAAGCTAACGATGATTGCCGGCGTAGAATGCCTGTTCCGTATCGCCTCGGTGCGCTACGGCGACAATGGCCGCTCGCGCCTGGTGGTGCACACAAAGGCAAACGGCACGTGGTCCGCTCCCACGCCCGTGGACTTTCCCCTTGGGTTTGGCGAGGGCGACGTGGAGCGCGACGGCATATTCGATTACGACTTCGACGTGGTGGAATATACGGACGGAAGAGGAAACCAGGACGCCTACGTGCTGCTGGTCTCGGGCGAGCGCCCCGCCGGCGACAACACCCTTTTCGATACGGCAAGCACAGCCGGCATACTGTCCGTTGTGCGCCTGCGCATAAGTAATGACGAGATCCGCGTGGTGTCGCATACGTCATGGCGCAGCATCTCGCGCGGCCGCCTGCAAGAGGATGGCTACCATTGCCTGCAGTGCCCGCGCATCACGGCAGGCAAGACGCTGGTCGACGGACGCCTGTCGGGTGCCTACCTCCACCGCCGCGGAACCACCGCAGAGAAGGCGCTCGGCAGCGAGGCCGAGGTTGCGCTGGAATGCTTTACCCTGTGGTCGGATGATTTGGGCGACAGCCTGACGTTCCGCCAAGTTCTTCGCTTTCCGCAGGCACCGTCGAGTATCGAGCTGAGCGAGCCCGAGAATATCAACGGCAAAATGGTGGTGCCCGTTGCGTACGAGACCGCAGACGGTTGCGGCTGCGCATCGTACGCCGTGATCGGCCAGTCCATTGCGGGCTGGGGCGTTATGCCACCAGACGCCACGGTGCCCCATGCGGTGCCGTGGCCACAACATTCGGGCTTTTTGGCCACCGTCAACGAGCAGCTGCAGCATATTACTTGGACGCGAGGCGCATCGGCATTTGCAACGCAGCCCGTGGGTGCCGCAGGCTGTGGCCCGGCATCGTTTAGCGTAAGCAACAACGGCAGGTGCGCGCTCTATGTAGAGAACACCGATGGCAAGGTGGGGCAAACCTACGACGAAGAAGGCAACCCGGTAGCAGTGATGGGCAAGCACTTCCGCATCTTCGCCAGCACCTTGGCAGGCGATCTGTTCACGGAGCCGTTCGTGATGTGCGAGCTGGACCATCCCGTCGATCAGATAACGACATTTTTGACGTCGGGAGGCATGCTCTCCGCGCTCGCCACGCACATTGTGAGCGCGGAGAAGAGCGAGGCAGAGCTGCACGGCATCGAAGTGCCTCTGGTGGCGTGTGCCACTCCGACGGGCGCGGTCGCTACCTCGGGCGCGGTGGTGCCCGGAGCAGCAGGCGAATCCTTCATGGTCACGGTGCGAAACGACGGCAACACTTTGCTGACTGCCGGCACAATCGATCTGTACCGAGAGGGCTCCAGCCAGCCGTTCTCCAGCGCATCCATCGGATTCGGAGCGAACGCACGCATGGCTTCGATCTACGATCCAGAGCTTGCCGAAGACGCTTCGGCCAACGACATGACACACGTAAAGTACGCGCTCGAGACGCTGGGCGCACGTTTTGCAACGCACCCGCTGGTAGCCGACAACGGCAACGCCGTGCTGGCACCGGGTTGCACGGCACAGTTCCGCATGAGCTTCGCCATCCCCGAGAGTTGGAGCGACGAAGTGGGCAAACGCGTCACGCTGTATGCGAAGGCGCGTAATCTGGTGGCGCTCAATCCCGTAACGCTCGAGGAGATCCGACCGGGCGCAAACTCGGCGCTGAGTGCCGTTCTGCACGAGCTTCATGTGCCCGACGCGGCATGCGAACGCTCAGAAGTGCAGGTCGGCGTATGCGACAGCGCGGATACGACAGGACTTCACGACGCCCCGATGACAGCAGACGGCGATGGTGGCTCGAGTGGCAGCGGTACTGACGAGGGCGGCGGCTCCGGCGGAAGCAGCTCCGGCAGCGGCAAGAACCACGGCAATAACAAGCGCTCCGGAAAAGCGGGCGCGCTTGCGGGCACGGGCGATGTCAACGCTCCCCTTACGGCAGCCGCTGCAGCACTCGCCGCGGCAGGCGCGGGCCTCATCGCCTACAGCGCCCGCCGCACGGCGCTCGAAAAAGACACCGCCAATGAGGTCAATTCGGATAAGTCTCGCTAGCTCCTAGTTATTTTTGTGAGAGACGCCGGCTCGGCTCATCGAGCACCAAAAAGGACTGGCCCCGATAACTCGGAGCCAGCCCTGAGTCGCCTGACGTAAGAATCGCGGCGTTACTTGAGCTTCAGCGCCTCCATCATGGGCACGGCGGCGTCCCAATCGATCTTCCAGCCAATCGACACGCGGACGGTTTCACCCGTTGCGGGAGCCGTCGCAAACAGTGTATGGCCGTTGTCGGGACCGGTAAAGCGCAGCCACGTTATGCCGTTGTACTCGACCTGGTCGGTTGTTGTCTCCTTACCTTCGTAGACCTGCTCTAGGCTTGCAACCTCTTCCTCCGGCGAGCGTAGGAAGATGCTGATGTTCAGGCGTCCTCCAGTCTCGTCGTGGAAGAAGTTTGCCTTTTCGTGCTCTTCGTCGGACGAATCCAGCGTGTACCCATCGGCGGCCTCGATGCTGTACGATGCGCAGTCGATGCCCGTTAAATCTGCCTTCTCGCCAGAATCGGCCACGCCGCCGGCCGCCTTGAACTCCTTGGTCTCGCATCCCGTGGTGTCAAAGTGCATGGCCTCATGATTCTTGGCGGGGGCGTAAGCGTCTACGAACTCGACAGTGATGGGCCCGTAGTACGCCGTCTTGGGCACCCAGAAATACACGTACTCAACGGTCTCGCCCGGGCCGATATCTGGCCTCTTGGAAAGATCGATGCCCTCGTGAAGCTCATCGGGAGCCTCACTTGCAACGTAGTCGAGCACGGCCGCCTTGCCGGAAGTAAACAACGGGTCGCCTGCCTCAAGATCGCCCTGGGCAGCATGCACGTTAAAGGAACTGAACGTCCTGTTCTTTGTGTTGTTGTTGGTAATCTTGATGTGCAGGTAAAAGCCGTCCTGCTTCTTGGCATCACCGCGATAGAACGTACCGTGAGCCACCGACTCATAGGTAATGCCTGCCACCTCGACCGTCTGCGACTCATAGGCCTTGGGCTTCTCGGCCTTCTCCTGCACAGGTGCGCTCCCGCCCGAGCCACTCGGCGCATTACCGCCGCAGCCGGCCACCGTACATGCCAGCACGGCCGAAAGCGTCACGGTGGGAATTCCTAACAGCAGCTTCTTCGTCATGGGCTTCATCATCCTCACCGCTCCTTTCGGCTTGCAGCTCATCCGTTGCCCGAGTCCCAAGTCGACCCCGTGGCATCGGCTTCCACTATGAGCGTATGACGAAACACGACGCCGGCGAAGTGACCCACGGCCCAAATAACGACCCGCCAGCGTTCCTTATGGGCCAAAGGGACTCGCACACGCACGCCCGTGGCCCATAAAACGAGACGCTTGTCCCAATGTTCGATTCGGAACAACAATCCGCACGACACGTTTTACCCGTTAATCCGAACGCGCGTTCGATGGATTTCGTGTTGGGTGGAATCGCCCAAGGGCCGGGCTATGCTACCTTGACTATCTATATGACTTAAACGCAGCAAAGGAGCACCGAGAGAGCGAGTATGGCAAAAAACACCGCAAACTATGGTAACGACAGTATCCGCCAGCTCAAGGACGAGGAGCGCGTACGACTGCGCCCCGCCGTCATCTTTGGCTCGGACGGACTCGACGGTTGCGCGCATGCCGCCTTCGAGATCCTGTCCAACGCCGTTGACGAGGCACGCCAGGGCTACGGCAAGCTCATCATCCTTACCGCCTTTCGCGATGGCTCCATTCAGGTAGAGGACAACGGCCGCGGCTGCCCACTCGACTGGAACCCTTCCGAGAAGCGCTTTAACTGGGAGCTCGTCTTTTGCGAGCTCTACGCCGGTGGCAAGTACAACAACAACCAGGGCGGCGACTACGACTTCTCGCTCGGCACCAACGGCCTGGGCTCGTGCGC
Source organism: Collinsella sp. TM04-29 (assembly GCF_003466565.1). NCBI lineage: Bacteria > Bacillati > Actinomycetota > Coriobacteriia > Coriobacteriales > Coriobacteriaceae > Collinsella > Collinsella sp. TM04-29. Next base: position 166,720 of record NZ_QSPW01000004.1, read on the forward strand.
GACCCAGTACGCTTCCGAGTACATGGACGTCACCGTTTGGCGCGACGGTAACAAGTACTCTCTGCACTTTAAGAAAGGCAAGGTCGTCGGCGCCAAAAAGAAGGCGCTCGAGATCGAGCCCAGCGATGAGGACCGTACCGGCACCACCATCAAGTGGCGCCCCGATCTTGAGGTCTTTACCTCGATCAGCATTCCCCACGACTGGTATCGCGAGACCATGCGCCGCCAGGCCGTGGTCAACGCCAACGTGACCTTCCGCCTGCGCATCGAGGGCGACAACGGCGAGTTTTCCGAAGAGGATTTTTGCTACCCCAAGGGTATCGAGGACTACGTGCTCGAGAAGGTCGGTACCGACTACCTTACCGAACCCTTCTTTATCGAGGCCGACCGCCGCGGTCGCGATCGCGAGGACCTGCCCGACTACAACGTAAAGATCACCGCGTGCATGTGCTTCTCGCGCACCTTCATGATGCAGGAGTATTACCACAACTCATCGTGGCTCGAGAACGGCGGCTCGCCCGAGAAGGCCGCGCGCAGCGCTCTGACCAGCGCCATCGATGCCTATATTAAGCAACAGGGCAAGTACAACAAAAACGAGACCGGCATTAAGTGGCAAGACGTCCAGGACTGCCTGGTACTGGTGACCAACTGCTTCTCCACCCAGACGTCCTACGAAAACCAGACCAAGAAGGCTATCAATAACCGCTTTATCCAGCAGGCCATGACCGCCTTCTTTAAGGAGCGCCTCTCGACCTACTTGATCGAGAACAAAGACGCTGCCAACAAGATCGTGGAGCAGGTGCTCATCAACAAGCGCTCGCGTGAGAACGCCGAAAAGACTCGCCAGAGCATTAAGACCAACCTGCAGCAGAAGACCGACATGGCCAACCGCGTGCAGAAGTTCATCGACTGCCGCTCCAAGGACAAAAACCGTCGCGAGATCTACATCGTAGAGGGCGACTCGGCAGCAGGCGCCATTCGCACCTCGCGCGATGCCGAGTTCCAAGGCGTTATGCCCGTCCGAGGCAAGATCCTCAACTGCCTGAAGGAGGACTACCCGCGCATCTTTAAGTCCGACATCATCATGGACCTCATGCGCGTACTGGGCTGCGGCGTAGAGATCAAGGACAAGCGCATCAAGAACCTCGGTGCCTTTGACCTGGACAACCTCAACTGGAACAAAGTCATCATCTGTACGGACGCCGACGTCGACGGCTATCACATTCGCACGCTCGTGCTCACCATGCTCTACCGTCTGGTGCCCACACTTATCGACGAAGGCTACGTGTATATCGCCGAGTCGCCGCTCTACGAGATCAACTGCAAAGAGAAGACCTACTTTGCCTACACCGAGCTCGAGAAGAGCGGCATCCTCAAGGAGATCGGCGACCAGAAGTGTTCCATCAACCGCTCCAAGGGTCTTGGTGAGAACGATCCGGACATGATGTGGCTCACCACCATGAACCCCGAGACGCGTCGCCTGATTAAGGTGGAGCCCGAGGACGTCACCAAGATGGAAACCATGTTCAACCTGTTGCTGGGCAACGACGAGGCGGGCCGCAAGCGCCATATCTCGGAGCACGGCAAGGAATACCTGGACCAGTTGGACCTGCAGTAGCAGCAAATCGATAACGACGGCCCATAAGAAGTTCAAGAGGATATCGTGGCAAAGAAGAAGACGAAGAACCAGCCAAAGAAAAAACAGGTCAACGCCGAGAACGTCATCGGCCTGCACTCCGAGGTCACCGACCAGCCGATCACGCAGACGCTCGAGGTCAACTACATGCCCTACGCGATGAGCGTCAACGTGTCGCGCGCGTTCCCCGAAATCGACGGCTTTAAGCCCTCGCACCGCAAGCTGCTCTACACCATGTACAAGATGGGTCTGCTCAAGGGCGAGCGCCAGAAGAGCGCCAACATCGTGGGCCAGACCATGAAGCTCAACCCGCATGGCGATGCCGCGATCTACGAGACGATGGTGCGTCTGGCTACCGGCAACGAGGCGCTGCTCGCGCCGTTCGTTGAGTCGAAGGGCAACTTTGGCAAGTACTATTCGGGCGACCTGAGCTACGCCGCCTCGCGTTATACCGAGGCCAAGCTCTCCCCCATCAGCGCCGAGATCTTCAAGGACATCGACAAGGACCCGGTCGACTTCGTTGACAGCTACGACGGTGCCATGAAGGAGCCGCGTCTGCTGCCCACCACGTTCCCCAACATCCTTGTCTCGGCCAATAAGGGCATCGGCGTCGCCATGGCGTCCGACATCTGCGGTTTCAACCTCAACGAGGTCTGCACCGCCACGATGCACTACCTGAAGGACCCCGACTGCGACCTGCTCGAGTACATGCCCATGCCCGATTTCTCGACCGGCGGCGAGATTATCTACCGCCGCGAGGAGATGGAGAAGATCATCGAGACCGGTCTTGGCAGCTTCCAGATTCGCTCCCGCTGGCGCTGGATTCCCGAAGAGCGCATCATCGAGGTGTACGAGATTCCCTACACCACCAAGACCGATGTCATCATCGAGCGCATCGTCAAGCTCTCCAAGGAGGGCAAGGTCAAAGAGATCGCTGACATCCGCGACGAGACCGACCTCTCGGGCTTGCGCATCGCCATCGACCTTAAGCGCGGCGTCGACCCCGACAAGCTCATGGCGAAGCTCTATCGCTCGACCACGCTGCAGGATTCGTTCTCGTGCAACTTCAACGTACTGGTCGACGGCTATCCCCGCGTTATGGGTGTGCGCCAGATCTTGCACGAATGGGCCAAGTGGCGTATTGAGTCCACGCGCCGCCGCATTAGCTTTGACCTGGACAAAAAGTCCGAGCGTCTGCACCTTCTGCACGGCCTCGAGGCAATTCTGCTCGACATCGACAAGGCCATCGCCATCATCCGCGGCACTAAGCTCGAGGCAGAGGTTGTACCCAACCTTATGAAGGGTTTCGACATCGACGAGACCCAGGCCGAGTTTGTCGCCGAGCTCAAGCTCCGCAACATCAACGAGGAATACATCCTCAACCGCACCAAGGACATTGCCAAGCTCGAGGGCGAGATCGCCGAACTCGAGGAGATCCTCTCGAGCGAGGACAACATCAAGAAGGTCATCAGCGACGAGCTGGCCGCGGTTAACAAGAAGTACGTGATGCCGCGCCGCACGGGCAGGATCGAGCCCCATGAGGTCATCGAGGTAAGCCTGGAGCCCGAGGTCGAGGAGTACCCGGTCACCATCATGCTCTCGCGCGACGGCTACCTTAAGAAGATGACGGACCGCGTGCTCAAGAAGGCGACCACGCTCAAGTACAAGGACGGCGACAAACCCTTTATCGAGTTCCCGTCCTCCAACACGCACGAGCTGCTGGTCTTTACCAACAAGAGCCAGGTGTACAAGTGCAAGGTCGCGGCGTTTGAGGATACCAAGTCGGCCCAGCTGGGCTCGTACCTTCCGACCGATCTCGAGATGGAACCCGACGAGAGCGTCATCTGGGTCATCGACCCCGAGGACTACAAGGCCGACGTGCTGTTCGTCTTTGAGAACGGCCGCGTGGTGCGTGTCGCGCTTTCTGGATACGCTACCAAGACCAACCGCAAGCGCCTTAAGAACGCCATCTACGGCGGCAGCAAGCTGCTGTATGCGCAGGTGCTCAAGGAGGACCGCGACCTCGCGCTGGTCTCGAGCGACTACCGCCTGATGAACTTCAACACGTCGCTGCTCAAGACCAAGACGACCACCAACACGCAGGGCGTCCAGGCCTTTACGGCCAAGAAGGGCCGCTCGGTCACCACCGTCGGCACGACCGAGGAAATCCTTGGCGCCGGCGTCTCGGCCGAGAAGTTCACCGCGCAGAGCCTGCCCTCCGCCGGCGCCCTCATGAAGGAAAATGACATGCCGAGTTTGTTTGACTAGGATGACGGCAGAACCGCCATAAGCTCTCAAAACGGTGGGGCCCAGAGCACAGTAAATGCCGCGCTCCGGGCCCCATGCATTACAGCAGCATCATCCCTATAGACAAAATGCCGCATAAAGTGGAACAGACATAAGCCCATCATTCATTCCAAAGGGCTTCGTAGATAGCCTGATAAGGCGCACGCCCGGATGGGTCTTTTTAAGTGAGGAAAGGCTTCGAGATCTTGTGTTCTCCCCCGCCTTGACTTCAATCGCAGACAAGCATCCCTGCTTCTCTACTACAAAGTCGATTTCCGCACGATTATCTCGCGCCCAATAATGCAGCGGATAGCCCATGGCTGAAAGCTGTTGGGCAACGTAGTTTTCGGTAAGTGCACCCATGAATGTGCCGCCGATGCCGGCTAGAATATCGGCGCGTTGAGCACCGGCCTTGGAGACGAGCAGCCCTGTATCCGCCTGATAGATTTTAAAAGCAGAAGGGTTAACGAAGGCCTCTAAGGGGCTTTCGATCTGCCCGACTAGGCTGCAGCGCGCCACCGTACCCGACAATACAAGCCAATCGAGAGCATCTCCAAAGAGAGACGCATTGCCCCCCGCTCGCACTACCTTGTATTGAAATTTACGATTCTCTTTGGCAAGCTGCTGTGGAATGGAATCGAAGCACGCACGCGTCTTTGCGCTCAAGCGTTCATCAGCATATTTATTGGTGTCGGCGGAATATCCGTCGAGAATAATCCGATGCTTTTCGGCCACATCAATGATTGACTGATCATCGATGTACGTTTGGACCGCCTCGGGCATTCCGCCAACAACAAGATACTGTCGATAGAGCCCAAGTGCCTTTTCATGAAGGCTTGGCGCAAGAGGACCCATTATCTCGAATGATGAGCGTATCTCGTCGACCAGCTGATCGTGCCCCATCGCCCAGAGAAACTCCTCGAAATCGAGTGGAGTCATCTCAATCAAGTCGGTCTTTCCGACGGGGAACGAATACGACTGATGGTTAATGGCAACCCCAAGAAGCGACCCGGCAGCCGCAACGTAATACTCGGGAGCATCTTCGCAAAAGTATTTAAGGGAAGTGAGCGCTTCCTCGCATGCCTGGATCTCGTCAATGAACAGTAAGGTTTTGCCAGGCACGATACGCTGTCCCGTACGAGCCTCGATCGCACGTACGATCGAATGAGGGTCAAGACCGCCCGAAAAATCCGCTCGCGCCGACCGGTCGTTCTCAAGATTAACGTAGACAACCGATTCGAAAAGATCCTGGGCGTACGTTCTGAGCAAATAGGTCTTGCCACACTGGCGCACGCCTTTGACCAGCAAAGGTTTTCTATCAGCTCTGTCTCGCCATTCCCTAAGGAGCTCGTCTGCCTTGCGACGCATACGTAACCTTCCCTCATGAACTTCTATTTGACAATATTTTAACGCGGATTAATTTGTTTTCAGTTATTTTTCTGCGTTTAAAAATTGTTCTATACGGCACTTGGGGGAATTCGCCCCTATCTCTCGGTAAGGACAGCAAGCATTTCCACCAACACCGATTGCCATGCGCTCTTCTTGCCCTTAGGCGAGCTTGCGAGCGAGCTCTCGCACCTCTTCCAGCTTGGGCGAGGAGGCCATGCTGTCGCGCTCGGTCATACCGCTGATGGTGACAATGCCCTGGTCCTCCCACTTGCAGTATGCGCACGTGGACTTGTACATGGCGATCGCCGCATCATAGACGCCCTCGCTGTGGCTATCGAGCAAAAGGGCCGTCTTGGTGAACGGGAAGCCCGTAGCACCGAAGGCGTACAGGCGGTCGATGACAGCCTTCTCCTGCGCGGTGATATCGAACCAGTAGATAGGCGAGGCAAAGACGACCATATCTGCGTCTTTCAGCGACTCGATCACGTTGACCATGTCATCCTTCTGCACGCAGACGCCCTCATGAGCGAAGCAGTACTGGCATCCCAAGCAGCCGGCGATCTTCTTGCTGGCAACGCGGACGACCTCGACCGTATTGCCGCCCTCACGCGCGGTCTCGGCAAACGCCTCGACCATGGTGTCAGTATTGGCGCCCTTGCGCGGGCTGCCGCTCAATACAACGATTTTCATAAGAATCTCCCTTCTTCATGCCGCAGGCGCACGATGATTCGGGACAGGTTTTCGTTAGCACCCTCGTAGCGGTTCTCCGCCCCCCAAGCGATGTGTCCGCTACGAAACAATTGTCTTGTAATAAGCGCCGAAGTCTGCCAGCGAGTCCATGATGGGCATCATCTGGCGGCCGAGCTCGGTAAGGCCATACTCAACGCGGGGAGGATTCTCGCCATAGTCATGGCGAAAGACCAGCCCATCATCCTCCATCTGCCGCAGGCTGTCGGTAAGCACCTTCTGAGAGATCCCCTCCAGGTTGCGGCGCAACTCGTTGAAACGCCAAGGGCGTACGCGTAAGTTACGAATAATGAGCAGTTTCCACTTGCCGCCAATGAGCGCTACCGCCGTTGCGACCGGACACTCCGGAAGCTCCTCTTTCGCCATCATGGGAGACCCAACCTCCTTGACCATACCGGTTTCACAAAAAAGCACGCAGTTACAAATATGTGCGTACTCGTATTTGCATGCGCTTTCGCGTTGAATATATCTCACGCAGGAGATGCCTGCAAGGTAAATCAACCCCAAGAGAGGAACCATTATGGCTAATTATGCAAAGACCCACATCGGCAATGAGAGCCGCGTTGAGCTGCACGAGGTGCTCGGGCTTACCGGGGCAGAGGTGAGTATCAACAGTCTTCCCGCCGGCGCTGGCGTTCCGTTCGTCCATGCACACAAGGAAAACGAGGAGATCTATGGCGTGCTCGAGGGCGCAGGCTCGGTCACGATCGACGGTGAGGATATCGAGCTTGCGGCCGGCGACTGGCTGCGCATTTCCCCCGCTGCGCATCGTCAGTTCCGCGCCGCGTCCGACTCGGGGATCACATACGTCTGCATTCAGGTCAAGCAGGGATCCCTCGACGCCTTCACGGCCGACGACGCTATCATGTTCTAATTCGCGATTAATCCGCAAGGGGCCGATACCGCCCGCATACCTCCTTCGGAATAGGCACTGAGCAGCTCCTGGGCGTGGGCGAACTCGGGCCCTCGCCTCCAACCAAGTAGGCGGTTGACCGCGAGATTTCCCTGGACGTTGTGGACGAAGAGCAGATAGGCGTCCTCGCGCGAAAGCCCAGTCTCCTCCATGATCGAGGGAACCATCTGCTCGGCACCGCGCTCGACGACGCGCTGTGCCACCCGGGCGTACGCGTCGTCATCCGAGTAGAGCAGATAATAGTCATCGTTTGCCGGCGGACGCTGGCAGAGGGCATCCGCCTCCGATCCCTCGAGCGGGGGCACCGCCGCCAAGGCCTCGTCAATAAGTGCGTCGAGCAGCGCGAACTTGTCCTCGTAGTGCAGATAAAACGTGCCGCGGTTGATATCGGCGCGGCGGCAGATATCCGCTACCGTCATCTTCGCGAAGCCGACCTCGGCCAGCAGCGCGAAGAACGCCTCCCGTATGACCGAGAGCGTATAGCGTCGGCGACGATCGATCTTCCCCACTTCCATGGCCCCTCCAATTGCAGCGCTCAACAATATCCAGCAGCCGCTCGTTTATCGACAGCAGCTCGAAGCTGTTCATTGCTCTGATGCAAATCAACATTGATACTTTTTATAGACACCTGTTCATTGTAGTTGAAAGAGAGTATCAAGTGACTCTATACGAACAGCTCGTTATCGAACTCACCAACCGATCGTTTTCCCATCAGGCCGCCTACCGCGCCGGCGGCACACCATATGAGCTGAGCGACCGCGAACCAGAGCCCTACAACCAGCAAATCGAAACGTTTGCCCGCATGATCGAAGAAGCCGATTGCGTGCTGGTAGGCGGGGCTTCCGGACTCTCCGCGGCAGGCGGCGGCGACTTCTACTACGAGGACAACGCGACCTATCGCAGACATTTCGGCAAATTCGCCGAGCGCTACGGTTTCAGGGGCGCTTTTGAGGGGTCGTCTTACCGCTGGCCCACTGCCGAGGCGCGCTGGGGCTACCTTGCCACCTTCCTCGACACCACGCTCAACGCCCCGCTGCGCAAGCCCTACAAGGACCTCGACGCCATTCTCGCCGAGAAGGATTTCTTCGTGCTCACCACCAACCAGGACACGCAGTTTGTGAAGCTCTACCCTTGGGAGAAGGTGGCAGAGATCCAAGGCGACCACCGCTTCTTCCAGTGCTCCCGTTGCTGTACCGACGAGGTATGGGACGCCATCGAGCCGGTCTCTCGTATGGTAGAGGCCATGGGAGACGGCCTAGAGGTTCCGACAGAGCTCGTGCCACGCTGCCCGCACTGCGGGGCAGAGGCGTTCCCCTGGGTTCGCGGCTACGGCAACTTCCTGCAGGGCGAGCTCTACGAGGAGCAGTACCGCAAGATGTCCGACTGGCTCGACGCGCACGCGCGGCAGAGGATCCTCTTCCTCGAGCTGGGTGTGGGCCGCATGACGCCCGCGTTTATCCAGGAGCCGTTCTGGGCCCTCACGGCGCAGTTACCGCAGGCCAGCTACATCGCCGTAAACAACAAGACGCAGTTCCTCCCCCGCGCGATCGAGGATCGGGGGCTCGCCATTCGCGCCGATATCGCCGACGTGCTCGACGACGTGCGCAAGACGCTGGGGAGGTAGCGCATGGAGACGGCGAAAGCAGTTCGCATAGGCAGGACGCTAGCCGAGGCGGATCTTGTCATCATCGGCGCCAGCAACGGACTCGATATGGCGGAGGGGCTCAATCTCTTCTGCACCGATGCTCATTTTCGGGAGGCGTACGGAGACCTCGCCCAGGCCGACGGTATCGGCTGCATACTGCAGGGGCTGGCCTCCCCGGATGCAAACGTGCGACGCCGGTGGAGCGAGCGGTTCCATCAAAAGGAGTATGTCGAATATGAGCCCAGCCCGCTCATGAACGGGCTGCGGCGTCTTACGGAGCACGCCGACACCTTCGTGGTCACATGCAACATCGACGGGCACTTCGCGCGCGCCGGGTTCGACGAGGAGCGCGTGCTCGAGACTGAGGGGAGCACGCGCACGTCGGTTGACGAGCGGCGCCTCGCCCATCCAGACACCCTCGCCATGACCCAGCTCGACGAGCTCGCGCGTCTTGTGCAAGCCCATCGCAACGGCAGGGTCGCCATCCTCGAACTTGGCGTGGGACTGCACAACGGCGTCATAAAGCGCATGCTCGCCCAGATCGCGAACGCCTGCGAGCACGCCACCTACATCGTGTTCAACTACGGCCAGGCCATGGCGCCCGACGCTTCGTGCGAGACGATTCTCGTTGACGGCGATATGGCCCCGGCTTTCGAGGAGATCGCCCGATGCCACCCCTAGAAAGAGAAGCGCGTAGGCTTCGAAGCCTTATCGACGATGCCGACGCCATCATCGTCGGCATCGGCTCGGGCATGTCAAGCGCCGCCGGGTTCAACCATTACAACCGCGCAGGCATGGCGCGCGCCGGAATGACGGACTGGCAGCAAGCCTTTGGCTTCAAGAGCCTTTTCGACGGCTTCTACCACCTCTACCCCAGC
>NZ_QSPW01000005.1:0-137607 GCF_003466565.1 Collinsella sp. TM04-29
TGCAGACCTTTCGTCATGGCCTCCTACCTTTCTTTCGGGCCTCTCGGCCGAATCTATCAGCGCCCTTCCGTAACGGGCGCTGCTTGCTGACAGCTCTAGTTATATCCAAATTCCACCCGCAATTCCACCTCACCCCCGAACGGTCAACAAAGTGCGATGAACGGTATATCGCATGTGATTCCCCCATGATGCACTTCGGCGCTCTAAAGTACCTTTTCAAAGGTAAACGCTCTTTTTCCTATAAATTATCCCCCATCGCATCTATAAATCCATGATTCAGAATTGCATAGGTAAAACGGTTTTATGTATATAAATGAAGCTAGCCCACGTTTTGGACCGAATTCAATGATATTCAGCTTGCCATCATTCTTATTCACGCATCCTTATCAGTTGAGTGAGAATATAGACCGTTTTTCACAACGCGAAGGGCGTCAGCTCTATGGCTTGTCAGCGTAAGAAGTAGGTAAAGATACCGTTCACGCGATACGTCCGTGCCATAGGTCGACTAAATTGAGACAATAGTGAATAGTGTTAGGCAACCGTCCCCCACGGGGACTGAACGGACAGATGCATATGCCGAGCAAAATCGAAAAAAAGCAAGCCGCTGCAAAGCTGCGTAAGCCGCCGCGCGACTTCTCGTACACGCAGAACCGAGAGCTCAGCTGGCTGCGCTTTGACAACCGTGTGCTTGACGAAGCCTTCGACGAGACCGTTCCGCTGTTCGAGCGGCTAAAGTTCGTGTCGATTTTCGAGTCTAACCTCGATGAGTTTCTCATGGTGCGCGTGGGCGGCCTGTCCGATCTGGCAGAGCTCAAAAAACAGCCTGTCGACAACAAGAGCAATATGACCGCCTCCGAACAGGTCGATGCTGTCATGGCCGAAATGCCCGGGCTCCTTACCCGATGGGAGTCCATCTTTAAGAGCATCGAGGGCAAGCTCGACACCCTGGGCGTTCACCGCGCCCGCATCGATTCGCTTACGCCCGAGGAGCGCACCTTTGTAACCCGTTACTTCCAGGCCTACGTGTCGCCGGTCATCTCACCGCTGGTGATTGACCCGCGCCACCCCTTCCCCAACCTGCGCAACGGCGCACTCTACCTGGCCTGCGGCCTGGACGGCGTCACCGACGAGGAGAGTCTGCTGGGCCTTATCGAGATTCCCACCTCGATGAACCGCGTGGTCGAGATCCCCTCGCCCACCGGCACCTACTCCTACATCTTGCTCGAGGACGTCATCCTCGCCTGCCTGGACAGCTGCTTTGGCTCCTATAAGCCGCTCGACCGCGCGCTCATCCGCGTCACCCGCAACGCCGACATCGACCCGGACGGCGAGGGCGTCGAGGAGGAAGAGGATTACCGTCAGCACATGAAGCGCATCCTCAAGAAACGCTTGCGCCTGCAGCCGGTGGTGCTCGCGGTCTCGGGGTCGCTCGAGAAGGCGACGCTCAAGACCATCCGCAAGGCGCTCGAGCTTTCTCGCCGCTCGGTCTTTACCTGCGATATCCCGCTCGACCTGGGCTACGTCTTCGGCATTGAGGGCAAGATTCCCGAGCATCTACGCAACGAGCTCCTCTTTACGCCGTTTAAGCCGCAGCCCAACCCCACCATCGACATGTCCCGTTCCATCCGCGAGCAGGTGCTGCAGCACGACAAGCTGCTCTTTTACCCTTACGAGGCCATGAATCCGTTCTTGGACCTGGTGCACGAAGCAGCCTACGACCCCGAGTGCATCTCGCTGCGCATCACGCTCTACCGCGTGGCCAAGCAGAGCCGCCTGTGCGAGTCGCTGATCGATGCCGCCGAGAACGGCAAAGAGGTCACGGTGCTCATGGAGCTCCGCGCGCGCTTTGACGAGCAGAACAACATCGAGTGGGCCGAGCGCCTGGAAGAGGCCGGCTGCACCGTCATCTACGGCTCCGAGGGCTTTAAGTGCCACTCCAAGATCTGCCAGCTCACCTATCGCGAGGGCATGGCGCTAACGCGCCTAACGCTGCTGGGCACCGGCAACTTTAACGAGAAGACGGCCAAACTCTACAGCGACTTTATGCTCATGACCGCCCACCCCGGTATCGGCGAGGACGCCAACCTGTTCTTCCGCAACCTGTCGCTGGGCAATCTGCGCGGCGATTACCGCTTCCTGGGCGTGGCGCCGGTCGGTCTCAAGCCGCTCATCATGCGCGGCCTGGACCGCGAGATCCAGCGCGCCCTCGCTGGCGAGCCCGCCCGCGTGTTCTTTAAGCTCAACTCGCTCACCGACCGCGAGGTCATCGACAAGATCGCCGAGGCATCGTGCGCAGGAGTCCGCGTGGACATGATCATCCGCGGCATCTCGTGCCTCAAGCCGGGAGTTCCTGGCAAGACCGAGAACGTGCATGTCCGTTCTATCGTCGGACGCTTTTTGGAGCATGCCCGTGTTTACGCTTTCGGCGTGGACTCGGACATGATTTACCTGAGCTCGGCCGACATGATGACGCGCAACACCGAGCACCGCGTGGAGATCGCCTTCCCCGTGCTCGACCCCACCTGCCGCGCCCTGGTGCACGAGTACATGGGTATGCAGCTGCGCGACAACGTGAAAGCCCGCAGCCTGACAAGTGACGGCACCTGGGTTCCCGTGGAGCGTACAGGGGGTGAGAAACCCTTCAACTCGCAGGAAGCCCTGCTGGAGCGTGCCTACCGCAACGCCGAGGCCGCGCCCGAGCCCGTCATTGAGGCAAAGCCCGCCCCTTCTCCTGAGCCGCAGCCGGCCACGCCCGAGGTTCAGAAGGTCCAGGCGACCGTCATTGAGCCCGAGCCCGCACCTGTACCTCAGCCCGAGCCGCAGGTCACCAAGCCCGCACCCGAGACGAGCGCCCGTCGCGATAAGCCCGCCGGCAAGACCAAGGCCATCGAGCGCCATCGCCCCGGTCGTGTGCGCATGGGCCTGGGCCTGATCGGCCTGGGTCTTAAGACGCTCATTACCGGCAAGACGAAATAGTCGTTTGTAGAAGCAGTTTGTAGAAGCGCCCCGCATTTGAGGAAAGCCTCGGATGCGGGGCGCTTTTCCCTGCTACCATGGTGCGAACAACAACACGAATGACAGGCAGGGATATGAAGCTCACTATAGAATCGATGACCTACGGCGCCGATGGGCTGGCGCACGCCGACAACGGCAAGGCCGTCTTTGTGCAGGGCGCCGTGGCAGGCGACACCGTCGAGGCCGAGGTCGTACAGGACGGCAAGTCGTTCATGCGCGCCCGCACGACCGAGATTCTGGAGCCGAGCCCCGATCGCATTCAGCCCCCCTGCCCCTTCGTTGGCATCTGCGGCGGTTGTTCGTGGGGCAATCTCTCACGCACGGCACAGCTTGCCGCCAAGGAGCAAAACCTGCGCTCCACGCTCGAGCGCATCGGCAAGTTCGCTCCTGAGCAGGTCGATAAGTTGGTACAGCCCATCTGCCACACCAAGGACGACTGGGGCTACCGCAATAAAATCGAGCTCGAACCGACCGTCGTCAACGGTCGCGTGCGCCTTGGCATGCACGGTGTCGACCCCAGCAAAATCGTGACCGTCGATGCGTGCCCGCTGTTCGATAAGCGCTTCCCGAAGGCGCTCAAATCGGTCGTCGGCGCACTCAACTATCTAAGCGGCAGCCATGACTTGGGGCTCGAACGCGTGGGCATTCGCGCATCGCGCCGCACCAAGGCGCTCGAGGTTGCACTCTGGACGCCCACAGGCTCTTTTCCGCGCTCGCAAGTCTCCCGCGTGCTGGCGGACGCCGCTCATCCCACGAGCATCGTGCGTGTGATGAGCAAGGGCGAAAAGAAGGCCCGTCGCGTCTCCAAGGTTGAGATGCTCGCCGGCGAGGGCTCCTGGACCGAGAACATCGCCGATGGCCAGATGCGCTTGTCTGCCCCGTCGTTTTTCCAGGTCAACACCAAGGGTGCCGAAATTTTGATTGAGCTCGTTATGGCGGCGCTCGACCCGCAAGAGCACGAGCTTGCCGTGGACCTGTACTGCGGCGCCGGAACCTTTACCCTGCCGCTCGCCCGCCGCTGCGACTTCGTCGCCGCCGTCGAGGCCTACGGCCCGGCCGTGCGCGACCTGCGCCGTAACCTGGAGATCAACAAGCTTGATAACGTCGACGTCATTGGCGGAGACGCGGTGCGCGAGTTCCCCGACCAGGATGCCGACGTCTTGGTGGTCGACCCGCCGCGCGCAGGCCTCGCCCCCGAGGCGATCGACCTTATCGCCAGCACGAGTGCTCGCGATGTCGCCTACGTGAGCTGCGACCCGGCCACCCTGGCGCGCGATCTCAAACGCTTTGTCGAAGAAGGCACCTTCTCCCCCGTCAAGATCACGCCAGTCGACCTGTTCCCGCAAACCTTCCACTGCGAGACCGTCGTCCACCTTAGGCGCAACTAGTCACTCAATCATTGCTCAGATAAATCATTGAGAAATCGAGCGTGGCAAGCGGAGGTCTTCGGGGTATAAGACGGCTAATTGTATGCCGCCTATGAAAGGAACCCTCATGCCCAGCGTTGCCGTTCTCGCCGCCGATGGCTTTGAAACTATTGAATGCTTGACCATGGTCGATGTCATGCGTCGCGGCGGTGTGCGTGCCACGCTCGTCTCGATTATGCCCACACGTGAGGTCGTAAGCTCGCTGCAGATCCCCGTGACCTGCGATGCGCTCTTTGATGAGATCAACTTTGACGAGTACGACTGCGTCGTGCTGCCCGGCGGCTTGCCCGGTGCCACCAACCTGCGTGCCGATCAGCGCGTCTGCGACGTGGTCTGCGAGTTCGCCGCGACCAAGCACGTTGCCGCCATCTGCGCCGCCCCGTTTATCCTGGGCGAGCTCGACCTACTCGAGGGGCGCCACGCCACGTGCTTCCCTGGCTTTGAGAAAAGCTTCCCCGAAGGCGCCTATACCGGCGAGAAGGTTACGCAAGACGGCAACATCATCACCGCCAGCGGCATGGCCCAGTCGCTCCCCTTTGCGCTTGAGCTGCTGCGCACGCTCGCCGGCGACAAGGCCGTCGAGAAGGTCGCCGAGGGCATTCAGCTATGATTTTGGCTTCGCAATCACCGCGCCGCATCGAGTTGATGCGCGAGGCGGGCTATGACATTCGCGTGATTCCCGCAGATATCGACGAAACGCCTTTTGATGGCGAAGCTCCGCTTACACTCGTCGAGCGCTTGGCGCGTGCCAAAGCCGCCGCCGTTGCCGCCGAGCATGCCGAGCCCAACGAACTGACCGTCGCGGCCGATACTATTGTCACCTTTGACGGCCAAATTTTGGGCAAGCCGGCAGACGGGGACGAGGCGCGCACCATGCTCCGCGAGCTTTCGGGCCGCACGCACCAGGTCGCAACCGGCGTCTGCATCGTTAAAGCCGGCGACGCTACAGCTCCGCATGCCGCCGAGAGCCTGTCGTTTGTCGATGTGACCGACGTGACGTTCTATGAGCTTACCGAAGAGCAGATCGAGCGCTATGTTGCCTCCGGCGAACCCATGGACAAGGCCGGGGCCTACGGCATCCAAGGCACAGGCGGCCGCATGCTTGTGCACGATATTTCGGGTGACTTCTACAACGTGGTGGGCTTGCCCATCGCTCGCGTCGCACGCGCGATTCAAAAACTCTCGTAATTGCATCTGGCGCTGGGTATCCCCCAGCGCCTACAATTTTGCCGTACCGTACGGATCCCGACCGGGCATAAGGCCCGGCGGAAAACCGATAGGAGAACACATGGACACACTGCTCGAAGCCATCGATGTTTGCAATGTCGATGGCTTTTGCTTTGGCAACTATACGGACGAGGAGGCTGGCACCGGCTGCACCGTAATCGTGGCGCCCGAGGGTGCCACCGGTGGCGTTGACGTACGTGGTGGCGCCCCCGCTTCGCGTGAGACCGACCTGCTGCGTCCCGAAAACACCGTCGATAAGGTCCACGCCGTCTGCCTTTCGGGCGGATCGGCCTTTGGCCTCGAGGCTGCAAGCGGCGTGGCCCGCGAACTCGAGAGCCGCGGCATTGGTCTGCCCGTCGGCCCCACGCAGGTGCCCATCGTGTGCTCCAGCTGTATCTTCGACCTTGCCTTTGGCGACCCCACCGTTCGCCCCGACATTGAGGCCGGCATCGCCGCCGTGCGCGAGGCGCTCGACCACACCCCCACCAAGCTCGAACAGGGCAACGTAGGCGCCGGCACGGGCGCTACCGTGGGTAAGCTCATGGGCCCCGCCACCTGCATGAAGGCCGGCCTTGGCGCTGCCGCCGTGGCGCTCGACCCCATCAAGGTGGGCGCCGTGGTCTCGGTCAACGCCTGCGGCAACGTTGTCGACCCCTTCACCGGCGAGTGGGTCGCCGGTATGCGTGCCGCAGCCGATAGCGACCAGATCGTCGACATGGAACTCGCAGCCTTTGCCGCCGCCGGATCCATGCAGATGCCGCTCGACCGCACCAACACCACCATCAGCTGCATCGTCACCAACGTGGAACTCACTAAGGCACAAGCCACCAAGGTCTCTCAGATGGCCGCAGACGCCTACGCACACGCCATCCGTCCCACGCACACCACCAACGATGGCGACACCATCTACACCCTCGCCAGCGGCAAACTGGGCGCCCAGGCAAGCGCCGCCGTTCCCCTAGACCTGCTGGGCATGCTCGCCGTAAGGGCTTTGCAAACCGCCATCGTAAACGGAGCCAAAACCGCCAAAACCTCCCACGGCATCCCCGGCGCCGCGAAGTAAACTAGCTCGTCCGGTTGCCCGGTGGGTCTTGGTTATATTTGCTGCTCTACAGTCCTGGCTCGCACGAAGAGCACATTAAATGCTCTTCGGCTCGTGCGGAACTCGCGACAAACATAACCAAGACCCACCGGGCAACCTACCAACCAAAATCTTTTCAGCTCAGACCCCTGTGTACCGCGCGTCTAAGATCTTCAAATTCAAATAACCTGACAATCGATTCTTATAGCAGAGGCCCCTTGGCCTTTAGTTTGCTACAAGTTCCGCACGAGCCGGAAAGCACTTAATGTGCTTTCCGTGCGAGCAGGACTGTTCGCAGTAGCAAACTAAAGGCCAAGGGGCCCAGTCAACCTATCAGCAGCGATTACTCAGCAGCTAGTTGAATTTGAAGATCTTTGAGGCAAGACGGTATAGGCCGAGTGTGGTTTTGTCTCCGGCGCGACCGCGGAGGTTGGTGAAGAAGCCGACCACGCCGTAGCGAGCACGACGATACATGCGCTCATCGTAGGCCTTCAGGTCCGCCCACAGCGTCTTCAGGCGCTCGTCGGCGCAATCCTCGTCGGAAAGCTTGGTGAGCACCGAGCAGATCGCCATCATCATAGTGAAATAACCCATCATGTACGAGCGCAGACGCGACGACTCAACATCGCTGTACAGGTGGAACGACTCCATCATGATGCGCGTCACACGGAACTGCTGGTCCAGGCGCTTGACCATCGTGGCCTCGTTGACGCTCTGGCCCTCGCGACCGATAAAGTAGCGATAGAGGTCGATGTCGGCGTAGTACATGGTCTTGCAACGCGGCAGCGGCACGTAGGCGTAGATGTTGTCCACATAGAACGTGTGCGGCGGCATGGGCAGGTTGGACTCGCGCAGCACATCCGTGCGATAGCACAGGCTGTGCATGAGCAGATTCTGGTCCAAACGGAAATGGCCGATCTGGTCCCAGGTAAAGATCTTTTTTCGAGGCAGGGCAAACTTGTAACCAATGGCCGTATGCGTACCCTCGTAAACCTTCTCGTACACGTAGTTCGAGATAAACAGGTCAACGCGCTGGTCGCGCTCTTCAAAGCCGCGCAGAATCGACAGCATGGTCGAAAGGGCAGCGCCGTCAAGCCAGTCGTCCGAGTCGACGACCTTGTAGTAGGTGCCCTGCGCCTCGCGCAGACCCGAAAGGACGGCAATACCGTGGCCGCCATTCTCCTGGTGCACCGCGCGGATGATTCCAGGATAACGGGCCTCCCACTCGTCGGCCTTGGCGGCCGTCTCGTCCTTGGAGCCGTCGTCCACCACGATAATCTCGATATCGGTGGCGTAATTGCTCCCCTCCAAGATGGAGGTGATGCAATGGTCCATGTCCTTGGCGGCGTTATACGAGGGAATACCGAATGTTATGACTTTATGCATGGCAGGCGATAATCTCATCCGAAAGATCGAGGGCGGAATTGGTCACGGCATCCATATCGTAGTAACGATACTCGGCCAGACGACCCACCGGGTGGAAGTTTGTCAGGTTCTGGACGCGCTCAAGATAGCGCTCATAGAGCTCACGGTTCTCGGGCTCAAGAATGGCGTAATACGGCGTCTCGCCCGAGCCGGGCGTATAGGCCTTGGAGTACTCCTTCATGATGGTGGTCTTGCCGGGCAGGACCTGACCAGTCATGTTCTTGAACTCGGTAATGCGGGTGTAGTCCTCGCTCGTGGTGTAGTTGACGGTGCCCACGGGCTGGAACTGATCCATATCGAGCGTCTCGAACTTCATGTCGAGCGTGCGGTACGGCAGCGCGCCCAGGTCGAGGTTGAACAGCTCATCGAGCGGACCGGTATAGACGATCTCGCCGCCGTAGACCTTGCCGTCGACCTTGACGGTGGTCTCGTCGATCTCGAAGAGATCGCGAGCATCCACGTCGCAGAACACATCAATCAGGTCGTGGTCGAGCATGTGCTCAAACAGCGCCGTGTAGCCATCCTGCGGCATACCCTGGAAGGGGGCCTGCGGGAAGTAGCGGTCATCGTCGCCCACAAAGACGGGAACGCGGCCGGTGATCGAGGGATCGATCTGGTCGGGCGTCTGGCCCCACTGCTTCATGGTGTAATGCAAAAAGACGTTCTCGTAGACGTAATCGGCGACCTCGGCCAAGTCGGGGTCGTTCTTCTTACGCAGCTCCATGATGGGCACTTTGACATCCTTGCCAAAGGTCTCCACGAGCTTCTGATACAGCTCCTCGCCGCGCTCATCACCAAAGGCGAGCTTGAGACTCGCATGGTTGAAGGGCACGGGCATAAGGGTACCGTTGATGTTGGCGAGCACCTTGTGCTGATAATCCGTCCACTTGGTAAAGCGCGACAGGAAATTATGCACGCGCTCGTTAAAGGTGTGATAGATATGCGGACCGTACTCGTGGATCAGGATTCCGGCCTCGTCAGTGCAGTCATAGGCATTGCCCGCAATGTGGCTACGGCGCTCCAAAACGGCAACACGATAGCCGATGGTCTCGGCAAGACGGCGGGCGCAAACGGCACCGGCATATCCAGCACCGACGACAATCATGTCGTACGCGCCGGCGTTAAAGCCTTCAGGCAGGCCTGAGGTAATCTGCATCGATACTCCTTGTCAAAAGCCACGGGCTCGTTAGCTGGGCTTTTCTCGAACATTCTTCGAGACATATTTATCAGATCGATTATAGCGCTAATGCGTCCTATAATGAGCTTGCCACACAAGGAAAGCTCAAGCACCGCGGCGTACAAATTTGAAAGGTAAACCCGCTAGCAGCGGGTTTATTCGTGAACAGCCGGGCGCCTGGAGCTTAGTGAAACGCTTGTAAGGAGTAACATGAGCGATTTCCTGAACCGTATGAAGTCTGCCGCCAAGGCCGACCTTAAGACGATCGTCCTGCCCGAGGGCGAGGATCCGCGCACCATCGTCGCGGCCACCAAGATCATCGAGGAGGGCCTGGCAAAACTCGTCATCCTGGGCAACCCCGATGAGATCAACGTTCCCGGCGCCACCGTCATCGATCCGCGCAATGCCGAGAAGCACGAGGAGTACGCGCAGAAGTTTGCCGAGCTCCGCGCCAAGAAGGGCGTCACCATCGAGCAGGCTCGCGCCCAGGTGATGGACGCCACCTACTTTGGCACCATGATGGTCAAGATGGGTGACGCCGACGGCCTGGTCTCCGGCGCCTGCCACTCCACCGCCGACACCCTGCGCCCCGCGCTGCAGATCCTTAAGACCGCCCCGGGTACCAAGCTGGTCTCGGCCTTCTTCGTGATGTGCACCGACACCCCGCAGTTCGGCACCGACGGTACGCTGATCTTCGCCGACTGCGGCCTCAACATCAACCCGTCCTCCGACGAGCTATCCGAGATCGCCATCGCCTCCGCTCACTCCTGGTCCACCTTTATGGGCAGCGTCGAGCCGCACGTGGCCATGCTCTCCTACTCCACCATGGGCTCCGCTGGCGGCGAGGTCGCCAAGAAGGTCCAAGAGGCCGTGAAGTTCTGCAAGGAGAAGGCACCCGAGCTCGCCATCGACGGCGACCTGCAGCTCGATGCCGCTATCGTCCCCACCGTCGCCCAGCTCAAGGCTCCCGGCTCCTCTGTCGCCGGCAAGGCCAACGTGCTCGTGTTCCCCGACCTCGAGGCCGGCAACATCGGCTACAAGCTGGTCCAGCGCTTCGCCGGCGCCGACGCCTACGGCCCCATCCTGCAGGGCATCGCCAAGCCGGTCAACGACCTGTCGCGCGGCTGCTCTGCCGACGACATCGTGGGTGTCGTGGCCATCACCGCCGTCCAGGCTCAGATGGCTGAGTAGCGGACGTATCCCCTCGGGACCCTACAGGGTAAAGCTCTGAAAACGTCCTCGGACATGTCGGAAGCCCCCGCTGTGCACTACGTGCGGCGGGGGCTTCCTCCGTCCTGCGGAATGTTTCAGAGCTTTACCCTGTAGGGTCCCTGCCGCTACGTGGCAGCTAAGGAATCTGGAGTGGACGGCGGCTTGGCTACGAGCTGGGGCTGAGGATCTGAATGAATGGGTCCCGTTGTTGAGAGCACATGCGTTTGGGATCGATCACTTTGGATCCGAAAGGCGGAGTGCGGCCGCCGTCCCCCTGACAACAAAAAGGCCTCCGAAGCCGTTTGCTCTGGAGGCCTTTCGTTTAATTGCAAATGAGCGCTAGTTGTTCTTGGTCAGACGCTCAACGTCGTGGGCGATCATGTATTCCTCGTCGGTGGGGATGACCATGACCGTGACGGCGGAACCGGCGGCGCTGATGACCTGCGGGCCGTTACCCACGGCCTCGCGGTTCTTGTTGTTGTCGATGCGCACGCCCAGCCACTCGAAGCAGTCGCAGAAAGCCTTGCGGATCGACCAGTCGTTCTCGCCAATGCCGGCGGTAAAGGTAATGGTGTCCACGCCCGCCATTGAAGCGATCATGGAGCCGGCCTGCTGCATGGCCTTGTAGGCGAACATATCGAAGGCAAGCAGGCAGCGCTCGTCGCCCTCGGAGGCGCGCGTACGGATGTCGCGGGCGTCGTTGGAGATGCCCGAAATGGCAAGCAGACCAGACTGCTTGTTCATCATGTCATCGACTTCCTGGTAGCTGTAGCCGCCCTCGCGCTGCAGGTAGCACACGGTAGCCGGGTCTATGGAACCACAACGGGTGCCCATCATCAGGCCGTCGAGCGGAGTTAAGCCCATCGTGGTGTCGCGGCAGACGCCGTCCTCAATGGCGGCGAGCGAAGCGCCGTTGCCCAGATGACACGAAAGCAGACGGTGGCAGCGCGAACCCAGGATCTCCTTGGCCATCATCCACTCATAGCGGTGGCTTGTGCCGTGGGCGCCGTACTTGCGCACGTGATACTTGTCACGCACGTCCTTGGGCAGGGCGTAGGTGTAGGCGACCTCGGGCATAGTCATGTGGAACGAGGTGTCGAAGACGGCCACGTTGGGCAGCTCCGGATACTTCTCGCGACAATACTCGATTGCCGCTGCCTCGCCGTAGTTGTGTAGCGGGGCAAGCGGTGCCACCTCGAGGATCTTAGCCATGACCTCATCGTCGACGACCGCGGAATCATCGAAGTACCAGCCACCCTGAACGATACGGTGGCCGATGCCATCGATCGTAAAGTCGGTCTTCTCGAGCTCTTCGAGCACGCGTGCGATAGCCGAACGGTGATCCGGGAAGGGGGCCTCCTCGGTTTGCTTGGCGCCACCGTTCTCGGAGTGGCCAAAGATGCCCACGTCCGAACCGATACGTTCGCAGTTGCCCTTGGCGAAAACCTCGCGGGTATCGGTATCCAAAAGCTGATATTTAAGGCTTGAGCTACCGGCGTTGACAACAAGTACGTTCATGAGACTCCTTTGCAGTGCGATACGGTCGGCGCAGACCCCTTAAGGCGGCCGCATGTTAATAAGAAGTTATCACAACTTAATAAATAACTATCAGGCATATCGCCCAACGAGCACAAAAGAGGGGCCGAACGGCGCTCGGTCGTCCAGCCCCTCCCCTTTTGCAATTACTTGCCGTTGACGATGCGCTCGACGTCGGAAGCGATCATGAACTCCTCGTCCGTGGGGATAACAAAAATCTTAACCTTGGAATCCTTGGCAGACAGGCACCATGCGCCGTCACCACGCAGGGCGTTGCGGGCATGATCCATCTTGACGCCCATAAAGGCCAGGCGGTCGGCCACGCCGGCGCGGACGGCAGGAGCGTGCTCACCGATGCCGGCAGTGAAGACCAGGGTGTCCATACCGCACATGGAGGTGGCCATCTCGGCAGCCTTGGCGGCAATCTTGTAGACGAACATATCGAAGGCAAGCTGGGCCTCGGGGTCACCGGCGGCGGCGAGCTCCTCGACGTTGCGGCAGTCGTTGGTCTTGCCGCCGGTCACAGCCAAAAGGCCGGACTTCTTGTTCATCATCTCGTCGACCTCGTCGAAGGTGTAGCCGCCCTCGCGCTGCAGGTAGCACACGGTAGCCGGGTCGATGGAGCCGCAGCGGGTGCCCATCATGACGCCGTCGAGCGGCGTCAAGCCCATGGTGGTGTCCATGCACTTGCCGTCCTCGATAGCACACAGGGAAGCGCCGGAGCCGATATGGCACACGACGACCTTGCGGGCCCCGCCGTTGGTCATCTCGGCGACCTTCTTGGAGATGTAGCGGTAGCTGGTGCCGTGGGCGCCGTACTTACGGATGTGCAGCTTGTCGCAAACATCCTTGGGCAGAGCGTAAGTCTTGGCAACCTCGGGCATGTTGAAGTGGAAAGCGGTGTCATAGACCGTGACGTTGGGCAGGTCGGGATACTGCTCGAGGCAGTACTCGATAACGTTGGCCTCGGGGTTATTGTGCAGCGGGGCGAGCGGAGCGACCTCGCGGATCTTGGCGAGGACGTCCTCGTCGACGAGGGAGGAATCACCGAAGTACCAACCGCCCTGAACGATACGGTGGCCGATACCCTCGATCTTGACGCCGTTGGCCTCGAGGTCCTTCAGGACGACCTCGATGGCGACCTTGTGGTCGGGGAACTCGATGTTCTCGGTCACCTTCTTGGAGCCGTTGGCAGCGTGGGTGAAGGTACCGCCGGTAAAGCAGACGCGCTCGCAGGAGCCCTTTGCGGACACCTTGTGGGACTTGGTATCGATGACCTGATACTTAAGGGTCGAAGATCCTGCGTTGACGACCAGAACGTTCATGTGTCTCCCTACTAACAGGCGGTGTGGCGCCGCCAGGTTACATACGCTTCAATAATAAACCCAAACGCCCTCGCGCTCGGGTTTATTGCGTTGATATATAAGTTATCGGTGCCCAAATACTCATGACCTTTGGCGTGTAAGACGAAATAGCGCGGGGATATACACAAGGGAAGAAATCCCGAGCGCGACAAGCAATACGACTCGAATGCCCGCAACGCTACTCAACACAGCGTTGAGCAGATAGAAAAGAACGGCACCCACCGCCACCATCTGGCTTTGAACCGAAATCAGTGAACAGCGCATCGAAGAATCGGCTGCCTTTTGAAAAATTGAGTATTTAATTGGAGCAAATAACGAGTACGCAACCGTCTGCAGCACATAGAACACGGGCAGCAAATTAGCCGGAGTAAGGGGAATCAAAAACAAAGCTGTCAGGAAAAGGCGCACGATGCCGCAAATACGCGCAAAGCGGCCCTTGTCGACATGAGCAATCGCACAGGGCACAATAAGTCCCATGGAGGCCGAGGCAAGGAGCTGGACCGCAATGGTCACACCCGAAGCGACGGCATTCATTCCGCGACCCGCAAGCAGCAGTGAGAAAAAGTCTTCCAGGGCGACAAAAGCAAATGCCTGAGAACAGTCCATGATGAACGCTGAACGAAGAATGCCATTACCCGCAATAGCGGTACCGATCATCTTCGGGCTCATTCCACGCTCAGGTGTCGCCGCAGTGCCCCCTCTTCGCATTTCAGGAATGCAGACAACGACAACCAACGTCAACACCATTGCGATGATATCTGCCGAAAGACCAATGAGATATGCACCGACGGACGAAATGAAACCGCCCACGCAAGCGGAGATGGCATAAGAGGCATAGAAAACAAATCGCTCAACGACATTAAGTCTTACGAGCTGGTCCTGAGAGACGCTGTCAATGTAAATCGCTTCGATGGATCCGCTCACACACGCAACGGCAAAACCCTTGAGAGCGAACGCACCGATTAAAAGCAGGGGAGAACGGACGAGAAGCAGGGCGGCGTAGTATCCAAGCATTCCCACGACGCCAACGAGACCGCTTGTCTTTCGTCCAAACCTATCAGCAATATAGCCAGTGGGAACTTCAAGGATGAACTTGCTCACTTGATATGCAATCATCATGCTAGAAATCGATACCATCGAAAGTCCGACGAACTCAAGGTAGACAGTTAGAAAATACAAGATGGTGCTGAAGTTCGACAGAAAAACGAACGTCATATAAAGCAAGACCGTACGGTTTTTCATGCTCCACCCTCCAAGAGTCAGCAATCTAAATCGGAATCTTGGAAAAGCATGAGGGCAAAGCTGTCAGCTATGTGTTACAAGGCGTCAATAATCACTTGATGCCTCGAAGCCAATTAATCTCACGAAGCAAGATGACGCAATAGGTGCAGAAAAACCGTCTGGTGTCGATCAGTCCAGGCATTTTGTCGATAGCAAAAGTAGATGGGCAAGGCTACGTCACGCGAACCTTCAATGGAGCACTCGCTCACTTCCAATACATCTGATGCGAGAGAAGAGCCAGAAAAACTCAATATCAATCCCCCGGCTTGAAGAAACTCAGTCTGCGCCCTGTTTCCGTATTCAACATCACGGAAGCGAAAATTGACGAGCTGGGCTTCGGGACATTGATTGATTGCATTGAGACAGGGTGACAAATTAATGGGAACAGCGAGCCTGCCGCCCAGTAACTCGCGAATGGTCATGGCTCCCACAGATTGATGACCCGCTGGGCATGAAAGAACCTTGAGCTCCTTTTCACCCAAATATTTTGAAGAAAGGACGCTGTCCCGTGGTTCCTCGAATGAGATAGCCGCATCCGAAATGCCAAGCACAAGTGATTCAAAGCATGTGGCCGTTGGCTGATGCCACACATCAAGGTGAATCTGAGGGTGCGAGCGTTCAAACGAGTCATACCAGCTTTCGGCAAAAAGGCGCCCCCGCCCATGAAGGCAGGGGGCGTAAAGACGAAAGTGGCCATCGGGCGAAACGCCGTCGCCCCTCGATTGAGCGTACTTTTTGAGATCGTCGACTTGCGCCAGGATCACGCGCGCACGACGCGCAAATTCTCTGCCCGCCGGAGACAAAACAGCCTCCCCCGCCGATCGGTCGAGCAAAACAATCTGATACTCAGATTCCAGCTTTTTGATTGCCGACGAAACGGCCTGCGGACTCACATGAACGGCGCGAGCTGCTTTGCGCACGCCGCCATAGTTCGCTACCGCTTGAAGGTATTCGAGTTGAGAAAGCTGCATAGATTACTCCAAAGGCAGCCAAGTCGACGGGCCAAGCGCCCTCAGATGAGGTTCTCGCCCAGGTTTTTGCCGCCGAGGACGTGCATGTGGAAGTGCATGACGGTCTGGCCGGCGTTGACGCCCTTGTTGGAGATGACGCGGAAACCGTCCTCCAGACCCTTGGCCTTGGCGACCTCCTGGATGGCGTGAGCTATGGCGCCCATGGTCTCGGCGGGTACGTTGTCGGCGATGTCGCTGTAGTGCTTCTTAGGGATCACGAGCGTGTGGACCGGCGCCTGCGGGTTGAGGTCGTCGAAGGCGATGACCTGGTCGTCCTCATAGACAACGGTCGAGGGGATCTCGTGGTTGGCAATTTTACAGAAGATGCAATCGCACATAGCTGGTTCCTTTCTTACAGACCAAGGTAATTATATTTGGTCAAGATGCTTAGAACGAAAGGTTATCATCGGTGTTGGCGGCCTCGCCGTCGGCGAGCACGTCGTTGCCGTCGACGTCCTTAAGGAGCACCGAGACCTTCTGCTCGGCATCGGACAGGCGGGTGCGCAGGCTTTTGAGGAGCTCGACGCCGCGGGTGTAGCTCTCGAGCGACTCCTCAAGCTCCATATCGCCCGACTCCAGGCTGCGGATGATGAGCTCCAGCTCCTGCGAGGCCTGCTTGTACGTAAGCTGCTCGACCGGGGTCTTCTCTGCCATATCTGTTTCCTTTCCTAAGGGTCTATCACTGCGAAACGCGGTCTACTCGACCGTATCGACCGTTGCTGCCACGTTGCCGTCTGCCATGCGCACGCGAATGGCGTCGCCAGGCTTAAAGGTCTTGGCACTCGTAGCCACACCATCATCGCTGTACGCGATGGAATAGCCGCGAGCAAGCACTTTGAGCGGCGACAGGGCATCGAGCGACGCTGCCGCACGGCTGAGGTCGGACGCTGGCTTGCTGAGCATCGTGCGCCCTTGATGCTCTAGGCGGGAACTCGCAAGCGTGAGCGCATGGCGCTTACCACCGAGCCCCGAGGTGCTTGTAATCAGACGCTCGGGCAAGCGCTCAAAGTTGGAGCGGAATGTCCCGACCGAGCGTACTATGGCGCCCGACAGGCGATCGGCAGTCAGCGCAAGCTCCGATTCGCGACGCTCGACCATAAATGTGGGGTCGTTGAGGCACGGGCGACACGCAGCGGCATCGAGCGCATCACCCAAGCGAGCCGTATAGGTGTCCCAGGCACGACGGCCGCGTTGGTCGAGCATTTCCAGATCGACCTGATCAGACCCGATCATCGAAGCCATCGCGGCGCCCAGACGCTGATGGCGCGTCTCGAGCACGTCGGCCAACTCCGTCATAGCCGGCGCCACCGATTCTGCCGCTGCCGTTGGCGTGGAGGCGCGACGGTCGCTCACCATGTCGCAGATCGAGGTATCGGGCTCATGCCCAATGCCCGTCACCACAGGCACGGGACAGGCTGCCACCGCACGGGCAAGCTCCTCGTCGTTAAAGGTCATGAGGTCCTCAAAGGAGCCGCCGCCGCGCACCAGCAAAATACAGTCGGGCGCCGGCGCAATGGAAGCGGCGCGGCGCAGGCCCTCAATGAGCTCGGCCGGCGCACCCTCGCCTTGAACCTTGGCGCCCACGCAGACGAGCTCGACGAGCGGGTTGCGACGACGCAATGTGCGCTTGACGTCGTCGATTACGGCACCCGAAAGCGAGGTGACAACCGCCACGCGGGAGCAGAACACCGGAATGCGGCGCTTGCGCGCTTCGTCCATCAGGCCCTCGCGGCGTAGCTTTTCGGCCAGTTGCGCCACTTGTTGACGCAGCAGACCCTCCCCCGCCAGCGAGAACGAGCGGGCAACGAAGCTCATGCGACCCGTAGGCTTGTAGAGATTGAAGCTGCCCTTAAAGCTCACCTGCATGCCGTCACGCAGATCGAAGGTACGCTTGAGATAGGCACCCTTCCAGATGATGCAGTCGACGGCGGCCGAGTCGTCTTTAATCTGGAAGTAGCAGTGGCCGCTTCGGGCATTGGGGCCACGGAAGCCCGTGACCTCGCCCAGAACGCTCAGCTGCGGAATGGCATCGAGCGCACCGGCGGCGATCTCTACCGCCTGGCTCACGCTGAGCTCCTTACGCTCTTGCTCGTCCGAACCGTCGAACTCGGCGGAAACGGCATTGCCGGTCAGATTCCAGCCTGCCACGCAGCCTCCTTTCGTTATCGTGCACAAGGGCTCCGGCCCTGCGCAAATTCAAGTCCAACACATAGTACAGCGCCGCGGGGACACAAATCTCCGCGGCGCCTGTCAAGCCAATTTGTTATCGGTTGGAGTTTCTGTTGTAGCGAGCCATAAGATAGAGCAGCTGAATGATCGAAGTGAGCGCTGCAGCCACATAGGTAAGCGCGGCTGCCGTCAGGACCTTCTTGGCACCGTTGACCTGCTTGGAACTCATACCCGACTGCTCGATGTACGCCACGGCGCGGCGGCTGGCATCGATCTCGACCGGCAGTGTAACCAACTGGAACAACACACTAAACGAGAAGAAGACCAACGCGAGGGTTGTGAGCCCGGCAATGTTCATAAACAGGCCCAAGAGCAACACGATCGTCCAGGTGTTCTGGGTAAAGTTGACGACCGGGACCAGAGCAGCGCGTACCTTCATCATGGCATAACCACTTTGACGCTGGGCGGCATGGCCCGCCTCGTGGCAGGCCACGGCAACGCTTGCGACCGATCCGCCCGAGCGGTTGGCTTCCGAGAGATACAGGTTGTTATCCTGCGGGTTGTAATGGTCGGTGAGCTCACCGGCGACACCCTTGATACCCACGGCGCTACAACCGTTGGCATCGAGCATGCGGCGAGCGACCGTGGCACCCGTATCGCCGTCCGAGTGAACCTTGGACCAGGTTTTGTACGTCGAGTTGATATAGCTCTGCGCGGCAAGACCGAGCACTGTACAAACAAGGACAACCAGCAGGTACAGCGGGTCGATGCCAAAGCCGTATCCATAGTAATAGGGCATGCAAATTCCTCCGAATCGAGTTACACATTGGAGGCATTCTACCCACTCGCCCAGACAATGAGACACCATCGATGTTTTGTCGCTACCGGTTTGTATCGTTTGGCAAAACCGCGTAATTACAAAAGCTCGATTTTACCGTCCTTCACGGTGAGTCCCATATTGCCGGAAAGCAAATCGTCCAAGCGCGAGCCCACAAGCTCAAAGCGCCAACCTTCGCGCAGGCGGCTCTGCTCGGGATGCTCAATGTAGTCGGCCAGGTCATCGCGCGAGGCAATGACTGAGGTCGCCACACCCGAGCGCTCGGCAACCAGGCGAATAAGCGCATACATAAGGTCGGTCACGCTCTCCAGCTCCGGCGAAATCTGGCGATGTCCGCGCACCATAAGCGGCAGGCGATCGTGCGGACAGCTCGCACCGCGTTTGATGGCCATGAGTGCGCCGTCCACGTCGCGCTCCCCCAGCTGATCGGTACCGCGAATGCTGCGGAACTCCTCAACACGCGCGGGGTTGCGCTTAACCAGGGCCAGCAGCGTATCGTCGGACATGACCCACTTGCGCGGGATGTTGCGCCGCTCGGCGCGGTCCTCACGCCAGGCGGCAAGCTCGCGCGCAATGCCCAGCTGATGGCGGCTGCACGAGTTGATGCGCTTGACCTTGCGGAATGCCTCATGGCGGTCGGCGCGGTAGTGCGACTCGTCGGCTAGCGGGCGCAACTCGTCGAGTACCCAGTCCACACGGCCCAACTCGCGCAGGCGGCTCATCATCTCGGTATAGGCAACAATCAGGTACTTGACGTCATCGATCGCGTACTCAATCTGCTTATCGGTCAGCGGGCGGCGCGACCAGTCGGTCAGCGACTCGGTCTTAGGCAATGAGACACCGCAGAACGTCTGCACGAGCGCACCGTAGGAAATCTGCTGGCGCTCGCCCAAAAAGGCGGCGGCGACCTGCGTATCAAAAATCGGACGCGGCAGCGCGCCCACGGTGTGGAGCATGACCTCCATATCCTGCGAGCAGGCGTGGAAGACCTTGGTCACGCTCTCGTCGGCCATAAGCTCGGCCAGCGGCGATAGGTCGTCGATCACTAGAGGATCGACCGCGACGCTCTCGGCAGGAGTGGCAATCTGAACCAGGCACAGGCGCGGATGGAATGTGCGCTCGCGCAAAAACTCGGTATCGACGGCAATCGCGTCAAACTCACGGGCGCGCTGGCAAAAGTCGAGTAGAGCCTGATGTGTGGAAATGTACATATCAACCCATCGAATAAGGTTAGGCCCGAAAAACACGGGTAGGATATCGGCATTGCCTTACAACTATACTCGGTTAGTCACAGAACGGGAACGTAAGTATGCGCTGCCTTATCATCCACAACCCGGCATCGGGCCCCAGCTCAGATGAAATCTTCGCATTCACGCACGCCCTTGCACAGGGCGGCGACGAGGTCGTGATGCGCTTTATCGGCGATGGCATGGAGCCCGAGGACGCCGTGGCGGATGTGCGCGAGTTCGATCGCGTGGTAATTTCGGGCGGCGACGGCACCGTCTCCAACGTGCTCGACCAGATGCGCGGATGCGGCGTCCCCACGCTCGTCTTCCCCTCCGGCACGGCCTGCCTGTTCTTCAACAACATCGGCAATGCCCCCGAGGCCGCGGCGCTCGCCAAGGCCTGCCGCGTCGGCCGCACCGTCAAGGCGGATATGGGTGAGCTCTTTTGGCTCGACGAGAACGGCAACGAAAAGCGCCACGGCTTCATCATCATCGCCGGCTCGGGCTACGATGCCGAGATCATGATGAAGGCAGCCCCCACCAAAAACGATATCGGCGAGATCGCCTACTTCCTATCCGCGCTCGCCACGCCCAACCCCACGGTGGCGCACTTTACGATTGAGCATGACGGCATTGTCGAGGAACTCGATGGCATCTGCTGTATGGCCGGCAACACCTCGGTCATCCAAAACGACATCAACCTGTTCCCCGACTGTCGCATGAACGACGGCATGGTCGACATCGCGGTCATCGAGCCCGTCAAAACCGTACAGCTCCTCCCGACCGTGATCACCGCCGCACTCGACCCCGCCGGCAAGGTGCTCGGCCGTCCGCAGTTCAAGATCATCCAGACCAAAGAAGCCAAGATCACCTGCACCCCGTCGCTGGGCATGCAGTTCGATGGCGAGATCATCTCCAGCAACTCGGGCGTCTTTGGAGCCCGCGCACTTCCGAAATGCCTCGACCTCATCGTCGACGAATTCTCACCACTTGGTAAATAGGAGGACCCCGTGAACGACAATCCCCTGATCGGCTTTATTGTCATCGTCTTGGCCATGCTCGTCGGTTACGCCATCAACGTGATTCACCGCCGAAAGAAGTAAATCCACATTGGTATGATATTCATCCAGTTATCGACTCTCCCGCTGTTTATGCAAATCCTAAACAGCGGGAGAGTTTTCTTTTTGACCGCCGTCTAATGCTTTATTCAGCTACAGTAAATGCAGGGTGCCTTTATTTAACTAAAGCCATAAAATGAGTATTATTATCCGTTCATCGTATATTTCTTCACGCTCATCGAGCAAAGGCTGTTGTCGAGTGAATACTCTTTACACTTCCTTTAGGCTAGTAGATGTATTTATTAGCTGAAACTCCGTACGGTTTCGCGGGGTTTCAACAGTTGGGAGGGATTATGAGGTTTACTCATCCTGTCAACACGCTCAAGAAGCTCGGCTGCGGCCTTGCGTTTGGAGCAGCGGCTATCATGGCCATGCCGACTTCGGCACTCGCCTGCACCCAGATCTACATGGGCAGCAAGCTCACGGCAGACGGCAACACGTACTACGGCCGTTCCGAGGACTTCGGTCCGCGCTACATCAAGCACTTTGGCATTGAGCCCGCACACAAGGACGGCAACGAGTACACCTCGGTCGAGTCCGGTTTTGAGTACAAGTCCAAGGGCGCAACCTACCGCTACACCTTCGTTCGCGACAACCCCTCGCAGTGGGAAGATCGCTACGACGCATATTCCGAGGCAGGCATCAACGAGAAGGGCGTCTCCTGCTCTGCCACGTTGAGCACCTCCTATAACGAGAAGGCCGAAGAGGCCGACCCCATCACCGAGGAGACTGGCATTGGCGAATACAACTACGCCAGCGTCATTCTGGGCGAGAGTGCCACGGCCCGCGAGGGTGTCGAGCTCCTCGGCAGCCTGATTGACGAGCAGGGCGTCTGCTCCAACGACCAGATCATCATTGCCGACAACAACGAGACCTGGTTGTTTGCAGCGCTTTCCGGCCATCAGTGGATCGCCATGAGGCTCACTGACGATATCGCCTCGCTCAACCCCAACATCGGCAACCTCACCTATGACGTCGACCTCGACGACACCGAGAACTGCCTCCACTCCGAGGGCATCGAGTCTATGCCTAAGGAGAAGGGCTTTGCCGAGTACACCGACGGCAAGTTCGACGTCGCCAAGACCTACGGCGAGGAGATTGGCGAGGCCGGCATGCACCAGTGGTCGCGCTATATCCAGGGCCGCGATTACTTCATGGCTCCGCTTGCCGAGGGCACCGACTACGAGATCGTCAAGGACGAGCGCGAAGACGCTCGCGCGACGACCGGCGCCCTGGTCCACGAAATGCAGCCGCTGTTCTTTACGCCCGGCAAGTCCGACTGGAACACCTTTGAGATGATTCGTTCCTTCGCCGCTCGCGGCGAGAATGTCGCCGGCCTCAACGCCAACACCGACGGCGCCTATGCCATCGGCTCCAACCGCAACACCGAAATCCACACCTTCCAGATCCGTCACGGCATGGACCCCGAGATCGCGACCATCCAGTGGGAGATGCTATCCAACGCCGAGTTCTCCGTCGCCATCCCCCTCTATTCCGCACTGCTCACCGAGGTCAGCCCCTACTTCAGCGATCAGGATGTCTCCTTCGATCACTGCGAAGAGGAAGACGTCGTGAACAACGAGGAGCCCAAGAACTCCATCAACTACGTCCTCATGGACATCAACACGCTCGCCTATGAGAACCGCGACCACTGCGCCGCCGGCGTCCGCGCCTATCTCGACGCCCTGCAGAAGGAACTCATCGAGCAGAACCTGACCGTCGACGAGGCCATGCAGGCCGAAGAAGGCACCGAAGCCCGCACCGCCCTGGCCAACAAGGCCGGCAAGGCTGCAACCAAGAACACCTATGTTAAGTGCAAGGCCATGCTCGAGGAGATGCGCGACTACCTCCAGGAGGGCGATTTCTCCGAGGAGTTCGTCCCGAGTGACTACGATGCTGACAACGACTGCCTGGTCGAGTCCATCACCTACGCCGACGAGGCCCTTTCCGATGAGGACGTGGCCGAGCCCGAGGCCGAAAAGAAAGAGGTCACCGAGGAGAAGTCCGAGGGCAACAACATGGCCGCCATGGCCGTTGGCGCCGTCGTCATCATCGGTGTCTGCGTCTACGTGATCTATCGTCGCAAGAAGGCCTAAGGCCCTCATGTCTTAGCTGAGCGGACAAGGCAGCCATGGCAGCCTCGCCCGCTTAGCCCGCTCTTTTGACCGACGGGAAACCCGGGAAACCCGCTTGAAATCTTTTTAAAAAAGATTTCCCCGCACACACTTCGCTGTGCTATAGTGCAGCGCAACAGCAACTAGGTGCGACCGCGCCACGGCATCACGAAAGGAGCCACCAACATGAAGAACACGATGAAATCTCTCAACAACTGGTGGTGGCGTGATGCGAATACGATCGGTCGACAGTGAGTCCCTCACGCCTGTTTTTGCGCTCTAGGTGATTGGAAGGCCTCCGGTTTCGACCGGGGGCCTTTTTCTATCTCGAGCCCAATCGCATTCGCATCACGCGCCTCCGCTTTTCTCTTGCAATCCCCTTCCGAAAGGATTTTCACCATGTCTCAGAACACCACCGCCACCCAGCCCCGCACCGTCCAGACCGCCGACCGCGGCAAACTCGATGTCCGCGCCCTCGTCCTGCTCGCCATCCTGCTCGCCGCCGGCTTCATCCTCAACTTCACCGTCGGCAAGGCAATCTCGGGCATCTCGGGCGGCATGATCAGCCCCGAGTTCATCATCTCGGCCTTCTGCCTCACCATCCTGGTCGTTCGCCCCAACATCGGCCAGGCGCTCGTCATTGGCCTCATCTCGGCTGCCGTAATCCAGATCACCACCACTTCGCCGTTCATCGATTTTGCCGCCGAGGGCATCGCCGCCATGCTCATGGCCGGCATCGTCAACGGCGCCGGCAAGAACGGTCAGGTCAAGCCCGCCATCGCCATTGTCGCAACCTTCCTGACCACCTTTGTCTCCGGCGTTATCTTCATGGTCATCAAGATGGCCATGCTCGGCGTGGTTGGCGAGCTCGCCGCCGCCATGCTGCCCGTCGTCGCCATGACCGCCGTCTTTAACGCCATTCTGGTCGGTGCCCTCTACTTGCCCATCCAGAAGGCCCTTAGGCTCAATTAACCCGCTCGGCTTTACGAGCCACCCCATCTTGGCGTTCATTCGTCGCTCGCGTACCCAAGTACGCTTCGCTCCTCTTTCGCGCCAACCTGGGGCCCCTCGTAAAGCCGTCTCCGCACTCCACCAACAAAGACTGTCCCAAACAACTAGCTCTTGGGGACGTTCTTAAACGACTAGTCATGTAAGAACGTCCCCAATGACTATGAAAGGTATCCATGGAAACGATCATCAACGTCGACGATGTCTCGTTCTCCTATGGCACGCAGACCGAGCAGGCGCTCAGCCACATCTCACTCGGCGTGAACAAGGGAGATTTCATCGGCATCATCGGGTCCTCGGGCGCCGGCAAGTCCACGCTTGCCGCCTGCCTGTCGGGCGCCGTGCCCCACCACTACACCGGCACGTTCTTTGGGTCCGTCATGGTTGACGGCCACGACACCTGCGAAGCCTCGCTCACCGACGTATCGCAAATCGTCGGCAGTGTGCTGCAGGATATCGACACGCAGATGGTCGCTTCGGTCGTCGAGGACGAGATGCTCTTTGGCCTCGAGAACTTTGGCGTCCCCCATGACCAGATCGAGCAGCGCGTGAGCGAAACGCTCGAGACCGTCGGCATCAGCGACCTGCGCGACCGCGAGATCGCCACCCTCTCGGGCGGACAGAAGCAAAAGGTAGCCATCGCCGCCATCCTCGCCATGCGTCCGCGCGTCTTGGTTCTCGACGAGCCCACCGCGGCACTCGACCCTGCCAGCTCCACGCTGGTCTTCGAGACGCTGCGTGAGGCAAACCGCGCACTTGGAATCACCATCGTCGTCGTTGAGCAAAAGGTCGCCCTGCTCTCGGAGTACTGCAACCGCGTGCTCGTGCTCAACCATGGCGAAATCGCGCTGCAGGGCGAACCACACGAGGTCTTCGCGCATACCGACGAGCTCCGTGCCATCGGCGTCGACTGCCCTCGCGTCACGCGTATCTTCAATAGCCTCGAGGCCGATGGCCTGGTAAGCGGTACCCCTTGCTTGGATGTCGATGAGGCCGAGCGCCTGATTTCGGGCATCGTCGACCCCGCACGCGCGGCCAGCGAAGCCCAGGCGCCCGCCGGCTCCCCGCATGCACCGTCGTTGCGCCCTCATGCCAAGGACGCCGAACCCGTACTCACCTTCGACCATGTTGAGTTTGCCTATCCCAATGGCGGCGCCGCCGTACACGACCTCAACCTGACGCTCTATCCCGGCGAGCTCGTGGGCATCGTCGGCCAAAACGGTGCCGGCAAGACCACGCTCACCAAGCTGCTCACAGGCCTGCTTAAGCCCGCCTCGGGCAGCGTGCGCGTCACGGGACTGGATACCGCAGCCGTTCCCACGAGCCGCATCGCCCGCGAAGTCGCAACCCTCTTCCAAAACCCCGACCGCCAGATCTGCAAGGATACCGTACTCGACGAGGTCGCTTTTGGCCTGGAGCTTGCCGGCATCGACCGTGCCGAGGCCCTGCGTCGCGCTCGACTCGTTATCGACCGCTTTGGCCTGCCTGCCGATGAGGCACCTTTCTCGCTTTCGCGCGGCCAGCGACAAATGGTGGCGCTTGCCTCCGTCGTAGTTGTTGAGCCCAAGATCGTCGTGCTCGACGAGCCCACGAGCGGCCTTGATTACCGCGAGTGCATGACCGTCATGGAAACGGTGCGCACCATGGCCGAGCGCGGCTGCGCCGTTATCATGGTCTGCCACGATATGGAAGTTGTTTCCGACTTTGCCGAGCGTATCGTAGTAATGGCCGACGGTCGCATCCTCGACCGCGGCCGCACGCACGAGCTATTCTCGAACATCGATCTCATGCGGCGTGCCTACGTGGAGCCTCCCCAGGTTATTGAACTCTCGCGCCGTCTGGCATCTTCCGTCTCGCCCGCTTTTGCGCAGGTGAGCGAGGTCACCGATGTCGTTCGCATTACCAAGGAGATGGTCCGCCGTGGTTAACGTCATCGACTACATGCCGGGCGATACGCTGCTGCATCGCCTGAACCCCGTCGTCAAACTGGGCCTCGCCGCCGCCATCATCGTCGGCATCTTCTTGTCCGACACCTACGTGGCGCTGCTGGGCTTTTTGGCACTCACCCTTGCGCTGGGCGCCTATGCCGGTGTCGTCGACCGTCTGTTCTCGCTGCTCAAGTTGCTGATTCCGCTCGCGCTTATCATGCTGGTGCTCCAGCTGGCCTTTATGCGCGATGGCAACGTTGTGTGGGGCTTTATCACCGACACGGGCCTCATCACAGGATCGAAGGCCTGTCTGCGCCTGCTGGGTGTGGCGTTACCGCTCATCCTCATGCTCATGGTGACCAAGCTCAACGACCTTGCCAACGCCTGCGTCGAGGTGCTGCACGTACCGTATCGCTATGCCTTCACCTTTACCACGGCGCTGCGCTTTGTGCCGGTGTTTGGTCAGGAGATGAACGCCATCATGGAAGCG
Source organism: Collinsella sp. TM04-29 (assembly GCF_003466565.1). NCBI lineage: Bacteria > Bacillati > Actinomycetota > Coriobacteriia > Coriobacteriales > Coriobacteriaceae > Collinsella > Collinsella sp. TM04-29. Next base: position 26,647 of record NZ_QSPW01000005.1, read on the forward strand.
CAGACCACGCGCGGCGTCGAGTACGACACCAAGAACCCTATCAAGAAGCTTAAGCTCATGTTGCCACTGTGTGTGCCGCTGCTCATCTCGAGCGTGGGCAAGACCGATGCCACGGCCTTGGCGGCAGAACAGCGCGGCTTCTATCTGCGCACGCGTGCGAGTTCGTATAAGCGCTACCCCATCAAAAGCCTGGATATCGCCGTACTCATCATCAGCATCGCCCTTATCTCCATCGGCTTCCTGTTCTAGCAATCGCTGGCAGCAACCGGCAAATGCAAAAGGCCTCGGCTCGCACCAAACGAGCCGAGGCCTTTACTGTTTTCCCAGATAAAACCTGCCAAAATAAACCTGTCCCTTTTTGGCAGGTCGAGGGTTATAGGCGGTAGAGGGCGCCGCTGCGGATGATGGACTCGCGTACCAGGACATCCATCGCATCAAGGGTGATCTCGGGCATCTCACGATACTTCTGCAGCACCGAAAGCTCCGTGCAGGCCAGGATGACGCGGTCGCAGCCGCTACGGGCGAACTCCCACATCACGCGGTCGAACTTATCCATATCGGGCTCGCGCCCGGCCTTCACATCATCGTAGATGAGCGACATCACGTCGGCCTGACGCTTCTCACTGGGATAGACGACCTCAACGCCCGCTGCCTCGCACTCGCGCCCATAGACGCCGGCGCCCACGGTACCGTCGGTGCCCATGATGCCAATCTTGTGCACCGGCTCGGTCGGCATACTCAGGTTGGGGTCGAACTCGCACTCCCCCATCACCGCACCCGCCAGGGCATAGCGAACCGACTCGCGCGGCATATGGATAATCGGCACCTTGGTAAACGACTGAATCTGATCGTAGAAGTAGTGCGATGTGTTACAGGGAATCGCTATGTGCGCGCAGCCCAGCGACTCGAGTGCTTGGGCACACTCCTTCATGGTCGCCAGCAGCTCGGTATGCTCACCGGTCTTGATGGCCAGCGTGCGGTCGGGCATGGTCGACTTGGAAAGCACCACCATGTCGATATGCTCCTGGTCGCACGTAGCCGCCGTATGGCGTACTACCTGGTCGTAGTAATACGACGTGGCCTCGGCGCCCATGCCGCCGATAACTCCCAGCTTTTCCATCGCCGCCTCCTTGGTGACGCCCACGCAATTGCGCGTATCATACCCGCGCCCGCCCGATACATACCGGACGGGCGCCACGCTCGTCTACTTGTAATACGTCTTGAACAGCTTATAGTGACGCAGTTTGGTGTGCCACATGCGCAACCAGCGGTTAAAGACAAAGTCTCCCTTCATAAACGAGGGATCGGCGCCCTTGCCCTCCTTGGCAAGACGATGCACCTTCGCGCGCAGCTCGGGAGCCTTGACGTACTTGTCGACGACGCCCATGGGAACGACCATCCACAGCGCCTCGTCCTTCGCCGTCACAAACTCCGGCTCAAACGGGCGGTTATAGACGTACTCATCCACCACGTACTTGGCAACGTTAAAGCCGCTGTTGGTTACGTAGTAGTTGCTGCGGCCCTGACGGGTGTTAAAGTCAAAGAACTTAAACGAGCCATCGCGCTCGTCATACTTGACGTCAAAGTTGGAATAGCCCACAAAGTGAAGGTCCTCGAGCAGCTTGCGCACGCCACTCATAAGCTCATCATTGGGCTCGGTGATGATGCAGGCGTGATTACCGACGCCATGGGGCTGATGCTCCTCGAGCAGCACGTGACCAAGGCACATCATGCGAACCTTGCCGTTGCGGTCAGAATAGCTGGTGAGCACGCGCATGTACTCGTCGTTGCCGGGCACGCGATCCTGCAAAATCAGGTCATCGGTGTAGCCACTGGCATAGGAATCGCGGATAACCTGCTCCAGCTCGGCGCGGTCGGCAATCTCATAAGCCTTCTTCTGACCCTCGAACTCATGCTGCCACCACATGATGCCGTCGGAAGGCTTCAGGATCATCGGGTAGGGAAAGTCGATCTGGTCGAGCACCTCGGCGGGAGCCTCACCCTGAGCGTTGAGCATCGCCATGGTAAAGGTAAACGTATGCGGATAGGGCACACCGTGCTTCTCGCACAGCTCGTAGAAGATCTCCTTCTTCTGGCACTGCTCAAGCATGCTATAGGGCGCGTAAGGCGCAACGATGTTATCCGCCAGCTCGTTGGCATCCTTGGCCTGGGCCACCAGGGCAACATAGTTATCGCCGCAGCCCATCAGGACAATCGTCTTTTCGGCATGTGCCCGAGCGATACCGTTGACGGTCTTAAGCATCACGGGCATGGTGTCGATATCCACGTTAGGCGTGTAGTCGATAATCTGGCTGCGATACGCAGGGCCCGTCTGATACTTGCCAAAGACCAGGCTCTTGACCTGATACTCCTCGTAGAAGGCGCGCGCCACCGAATACGCGTTGATGTCGCCGCCGAGCAGCACGGGAATAAACTCGCGCTCTGTAAACTGCAATGCCATGGAAACTTCCTATCATGAACTGCCCACACGACGGGCGGTCTTTGTGCAACTGATTTATTCTAGCGTGCCGAGCCGCCGGCACCCAAAGCTCCACCGTATCTATGGCAATCGGCGTAATTATCCAGCATGAAGGCCAAGCTCACCGCGATGGGACCTTGTAGTTGCAAAACCCCACGTGAGGGCAACTTTTACAGCCAAAACCCTCACAAACAGGGTGCCGTAACGTTAAAGTTGAACTCTATGGTTTCTCAACAATTCACCATTCCCGCAGGTCAAGGCCAAAGCCTCAAGTTCAACTTGACCCTTTAGAACCTTTAAGGTTCAAGTTGAGGTCGAAAGCAGTAGTAGAATACACCTCGACCAATAACCTACGATTGATTGCAGAGGGACTGGATGCAGCATTCGAACCATCGCACCGCAGCGCTCATCGCGTCGAAGCCGGCTCGTATCATCACGAGCGCCGCGCTCGCCGTCGCGCTGACGGCCACGCCGATGCTCTCCCCCGTCGCGGCCTATGCCGCCTCGCAGGCAACGCAGGATCAGCTTTCCGCCGCCCAGAAAAAAATCGAGGACGCTACGAGCGCCTACAACGACGCCCGTACCAAGCTCGAGGATCTGCAAAAGCAGATCGACTCCAATGAGGCGAACATCGATAAGATTGAGGCCGAGCTACCCGAGCAGCAGGCCAAGGCAAGCTCCGCCATGCGCGATCTGTATAAGTACCAGAAGGGCACCAGCCCCATCGTGAGCTTCCTGGTGAACACGCAGAGCTTGGGTGACTTTATCACCACCTGCAAATACACCAACCAGATTACGAGCTCGAGCGTCGACGAGATCGAAGAGCTTAACAAGATGCAGACCGAGCTCGAGCAGAACAAAACCGAGCTCGATCAGGCCAAGTCTCAGCTCGAGGGCGAGCAAAAGAATGCCGAGGACGCACTGGCCCAGGCACAGCAGCTTCGCAACGAGGCGCAGGCAAAGGCCGAGCAGGAAAATGCCGCCGAACTGGCTAAGCTCGAGGCCGACAAAGCCGCTGCCGCCGAGAAGCTCGCGGGCACCGGCGTGAGTGGCAATAACTCCAACAGTCAGGCCACCAACTCCAACACCACCATCGACACCACGGTGAACAACTCCAACAGTGGCAATTCCGATTACGACTCGTTCATTAACGAGTGGACGAGCCGCATCGACAACTACCTCGCCGGCTCCCCCATGGCAGGCCAGGGCTATAACTTTGCCGTCGCCGCCTGGAATACCGGCGTCGATCCCCGTTGGTCCCCCGCCATCGCCTGCATCGAGAGCAGCAAAGGCCTCTATTGCGCCGGCTCCTATAACGCCTGGGGCTGGAGTGCCCGCGGCGGTGGTTGGCGTAGCTTTGGCAGCTGGAGCGAGGGTGTCTCCGCCCACGTTGCCTACCTGGGCGCCAACTATGGCTCCACGCTTACCCCGGCAGCCGCCAAGAAGTACTGCCCGCCCACGTGGCAGGACTGGTACAACAAGGTCGCCGGCCAGATGAACCGTATTTAAGTGCAACTGCAAGGGGCCCCAAACGGGACCCCTTTTCTTTGGCCTTGCTAGACCAGAATTGGCATGCAGGCATAAGTGAGTGTTGGAAAAGTCGCTTGAGACTGAAACCCCTTCCGAAGGCAAGGTGATCCCACCACAACGTTATGGCGCGAGTGTGTCAACGGGAGCAACGATGATGCCATCGGGCGTTGTATGAACCGGCATGCCGAACCCAATGATGATGAGTTTTGCCACAGGCGGCTTCTCGCCACGCTCGACCAGCTTTCGCTCCAGCCGAAGCAGATTTGCAGATGCCTCGGGGATTTGAGGGCTTCCAAGCTTCACCTCCACGGCAATCCAAGTTCCATCGCGCCTGTGGATAACTGCGTCAACCTCGAGATCGTCGGCATCGTGGTAATGGGACACCAACGAGTCATTTGCGGCGGCGTAAACCTTGAGGTCATGCAGGACGAGGGATTCGAAAAGCAACCCCAGTGTCTTCGGGTCAGATGCCAACGACTCCGGATTTGCTCCGAGCAGCGCAACGGCAAGCGAAGGATCGGCGAGATGCCTCTTCGCCCCCTGCCGCAGCTTCACCGGAGACCTGAGCGCTGGATGCCAAGCGGGGATATCGTCGACGATATTGATTCGTCTCAGGGCGTCCATGTATCTGGAGACCGAGTTCTTCGAAACGCCGGTACCGATATCTTTGTCAATAGACTTTGAGCCAGCAAGCGTCGACTCATTCCGCGCTAGCGATGCCAAAAGAGACCTGACCTTGACCGGATCGCGCTTAACGCCATCAGTTCTAGAAACATCCGATTCGCATACGCCATCAACATAGGCAGCGGCTATCTGCATGGCATCGTCAGTCGTTTTCCCCATCGCCTGAGGCCAACCGCCACGACACAGCAAATCGGCGATTCCGGCGATGCCGGAGATTGACCCGACAGCCTGCTTGGCAGGGTAACCGGAAAGAAGCGTTCCAATCGAAACCGCGCCAGAAGAAACGCCAAGCTCGAACATCGTCATGGTGTCCATTCGCAACCTAGCTATTCGTCCAACGCCGCTATGCATCGGCTGCATCGAATCCCGAGGCGTTGCTGAACCCGTAAGAATAAACTGACCGGATTCTCCCCTCCTTGCATCGCACTCGAAACGCACGGCATCCCACAGCTTCGGCTCTTCCTGCCATTCATCGATGAGCCTGGGAGATAGCCCTGCTAATGCTTGTGCCGGATCGATCCGTGCCAGCTGGAGAGCGGAAAAATTTCCAGCCGGATCGGAAAGAGACAAGGATGAATTAGCAAAACGACTAGCCGAAGTAGTCTTTCCGCACCACTTTGGACCCTGAATGAGGACCGCACCGAAGATATTGAGATTACGGCTGATTGCCTTATCGATGCATCTATCTACATACCTATCCACACGGCCTCCTTCTTGACTTACCCATATTAGGTATTTTACCAGCTGTGTGGTGACGATTGACGGTAATTTGTGGTGAGGATTGATGGCGAATTATGGTGACAATTGACGGAATTCTGTGGTGACAATTGACGGCGCTTCGAAGCACGGAGCAATTTAACCGTCACAACACCTATGGCGATGGGCACTCGCCCCGCCCACGAGGCAGGACTGGTACAACAAGGTTGCAACCAGATGAACCGCATTTAAGCGCTACTGCAAAGGGCCCCAATCGGGGCCCTTTGCAGTAGCGGTACATTGCATTAAGCGACTATGCCGGTTGCGTTGCCGACGGCAATAATCACGATCATGATGACGCACATAATTCCCAGCGCCTTAAGCCACAGCGTGACAAACTCACGGCCCCGATAACGATCAAGCACGGGAAAGCGGCGCCGAAGCCTGCGGCGGTCGAGCATGCCAAACGAGATGAGCACCACCATGCCATCGACCATAAGAAAATACTCAAGGGCCAAAAACCACGTTGGATAGCTGCGGTTGGCTCCCGTGGGCTGGAATACGGCAAAATGGCTTCCGACCAGTAGCAGCAAGGTTGCCGCATAGATCATGCCGTTCCATATACGCCCAATGGGTTCCGGGATCCGTGAAAGCAGGCTCTTGCGGCGAGGAGTCACCGAAGAGACCTCCTTGGGCCGCCGCCCGGAAGACGGCGCCATTTGCGGAGCAGCCTGCGCCATTGAAGGCGCCGTCGTGCTATTCGAGCCAGGCTCAGGCAGACACAGCCCGTATGCCGCGCGCGCAGCGTGTCCGAGCGCCTCGGCACTTTCAAAGCGCTTGGCCGGATCGAGCGCCATGGCCATGCAAATGACATCAGCCAGCGCCGCGGGGACGTCGCACGCCTCGCATTGCTCGCGCATATTCTGACCCGGCTTAGGGTCAGCCCCCGTCAGACAAAAGAACAGAAGCGCGCCGAGTGCGTAGACGTCGCTGCGCACACTCGTCTGCCCAAACCCATACTGCTCGGGCGGCGCATAGGGTCGCGTGCCAAACTTGACGGTGTCGGCATCGGCACCATCGCGCCATACGCGCGCGATCCCCAAGTCGATAATCACCAGCGACGAAAACGTCAGGCCCTCATCGAGCGTACAGTTCGCACCCGTCACGATGATATTCGACGGTTTGAGGTCGCGATGGATCACCGGCGCCGACGTCTCCCCCGCCATTGCAAAACCGGCGTGGAGCTCGCCCACGGCATCGCATAGGGCAGGATACAATTCACGCGCATAATCGGGGGTGGCTCCCAGACGGTCCACCAGCACCCCGAGCGTCTCCCCTTCGATGTATTCCATAACCACGTTGAGCTCGTCGCCCACACGACGACAATCGACGATTCTGGGCAGGTGCTCAAAACGCCCGCCTGCCCGCTGAGCGGCAAACAGACGCTCGTATGCCCCGCCGATTTGAGCCGAGGCATCGATGCGTTTACGGACAAAGGGGCCGAGCGAACCACCACCGGTTCCTTCAAAGTACACGAGCTCGGTTGTTTCAACGGACGAGCGCTTAAGTACACGCTCCACGCGATAGCTGTCGTCGCGATCGAGCGACGCCAGGTGCTCGGCAAGCGCCGCGGTCAGCTCGTCATCGAAATATGTTGGGGTCTGAGTATCCATAGCCTCCATCATAGCGCAGGGCGCAGACACCCCATGGCATCCGCGCCCCGTTCGTTTGCATCCTTGTTCGGCAGCTCCGCCGGCTCAGATATCAGCCGCTAACTCACCGTCTCCTCGCCAAAGCGATACAGCTCCTCGTTGACCTTTTGGAGGCTGCACCCGCGATCGATGCAAAAGATGATAATCGCATCACGGCGATCCTTGCAGTTAAGGACGCTCACCCCGGCAGCCGTCAGTGCACGGTTGGCCTCTTTGAGCGTCAGCGCCATCGCAAAGGCAATCTGCAGCACCTTATTGCGACTCGGATTGCGCGAACCAGTAAAGATCTGATAGCCAAAGGTCTCGTTGAGGTCGGCCATACGCACCACGCGCGATCGCTCCAAGCCCTTTTCCTGCAGCAGCTGCTTCAGGTAGTCCGAAAGCGACGGGGCGGCAAAGTCGTGCTCCCTGATATAGCCATCGATGTTCGGCGCATCAAGAAGCTCGTTGAGCAACTCGTCCGTCAGCTTTTTATCGGGCACACGGCCTCACCTCCAAACGACCCAACGGCATCAACACGCTAAGCAAGCACCCAGCTAGCAGTCGCGGTCTTTTCGAGCATGTTGGCAAAATACAGGGCCTTCTTGATGTCACCATCAAAGTAGATATTGCCCGCCACGGAGCCACCGGCGGCAAGGGTACCAGACTGCAGCTCATCGGAACCCTCGCTGTAATAACCCTGGTTCTGCTGCGCACCGTTGGCGTCCTCGCCCTTCCAGTCGTAGATATTGTAGTCCGCGCCCTCATCGCCATTGTTGACGTACGTGACGTGAATGCCCGTCATGGTCGAACCGTCAAAATTGGTAAGCCCGGTCTGCACGGAATCGACAGTAACGGAAAGACCGGCAGCCGTGGTCACGGTCGTGCCGACGGCCAGGTCGGTCGTTGGCTGTTCCTCCTTTTTCGACTCCTCCTTCTTATCTGCGTCGCCGGCGTCCTCGGTAACGGTCGCCTTATCGCTGCCACAGCCCGCAAGCAGGCCGGCAGTCCCCAAGGCAACGGTGGCGAACGCGCCAAGCGCAGCGCGACGGCTCAGCAGCACTTCGTTTTCGAGCTTTTTCATCATGCATCCTTCCTACGATCCGGCTACCGCGCCGGCACACAGCACATCGTAGGAAGGATTGAACTTGAATTCATTAGCTGAGAGCTAAAGATACGATAAACGGCCAATGCAGTTATCAAAACGCCGAGCAAACGCACTTTGCACGACCGTCTGCTGGCAGCACATCAACCCACCGTGACGGATTCCCCGGTAAAGGCACTGATCATCAACAGGGCAAAGAACACCAGGTAGCTGACACTCAGCGGGTACGCAATGATCAAGAAGGCGACCCATCCAACATTGGTCTTACCATCGGCACGACGTTGCTCGCGAGAACGGCACAGCCAGACCGTCACGCCAATGGCCACAATCAGCAACACGAGTGCCGCTGCTGCCACCCCGGCAAGCGCAAACATCACGCCAATGCTCACAGCAATAAACGGAAGCAGTAGCAAGCCACACCCGCATCCACCCGGACTATAAACGGCAGTCTGTCGGCGCTTCATCGTCACTCCAACCTCAACATCTTTGAACACTACAATGCAATAGCCCGCTGGACAGGAACAATCTTATCCAGTTCCGGCTCGATGCGTCTCTTCTCCGCCTCAAGGTCAAACGCCACCTGAGCGCGCAGCCAATAACCATCCGTCAGGCCAAAATAACGGCAAAGACGAAGGTCGGTGTCGGCCGTCACACGACGCCTTCCCAAGATAATCTGTCCAATGCGTTGAGCCGGAATCCCGGTCTCCTTAGCAAGGCGATATTGAGAAATGCCCATGGGGACAAGAAATTCCTCTTTGAGAAGCTCGCCAGGAGTCACCGGCGGCAGCAAATCAGACGCAGTCTCATCACTTGTGATAATCGGCGATTTCGACATTCCAAGCCATCCCCTGTCTCCACTCAAAACAGACCCGATAGCGCTCATTGACACGGATGCTATATTGACCGGCGCGATCGCCCTTCAACGCTTCAAGACGATTGCCTGGCGGAACGCGAAGATCATCAAGCGAAGCGCAGATCTGCAGCTGGCGAATCTTCCTCAAGGCGACCCGCTCAAAAGGAATGAACTTCCTAATCCGCGCACCCATTGCAAAGCGTTCAGTGTCTTCATCTTTATATGATGCAATCATAGTATCGCCTTACGTTAATAACGTCAAACGTTTCTATAGACTTACATCTCTATTATACCGTACATCTGTTCGTGTTTTCTAGAACAGGTATTCTTCGACACTTAAGCAAGCAAAAGCAATCGTTTGTAGACATCGAGACCTTTGAGCAGGATTTCCTCGTCAAAGAGCATGGTATCGGTATGCAGGGCGCTCGTGGCATAGGCGGGGCAGCCATCCGAATCGATCGGGTTTTCTTGTCCCTCCGGCATGCCCGTACCCAGCAGGAAGAACACACCCGGCAGATGGCGCTGATAGAAGGCGAAGTCCTCGGCGATTAGCAGTGGCTCGTCCACAAGTTGCAGCTCGGACAAGGCAGGCGCAATGTGGGCGAACAGCTCGGGGTCGTTATCGACCGGCGGATAGCCCTCGGCAAAGTCGAGGTCGTACGTACAGCCTGTTGCGGCGCAGACCTCGTCCAACACGCGGCGCACGCCCTCGCGCGCACGGTCGAACATACCGTCCGTAAATACGCGGAGGCTGCCAGCCACATGGGCCTCCCCCGCCACCGCATTGCAGACGGTGCCAGCCTGCAGCAGGCCGAACTTACCAATGCAGGGCTCGTCGGCACCTAACTCGTCCATGAGCTTGCGCTCGGAAACCAAGAACTTGGCCGCTGCCAGCGCGGCATCATGCGATTCCTCGACTGGAACGCCGTAGGTCTTGGCGATATGGATGCTCGCGCCATGGATATGAATGTGCGTCTCGCTTGAGCGCGCCAGCAGCGGACCGGAACAGCTCGCCAACGTGCCGGCGGGTAAATCGGGCCATACGTGGAAGCCAAAGATGCGATCCGCCCCGTAGCGCTCGAATACGCCGCTCTCGCACACCGTCTTGGCGCCACCAGTCGTCTCCTCGGCCGGCTGAAACACAAAGAGCACATTGCGCTTAATGGCGCCCGGCTGCTCACGGATCGTACGGTCGACGAAGGTTGCCGCCGCAAGCGCCATGGCCATGTGTCCATCGTGTCCGCAAGCGTGCATCTTTCCGGGATGCGTCGAGGCAAAGGCCGCGCCCGTCGCCTCCGCAATGGGCAGGGCGTCCATATCGGCGCGAATCGCCGTGGCATGCGCGGCGCCCGTGCCGGCATCGAAGAAAGCGCAGACGCAGCTGGGACACGGATGGGTCACCTCGCAGGCGAGCGGCGCCAACACGCCCTCAATATAGGCGATAGTCTGCGGAAGATCGAAGTCGAGCTCCGGAATGCGGTGCAGGTCGCGACGATAACGACGGAGTTCTTGGAGCTCGGTCATAGAGGTTCCTTTCATGGGTGCGCGTCGGTTGCCATCTATTGTGCCGCAAGATTGCTACACCCTTATTTCCAGCATATCCTTGCATTTTTTAAACGTTATATACGAATACTCTTGTTTGGTAAAGTGCAACGTGGTAGGGTCTTTACCACTTGATAGAGGCGCGGGCACGAAGAACCGCGGGCGAGCCGGCAGGCTTTGACCCCGTGGGGAGGCGAAACCCGCCGAACTGGGTTTTTCGGGCACGAACAACCTGGTGGGCCTGCGGGAAACACCCGCAGGACTGTCTGCAGCAATGCGGGAGCGCTATCCGGACATTGGGTCCACGCTATGCGGATTCGATGCGCAGGTAGCGCCGTCTGGATAGCGAGGTTTACGGGACATGTCACTGACTCCCAACGAGGCATATGCGGCAAAGCAGCCGTTTGTGGACAAGGAGACGCTCGAGCATATCGTCGAGCAATTCTCCACGCCGTTTCATCTATACGACGAGGCGGGCATCCGCCGCAACATGCAAGAAGTGCGCGACGCCTTTGCATGGAACCCGGGCTTTAAGGAATACTTTGCCGTCAAGGCCAACCCCAACCCGGCGCTCATCTCCATTCTCAACGAATACGGCTGCGGCTGCGATTGCTCGAGCTATACCGAGCTCATGATTGCCCGCTCGCTGGGCATCACGGGACACGACATCATGTTCTCGTCTAACGACACGCCAGCTGCCGACTTTGAGCTCGCCGACAAGCTGGGCGCCATCGTCAACTTTGACGACATCAGCCACATCGAGTTCTTTGAGCGCGTCGCAGGGCCCATTCCCAAGACGGTCAGCTGCCGCTTTAATCCGGGCGGCCTGTTCCAGCTCTCCAACGGCATCATGGACAACCCGGGCGACTCCAAATATGGCATGACCACCGAGCAGCTCTTCGAGGCCTTCCGCATGCTCAAGGCCAAGGGCGCTGAGGACTTTGGCATCCACGCATTCCTTGCCAGCAACACCGTCACCAACGACTACTACCCCAAGCTTGCGCGCATCCTCTTTGAGCTTGCAGTGCGCCTGGAGCGCGAGACCGGCGCACACGTCGCCTTCATCAATCTATCCGGCGGCGTCGGCATCCCCTACCTGCCCGAGCAGCAGGCCAACGACATTCACGCCATCGGCGAGGGAGTGCACGCGGCATACGACAAGATCCTGGTTCCCGCCGGCATGGGCGATGTGGCCATCCGCACCGAGATGGGCCGCTTTATGATGGGCCCCTACGGCTGCCTGGTCACCAAGGCCATCCACGAGAAGCAAATCTACAAGGACTATATCGGTGTCGACGCAAGCGCCGTCGATCTGATCCGCCCTGCCATGTATGGCGCCTACCACCACATTACGGTGATGGGTCAGCCGGGTGGCGCCGACAAGACTGCGGCACCCGTCACGGACACGTACGACATCACGGGCAACCTATGCGAGAACAACGATAAGTTCGCCATCGATCGCGAGCTGCCGCATATCGACATGGGCGACCTGCTCGTGATTCACGATACGGGTGCGCACGGCTACTCCATGGGCTACAACTACAACGGACGCCTACGCTCCGCCGAGGTCCTGCTGCGCCCCGACGGCTCGGCCGACCTCATCCGCCGCGCCGAGCGCCCGGGCGATTATTTTGCCACACTCGATGTGCTGCCGTGCGGCCGAGAGCTGCTGGCCAAGTCGCGCGCCGAAAGTGCTCGCCGTCGCGCTCAGGACGAGCGCTTGGCCGTCGCCGCCCAATGGAATAAGCGCATCCAGATCGCGGAAGCGAAGGTGAAGAACATGGATATCCGCAACCTCGAGGGCTCAATCGTCGCCCTTGTTACGCCGTTTAAAAAGGACGGCAGCGTCGACTTTGAAGCACTCGAGCGCCTTATCGATTTCCACCTGCAAAATGGCACTGACGCCATCCTCACCCTGGGCACCACCGGAGAGAGTGCCACGATGACCGACGACGAGGACAACTCCGTTGTCGCCGCAGTTGTCAAGCAGGTTGCGGGCCGCGTCCCCGTCATCGCCGGCTCGGGCTCCAACTCCACGCAGACCATGCTCACCAAGTCGCTCACCTACCAGGGCCTGGGTGCCGATGGTCTGCTGCTCATTACCCCCTACTACAACAAGTCTAACGAAGAGGGCATCTACCAGCACTTTAAGACCGTGGCCGACGCCGTGGACATCCCCTGCATTCTGTACAACATCCCCGGCCGCTGTGGCTGCGGTATCAGCGAGCACAACGTAGAGCGCTTGGCCGCACACCCCAACATCATGGGCATCAAGGAGGCCTCGGGCAACGTCGCCTACGCGGCCAAGATCGCCCACCTGCTGTCCGATGACTTCCGCATGTACTCGGGCGAGGACGCCCTCACCGTGCCGCTCATGAGCCTGGGTGCCTCGGGCACCATCAGCGTGTGGGCCGATGTTCAGCCGCGGCTCGTGCACGACATGTGCCGCGCCTATCTGGACGGTGACGTGGAGCGCGCCCGCGATATCCAGATTGCCGGTCAGCCGCTCATCAACGCCCTCTTTAGCGAGGTCAACCCCATCCCCGTCAAGGAAGCGCTCGCACAGATGGGTATGATCGAGGCAAACTACCGCATGCCGCTGTGCCCCATGGCAGACGACACACGCGCTGAACTTACCGATGCTCTGAAGGGAGCTGGTCTGCTTGATTAAGACCGTCATTATGGGAACGGGCCGCATGGGCTCGCTCATCCGCACCACTGCCGAGGGTATTGTCGATACCGCCGGACAGCCCGTTTTCGACATTGTGGCCCAGATCGGTTTTGACCTGTCTGAGCTCGAAAGCGCCCCGGCAGCCGACGTCATCATCGACTTCTCGAATGTCGTGACCTTCGATGCCGTCGTTGCCTATGTCGAGCGTACAGGCGCGGCACTCGTTTCCGGCACCACGGGTTATTCGCCTGAGCAGATGGACCGCCTGCGCGAGCTGGGTCAGAGCGCCCGCGTCATGCACTCCGGCAATTACTCCATCGGCATCGCTGCCCTGCGTCATCTGGTGGCACAGGCCACGCGTGAGCTGCCCGGCTTTGACTGCGAAATTGTCGAGACGCACCACAACCAAAAGGTCGATGCCCCCAGCGGCACCGCCAAGCTGCTGCTCGACGCCGTGGTCGAGGCCGAGCCTGAGGCTGGCTATCATCCTGTCTACGGTCGCGAGGGCATGTGCGGCGCTCGCAATCCCAAGGAAATCGGCATGCACTCGCTGCGCGGCGGCACCGTCGCCGGCGTGCACGAGGTGAGCTTTTTCGGCCAGGACGAGGAAATCACGCTTAGCCATCGCGCCACGAGCCGCCAGATTTTTGTCAACGGCGCTCTGGCCGCCGCTCAAAAGCTCGTCGTCCGCGACCCTGGCTTCTACACCTTCGACCAGGTCATGTTTGCCTAACCAGGTATCAACCAAATCCACCCAAAGGAGAAACAGCATATGAGCAACGCAGCTGAGATGGATGCACAGGAGATTATCAACTACATCGCCACCGCGCCCAAGAAGACGCCCGTCAAACTGTACGTACGCGAGAAGCCGGGCATGAAGGTCCAGTGGGGCAATGCGCACGTCTACGGCGGTCGTCGTGGCAAGACCGTCTTTGGTGACTGGGATGAGCTTAAGACCATCCTGGTCGCCAATGCCGATTCCATCGACTACTACGACGTAGAGAACGACTGCCGCAACTCCGCCGTGCCCATGCTCGACCTCAAGGGCATCAACGCCCGCATCGAGCCGGGCGCAATCATCCGCGACCGCGTCGAGATCGGCGATCGCGCCGTCATCATGATGGGTGCCATCATCAACATCGGCTCCGTCATCGGCGAAGGCTCCATGATCGATATGGGCGCCGTGCTGGGCGGCCGCGCCACCGTGGGTAAGAACTGCCACATCGGTGCCGGCACCGTGTTGGCAGGCGTCGTAGAGCCCGCCAGCGCCACGCCCGTCATCATCGAGGACGATGTCATGATCGGCGCCAGCGCCGTGGTCCTGGAGGGCGTGCACGTAGGCAAGGGCGCCGTCGTTGCCGCCGGCGCCGTGTGCGTCGAGGACGTCCCCGCCGGCGCCGTCGTGGCCGGTGTCCCCGCCCGCGTCATCAAGATGCGCGACGAGAAGACCGACAGCAAGACCGGCCTGGAAGAGGACCTGCGCCAACTGTAATAGTTACGGCGTTTTACCAAACGCCGTAACGACTCGACGCTACAAACGCCCCAGAGCGGCAATCTGACGTTCAATCGTCGGGCATGACCAAAAGGTCAATGCCCTCCTCTTTCACGTCACCTTGCTCGCTCTGGGGCGTTTTCGCTGATTTATGCTCAACCAGTAGCGTAATTAAGCCCCGAGTAAAAAGGGCCGAAGCCCTCATCCGAGGCTTCGGCCTTTGTTTTTTGCAGCGTCCAGGCGCAGTTTATCGATTCTCGATGCTGCCGATGTTTTTGAGCTCGATGGAGATGAGGCCGTTGGGCTCGTTGACGAACTCGATGTACTCGGAGTTCGAGCCCATCTCGGCCGGGAAGCTAATCTCGATGCCCGTATCGGTACGAATCTTATGATTGCGCACCGCCGCGCGCTCGACCTGCTTGCGCTCCACGGGAACGCGCTCAGGAACCTTCTCCTCGGTCAGCGCCGCGCGCACGCTTTCCTTGATGACCGGCTCGTCTTCAAAGACCTCGTCAACGATATCCCAAGGCGGCAGCTCCTCGTCGTCTTCGACCTTTTCGGCGACAGCTGCCTTAACCTTGGCGAGCGCCACGGCCGTGTTAGCACCGTGCTCCTCGGCAACTTCCTCGACTACACGCGTCACGGTATCGATGACCTCCTTGCCCGATACGCCCGTGTCGCACTGCAGCAGGCCATCGGGGATAAGCATACGGTCCTCGCCGGCAATCTTGCGCTTCTTGTCCACATAGCCGATCTCCATGGTGCTCGCGCGCACGATGGCATAGCTCGGCACCTTTTGCGAGGGGTTCGGCAGAATGGCGTAGTGGCGCGCGATGTCGTTGCGCACCTCCCCCTCCTCGCGGCCCACCTCGTGCATAAAAGCCTGCTTGGAGCCCAGCAGCATCACGGCAAACCAGCGGGCATCCTCATCGTCGTCAAAATCGGCCACGAGCACGTCAGTCGACTCGGCTTTCTCGGCCTTGGTGAGTTCGGAAGAGATGAACTCCGCAATCTGCTGCGACAGGTCCACGAACTCGCGCTCGCCAAAGAAATAGCCCTTGAGCTCGCCGCCAAACGCAGAGTTCTCGGCAAACGTGGCGCGTTTATTGTCGGCCGAGGTACGTGCGCGGCGCAGATGCGTGGTCACGAAGTTGCGCACGGTACGGCTCTCGATATCGAGCTCGCGCTGGCTCATGACGTTGACGGCAGAGTCAAAGTCCAGGATATGCAGAATCGCGTGATTGATTTTCATATACGGCATTCCGTTCTAGATCGATTTCGGCACGAACCAGTATAGCGGTCGATCCCGCCCCAGACGCATCGAAGATTGGTGCATCGGGGTCAGGTTGCTTTGCACCAATGGCTAGCGCAGGAGCTCGGACTGCCATGCCTCGAGCTGCTCGGCAAAGCTCTTGCCGCTCGTGGGTACGCTGGGCTCGGGGCGCTTGGGCAACAGCGCGCATTTAAGGATTGCCACGATGGTCTGCGAGACAAAGCGTCGCGTATCCTTGTCAAAGCCTTGCGCAGCCTGGAGCATCACGGGCAGGCTCTCGCGCAGATTCCCAGCGATATCCGCAAACCGCTCAGCACCCGTAGCCTCAAACACGGAGAACAACGCATCTACAAAACGCTCGCGCTCGCTAGGCGACACTGCAAGCAGCATCTCGCGAATAGAGCCATCAACGTATCGAGCACCGGCGGACAGGCGCTCACAGTACACGAAGTCGCGACCATCAACCACCCAGCTAAAGGGATTGTGTTGCAGCAGGCTGAACTCGGTGCTCTCAACGATGGCATAGTCCTCCTGTGTCTCGAACATCATGCCAAAGATCGACGACCGAGGTAGCGTCTTGTCGATTCGACCGGAAAGATCGGCAAAAGCCTTGCCGTTCAGAAACTCCTCGACGAAGCCCGGACCATCATGGGAATACGCCCGCTCGATTCGCCCACGGGCGGCATCGGAGCACATCGCCGCACCGTACACCGCAAGGTTTCCACCCTTGGAATGACCTCCGCACAAAAGCGGCCCACCAATCGCATCCGCCGCCTCGTCCACATAACGCGCCGCGGATTCCTGGGCCGGCACAGGACACCGGAACGCCATGTTAAAGTCCTCTTTCCAGCCCACAATCGTGCTGTCGGTCCCCCGGAAGGAAAGATAACTAAACCCCGCCGGAAATCGGAACGTCATAGCCGCAAATTGTTCCGTCGTCTCGGCATCACTCACGGTACGATAGCCGCAAACACGAACGCCACGGTAGCGAGGGCTTGCTGCCACGGCCTCCAACAAGGCCCTGCTCCCCTCCGGATCCCACAGGTCGCCAATCATGTCCCGGTAGCACTCGGCACGCAGCAGCTCGCGTACGTCTAGGCCCTGCCAGTTCGTCAGCTCCGCCATATCACCCGGCAAACGCAAATAGGACAACCACGCAAAGACCAGGCTATCCACCGCGCAGAACGGCCGTTCCTCAAACGGATCAAACGCCGTCTGGGCATAGGTCAAAAAATTAGGCGAATCCGACATGGCTCTCCCATCAACAATGGCGCATTGGGATGGTGCGTTGGGGTCAGGTTGCTTTGCACCAAAAAGGCGCCCGGGCCGTGTGGACCCGGACGCCTTCATTGTAGCTTTTCGCTCTGGCGAGCTCGATTTAGCAGGAGAAGTCGACGCTGTCGATGATGTCCTTGAGGGCCTTGGCGGAGGCGGTAAGCTCATGCTGCTCGTCATCGTTCAGCGGCACGGGAACGCGGCAGACAACGCCGTCACGGCCAACGACGGTCGGCATGGAGATGGCAAGGTCGGACAGGCCATACTCGCCCACCATGAGCGAGGAGACGGGCAGAACGGTCTGCTCATCGCGCATGACAGCGGTGCAGATGCGCTTGACGGCCATGGCGACACCGTAGTAGGTGGCGTGCTTCTTCTCAATGATGGTGTAAGCGGAGTTCTTGACGTCCTCGGCGATGCGCTTCTCGGCAGCCTCATGCTCCAGATGGCCGTGAAGCTCGCAGAAGGTGTTCAGCGGCACGCCGGCAACCTGAGCGCTGGACCAAGCGACAAACTCGGAGTCGCCGTGCTCACCCATGACATAGGCCTGGACATCGCGCGGGTCGACCTCGACATGGGCACCAAGCATCTGCTGCAGACGGCCGGTGTCGAGCACGGTACCGGAACCGATGACGTGACCCTCGGGCAGGCCGGACATCTTGATGGCGGCGTAGGTCAGAACGTCGACCGGGTTGGAGACGATGAGTAGAATGCCGTCGAAGCCAGACTTCTTAATCTCGGGAATAATGGACTTAAAGATGCTGACGTTCTTGTTGACCAGGTCCAGGCGGGTCTCACCGGGCTTCTGGGCAGCGCCAGCGGTGACGACGATCATGGCAGCGTCGGCGACATCGGAATAATCGCCGGCGTAGATCTTCATCGGCTCGGCAAACGTCATACCGTGCGCGATATCCAGGGCCTCACCCTCGGCGCGGTTCTTGTCCACGTCGATGAGGACCATCTCGGAGAACAGACCACTCTGCATCAACGCAAACGCCGAAGACGAGCCGACGAAACCGCAGCCGACAATAGCGACCTTCTTCTCATTAACCATTAGAAACTCCCATCTCGCTCCACAAACAAACCGCCCGGGAACGACCCCGAGCGGCTTGTCGTAATCCCAATATATCCAATCGGGACTTTGATTATGCTCCTATTCGCAGCCAAAAATCGACCGTTTACCGAAATTATTTGCAGGATTCGTAAAATAACTGCACGAAATCGGTTTCGAGCTATTGACGCACCGAAATAGGTTTCTAATACAGGCCCGCCTCGCGAATGGCCTCGACAGCCAAAGCGATCTGATCGGGCGGCAGCACCAGCGCCATGCGCACGTGCCCCTCACCCGAAGGGCCAAAGCTCGCGCCCGGCGTCACCACAACGCCGGCCTTCTCCATGAGCTCCTCGCAAAACGCCATGGAATCGGTGCGACCACCGGGAAGCTTGGCCCACACAAACATGGAGCCATGCGCGTTGGGACGCTCCCAGCCCAAGCCCTCAAGACCGTCGCACAGGGCATCGCGGCGCACCTGGTACTTCAGACGCTGCGCCTCGACCTCATCGCGCGGACCGTTGAGGCACGCGATGGCAGCCTTCTGGATCGGGAAGAACATACCGAAGTCGATCTGGCCGCGCAGCTTGGCAAAAGCCGAGACCACATCCTCGCGACCGACCAAAAAGCCGATGCGCGCGCCGGTGACGTTAAACGACTTAGAGAGCGAAAAGAACTCAACGCCCACCTCGAGCGCGCCGGGATACTGCAAAAAGCTTCCGCCCGGCTCGCCGTCGAACACGATGTCGGAGTACGCGTTGTCATGGACGATGAGCAGGTCGTGCTCGCGAGCAAAGGCGATAATCTCCTCGTAGACCTCGGGCGTGCCCACCGAGCCGACCGGGTTCGCGGGCAGCGACACGATCATATACTTGGCACGATCGGCAACCTCAGGATCGATACCCGCCACATAGGGCAGGTAATTATGCTCGGCGACCAACGGATAGTACTCGAGCTTGGCATCGGCGATCTTGGCACCCGCCTCAAAGACCGGATAGCACGGATCGGGAACCAGAATGGTGTCACCCGGATCGAGCAGGGCCAGGCCCAAATGGCCCACGCCCTCCTGCGTGCCGTTGCACGACTGCACCATGGACGGCGTAATGCCCGAAACGCCAAAGCGACGCTCATAGTAATCGCACACGGCTTGCTTAAGCTCGGGCAGGTCGCGCAGGGCATACTTCCACATCTCGGGATCTTGGGCTGCCTGCGCGAGCGCCTCGACCACGTGGTCGTACGGCTTAAAGTCGGGCGTGCCCACGCTCATGTTGTAAATGGTCTTACCCTGAGCCTTCAGCGCGAGAAGTTTATTGTTGAGCGAGGCGAAGACCTCTGCGCCAAAGCGGTCGAGACGCTGCGATGCCTGCATGGTGCCACCTTTCGATATAAAAAACGCGGCGCTCCGACAAGAGCGCCGCGCGATACGGGCCATCAGATTGCAAAAGTGTAACGCTTGCGAACCCCGTATTGGTTCAATTTAGCCAACCTTAGTCAATTGGATTGAGCGCGTCGATCTGCGCAAGCCACAGATGCGAGCTGGCGTCACTCGGCATACGCCAATCGCCGCGCGGGCTGAGCGTCACCGAGCCCACCTTGGGACCATCGGGCAGGCAGCTGCGCTTAAACTGCTGGGCAAAGAAGCGACGGTAGAACGTACGCAGCCACGTGTGGACGGTCTTGGCGTCGTAGACGTCCTCGAAGCTCTTGAGCGCCATGCGGTAGATCTTGCCCGGCTCAAAGCCAAAACGCAGCAGGTTGTAGAGGAAGTAGTCGTGCAACTCGTACGGGCCCACCAAATCCTCGGTCTTCTGCGCAATCTCGCCGTCGCCCGTGGGCGGCAGAAGCTCGGGGGACACCGGCGTATCGAGGATATCGAGCAGCACCTCGGCAATACGCCCGCCAAAGACATCAGCCGCATAGCGCACCAGATGACGCACAAGCGTCTTGGGCACGCTCGCGTTGACGGCGTACATGCTCATGTGGTCGCCGTTGTACGTGGCCCAGCCGAGCGCCAGCTCCGACAGATCGCCCGTGCCGATGACAAAACCGCCAGCCTGGTTGGCCAGATCCATCAGAATCTGCGTACGCTCGCGGGCCTGGCTGTTCTCGTAGGTCACGTCCTGCACGGTCGGATCGTGCTCAATGTCCTTGAAGTGCTGCTCCACGGCCGCGTGGATCGAAACCTCGCGGAAGCTCACACCTAGGTCGCGAGCGAGCGACTCGGCATTCGACTTAGTGCGATGCGTCGTGCCAAAGCCGGGCATGGAAACCGCCGTGATACCCGTGCGTGGCAGCCCCAGTGCATCGAAGGCACGCACGGTCACAAGCAGTGCCAGCGTGGAGTCCAGGCCGCCTGAAAGACCGATGGCAGCTGCCTTAGTACCCGTATGGGCAAGGCGGGTCTTGAGGCCGGCAGTCTGCAGGTCGAGAATCGTCTCGCAGCGCTCGGCTAGGTCGCCATGGTCGGCCGGTACAAAGGGCGCGCGCGGGAAAACGCGGTCGATATCGCAGGCATCGCGCAGGACAGGTTCGTCTGTCAGCACGCCCTCAAAAGAGAACTCAACGGTCGTGGCCTCCGGCGCATCGTCCGCGCGCGTCCACGTCGTCGAGCGACGGCGCTCGGCAACCAGGCGGTCAAGGTCAACATCGGCGACGGCCATATCGCAGGTAAGCAGTTTAGTCGCGGCGAGCTTGGAGCCGTTTTCGTAGACGAGGTTCTCGCCCGCAAAGACCATGTCGGTCGTGGACTCGCCCTCGCTCGCATCTGCATAGGCATAGGCGCAGTACAGGCGCGCGCTTTGATTAGAGATAAGGCTGCGGCGGTAATCTGCCTTACCGATAATCTCGTCCGAGGCCGACGGGTTGAGAATCACCGTCGCACCGGCAAGCGCCATCTCGGTCGAAGGGGGCGCCGGCACCCACAGGTCCTCACAGACCTCAACGCCCAGCACCAGGTCCTCGGCGCCCTCATCACAGCAACGGTAGACAAGCCCCGAACCCAGCGGGACCGGACCCTGACCGGCAAATTCAACCCACACGGAATCCGCAGGCGCCGGAGCAAAC
The DNA here is from genome assembly GCF_003466565.1 of Collinsella sp. TM04-29. Lineage (NCBI taxonomy): Bacteria > Bacillati > Actinomycetota > Coriobacteriia > Coriobacteriales > Coriobacteriaceae > Collinsella > Collinsella sp. TM04-29. The sequence continues at coordinate 48,052 of NZ_QSPW01000005.1, forward strand.
CAACGACGCTCATAGAACTCGCCATAGTTGGGCAGATACTTCTTGGCCGTGAGGCCCAAAAGCTCGCCCGCGCAGCACACGGCGGCACAGTTGTAGATATTCTCGGCAACTGCAACGGGAAGGCCGATGGTAAAGACAATCGGCAGCTCGCGAGTTTCATCGAGAATATGTGCCAGTGCGGTCTCGCAGGCATGCAGTAATGTGCGGTTATGGAACAGATCGGCTGCGGTATAGCCAGTCAGATTAAGCTCGGGCAACACCAACGCACGAACGCCACACTCGGCAGCATCGCGAACAGCCGCCAGCACAACCTCGGCATTGCCCTCGACATCGGCAACGCGAATCTGCGGCGACGCCGCCGCCACACGCAAAAAGCCGTCAGACTGAGAAAGGTGAAGATCCATAAGAATGCTCCCGTGCGTAGACGCCATTCATAACAATTAGCAAGCTCTATTGTAGTTCAACCGCCGGGCGCAACCGCATCCCACCAACTTGGTGAGCTATTGATAAGTTGATGGTATCTGTTAAATGTCACGTACGATTCACATCTGGTGGGTACCCTGATGGCTACACGAAACGAAGCAGATTTACACCGGGAGGACCCCGTATGACAACCAAGTACACTGACGCGCCGCGCACGCGCGTCATGACACCGGCATCGCTCAACAACGGCGTGCACGAGAACCATTCCATCGGACAGACCATGGCCATTGCGCCCAAAAAGGGCCTTTTCGACGACATTTCCATTCCCCAGATCATCGCCGGCGCCGCAGCTGCCGCCACGAGCGTCGCGCTTGCTTCCAAGATCGGCATTGCCGGCTCGGTGATTGGTGCCGCTGTGAGCTCAGTCATCACTGTTGTGTCCTCGCAGGTCTATCGCCACTTTATCTCCGCCAGCGCCGAAGCAATCAAGAGCACGCACGCCGCTGTCGACTACCCTGCCGGCGCCTACGAGCCCGTTGAGCCCAATGTCGAGGAGCACCTGGGCGGCGCCGCGACTACGCAGGAGATGCGCCAGATTGCGGGGCGCGCGACCACGGCGCGCGTCGCCCCCAACAGCCTGCGCGCCAAGGCCGCTGCAGAGCGCAGCCAGACGCAAAAGAAGGTCATCGTCTTCTCGATCGCTATCGCCATCGTCGCGGTCATCGCCTGCGCCGGCGCCATCCTTATCACCACTGCCGGTGAGGGTCTGGGCGAGCGTCCCGAGCCAATCCTGTCGTCGCGCACGACCGAGAGCGATGCAAATGGCAACACCCAGTCGCAAGATCAGCAGGCACAGACGGACGATACGCAAGACAGTTCTACCTCTGCCAATTCGTCCTCGAACACCCAAAACCAATCGCAGGGCGTCGATTCCTCTGCGAACAACAGCGGCACGCAATCCGGCACGACTGACTCAAGCCAAACGACTGACGGCTCTCAACCGAGCACGGGCGACCAGGCGAATGGCAATACACCGAGTACGGGATCTACCGACAACAGCAACACCAACAGCTCGAGCGGAACCGCGTCCGGCACGGCATCTGACAGTTCAAGCCAAGGCACGACATCGGGCAACTAGGCACTGCATCCCCAGATAGGCAACCTGTACAACGGGCGCGAATCGACAGCGGTTCGCGCCCGTTTGCCTTGGGCGCCGTCATGGCGAGCGCCATGCGATGGTAAGATGCTTTACATGTGTAAAGAGGAGATTTGCCATGAGCAAGACAATAGTTAGGCCCATGCTTTCGCTGGGCAACCACATCTATCTGTATCGCCTGCTGCGCGATGCGATTGGGTGTGGCAAGCAAACGTTTATGACGCAGGTCGAAGAGGCTCTCGCCGTTGGCGACATGACTGCTTATGACCTGGGCTTCGAGTCCACGCGCGAGTTGCTCGAGGAACTCGACGACTGCATTAAGCTGACTGTCTTTAAGGGCGGTCGCCTGTATGCCACGGTCATCGCCAACGAGGCATGGGATGCCGCACTTGCCAAGGGCGAGGACAAGCCCAAGGCTGCCAAGGGAGCCAAGCAGTCCTATAAAAAGAAAAAGCGCGGCGAGAAGGACCTCAAGGCTGTACGCCCCAAGCACGTTAAGCGTCCCGAACCAGAAGCCGCGGTTGAAGCTGTGCCGGAGCCCGAGCCCGAGACAGAGATCGAAGTCGCTATTGAGGTGGCAGCAGAAGCCGAAACCGAAATCGCCGCCATGACCGATCCCGAAGTCATGTCAGAACAGGAAGCCGCTGCGGAGCTCAACGAGGCTCCCAAGTCGACAACCGAAGAAGCCGCTGACCAATCCGAGACGCCTGCGTTCCAAAACAGCGATGTCTTTGGCGACGAGGCCGAGGACAATCAACCCGACGAGTCCGCCGATCAAGACGCTACCGAGTCGACGCCGGAACCCGAGACGCCGCAGCCTGCCATCTCGCTTACGGTCGTCTATGACCCCGAGAACGCCAACGCTGGCATCACCACCATGGCATCCACGCCCATCGAGGCAAAGTCGAGCGTCGAGAATGAGAACGCGACGCAGGTTGAGGTTGAAACCGCAGTTGCAGACGCACCCGTCACCGTGAAGCCCGCAGATTCCGAGATCAAGCCGAAAGTAACGCCGGAGCCCGCACCCGTCATCGAATCCATGCCCGCCGCCGCTTGCGACCAAATACCCGCATCCGCACCGGCTTCGCTACCCGCAGCGGCCCCAGCCCCCGCACCTGCAGCGCCCGCCATCCCCAAGGACTTCCCCGTCGATTTCGCAACCGAGGTCTTCTGCCCCGGCCCGCTTCTGCACCAGTTGTCGACCTATCTCCCCTACGGCGCCGACACGCTCGGCATCGTCGGCGAGTACTACTGGATCGCCCGCGAGCGCGGTACCATCGAGGCCGCGCGAAACCGCGCAAGCTTCCCCCTGCGCTACACGCAGGCCGGCGAGCGCCACGAAGTCACCGTGCGCATCCGCCGCAACACCACCGGCGGTCTCGGAGCCACCTGGGCCATCGATAAAGTCGAACCTTCTACCAGGTAACAAAAAGGGACGATAACCCTCAAGGTTATCGTCCCTTTCTCATTAGGTCACCTGAGCTCGACTAATCGCGCGTCAGCTTGCGGTGAATACGATGCGGCTGGGCTGCGTCCTCGCCCAGGCGCTCGATGCGGTTGGCCTGATAGGCCTCGAAGTTACCCTCAAACCAATACCAGTTGCCCGGGTTCTCATCGGTGCCCTCCCACGCCAGGATGTGCGTGGCGACGCGGTCCAGGAACATACGATCGTGGCTAATGACCACCGAGCAGCCCGGGAACTCGAGCAGCGCCGCCTCGAGCGAGGACAGCGTCTCGACGTCGAGGTCGTTCGTGGGCTCGTCGAGGAGCAGCAGGTTGCCGCCCTGCTTGAGCGTAAGCGCCAAGTTCAGACGGTTGCGCTCGCCACCGGAGAGTACGCCAGCGCGCTTCTGCTGGTCCTGGCCCTTAAAGCCAAAGCTCGCCACATAAGCGCGGCTCGGAACCTCGGTCTCGCCGACCATCATGTGGTCCAGGCCGTCCGAGACGACCTCCCACAAGTTCTTATCGGGGTCGATGCCGGAACGGTTCTGGTCGACATAGGAGATCTTGACGGTCTCACCCACCTCAAGCTCGCCCGAAGTCAGCGGCTCCAGACCCACAATCGTCTTGAACAGCGTGGTCTTACCGACACCGTTGGGGCCGATGACGCCCACGATGCCGTTGCGCGGCAGGGTAAACGAAAGGTCGTCGATGAGTACACGGCCATCGAACTCCTTGTGCAGATGATGGGCCTCGAGCACCTTGTTGCCCAGACGCGGGCCCACAGGGATGCGGATGTCGGTCCAGTCGAGCTTCTGGCTTGCGCGGGCCTCGGCCTCCATCTCCTCGTAGCGAGCCAGGCGGGCCTTGTTCTTGGCTTGGCGAGCCTTGGGCGAGCTGCGCACCCACTCGAGCTCGGCCTCCATGCGCTTGGCGAGCTTGGCATCGCGGTTACCCTGAGCCTCGATACGGGCGGCCTTGGTCTCCAGATACGTGGAGTAGTTGCCCTTGTAGGGATAAAGGTGACCGCGGTCGACCTCGCAGATCCACTCGGCAACGTTATCCAGGAAGTAGCGATCGTGCGTGACGGCAAGCACCGCGCCCTGGTAGTTGTGCAGGAAGTGCTCGAGCCACAGGATCGACTCGGCGTCCAGGTGGTTCGTGGGCTCGTCGAGCAGCAGCAGGTCGGGAGCCTCGAGCAGCAGCTTGCACAGGGCCACGCGACGGCGCTCGCCGCCGGAAAGCACGTTGACCGGCATGTCGGAATCGGGCAGCTGCAGGGCGTCCATGGCCTGGCCGAGCTTGGAATCGATATCCCAGCCATCGGCGGCATCGATCTCGTCCTGGAGCTTGCCCATCTCGGCCATGAGGGCATCCATGTCGCAATCCGGGTCGCACATCTCCTCGCCGATCTTGTTGAAGCGATCGACCTTGGCGATCATATCGCCAAACGCCATGCGCACGTTCTCGATGACGGTCTTGTCATCGTCGAGCGGCGGCTCCTGCTGCAGGATGCCCACGGTGTAGCCGGGGGTGAGCCTGGCATCGCCGTTGGAGACCTCCTCGATGCCGGCCATGATCTTGAGCAGGGTCGACTTGCCCATGCCGTTGGGACCCACGACGCCGATCTTGGCACCGGGGTAGAAGCTCAGGGTCACGTCGTCAAGGATCACCTTGTCGCCATGGGCCTTGCGAGCCTGATACATCTGGTAGATAAACTCCGCCATATGTCTGTTCTATCCTTTCTACCTGCTGTTTCCCTATTCTTGATTCGCTTTAGTGGAAACGAAATGAGGGAACCAGCTCTGAAACGTAACGAAAAAGGGGCATGGTTGCCCACACCCCCTAATACTACCTGGGAAAAGTCCCCCGGAACATACTATGAACTGCGTACGCTAGTTTTCCGCAACCTTAACGAGCGGCTCGCTGCGATTTGCGCCACAACAGATACGAGTAGACGTAGACGGCTCCAACCGAACCAAACGCCAGAACCGCAATCACCGCGGCGACGACTTCACTCGAAAGCACGCTGCCTGCCACGCCCATCACAATCAGGCCAATACCCAGCACCATAAAGCAGGCGCCGCCAAAACGCTGCGTACGGCGCCAGTTCTCGGGATCGGCAAGCGCCCAAGGTGTCTTGATACCGAGCGTATAGTTCTGCTTCACACGCGGCAAGTAGTTGCCTACGCCGATGAACAGCAAACCGACAACACCGGAAATCAGCACGTTAACCGAACCGACCGCCGGCACCACGCCCCAGACCGTAAGCTCTCCCAGCCAGCTTATGGCGCACATGAACAAGGTGAAGGCGATTACGAAGCCCTGATAGAACTTGCCCGAGGTTCGATATGCCTCACCTTTGGGGTCGATGCGCGGCACCACGCAGAACATTGCGAGAAGCGCCAGAGGCAGCACGCCGAGCGCGGAGGCCATCCAGCTAGGACCCCAACCGTCGACGGCGCCGTTCGCGCCCCAGTGCGTGGGAATCTGCGCAGGCAAGCTCGGCATCACCATGAGGTGCGCTACGACATTAGCGACGCACAGAGCGACCAGCACAATCCACACGCGCGACGATACCCCCGTGGGGTGAATGCCCTTGTTTTCGTTATTCATCCTTATCACCTTCCGTGTTTGTAAAGCCCATAAACCAGCCAATTAAATCCTGCATGACGGTGGTGTTTAAGCTGTATACGATGTTTTGGCCATGGCGCTCGTCGGTCACCAACCCGGCGTTTTTGAGCGTCGCCAAGTGATGGCTTAGCGACGGCTTACTGATATCGAAATGCTCGGCAAGCTCCCCCGCCGTGCAATTGCCCTCGCGCAGCAACTCCAAAATGCGCCGTCGCGTTGGATCGGCAAGCGCCTTAAAACCCTCTCCCGGCATAAGACCTCCTCTCATCATCTCTCATGACGCGCACACTATACTCGATAGTTAGATGTTTGTCTAACTATCTAATCTTGTACTCAAAAAAATAGCCGCCTCCGCGTAATGCGAAGACGGCCACTTCTCACGCTACAAACGTGTTTGGGAGTTGGCCAACCCGCTGCAACGGGTGCCATCTGCTTCATCTTATGCGAACCCCGATCCCATTTCAACAAGCCCAAGGGCTCAAATGGAATCGCGATAACACCTATAATGGCAATAGCTAAAACACGATTCGCTTCCCCATCGGAGGATGTCTATGACCGAAACCGCTGCCGCCCTCGTCGAGACACGCGACACCAAGCTCGAGATCATCATGGGCCGCGAGACACTCGATAAGCTCGCCGATGCTACGGTGCTGGTGCTCGGCTGCGGAGGTGTGGGGTCCAATTGCTGCGAGGCGCTCGCCCGCGGCGGCATTGGTCATTTCGTCATTCTGGACAAGGACATCGTCGCGCCCAGCAATATCAATCGCCAGGCTATCGCCTTTCACAGCACCATCGGCAAGCGCAAGGTCGATGTTATGGAAGCCATGATCCACGACATCAATCCCGCCGCCACCGTTATCAAACGCACCGAATACTTGCTGAGCGACAACATCGATGATTTCTTCGCGGGCGTTTTGGAGCAGACGGATGGCAAGCTCGACTACGTCGTCGACGCCATCGACACCATCTCGGCCAAGCTCACCATTGCCAAATATGCTCAGGACCATGGCGTTCGTTTGGTTAGCTCCATGGGCGGGGCCAACAAACTTCATCCCGAATGCCTGCGTTTTGCCGACATCTTTGACACCGTGCGCGACCCTATGAGCCGCATCATGCGTAAAGAGTGCAAAAAGCGTGGCATCAAGAGCCTTCACGTGCTGTTTAGCTGCGAGGAATCGGTTAAGACACAGCCTCGCGACCCTTCCAACATCCACGAGCGTACCGAGCTGGGAACCGCGAGCTTTATGCCGCCCATCATGGGCCAGATGATTGCCGGCGAGGTTATCCGACAGATCAGCGGACGCGGCACCGAGCGCGTGCGCGCCGATGGCCAGCGCCTAGACTAGCGGAGCGCGCCGAGATGGAGCCCCGGTTATTTGATGCACACTGCCATCTTGATTTAATGGCTCACCCGGACGCCGTTGCCGATGAGGCAACTGCGCTGGGCTTGGGTCTATTTGATTGCGGCGTCGATCCACACGACTTCGCTAGCGCACATGGGCGAGCCCATCGCCCTCCTACCGTCATCAAGGGCATCGGCCTCCATCCCTGGTGGCTCGCCGACGGCCGCTGCGGTCCTGCCGAAGTCAATCTGCTTTGCGAAGTTGCTGCCCAAGAGCGCTATATCGGCGAAGTCGGACTCGACTTTTCCGCACGCTTTGCTGGAAGTGAGCTGCTACAAATACAGGCACTTAACCGGCTCTGCGATACACTCGTGCAGCACCCTCTCGCCGGGCGCGTGATATCAATTCACGCCGTTCGTTCGGCAGGAACCGTGTTAGACATCCTCGAGTCACATGGATTACTCACCCCAAGGCCCGACTCCCCCGCCATCATTTTCCACTGGTTTAGTGGCACTTCGAACGAGTTCGTCCGCGCACGAAGCGCAGGCTGCTATTTTTCCGTGAACGAGCGGATGCTCGCCACCAAGCGCGGTCGCGAATACGCCCGACAGATCCCACTCGACCGCCTGCTACTCGAAACCGACGCTCCAGCCAAACCGCAAGCAGATGTAAGCGCACAGCAGCTCATCGCATCGCTAAATAGCGTCTCCCGGCGCATCGCCGAACTTAAAAACTGCGCCGAGGAGAGCGCCGAATCAACCGTTTTAGGAAATTCGCACTCCATACTTGGCTTCAACTGACCCCGGTGGGCAAAAAACGCCAAATATGAGTACTGCTGCAAAGCTAGTAGCATTATATTGTGACAAAAGAACGCCTTGATAATGTACAGCTGTTCATTATCAAGGCGTTTTAGCATGGTTAAAGCCATATTTAACAGGTTATAATCGCCCCCAAGCGCTCAACCAGGGCCTTAAAAGCATAATTTCCCTGTTACTAAATTAGTGACAGTACTCATATTTGGCATTTTTTGTCCACGAACCCCTAAAGAGCCTCCAACAGACCCCCTAAGAAAGCTCAAGCAGCTCGGGCAGCTGGTCGATAATCTTGTCCGCGGCATCCTGGCTAAAGCCAAAGCGCTCCTCGCGCTTGGCAATGACCGTCAGGCCGGCTCGCTTACCCGCGGTAATGCCCGGAACGGAATCCTCAACGCAGCAGCAGCGATTCGCGGGCAGCCCCAGCAGGTCCAGCGCATGCAGGTAGATATCGGGCTCGGGCTTGCTCTCCTTAAACTGTTCGCCGCTCACCACGTACTCAAAGGCATCCGACAGACCACATGCATCGAGTACTTCCTCGATGCTAACCATGGGAGACGAGCTCGCCAGCGCCACGCGAACGCCGCGGCGCGGCAACTCTCGAATCGTATCCACAGCGCCCGGGTTAATCAAAGCCTGGTAGTCACGCGGACGCTTATGCGCCCACTCGTCCCAACGGGCCAACGCTTCCTCGCCAGTGAAGTGCCCTTTACCGGCGCGCTCAAACCAATCGACCAACATATGCAGGAAGAACTGATGTGAGGTACCAACCTGCCCGTTCAACTCCTCTTGGGTCAGATTCAACCCAAGCTCCTTGGCAAACGCGGCAGTCTCCCCCAGGTAGTAATACTCGGTATCGACGATGACGCCATCCATGTCAAAGATAACGGCGTCGAACGGAAATGCGGACACGGCACCCTCCCTAACAAAAGGGCGCCCGCAAGCGGACGCCCGAACCATGCACTATCGGCGATTCTAACCCAGCAGCTTATCCAGCGCCACCGCAATACCGTCTTCGTTGTTATTGGCGGTCACCATCTGGGCCACAGCCTTAACCTCATCGACGGCGTTGCCCATGGCAACACCGGTGCCGGCCCACTCAATCATGGACTTGTCGTTCTGGCCGTCGCCAAACGAGACGACCTCGCTGGCATCGATACCGAGCTTGGGCAGGGCACCCTCGAGCGCACGGGCTTTGTCGATACCGGGCGCCGTGTACTCAAAGTACCAGTCGGCCGTAAACATGCCCGAAAGCGTCTGGGTAAAGGGCGCATACATCTCCTCGTAATGCGCCTGCAGGTAGGTCGGATCACCCGCCGTCAGCAGCTTGTCCACGGGATAAGTGTCCACGACCTCATGCAAGCTCTCGACCTCGCGAATCTTAAGATCGCACGCATCGCGCTCATACTTGACGATATTCTTCTGCAAGCCGTCAGGCAGCGTGATCATACAATGGTACGAGTCCTCGACGTGCAAATCGCGACCGAGCGAAATCATAGGGATCACGTCGAAATTGCGCAGGTGATCAATCAGACGGTGCAGCTCGTCAGCCGGCATGGCCTGGTCAAAAAGGACCTCATCGGTCTGAGCGTCGACCACATGCGCGCCATTAAAGGCAACTAGCAGACCGTCATGGTTTTGAAGGTCGAGCTCCTGCGCCAAGGCGTGCAACCCCCATGCGGGACGGCCCGAAGCCAAGATGAGCTTAATGCCCGACTCCTGCGTCGCGAGCAGCTTCTCGCGCGTACGCGGGCTGATGACCTTTTGGTCGTTGGTGAGCGTACCGTCGATATCCATTGCGATGGCTTTGATTGCCATATATGCCTCCCTGTCATTGAACAACCTTGTCTGAGCCATCATACAGAACACCCACGGCGGCGCTGTTTGCAACGGGAAAAATGTCATATTGTCCCAAACATGAACGGCGCGCCTTCGACGATTGCGATGCCCGTCGAGGCGCCTCCCGATACATTCCATCCTATCCAAATAGCAAGGGGCCCGTATCCCAACGGATACGGGCCCCTTTCAGCCATAAGCCAACTCAGCCGTAAAGACTACTTGCGATGAGCGCGATAGAACTCGATGAGCGCCTGGGTCGAAGCGTCCTGCTCGGCCTTGGCGGCATCGTCGTGGAAGGCCGGGGTGATCTGCTTGGCAAGCTGCTTGCCCAGCTCGACGCCCCACTGGTCGTAGGAGTCGATGCCCCAGACCGTGCCCTCGACAAACGTAATGTGCTCGTACAGGGCGATGAGCTCGCCGAGCGCGAACGGGGTCAACGTGTCGCCGAAGATCGAGGTCGTCGGACGGTTGCCCTCAAAGCAGCGAGCCGGGACGATCTGCTCGGGCGTGCCCTCGGCGCGCACCTCATCGGCCGTCTTACCAAAGGCGAGTGCCTTGGTCTGGGCCAGGAAGTTGCCCAGGAACAGCTCGTGGACATCCTGGCCGCTGTCGGTTGCGGGGTTAGCAGTGTTGGCGAAAGCGATAAAGTCGGCCGGGACCACCACGGTGCCCTGGTGCAGCAGCTGGTAGAAGGCGTGCTGGCCGTTGGTGCCGGGCTCGCCCCAGAAGATCTCACCGGTATCGGAGGTCACAGCGCTGCCGTCCCAGCGGACATGCTTGCCGTTGGACTCCATGGTGAGCTGCTGCAGGTAGGCCGGGAAACGGTGCAGATACTGGCAGTACGGAAGCACGGCGTGGCTCTTGGAGCCGAAGAAGTTGACGTACCAGACGTTGAGCAGGCCCATCAGCGCGACGGCGTTGTTCTCGAGCGGGGTGTTGCAGAAGTACTCGTCGATGGCGTGGAAGCCCTCGAGGAACTGCTGGAAGCGCTCGGGGCCGAGCACGACGATCAGCGACAGGCCCACGGCGGAGTCGACGGAGTAGCGGCCGCCGACCCAGTTCCAGAAACCAAAGGCGTTAGCGGGGTCGATGCCGAAGGCCTCGACCTTCTCGAGTGCGGTGGAAACGGCGACGAAGTGCTTTGCCACGGCCTCGGCGTTCTGCTCATCGGAGCCGTCGATGGCGCCCTGAGCCTTGAGCTGCTCGAGCATCCAGGTCTTGACCTCACGGGCGTTGGTGAGGGTCTCGAGCGTGGTGAAGGTCTTGGAGACGATGATCACGAGCGTGGTCTCGGGATCCAAACCCTTGAGCTTCTCGGCCTGGTCGTTGGGGTCGATGTTGGAGATATAGCGGCAGTCGATACCGGCGTCGGCATAGGGACGCAGGGCCTCGTAAGCCATGACCGGGCCCAAATCGGAGCCGCCGATGCCGATGGACACCAGGTGCTCGATCTTCTTGCCGGTAACGCCCTTCCACTCACCGGAGCGCACGCGCTCGGCGAAGGCATACATGCGGTCGAGGACCTCGTGCACGTCGGCGACGACATCCTGGCCGTCGACGATAAGCTGGCCTTTCTCGCTTGCCGGACGGCGCAGCGCGGTGTGCAGGACGGCGCGGTCCTCGGTGGTGTTGATGTGCTCGCCGGAGAACATGGCGTCGCGGCGCTCCTCGAGCTTCACCTCGCGGGCAAGATCGCACAGCAGCTTGACGGTCTCATCGGTCACCAAGTTCTTCGACAAATCGAAGTGAAGGTCGCCGGCGTCAAAGCTCAACTTATTCACGCGGTCGGCGTCAGCGGCGAACCAGGCCTTGAGGTCGATGCCCTCGGCCTCGAGCTTCTCCTGATGAGCCTCGAGCGCCTTCCAAGCGGCAGTCGACGTAGCGTCGATGGGTGCGGCAACAGTTGCCATAAAGTCCTCCTCAGCATACGGGCGCACGCCTCCATGCGCCCGGACATTCAGATGCCACTATTCTAGCGCAGGTCAAGACCATAATCAGCGAGCGTTGCCAATCGGCCCCCAAACGGCGACCGGCCAAAAAGGGACAGGTTTGTTTTGGCAGGTCAAACGCTTTACCAATCAAATAGAACCTATCCCTTTATGGTAAATATTAGGCCGCGGCGCACACGCTGCCGAGCAACTCACGCAGAGGAGACCCAATGCCCTCCAGCAGTTCGGGCGCGATAATGGCGAAAACGGGAACCTCGCCGGCACCCACAACGGCGGGCACTTTTCCCTCGGAGACGATGCATCCATAAGGCACAAAGCCGTCCTCACCGGCATCGAACGCCGCCATACGACGGGCGAGCTCGCGCGCAAAGCCGGCCGTATCGGCATCGCCGATCGCCAGGACAAAGTCCACGCCTTCGTCGGTCGCCAGGGCCACGGCTTCGTCGATCAGCTCGTCTCCCCCGTCGCCCCCGACCAAACCGCAGCGGAAAAGCACGCGCTCGAGCAGGGCGCGATCGAGCGAGCCCAGCGCCGCCGAAACGAGCTCATCACGCGTGTGCTTGTCGCCTCCCAGCACGACCAGTGCCTTGGTGCCGCCATAGTGGGCAACCAATCGCCCGCACCAGCGAGCCACATCCCCATCCGCAACCAAGCGCGTCGGCATACCAAACCCATAGTTGACCATTATCCCCACAACCCTTCCGTGCGTATAGGCGGTATCAATCGTTAGACTCATGCTACGAAGCGAGGTTTTCCGAGCTGTTTCGCGCTCTTTAGAGCTGCGTTAAAAAACCCGATGCAACCGCACGACCATACCCGCCAAAGAGGGACAGGTTTTGACGATGTCCGTGCAAGCAGGTATTATCGAACATGTATTCGATAAGAACATGTGTTTGATGGAAGGACACGGATGGCGCACGAGCAGCACACCTATATCTGCATCGACCTCAAGACGTTTTATGCCAGCGTCGAGTGCGTCGACCGTGGGCTCGATCCGCTCACTACCAACCTGGTCGTTGCCGACGAATCGCGCGGGCGCACGACCATCTGCCTCGCCATCACACAGGCCATGAAGGACCTCGGGATACGCAATCGCTGCCGTCTGTTCGAAATTCCCGATGGCATCGACTACATCACGGCCGTACCGCGCATGCAGCATTACATGGAGGTGTCGGCGAAAATCTACGGTATCTATCTGGAATACGTCAGCCCCCAGGACGTGCACGTCTACTCCATCGATGAGTGCTTTATCGACGTGACGCCCTATCTGGACCTCTATCACACAGATGCGGAAGGGTTCGCCTGCACGCTGCGCGACGAGGTCCTCGCGCGCACCGGCATCACGGCGACGGTCGGCATCGGCCCCAACCTATTTCAGGCCAAGGTGGCGCTCGACATTACCGCCAAGCACGTACCCAGCCGCATCGGCATACTCGACGACGAGACCTTTCGCAAGGAGATCTGGCCTCATCGTCCCATTACCGATATCTGGGGCATCGGCCCCGGCGTGGCAGCCCGCCTCGAAAAGTGCGGCGTCTACGATCTGATGGGCGTCGCCGCGCTCGACGAAAACCTGCTTTACGATGAGCTCGGCGTCAATGCCGAATACCTTATCGATCACGCCTTTGGTCGCGAGCCGACAACCATCGCCGATATCCAAGCCTATCGCCCGCAGGTGACCTCGACCACCACGGGACAGGTGCTCTCGAAGGGCTATGCCTACGAGCAGGCCTACACCGTCTTGCGCGAGATGGTCGATGCGGCCGTACTGGACTTGATCGACAAACACGTGGTGTGCGACAGCATCTCGCTCTTTGTGGGCTACGCGAACGAGCGGGCCGACATCCGCCGACTCGACGCTAGCGGAACGGCACAGTATATAGACGGCTGCGGACACCTGCGCTCGAGCACCTCGGGCATCGAACCCACCGCGACCGCCGGCCCTGAGCTCGCACCCCGTGCGCCCAAGCCCGTCCAGCGCAATGACGAACGGCGCCGACTGGTACGTGAGGCGCAGGCAATCGATGGCATCTTTGTGGGAGAGCATGGCGGCAAACCGCGCGGTGGCTATGCCGCGCTCTTCGCGCACTCAAACGCTTCGCGAAAGCTGCCCGAGCGCACCAATTCGTTTAAGAAGATCATGGGGCATTTCGATGACCTTTGGGCACAAACGGTCGACCCCAAGCGACCGGTCAAGCGTATCAATCTGGGCTTTGGCAATCTGGTGCCCGAGGAATTTGCCACCGTCGATCTGTTTAGCGACGTCGAGGCCGATGAGCGCGAGCGCGACCTGGCGCGCGCCGTCCTAGCCGTGAAAGACAAGTACGGCAAGAACGCGCTCGTCAAGGGATTAAGCTTTACCGCCGGCGCCACCGCGCGCGAACGCAACGATCAGGTAGGAGGACATCGTGCCTAAGTCCCAACAACAGCCGATGCGGCCACCGACGCCTTTTGAACGTCTAGCGGACCCCGAGGGAAGACGTCGATCCGCCGACCCCAAGCTCACCGCCAACGGCGCCGTCCGTGCCGGCCGTGCCGCGCAGTTTATGCCCTTTGCCGCCCTCACGGGATACTACGAACTCGTGCGCAAGCAGGAAATCACCGTCGAGCCAAAACGTGAGCTCACGGAAGAAAAAGCCCTCGTGCTCTCTAAAAAACTCGAGGGTCTCAGACGTGGCGACTTGGTTCATGTCACCTATTACGATACATACGGCTATCGCAGCCGCACCGGCATCCTCGACGAGGCGCTCCCCGCCTTCAAGCTCCTCAAGCTCCGAGACATCGCCATCGACTTCGACGACATCCAAGACATCGAGCTGCGCGGACGAGCCTAGCCAAGGAAGCGCACCCAGAGCGACGCTTACAGCGTCATGACGTAGTAACCCGCATCTCTCACGGCAGTCTCAAGGACACCGCGATTGATCGGCCGCTTGGAGCGCACACGCGCTGTGTGGTCCGCGTACGTTACCGTAGCCCACACACCATCCAGCGCATTGAGGGCATTGGCTACGTTCTGAGCGCAGCCGTCACAGCTCATGCCGCCGATGAGCAGCTCATCGCTATAGGGATAGTGCGACGCATCGGTATCCACCACAACAACCTTTTTGGCCTTCTTGCCGCTCGCACCATCGCTGCAACAACTCTTCCCGTGTGTCGAAGCGGCAATGCGACGCAGTCCAAAAAACATGCCGACGGCAATGACGGCCAGCACGATGAGATTCGCAGGGTTGAGCAAGTCACTCATGCGCTCCCCTTTCAAGTAGCACTATCTAGATACCCCCATGGGGTGTCTCCATCTTAACCCAAAATCATGTCTGTTCGGTCAATTAGTTTCCCTCTTCAAACTTTTTTGTTGACCATGGCTTACTTTCGTGTATAAGTTTTCCTAGGCTAACAGTTTAGATCCGTAAGGAGCGCCGTGACTCGAACCATAGACATCCCAACGTTTCAGGCAGCAGTCGTGCGCAACTGCTCTCCCACGCTCGCGGGCATCAAGCCGGCATCGCTCTTTACCTATCCAGGCACCTACGCCCACGGGGACGGCTCGACCACAACCGAAACCATCGCAGAACGCCGAGCACGCCTGCTCAACGTTATCGCCCAGTGCAATCGCGAGCTTGACCCGCTCGGCATCCACCTGAGTGTTTTGGTCTGGCGGCCCTGCGGAGCGCTCGTGTACGCGTACCGAGCCAAAAGCCTCACCACCTATTTCGCAGACCCTCGCGCCCAAACGGCGCTCACCTCGGAAGGCTACGACACGAGAGACCTTTCGACATGCCTTGTGCATTTGGCATCACGCATCACGCTCGCGAGCAATAACGTCGCGGAATGCGCTTGTAGCCAGACTCGATGCGCACTACCCCAGCAAGCTAGCTGCAGCAACGACTGCACCTGCGAGTTTCCGCACGAAATAGGCTACTTCCTTGGATATCCCTACGACGACGTGCACGAGTTTATCGTCCAGCGCGGCGAGAACTACAAGGTCTTTGGGGCCTGGAAGGTCTACACGAATGTCGAGCAAGCGCTTGCGATGTTTGACGCCTACCGCGCTTGCACTCAATACCTCACCTTTGTCTATCAGCAGGGCTGCAGCTTGGCGCAACTTGCCCAGGCAACCCGATAGAACATAGAAGCCGCGGCAACCTGCCGCACAACTGAAAGGACTCAACATGAGCAAGATCGCCGTCGTCTACTGGAGCGGCACGGGCAACACCGAGGCAATGGCAAACCTCGTCTCCGAAGGCGCCACGTCCGCGGGTGCCGAGGCTGAGGTCATCTCCTGCGCCGACTTCTCTGCCGACAAGGTCACCAACTATGACGCCTTCGCCTTCGGCTGCCCCGCCATGGGGTCCGAGGAGCTCGAGTACGACGAGTTCCAGCCGATGTGGGATGAGGTCAAGGAAGTCCTCGGCGACAAGAAGGTCGTCCTCTTTGGCTCCTATTCGTGGGCCGAGGGCGAGTGGATGGACAACTGGAAGGCCGACGCCGACGAGGCAGGTGTCAACGTCGTCGATTCCGTCATTTGCTACGACGCCCCCGACGATGAGGGCGAAGCGGCCTGCAAGGCCCTGGGAGCGGAGCTGGCCTAACGAAGCCGCCAGAAAGTCGCAAGGCAACTAACAGCCGAGCACCGCACAACAACAGTCGCTCATGCCCAAACAAAAACGGGGGCCGGATACTATCCGATCCCCGTTTGTTATATCGACAATTTCGACGCGCCGCTACGAGATATTGCCCAAGAACGCCTTGGTGCGCTCGCTCTTGGGGTGGTCGAAGACCTCGCTCGGCGTACCCTCTTCCACAATGACGCCGCCATCCATAAAGACGACGCGGTCGGCGACATCGCGGGCAAAGCCCATCTCGTGCGTCACGACGATCATGGTCATGCCGTCGCGTGCCAGGTCGCGCATGACACCCAGGACGTCGCGCACGAGCTCGGGGTCGAGCGCCGAGGTGGCCTCGTCAAAGAGCATGACGTGCGGGTTCATCGACAGGGCGCGGGCGATGGCAACGCGCTGCTGCTGACCGCCCGAGAGCTGGCTCGGCATAAAGTCGATACGCTCGGCAAGACCGACCTTGGTCAGCTCCTCGACGGCAATTTTCTCGGCCTCTTCCTTGCTGCGCTTGAGCACCTTCTGCTGCGCGAGCATGACGTTCTTTTTGACTGAGAGGTGCGGGAACAAATTGAACTGCTGGAACACCATACCCAGATGCGTGCGCACCTTGTTAAGATCGACGCCCTTGGCGCACACGCCCACACCCTCAACGACAATCGAGCCACTCGTGGGATGCTCAAGACGGTTGATGCAGCGAAGCATCGTCGACTTACCCGAGCCCGAGGGACCCAGAACTACGACAACCTCGCCCTTGTGCACATCCAGATCGATATCGCGCAGGACCACGTTATCGCCAAAGGCCTTCTGGAGGTTCTTGATGCTGACGACGACCTCGTTCGAGTTATTGGTTTCGCTCATGATAGGACCTCCTTACAGACCGGCGATGTGATCGGCGGGCGTCGCGACGACCTGTCCGGCGCTCTTGGCGGGACGCTTCTTCTTAGTTTCGGCCGTGCCCAAAAGCCTCGCCTCAAGGCCGCTCACCAAGCGAGCGAGCGGCAGGGTGATGACCAGATAGAACAGGGCGGCAACCACGTACGGTGTAATAGAGCCCGTCGTGGCCACGATGGTGCGGGCGTTCATGACGATCTCGACCACGCCCACGGCCGCGAGCAGCGACGTATCCTTGTAAAGCAGGATGAACTCACTGGTCAACGTTGGCAGGACATTGCGGAACGTCTGCGGAATCATAACGTAGAGCAGTGTCTGGAAGGCGTTCATGCCCAGCGAGCGCGCAGCCTCGTTCTGGCCCTTGGGGATCGACTGAATACCGGCACGGAAGATCTCGCACAGGTAGGCGGACGAGTTCATGGCCATGACGATGACGCCCAGCACATAGTCGTCAACCTTGACGCCGGCCAGCGGCAGGCCAAAGAACGCGATGTAGATCTGCAGGAACGCCGGCGTACCGCGAATGATATTCACATAGATACCGGCAAGGCAACGCAGGATGCGCGACTTGGAGATGCGCATGAGCGACAGGGCGAAACCAAAGGGAATTGCCAGCGGAAACGCCACGAGCACGATCGAGAGCGACATGAGGAAGCCTTTGAAGACGATCGGCAGGCTCTGGACCAAAATGACCGGGTTCAGGAACAGGCGAAGGAACATGTTGGAATTCCATGCCTCGACCCACGGCTGCTCCTTAAGGTCGGCCAGGAAGTTATCGAATGCCGTCACGCCCTTGATCTCCACCGACGGAATCTTGGAGATCTTCTTGGTCGAACCATCGGCCAAAGTGTAGGTGCCGCTAAAGGCCTCGTCGCCGCCCTCGACGGGGAAGGTCACGCCGTAGACCTCGACACGGAAATAACCGCCGGCGGGCGCCGTCTCACCAAAATCGATCTTGAGCGTCTGGCCGTCGACCTTGCACGTAGGCTTCATGGGCGTACGGTCCATAAGGTCATCGCCCGAGAGCATCGTCAGACGCGTGTCGTCCGCACCAAAGGTCGTGCCATCGACAAACGTCAGCGAAAGACCACTCAGTTCCTCATCGGCATCGGCCTGGACCTCCCAAGTGATACGAGTCTCGGTGCCACCGACCACGTCGCTACCCGAACCGGTATTGGGTCGGGCGGTAATCTTTGCGGTCTCAAGTGCCTGAGCAGTCGAGGGCACGCAGGCCCCCGCGCATACCAGGGCGAGCGCCACAGCCAGGGCACAGGCCAGCTTTTGGAGCATCGAGGGCAGTGGATGGCTCTTGCCCATGGCTCCTTGGTTCAATCGAGACAAGGTGGCTCCTAACGTTTAAGTTGCCGACATAACGGGGCGGGATGACGCCCATTCAAGAAACGCAAAGGCCCTCTCCGCCAAAACGGAAAGGGCCCGCGTGCAATCAAGTAGCTATTTTACTTGATGTTGTACTTAGCCATAAGGGCGTCAACGGTACCGTCATCGGTCAGGTCCTTGATGGCCTGGTTGACGTCGTCCTTGAGCTTAGTGTTGCCCTGGTTGATGGCGATGGCGTACTCCTCGCCGGTGCTGATCTGCTTGATGGTCTGGCAGGTGTTGAACTGCTCGGCGGTCAGCTGGCTGGCGACGGAGCGGTTGGTCACCACGGCGTCACCCTTATCGGACTGTAGGGCGCTGAAGCACTCGGTAGCGTCCTTATAGGGAACGATCTTGGCCTTGGGGAAGTTCTCCTGAGCAAAGGCCTCGGCGGTCGAACC
The DNA here is from genome assembly GCF_003466565.1 of Collinsella sp. TM04-29. Taxonomy (NCBI): domain Bacteria; kingdom Bacillati; phylum Actinomycetota; class Coriobacteriia; order Coriobacteriales; family Coriobacteriaceae; genus Collinsella; species Collinsella sp. TM04-29. The sequence goes on from NZ_QSPW01000005.1 coordinate 66,933, forward strand.
GGACTGAACGATGATCGTGGCGTCGGCATTGTTGAGCTTCTCGCTGTAGTTATCGGCCGTAATGTCGGTGTTATCGACCTTGGTCACGACAGCCTGATCGTCCATGTAGTAAGAGTCGGAGAAAGTGACTTCCTTCTCACGCTCGGGTGTGTCAGTGATAGCCGCAATGGCGACGTCGTACTTGGCGCCCGAAGCAACGCCGGGGACGAGCGTGTCGAAGTCGTTGTTGACGTACTCGACATCCAGACCCAGCTTGTCACCGATAGCCTTGATGAGCTCAAGGTCAAAGCCCTGGTAGTCGCCGTTGTCATCCTTGTACTCAAACGGCGCGTACTCGGCAGAGGTGCCGACGGTGAGCGTACCGTCCTTGACGAGTACATACTCCTTGGAGCCGTCGACCTTCTCGACCTTCGCGTTGTCAGAGCTGCTGGAACCGGCATCGGAACCAGAGGTGGCGTTGGACGAACCACAGCCCGTCAGTGCAAGAGCGAGCGCCATGGCGCCCGTGGCTGCAAACGCGCCAAGCTTCTTGAGCTTCATAATCAGTCTCCTTCCAGTGACCCCGTTTGATTCAGAGGTCTGCAAAAACTGTTGGCTATTATGCACCCGGAATTACAATTCTGCAATGAGAAAACTGATTGAAACAAACCCATAACGTGAATGGAATACTCCACTTAGCAACAGTCATTACTGCTGCAATGACCTTAACATTTTGATTTCAGCTGCATAACCTGCAAGTTCGTTCGGCGTCTCCAAAATAAATGGAAGTGCACGCAAGCGGCTATTCGATACAATATTCTGCATAACCTGCATACCGCCGCCAAACTCTTCACTACCCAGGTAGCCCTTGCCGATGCACTCGTGGCGATCCTTATGGGCGCCGCAGGGGTTCTTGGAGTCATTGATATGCACGGCGCGCAAGCGCTCGATACCCACCACGCGGTCGAACTCGTCGAGTACGCCGTCAAGATCATGGATGATGTCGTAGCCGGCATCGCTCACATGGCAGGTGTCCAAACAAACGCCCAGCTTATCGGACAGCTCTGGGCACTTGGCGGCAACGCCCTCGATAATGCGCGCCAGTTCTTCAAAGCTACGGCCCACCTCGGTGCCCTTGCCCGCCATGGTCTCAAGCAATACCGTCGTCTGCTGTCCCTCAAACATCACCTGGCACAGCGTGTCGACAATCATCTGAATGCCGGCGTCTGCCCCCTGTCCCACATGCGCACCGGGATGGAAGTTGTAGTAGTTGCCGGGCAGTGCTTCCAGACGCTGCAAATCTTCCGCCATAGCCTCCAAGGCAAACTCCCGCGCCCGCTCCTTAGCGGAGCAGGGGTTATAGGTATACGGGGCATGCGCCACCAGCGGTCCAAAGTCGTTTTGCGCCATAAGCTCGCGCAGAGCCGCCACGTCATCCATGTCAAGGTCTTTTGCCTTGCCACCGCGCGGGTTGCGCGTAAAGAACGCAAAGGTATTGGCACCAATGGACAACGCCGTCTCCCCCATTGCCCGATAGCCCTTCGTCGTCGAAAGATGACACCCGATCGTCAGCATCTCCAACTCCCCCTCATCAGTTGCGGTGAAATACGGTCTATTGGTGCCTTATTTTGGCGCAAACAGACCGTATTCCACCGCAAGATATAAAAGGGGCATCAGGGGCAAGGTCCGCCGAGCCCCCTTGAGCACCAGCACCGCAGCCTAGAGCGTCAAGCGAATCGCATCGATAATCTGCGCACAGCGCTGCGTGGCGGCAAGAGGCATAACGGGGCTTTCAAGCTCTCCCGTCTGGACGAGCTGCGTCGCATGCTGAATTTCGCCGTAGAAATCATCGACCTCAAACGGGGCATTAATTTCGAGCATTCGTCCGTCGGAGTACTTCACATGGGCGAGCTCGGGGCGATGGAGGCGCTCGATTTCCACCGAACCCCGTTCGCAGGCAATCATTAAGCGGCTTTCATATGCTGCTTTGCCGTCGCACACCATATGAATGGGTATACCGCCGACACTCATATGGATCTCATCGGCCCAATCCACGCGGCCACCCGATACGTCACGCCAGCGAACTTCACGAGACGAAACATCGCACGCACCCGCAAGAAGATCCTCAAACCACCCGACCGCGTAGCAGCCCATGTCATATAGACAGCCACCCTGCAACGGATCGAGCAGATAACTCGAAGGCGGCTGACCATAATCGAGTTTTTGCACGCTTTCGATCGAGACGATACGGCCAAGCTCGCCCGACGTAAGCAAACCCTTCACGCGAGTATGCATCGGACAAAACCGATTCTTCATCGCCTCCATAAACAGTACGCCGCGCTCGCGAGAGGTGGAGGCAATCGATAGAGCCTCTTCCTCACTCAAAACGGCCGGTTTTTCGCACAGCACGGCCTTTCCCGCGCGCAGTGCCCGACAGACCCAATGCGCATGCATGCCATGTGGAAGAGCCAAGTAGATTGCGTCGACATCGGGGTCGGCAATCAGCGCATCATAAGCCGCATCGCCGCTATCGTCAGTCGTGGCATAGCTGTGCGCGGCATCAATCGAAAACGCCCTGCAAAACTCCTCAACATGCGAAGGGGCGCGACCGGCGGCAGCCACAAGCCGCGCCCCGTCCACCTCCTTGAGCGACGATGCAAATCGATGCGAAATGTGCCCAGCGCCCAAAACGCCCCAACGAACCTCGCGCAAATCATCACATGAATCCCGATGGCCCACGACAGCCCCCTTCAGTTGCGGTGGAATAGTTCCTGTTTAAGCCCCATTCTGCCGCAAACAGGAACTATTCCACCGCAAGTTATAAAAGGGTCATGAGGAGCGCGTTTTGCAAAAGGCTTTAAGCGCAGCCGTTACGGGGCCAGGCTGGAAACGTCGGCGCACATCGTCGAGACGCTCGGGAATATCGATGTGCTGCGGGCAGTGACGTGCGCATTTGCCGCACTTGACGCAATTGCTCACCAGCTTGGGCTCGTTCGTCCGCACCGCGCTCGCCGTAAAGTATTGAGACAGGCCCGTAAACCAGCTGTGCGCATAGCTCGCGTTGTAGGCGCCAAAGCAGCCGGGAATATTGATGCCCTTGGGGCATGGCATGCAGTAGCCGCACCCCGTACAGGGCACGCGATTCGATTTCTCAAACTCTCCCAGCACACGTGCGATGGTATCGAGCTGCTCTCTCGTCATCGAATTCGGCAGTGCGCGATCCGCCAATGCCACGTTCTCGTCCACCTGCGCGGTATCGGTCATGCCCGAAAGCAGCATCGTGACTTGAGGATGGTTCCACACCCACGAAAGGCCCCAAGCAGCCGGCGACTTCAGGTACGGATCGCGTACGTCATCGAGCACAGCCCGGACCCGCGGCGACAGCTTGCCCGCTAAACGCCCGCCCAGCAGCGGCTCCATCACAAACACCGCGAGCCCGCGCTCCGCAGCCGCCATGAGTCCCGCCGTTCCCGCTTGGTAGCGCTCTCCAGCGTAGTTGTACTGGATCTGGCAAAAATCCCAGTCATACGCGTCAAGCATCGTGAGGAAGTCCGCCGCACTGCCGTGGTACGAAAAACCTATCTGGCGAATACGCCCCGCAGCCTTTTGGTGCGCAATCCAGTCCTCGATGCCCAACGCCACCACGCGCTCCCACTGGGCGGGCGAGGTAATGTTGTGCATAAGGTAGTAGTCGATATGGTCGGTCCGCAAACGGTGCAGTTGCTCGTCAAAAAAGCGGTCGAAATCCTCCGCACATTTGCACGAAGCGTGCGGCAACTTAGTCGCCAGCAACACCCGGTCACGCAGCCCCAAGCGCTCAAGTGAGGCGCCCACGCACACCTCGTTACCGGGATAAAGATACGCAGTATCCAGATAATTAATCCCCTGTTCCACCGCACGGGAAATGATGGCATCGGCCGTCTTCGCATCGGGGTGTCCCGGCGCACCGGGAAATCTCATGCAGCCCAGACCCAGAGCAGATATTCGGTTACCACTTTTGGGGTCAACGCGGTATTGCACGGCCCCTCCTTTCGCCATCAGCGCCCCGGCAAGACGAAACACAATGGTCACGCGACCGAAACATCGTGGAATCGCAATCGAGAACGTATCGTAACGCAGCAGAAATCGAGCCGTCACGACACCGCTTTAACATCAGCAAAAAGCCCGATGAAAGGAGCCACCCATGCCCACGCTCGACCTTTGGAATCTCGCATCCCAGCTCAAAAGCACCGATTATCGCTGGGTAGACCTCACCCACACGCTCTCGTGCGACACTCCGCACTGGTTCGGCTTTAAGCCCTTTGAGTCCACCAAACTCTTCGACTACCTGCCCGACACGCCCGAAGACATGCTCGCGCCCATGCGCTGCTTCCAGTATTCGGTTGCTTCGCAGTACGGCACGCATGTCGACGCACCGCGCCACTTCCATGTTGACGGCCGTTCCCTTGGAGAGATTGAACCCATCGAGTTTATGCATCCGCTCTGTGTGATCGACAAACACGAGGAGTGCGCCACAAATCCCGACTACGTCCTGACCGTCGAGGACCTCAAAGCATGGGAGGATGAGCACGGTCGCATTCCCAAAGACGCTTTCGTCGCCTTCCGCTCCGACTGGTCCAAGCTCACCGACCTCGAAAACAAGGACGAGGACGGCCAGCCCCACTACCCCGGCTGGGACCTCGACGCCATCAAATGGCTTGTAGAAGAGCGCAACATCGGCGCCATCGGCCACGAGCCGGCTGGCACCGACCCGGCGAGCGTGACCACGCGTGAGGACGCCTACCCCTACCCCGGCGAGCAGTACATCCTCTCGGTCGACCGCTATCAGATCGAGGTCATGGACCATCTAGACGAGCTTCCCGCCACGGGCGCCGTCATCTTCTGCACCTTCCCCAAGGTGCGTGATGGCGTCGGATATCCCGCACGTGTCTTTGCGGTCTGCCCCGCGTCATAAGTTCCCATGCGTTTGTTCTTCTAAATACGGCCATCCGGTGCACGCGACATGGCCCGGCGGCATACAATCCATCAGGCGCCCCATACGCGGGCGCCTTTTTATGGGGAGATGATTCACATGCAGATCAACAAGGTCGCCTTCATCGGCAAGGGCGGCGTGGGCCTGCTCTACGGCAGCATGATCGCCCAAGCGCTCGGCAACGACGCCGTCGAATACGTTATGGACGACGCGCGCTTTGAGCGCCACGCGGGTGATGCGCTCACCGTCAACGGCAAGCCCTGCGCGCTCAAGTCCGTCCGCGCGAGCGAGGCGACACCCGCCGATCTGGTCATCCTCACGGTCAAGACAACCGGACTCGACCAGGCGCTCAAGACTATGGAACACATCGTGGGCCCCAAAACGCTCATCGCCTCGCTGTGCAACGGCATCACCAGCGAGCAGAAGATTGCCGAGCGCTTTGGCTGGGAGCACACCGTCCTCGGAATCTGCCAAGGCATGGACGCTGTGTTTCTCAACGGCGCGCTCACCTTTACCAATGCGGGCGAGATCCGCTTTGGTGCGGCCGCCGGCACCGACCCCGCGACCGTCACCGCTATCGACGGGCTCTACACGCGCTGCGGCATCGCCCACACCGTCGAGGACGACATCGCCCACCGCATGTGGGCAAAACTCATGCTCAACGACGGCATCAACCAGACCTGCATGGCCTACGGAGGCACGTACGGAAGCGCCACGGAACAGGGCTCCGAGCAGCGTCGTTGCTTTGTCTCCGCCATGCGCGAGACGCTTGCGGTCGCCAACGCCGAGGGTATCGAGCTCACCGAGGCAGACCTAACGCAGATGGTGCATCTCATCGAGGGGCTCGACCCCGCCGGCATGCCCTCGATGGCGCAGGACCGCGTCGCGCAGCGCAAAACAGAGGTCGAGGAGTTCGCGGGCACCGTCCGCCGCCTCGCGGCCAAGCACGATATCCAGGCGCCGCAGAACGAATGGCTCTATCGGCGCATCCGTGATATCGAGGCAAGCTGGTAACGCCGCCGCACCGCATCCAACAGTCTCAATATCAAAAACCGCCGCAAAGGGCACTCCCCTTGCGGCGGCTTCCTTCTTCATCTATGGGCAAAACCAGCTTCACAACGGCTAGCGCCGCACCTGCGGCGTCTCGTCCTCGTCATCGCGGCAAAGGGTCACGCCCGCACTTCCCAGCAGCGCTGATGCGATGAGCGCGCCGACCACAATAGGAGCAGCCCCGCACGAGCCCTGCATGCCTGCGACAAACGCAGCTGTAGGGCCAAGACAGCCAAGTACCAATGCGACGGCGGCAATGGCAATATCTCGAGCATTCACAAGATCACTTCCTCCAAGAGAAAGACCCTATTTCTCATGAACTAGTGTGCCCCGCATCCATACGCCCAGCGTACCGCCACGGTAAGGGCTCTGTTAACTCAAGCGCACATAAAGAAAGGGCGGCTTTACGTTGCCTAAAAGCTCAGTAAAGACGCCCGCCCATCATGTGCGTATTTTGCTTATGGCAGATTACCAACCGGTGTAGTAGTCGGTGGTTCCGGCAGCGCAGCCGGAGTCATAGACCTTGCAATCACCCTTGGAGCCCGTAAAGGTCGAGCCCTGGGCCATATCGCCCGCGGCAACAACGTAATAGCCGTCGGAATCGCGCCAGAAGCCCTCAGAATCCTGCGTCCATTCGCCCGTGCGGTGGTGATACAACACGTTGCTGCTGTAATAAGTCTCGCGGCGGCCGTTATAGTTATTGACGCCGCTCGAGCGCGTCAGACCCGAGCCGTTCGCGTAATACGCAGCAGACGTGTAAGACGAGCCGGAGCCGGCGTTGTAATACGAAGCCTGGGCGGCCTCGGCAGCCTCCGCCTCGGCGGCAGCGGCCTCGAGCGCTTCGCGCTTGGCATTCTCAAGCACAGTGCGCAGCTCATCGAGCTCGGTCGACTTCGCGTCGACCTCCCCCATCGTCAAAAGGCTGCCCGCACCATCGATACAACCCTGCAGCACAGCGCGCTCGTCATCGGTGGCATAGTCACCATACATGTTTAGGATAATCTGAGCGCGTATCTCAAGGGAATCGCGCTTGGCCTCCATCGAGGCGTTCCACTCCTGCATGGAACCATAACCATCGCCGCGATAATCAACGGGCTGTACCAGCGTCGTCTCGGACGGCGTAGATCCAACCGTATCGGACAGTGTTGCGGCGTGGGCATCAGTTGCACCGGCGCCCGCCAAAAGTGCCACGGTCAGAGCGGCGGAAAGGGCAGCGGCTTTCGGTTTTCGTGAATCGATCCTCATGTAGCTGGAAACCTCCGTAGTGCGTTTTTGCTGCGTTTGAGCTGCGTGTGATTCGATCGCGCTGCATAGTACCTCGAGCAAATCGCGACCTGCGGTTTTACTCAAAAGGCGCACGTCAATTGCGTAAAACTCACATCCTCTCAACAGGAGTTTTCCACAACTCGAATGCATAAAGCATGCCAAAAACCCTGTAATAGCGCCCTTCCTATGCAAAAAAGGCGCCTGCGCAACCATTGCTTGCGCAGGCGCCTTGAGCAGGCATTTTATGCAGTTATACCTATCGAGTCGCAAGGGGTCCTTGCACAAGTCGCCTTACTCGTCCAGCGCGGCGAAGGCCTGCTTCAGATCCCAAATGATGTCCTCGGCGTTCTCGGTACCGATGGAAAGACGGATCGTGGAGGGCGTGATGTTCTGCTCGGCGAGCTCCTCGGCAGAGAGCTGGGAGTGCGTGGTGGTAGCCGGGTGCACGACGAGCGACTTGACGTCGGCCACGTTGGCGAGCAGCGAGAACACCTGCAAATGATCGATGAACTTCCAAGCTGCCTCCTGGCCACCCTTAATCTCAAAGGTGAAGATCGAAGCGCCACCGTTGGGGAAGTACTTCTGATAGAGCTCGTGATCGGGGTGCTCAGACAGGCTCGGGTGGTTCACCTTGGCGACGTGGCTGTCACCAGCCAGGAACTCAACGACCTTCTTGGTGTTCTCGACATGGCGGTCGACGCGCAGCGACAGAGTCTCGGTGCCCTGGAGCAGGACCCAGGCGTTGAACGGGCTGATGCAGGCACCCTCGTCACGCAGCAAGATGGCGCGGACATAGGTCGCGAAGGCGGCGGGACCGGCAGCCTCGGCAAACGAAACACCGTGGTAGGAGGGGTTGGGCTCAGCGATCTGGGCGTACTTGCCGCTCGCCTTCCAATCGAAGTTACCACCATCGACGATCACGCCGCCCAGCGAGGTGCCGTGGCCGCCGATGAACTTGGTTGCGGAGTGGACAACGATGTTGGCGCCATGCTCCAGCGGACGGAACAGATACGGGGTGCCGAAAGTGTTGTCGACGACAACCGGCAAACCATGCTTCTTGGCAACCTCGGAGATAGCGTCGATGTTGGGAATGTCGGAATTGGGGTTGCCGAGCGTCTCGAGGTAGATGACCGTAGTGTTGTCCTTGATGGCGCCCTCGACCTCGTCCAGGTTATGGGCATCGACAAACGTGGTCTCGACGCCAAACTGGGAGAGCGTATGCTCCAGCAGGTTGTAGGAGCCACCGTAGATGGTCTTCTGGGCAACCACATGGTCACCGGCCTGGGCAAGTGCCTCCAGGGCATAGGTGATGGCGGCGGCGCCAGAGGCGACGGCGAGGCCAGCAACGCCACCCTCGAGCGCGGCGATACGGTCCTCAAAGACGCCCTGGGTGGAGTTGGTCAGACGACCGTAGATGTTACCGGCGTCGGCAAGACCAAAGCGGTCGGCGGCGTGCTGGGAGTTGCGGAACACATAGCTCGTGGTCTGGTAGATAGGCACGGCGCGGGAGTCGGATGCGGGGTCGGCGCTCTCCTGGCCAACATGAAGCTGCAGGGTATCGAAACCAAAGGTGTGCTCGGGGTTGTTGATGAACTGGCTCATGATGATCTCCTTGATCGAACGAAAGTAAATAAAAAGAGAGAAGTAAGTCGCTGTCTCCTGATCACGCCGACGGGCGCAAACAGGAGCCCGGCATTCGTCTTGGTAAGCAATTCATATGCGGGCCTCCTTTCGCATCCCGGTTCTGTGGTCGGCTTAATTACCTACCGCCTTTGTGTGTTTTGAATAGTACGAGCATCGTCTCCCTCGGTCAATCACTTAAAAGCGCTAACCTGTTATCGGTTTTTTAGATAGCTATCGAAAGGACGGGCGCCGATGACCCTCCAGCAGCTTCGCTTTCTTATCGCCGTGGCAGAATCCGGCTCAATTAACGCCGCAGCGCAGCGCCTCTATACCGCACAGTCCAATATCTCCAACGCCGTCAAAAGCCTCGAGCAGGAGCTCCATCTGGAGATCTTTACGCGCTCCAGCCGCGGCGTCACGCTCACCAACGACGGTACCGAGCTTTTAGGCTATGCGCGCCAGGTCGTGGAGCAGGCAGATATGCTCGAGGCGCGCTACGAGGACGGCGGCACCCCGCAAGCCCGCCTCGCCATTTCCGCCCAGCACTACGCCTTTTCGGTCGAGGCCTTTGTCAACGTAGTCGAGCGCTGCCGCGACAGCAAGTTCGAGTTCATCATGCGCGAGACCACCACATCGCAGATCATCGACGACGTGCGCGCGTTTCGCAGCGACATCGGCATCCTCTATCTGGACGACTTTAATACCCGTGTCTTGCAGAAGGCCTTCGCCGATGCCCGCGCAAGCTTCCATCCCCTCTTCGACGCGACGGTCCACGTCTTCGTCAGCGAACGCCATCCGCTCGCACGCCGCCCTCAACTGTCCCTTGCCGACCTCACGCCCTATACGCGCTACAGCTTTGAGCAGGGAACCTCAAACTCCTTCTATTACGCCGAGGAACCCTTTAGCTATATCCCTTGCGACCGCAACATACGAATCTCGGACCGCGGAACACTTACTAACTTACTTATCACGTCGAACGGTTACACCCTGTCGACCGGTGTCCTCTCCAATGAAATGCAATGGGGTATGGCATCGATCCCGTTAGCAGACGCCCCAACGATGCACGTAGGCTATATCATGCACGACGAGCGCAAGCCCTCTCCCCTCTTGCAGCAATACCTCGACGAGCTCAACCGCATCATCCGTGCCAACTAACTGTCGGAAGACGGGGTAGAAATCGTAGATTGCTAGCCCCCGGCGGGCATGGCGCTACAATGGTCACTCACACGAAACGTACCCAACGAAAGGAAGCCCGTGAAGGTCATCATCTATACCGACGGCTCGGCCCGATCAAATCCGGGACGCGGCGGCTACGGCGCCGTGCTCAAATACACCAACCCCGCCGGCAAGACCTTCACCTCCGAGCTTTCGCGCGGCTACGCCAAGACCACCAACAACCGCATGGAACTCATGGCGGTCATCGTGGCGCTCGAGGCGCTCAACCGCCCTTGCGAGGTCGAAGTCCATTCCGATTCGCAGTATGTCGTCAACGCCTTTAACAAGCACTGGATCGACGGCTGGAAAAAGCGCGGATGGAAAACCGCCAACAAGCAACCCGTCAAGAACCGCGACCTGTGGGAGCGCCTACTCACCGCCAAAAGCAAGCACAAGGTTGAGTTCATCTGGGTTAAGGGTCACGCTGGTCACGAGCTCAACGAGCGCTGTGATGAGCTCGCCACCACGGCGGCCGACGGCAGCAACCTCGATATCGACACCGGCTTTAACGAGAGCGACCTGTAATAGCGTTTTCGCGCAGCTTTATATCCCCACGCGCTACACTCATCCTGTAGACCAAACAACGCAAGGGAGACGTATGCTGCGCATCGCGACCATCGGTACATCCATGATCACCGACGACTTTATCCAAGTCGTCAACGCCAACGACCAAGCCGCGTTTGTGGGCACGCTTTCACGCGACGCCAATCGCGGTACTGCCTTTACCGCCGAGCGCGGTGGCGAGCGAAACTTTACGTCGCTCGATGAGCTTGCGGCAGCCGCCGACGTCGACGCCGTCTACATCGGCAGCCCCAATGCGCTTCACTACGAGCAGGCCCTTGCCTGCATCGCCGGTGGCAAGCACGTCATCGTCGAGAAACCCTTCTGCGCCACCGAAGCGCAGGCGCTGGAAGTCTTCCGCGCTGCCGAGACAGCAGGTGTCGTGGCCCTCGAGGCCATGCGTCCCCTCCACGATCCCGCCTTCCACGCCATCGAGGACGCCCTGGGCGAGATCGCCCCCATCCGCCGCGCCTCATTGCGCTTTGGCAAGTATTCCTCGCGCTACAACGAGATTCTCGCGGGACGCGCCACCAATATCTTCGACTGCAATATGGCATCGGGTTCCCTCATGGACATTGGCGTCTACGCCGTCGAGCCCATGGTCGAGATTTTCGGCATGCCCTCCGGCCTTACGAGCATGACTACTCTACTCGACCCCACCACGCGACAGCTCACGCACGGCCCCATCGACGGCTGCGGTTCCATCCTCGCCAGCTATGGCGGAGGCAGCATCTCCGTCGAGCTCGCGCACTCCAAAATTACGAATGACCTGCTGCCCTCGCAGATCGAAGGCGAGCGTGGCACTATCCAGATCGACCATCTGTCCACGCCCCGCAACGTCCGCATCGACTATCGCGGCGATGTCGTACGCGGCTCGGCGACCGAGGCACCGCGCGAACAGGGCGACAACGGCCGCGTGCTCGACCTGCCCAAATCGAGCAACACTATGGAATACGAACTCACAGACTTTATCACCGCCATCGGCGGCATCGATAACGTTAAGGAAGAGATTTGGGAGACCCCGGCGGGACGTCACGAACTTGGTCACTACCGCGATGTCACGCTCGTCTCGCTGCGCATCATGGATGCCGTGCGCCAGCAGGCCGGCATAACCTTCCCGGCCGACGCAGGCAAGCAGGCATAGCGATGGGCCTCTTCGATACGTTCTTCTCCAGCGTCACCGGCGGCAGTCGAGAACCTCAAAAACCATCAAACGTCGAGCTCGAGCTGCGCCGCAGGCTTACTGTGCTCGCAAGCGACGAGGCCACTCAAGACACTCCCCTGCGCTATTTCCTGCGCTGGGCGGGGCAAGTCCAGGGCGTTGGCTTTCGCTTTACCAACACCAACCTCGCGCAGGCACGCGCGCTCACCGGCTGGGTGCGTAACATGGAAGACGGCTCAGTCGAGATGGAGATACAGGGAGCTCCGGCAAATATCCTATCTCATCTCGAAGCGCTTCATGCCTCCTACGAGCGCATGGGAACGCGTTTTCGCCTCGCAGACGCCCAGGCTCGAGCCCCACTTGCCAATGAAGACGGTTTCACGCCTCGTTATTAGTATTGTGTGCTAAATACGGTATCATTTACCTACGACCGTTAATAGAAAAGAGGCGAGGCGCATGGCGGTGCAAAGAAGGAATACCAGGCAGCGAAAGCTGGTTCTTGACGCCGTGCGCCAAAGCTATAACCATCCCACCGCCGACGAAATCTACAACGTCGTGCGCGCGCAGGATGACAAAATCAGCCGCGGTACAGTCTACCGCAATCTCAATCTCTTGGCCGACGCCGGCGAAATCCTCTCCATCAAGACGCCGGGCGGCAGCCGCTTCGATCGCACCATCGAGCCGCATGCGCATATCATCTGCACCTCGTGCAGCCGCGTCATCGACGTACCGCTCCCCTTCGATGCCCAGCTCGACGCCAAGGCGTCCGAGCAAATCGGCTGGCACGTCACGTCGCACTACACCATCTTCGAGGGTCTCTGCCCCGACTGCCGGTAGATGTTTGGGACATGCCTACTCAGCAAGTAGACGACGCAGCTCCTCTTCGACCGTGCGCACGTAGCGGACACGGTCATTGACACCGCCCATGCTGGGATTGCAGCTCTCCATCAGATAGGGATGGCCCACCACGTTGAGCATGTCGCGATCGTTTTCGTTATCGCCAAACGCCATCATTTCGTTAGGTGAGATCCCCAGCGCACAACCATAATCGGCAAGCGCGGACCCCTTGCCCGAATCAAAGCCGATAAAGTCGGTCCATTCGGTTCCCGACGTCATCACATCGACCCGGTCGCTAAAGCGACGCACAAAATACTCCAGCGCCGCCGGCTGCTCCGCCTCGGACGTCTGGAAGGCAATCTTAATGACATCCTCGTCAATGTCCTCTGGACGGTCGACCACCGCCACATCGCAGTGGACCTCATAACGCAGGTGGTCAACAAACGCGTCGTTGCCGCTCATGGTGTAGAGGTGCCCCTCACACGAAAGGGTCACGTCGGCATGTGGGTACGCAACCACGGCATTCGCGATATCCATGGCCAGGCCACGCTCCATAGAACGCTTGACCACGGCACGCCCCTCGCTCATGACCAGGGCTCCGTTTTCGCATACATAGGCGAGTTCATCGGCCACCGGGGCAAACAGGTAGCGCAGGCTCGCATATTGACGGCCACTCGCCGGCATAAACACGATACCGCGACGATGCAGCTCATCGATAAGCTCAAAGGCCTCGGAACGCGGCTCGCGCTCCCCCGGGTGCAGCAGCGTGCCGTCCAAATCGCATGCAATCAGCTTGATTCCCTCAAGACCCATATGCTTCCCCCAAAGCCTCCTATCAACAGCAAGACGGACCTTGATCGGTCACCCCTCAAAGCCCGTCTTGCGCATACGCGCGCTTAGTCGCGCGTCTTTTTAACGATGGTAAAGTCCGGAGCCATGCTCACGACGACCTCCGCCGCACTCGATGCAAAGCGCCGGTCCACATCGAGTTCACGGGTAACCACCGAGAGCTGAACACCCTCGACACCCCGAAGCATGCGGCCCAAAACAGGCTGCACCGGCGTATACATGCGCACGGTATGCTCGTCCGAGTCGCCCCGGAAGAGCGGCGCATGCATGTTGCCGATCTCCCAGCACGCATGCGCGAGTGCAATCGGATCCATGCGGTCGACTTCGACCAAATAGACCTCGGCGCTGCGCAGGCGCACGACAACCGCCACGGGCACCATGCCCGAACGGTCAATGGCGAGCACGTCGCCATCGGCAAGACGACCGCCGTCGGCAGTATCCAGCCGAACATCGATCGTGCGTCCCAGCTCCGTCACGCCCACAAACGTGCGCGCATCAGCCTGGTCCCAATCGAGCAGGAGCTCGTCAACTTCAAAGACACCGCCCAGCTCCCGGCGAAGTAGGAGTTCATAGGACGGATCGTTGAGATTTCCCAAGCATGTCGTCGAAACCAAGCGTTCAGGCATACTCTAGCCCTCGACCTCAACGAGCTCGATATCAAAGTTGAGGTCCTTGCCGGCCAGCTCGTGGTTGGCGTCGAGCGTCACGGCCTCGGGCGTTACGTCGATGACCACGGCGGGGACGGGCATACCGCTCGGCGTGGACAGGAAGAGCTTCATGCCCTTCTCGATCTGCTCGATATTGGGAACCTGTTCGGTCGGGAAGGTCAGGACCATCTCGGGGTTGTGCTCGCCGTAGGCATCGGCAGCAGGAATGTGCACGGTCTTCTTCTCGCCCACCTGCATGTCGACAACAGCGGCATCGAAGCCCTTGATCATCTGACCGGCGCCGCAGGTGAACTCCAGCGGCTCGCCGCGATCGTAGGAGCTATCGAACTGCGTGCCGTCGTCGAGCGTGCCGCGATAATGAGTCTTGACCTTCTTGCCCTGGTTGGACATGGAAACCTCCGTGATAAGGGCGGCGCACAACGCGGGCCGCCATGAACATATGGCGCTAACTATACCCTAGTCATACAATTCAAAGACAGTTTGCAAAGAAACGCTGCAACCGGAGGAACCATGGCATATCCCGTATTTGACCTACACTGCGACACCGCCGACCGCATCGGCTGGGCCACGCTCGATCTCGACCTGCGCTTTACCGTCGGCACCGACGGTTATTTCCCCGGCGACGAAACGCATCCGCAAGATTTCGACCTCATCGAGGGTAATGCCTGCGCCATCTCGCTCGCAAAGATCGGCAATACGCCGTGGGCACAGTGCTTCGCCACGTTTGTCCCCGACGAGATTCCCACCGCCCACGCCGCGCGCTTCCAGGCGCAGATCATGGCGCACATGAGCGGCCAGGCAATGCTCAACCACGACCGCATGGTCAACGTACGCAGCGCCGCCGACATTCGCCCTGCGCTCAAGGGCGGCAAGGTCGCCTGCATCCACACCATCGAAAACGCCACGTTCTTTGCCGAGGACCCCGCGCTGATCGAGGTGCTCAAGAGCTTGGGCGTGCTCATGTCATCACTCAGCTGGAATGCGCAGGGACCGCTCGCGAGCGGACACGATACCCACGCCGGCCTCACCGCCGCCGGCATCGAGGCGCTTACGCAGATGGAGCACGCCGGCATGGTGCTTGACGTCTCCCATCTTAACGACGAGTGCTTTGACGAGGTTGTCGCCCGCGCCACGCGCCCCTTCGTCGCCAGCCACTCCAACTCCCGTGCGGTTTGCGGCGTCAAGCGCAACCTTACCGACGACCAGTTCCGCACCATTCGCGACATGGGCGGCATCGTCGGCCTCAACTACTGCAGCGAGTTCCTTTCCAACGACGCAACCGACAAGACCGCCGCAGACGTCACCTTCGACCAGCTGGCGGCGCATATCGAGCACTGGCTCGACCTGGGCGGCGAAGATGTCATCGCGCTCGGCGGCGACTGGGACGGCGCCACGGTGCCCGCTTTCCTCTCCGATGCCAGCATGATGCCCGAGTTCCAGAACATGCTCTCCAAGCACTTTGGCAAGACCGTGATGCAAAAGCTCTGCAGCGACAACGCGCTTGCCTTCTTCGAGCGTTATTAGTTTCACATCCCTTGAGCGGGCCGGCATGCCGAACGGTCGACATGCCGGCCCGTCCCCAACCCAAAGGACCGCTTTTGACGCAGCAATTTACGATTTCCGTATCTCGACCGGATGGGACGGCCTTGCCCGTCATCGTTACCAAAAAACGCGTCAAGAACTTCAACCTACGCGTCACATCGAGCGGTGAGGTCCACGCCAGCGCACCGCTCGGCGCCGGTCGCGAGCGCATCGAAGCGTTTGTGAAGCGCAACAGCGCCTGGATTATCGGCCGACTTGCCCAGCGCGAGCAACGTCAGGCAACGGCGCGAGAGCCGCTCAGCCCATCGTCCATCATTGCACTTTGGGGCAAGCCCATCACGGTACAGGACGCACTCGATCACAACTTTGCATCGCCCGCACCGCGACCCAAGCAGGCCACCTTCGCAAGTTTTATGGGTACCGACGAATCGGACGAAAGCCCACAGGCCAAGCGGCGCGCAATCCTCGACGGCCTAACGTCCGACGAGCTCCAAGCCCACATCGACCAGCTCTACGCGTCCGAGGTCACCGCAGCGCTACGCGACATCGTGCACGCGTACGAAATCGCAATGGGCGTCACCGTGGCCCGCGTCTCCGTGCGCAGCATGAAAACGCGTTGGGGCTCCTGCACACCCAAAACCGGCGCCATTCGTATCGCGCGCGAGCTCGCCGCCTACCCTGTCGAATGCCTCGACATGGTTGTCGCCCACGAGCTCGTCCACTTGCTCGAGCCAAGCCACAATCAGCGGTTTCACGCCCTGCTCGACACGTACTGCCCCAACAATAGGGCTCTGTCGCAGCGGCTCAAAAAACCGCCTGCCAACGAGCTGTAGGGCCGGTTAGCGCACGCGCTCGATCTCGACACCGCAGCTTGCCAGGGGAAGTCCGACGGGCGCCCAAGGCTTATCGAACTTAACACGCACGCCAAGCAGCAAGGGGTAACGACGTAGCAGCATCTGGGCCACACCCTCGGCTGCAGCCTCGATGAGCTTAAACGTATGCTCGCGCAGATAGCCATCGACATCGTGGCACACCGAGCCGTAGTCAATCGAGGCGTCCAGGTTATCGTGCTCCCCCGCTGCACGCAGGTCGGCATAGAGCACCAGGGACACGATGAACTTCTGGCCCAGCGCGTTCTCCTCGGGATACACGCCATGGTTGGCAAAAACCTCAAGGCCGTCAATGACAATACGATCGGCATGGCGCAAATCGTCATAGCTCACGTGAGGCACCGCCGTTGCGGTGGATATTTCACCCCTTCCACGGCGGGCGAGCTCGGCGCCTTCGGTCTTGGTTGCATTCTCGGGCAGTTTCTTGTTACTCAACGCGATCGTCTCCTTCGTTTAGAACCCCGACCGCGCAAACTAACTACACGCGAATCGACAGGTTCTTTTTATCATCGCTCCAGTTGCAAGCGTTGCGCGCGGGGCATGCAAAGCAGGCACGCGACGCTTTGTCGGCTGCATAGAGCAGACGCTCAGGCGGTTGGCTGTTCACGCGCAGCTTTCGATGGCCCAGAATGGCCGTCTTAATGGCTGCGGCATCGGCCGGCTCAAACGCCACGTCATCGGGCATGCCGCCGAGAATCGCATCAGCGACGCGTTCGCTTGCAACATCATGGGATATACCCGATTCATACTGTTCATCTTTGCCGATATCGTGAAGAAGTGCCGTGGCGTAGATGACCTCGCGGTCAAATTCGAGCTGTTCCTCGAGATTCTTGATCCACATAATGCGAGCGACATCGAGCAGATGGTCAATACCGTGGCGGCAGAAGATGCGCCCCGATTCCAACTGTACGATGTTGCCCAGGTGCCGCCGGAACAGCCCGTTGGCACAAATGTAATCAATGCGGGGCATGGCACCAAAGGGGGCCAGGCCCGAAGCCATAAAGCCGCGACGCGACGTCCCCTCATCGGTCTTCGATGTAAAGTCGTTGACGACTCTCATGGTTAGCGGCCCAGCATCCTAAAGAAACGCTCCTCGAGCGCGGGATCGGTCTCAAAGACGCCGCGGCGAGCAAGCGTCACGGTCTTGGTGCCGGGCTTTTGCACGCCACGCATCGTCATGCACATATGCTCGGCCTCCATCAACACAATCGCTCCCTGGGGAGCGAGATAATCCATGAGGGCATCGGCAACCTGTGCGCACAGTTGCTCCTGCAGCTGAAGACGGCGGGCATAAACCTCAACCGTGCGGGCGAGCTTGGAAAGCCCAGCCACCCGACCGTTAGGGATATAACCAATGGCGGCCTTGCCATAAAACGGCAGCAGATGATGTTCGCACAGCGAGTAGAACGTGATGTCGCGCTCGATAACCAAATCGTTCGAAGCGACGGCAAAGGTTTTGGACAGGTGCTCCTCGGCACTCTGGTCCATACCGCCGGCAATCTCGCCATACATACGGGCAACGCGCGCCGGGGTCTCCAGCAGGCCCTCACGAGCTGGATCCTCGCCTATGCCCTCAAGCAACAGCTCAATGGCGGCCTCGACTTTTTCCTGATCGACCATCTGGGCCTCACTTTTCCGATTTCACGTTCGCGCTATGGTACCACGCCCTTCGGCATCGACCACAAGCTACATAGTATGGGTCGAATAGACCGGATCATCACGCCAAAGTTCAACCGCATCACAAAGCGCAACGCCCTCACGCTCAGCACGGGCGCGCGTAGCGTTCATATCGATCACGCGCTGGTTACTCGAGCCCCTAAAACGCAATGAGATATCATACAGATCCTGAACAAACGGGCCATCCACCAACATGTCGAGACAGGCAAGGATACGGTCCGTGACCTCGGTATGGTGGCGGCCTCCCGGCATAAGCTCCTCGAGCACATCGCCGGTGAAGCACCAAATAGTCTTCCCCGACCCCGCTGGATAGGCCGCGCGAACACGCTCGACAAAATCAACGAGTCCCGCTTGATTCTCGGGCTCCATAGGCTCGCCGCCCAGAATCGTCAGGCCGTCAATAAAGGGATGATCGAGGCTCTCGATAATCTTGTCCTCGACGGCACGATCAAACGGCTCGCCCGCGGCAAAGTCCCACGCGACGGAGTTAAAGCAATTCTTGCAGCCACGACGGCACCCGCTCACAAACAGAGAAGTGCGGACGCCTTCTCCATCAGCAATGTCGAAATACTTAATGTTCGCGTAGTTCATAGGTAACTCTCCCGGGAGGCCGGGGCATATCATCCCGTCCTCAAACATTCTCGGCCTGCGGCCTGCGAAACTGCGGGCGGGACGATATGTCCCGGCCTCATGCAAAGGGTAACTCAATGAACGAAGCGAACATCGAGTATAGGGTTCGAGGTCCAATAAAAACTGGGTTGCGGCTCAACCGCCATCGCAAGTAAATCGCAGCTGCAGCTCGAATTATTTCCGCTAAGAACTTCGAGTAGTGAGCAGACCGCATGCTGCATCTCAGCTACATCAACTTGGCCGCCCCGTAGCGAGGCCCCGGACCTTTGCTCGATATGAGTTCCGCACGAACAGGAGGCGCCAGTGGCGCCTCCGTCGTGAGCCAGGACTGTCCGAAATAGCGAGTAAAGGTCCGGGGCCTCGCTACGGGGCGGCCTGGGATGACTATTAGAGATGCAGCACGCGGTCGCGGATCTCCTCGGTTCGACCCTGGTTCCAGAACTGGGTACCGATGTAGCCGCACGTACGACGAGCGACGTTCATCTTCTCCTGGTCGCGGTTGCCGCAGTTGGGGCACTCCCACACCAGCTTGCCATCGTCCTCGACAATGCGGATCTCGCCATCGTAGCCGCACACCTGGCAGTAGTCGCTCTTGGTGTTGAGCTCGGCGTACATGATGTTGTCGTAGATGTACTGCATCACGCGGATGACAGCCTTGAGGTTGTCCTGCATGTTGGGAACCTCGACGTAGGAGATGGCACCGCCCGGCGAAAGCTGCTGGAACATGCCCTCGAACTTGAGCTTGTCGAATGCGTCGATCTCCTCGGACACGTGGACGTGGTAGCTGTTGGTGATGTAGCCCTTGTCCGTCACGCCCGGGATGATGCCAAAACGACGCTGCAGGCACTTGGCGAACTTGTAGGTCGTCGACTCCAACGGCGTACCGTACAGCGAGAAATCGATATCACTTTCGGCCTTCCACTCCGCGCACCTGTCGTTCATGCGCTGCATGACGGCCATGGCGAACGGCGTGCCCTCCTTCTCGGTGTGGCTGTGACCCGTCATGTACTTGACGCACTCATACAGGCCGGCATAGCCCAGGCTGATGGTGGAATAGCCGCCCACGAGCAGCTTGTCGATCGTCTCGCCCTTCTTCAGACGCGCCAGGGCGCCGTACTGCCAAAGAATCGGCGCGGCATCCGAAAGCGTGCCCATCAGGCGCTCATGACGGCACAGCAGGGCACGATGGCACAGCTCAAGGCGCTCGTCGAAGATCTTCCAGAACTTATCCATGTCCTGATGCGAGCTCAGCGCGACATCGGGCAGGTTGATGGTCACAACACCCTGGTTAAAGCGACCGTAGTACTTAGGCTTGGTCGGGTCATAGTTCAGCGCGTTGGCGACATTGTTAAAGCCGTTGCCCGAACGGTCGGGCGTCAGGAAACTGCGGCAACCCATGCAGGTGTAGCAATCGCCGTTGCCGGCAGTCTCGCCCTTAGACAGCTTAAGCTCGCGCATCTTCTTCTCGGAGATGTAGTCGGGCACCATGCGCTTGGCGGTGCACTTGGCGGCGAGCTTGGTCAGATAGAAGTACGGCGAATCCTCGCGAATGTTATCGTCCTCGAGCACGTAGATGAGCTTGGGGAATGCCGGGGTGATCCACACGCCGGCTTCGTTCTTAACGCCCTCATAGCGCTGACGAAGCGTCTCCTCCACAATCATGGCAAGGTCGTGCTTCTCCTGGGGCGTACGGGCCTCATTGAGATACATAAAGACCGTCACGAACGGCGCCTGGCCATTCGTGGTCATAAGGGTCACGACCTGATACTGAATCGTCTGGACGCCGCGACGGATCTCGTCACGCAGGCGGTCCTCAACAACCTCGCGGACCTTTTCGGGAGATGCGGAAACGCCGAGCTCCTCGAGCTCGCGGGCGACCTCGCCGCGAATCTTCTGACGGCTCACCTCGACGAACGGGGCAAGATGGGTCAGCGAAATCGACTGGCCACCGTACTGGGAGGAAGCAACCTGGGCGATGATCTGCGTCGCGATGTTGCAAGCCGTCGAGAAGCTGTGCGGCTTCTCAATCAGCGTACCCGAGATAACAGTACCGTTCTGGAGCATATCCTCCAGGTTCACCAGGTCGCAGTTATGCATGTGCTGGGCAAAGTAGTCCGAATCATGGAAGTGGATCAGGCCCTCATTGTGAGCATCCACGATCTCCTGGGGCAGCAGCACACGCTGAGTCAGGTCCTTGGAAATCTCGCCGGCCATGTAGTCACGCTGAACGGAATTGACGGTCGGGTTCTTGTTGGAGTTCTCCTGCTTGACCTCTTCGTTGTTGCACTCGATGAGCGACAGAATCTTGTCGTCGGTCGTGTTCTTCTGGCGCTTCAGGCTCTGAACATAGCGATAGATGATGTAATGGCGAGCGACCTCGTAGCAGTCGAGACGCATGATCTCGTCCTCGACTAGATCCTGAATCTCCTCGACCGACACGGTGTGGCCCGCGTTCTCGCATGCCTCGGCGACGTTTTGTGCCGCGTAAACCACCTGGCGGTCGGTAAGACGAGAGCTCTCCTCGACCTCCAAGTTTGCGGCGCGGATGGCATTGACGATCTTATCGATGTCAAAGACAACCTCGGTGCCGCTGCGCTTGATGATCTTCATCCTCTTGCCTCTTTCGCGTCGTAGTCTCATTGCGCTTCAGAGCCAAACGATGCCCGGCAGGGCTTGCCCCGTCTTGCGGCGCCGTCGCGCAATCTGTGTTCTCGATAAACCATAAGCCTCAATGCGGACACTCCCAGGAGCCGATCAAGCGGCTCAAGGACACGTTCAAAAGAGGCAGTTAAGGTCTTCGTTCTCTGTCCGCCATCTATCATACGACAAAGAGGCATCTATATCCTGTATTCTTTTTTTAGGTTAAACACAACATATAGTGTTTCAGCAGGTCAAAGCAATTGGTCATTTTGCAGACGCATTAAAAATGAGGGGTTCTTGGCAAGTCGGTAAAACGTTACCAGCACGGCTACCTGCATGGCAGTTATAAAACCCCCTTAGTCAAGCCGCTGACAAATCCTACCAAAACCAAGCCGCTCGCGCCAAAAGAATCCAAAAGATTATGCTTGACCAACATGTTGCGGTCGTGCCTTGCCGAGCCTCATGCAACCGCGGCACGAATCCTTGAAAGATATGTGTATGCAAACGGAGAAGATGAGAGTTTCCTCGGATGACTGCTGAGAAGCATCCCGGAAGATCAAAAACTCGAAATTTGGTGACGTATTTGGCGACCAAAACAAAACAGCTCAGGGGCTAAGCCTCTGAGCTGCGAACATTTGGTGGGCGTTAGAAGATTTGAACTTCTGACCTCTTCCGTGTCAGGGAAGCGCTCTCCCCCTGAGCTAAACGCCCAAATGGAGCGGACAACGGGGCTCGAACCCGCGACCCCAACCTTGGCAAGGTTGTGCTCTACCAACTGAGCCATGTCCGCTTACGAGGATTAATCTTACGTGATGCCCGCATCCTATGCAAGAACTTTTTTTGAAAAGTTTCGCGACGCCCTCGCGAGCCTCATGAAGGCATCAGACACCACGGAAGGCGCAGACAAACGCAAACTCGCCGCAAGAGGCCCCTACAACTCAGCGAGCATGATCCAGGCAGAGCTGTCCTGCACGAGCCTGCCGTCTGCGAGCGGTGATGAGGTGAGCAGGACCCTGCCCGCCGGCAGCTCCACGGGCGCTGCACCGAAGTTCGTCACACACGCCCAGCCGTTGTCGCGGCGATAGGCGATGACGCCGCCCTCAGCGCCCTCGGCACCATCCGCAAGGCCGGTGCGCCCGTCAAGATCGAGCCACGCGAGATCGTTGGCGCACCCGCGCAGCTTGCGCCGCAGCCAGAGGGCGTCACGATAGAGCGCAAGCATCGATGTCGGGTCCGCTTCTTCCCTATCGGCAGCGTAATCGGAAAACCATGCAGGCTGCGGCAGATGGGGCGCCGCATCGGCGTCCGCCGGTGAAAACCCAAACGATCCGCCCTGCGCGGGATCGTCCGCCGCCACCCACGGCAGGGGCACACGGCAGCCGTCGCGCCCCTTCTCGCGCTTCGGTCCGTGCGTATTGGTCGCAGTAGGATCTTCGAGTACAGCCCACGGAATGTCAGCCACCTCAAAAAGGCCGAGCTCCTCACCCTGATACACGTATGCCGAGCCCGGAAGCGCCAGCTCGAGCAAAAGGGCCGCCCGCGCGCGGCGCTCGCCGAGTTCACGTTCCTCGTCATAAGACGACCCGTCGCGTAAGAGCCAGTCGAGCGCAATCTGGTGGTAGCGCGTCGCCTTGATCTGCGGCAGGGCATAGCGCGTCGCCACGCGCGGCACGTCGTGGTTGGAGAGCACCCAGGTCGAGGCGGAATCGGATTCTATAGCTGCCTTCAAGCCCTCCTCGATTGCAGCGTGCATGTCATCATAGGTCCAAGTGGCCTTGGCAAACTCAAAGTTGAATGTCTGGCCAAGCTCGCTGGGACGCGCGTAGAGATACTGGCGATCGGGCAGCACCCACGCCTCGGCAACGGCGCTGCGTGGCGGATCATAGCGGTCGAACACGCGGCGCCACTCGCGATAGATCTCGTGGACCTCGTTGCGGTCCCACAGCGGATGGGTGCCGTCCTCAACCATGTCATCGCCCTCGGCGAGATGCCACCGGTCGAGATCATCGCGGTCGAGATCCTTGGCGAGACCGTGCGCCACATCAATGCGAAAGCCATCGACGCCTCGATCGCTCCAAAACGCCAGGACGTCGCAAAAGAACGCATGAACCTCGGGGCACGACCAGTCAAAGTCCGGCTGCTCAGGCGTAAACATGTGCAGATACCACTGACCGTCCGCGACACGCGTCCAGGCGGGGCCGCCAAAGTTGGCATTCCAATTGGTGGGAGGCAGCTCGCCATGCTCGCCGCGACCATCGCGGAAGATATAACGGGTGCGCTCGGGCGATCCGGGGCCGGCGGCAAGAGCGGCTTTGAACCAAGGATGCTGGTTAGATGAATGGTTGGGCACGATGTCGACGATGACCTTGATGTCGCGCGCATGAGCCGCAGCGATCATGTCATCGAAGTCATCAAGCGAGCCGAGACGTGGGTCGACATCGCAGTAGTCCGCCACATCATAGCCGCCATCGACAAGAGGCGATGGGTAAAACGGGCTCAGCCAGATAGCCTCGATGCCCAGCTGCTCAAGATAGTCCATCTGCTGGGTAATGCCCGCGATATCGCCCAGACCCGAACCAGTCGAATCCTTAAACGAGCGCGGGTAGATCTGATAGATCGCGGCGTCGGACATCCATGAGCGCGAAGAAGACTTTTCTGTAGCCATGGGGCGTATCTCCCTTGCAACGAGGTTATGCGAGATGCCCACGATGATACGCCCAAAGCGGACATTCGCGGCAAACAACGCCACAGCCACGCCCCAAACGCTCGCTCCCTCTCGGGTTCGAGTCTCCTGGGACGAATCGATCGATCAGTGAAAAGAACGGAAGGCCCACTCCTCCGGCCACGACAGCGAGCGGGCTCCGGGTGCCCCAAGTTGCCGCGAAAGAGGAGGGAAGCGTACTTTATGTACGCGACCGACGATTGAGGGGCAAGATGGGGTGCCCGGGGCTCGCGCAGCGTCAACAAAAAACGCGGTTCGTTAGAACCGCGTAAGATAGTTGGAGCGGACAACGGGGCGTCTGCGTATCCGCTTCGCGGATCCGCACCGGCTTCGGTCGCCTGTCGGCGTCCTCGCCAGCTCGCTACAAACGCTCCGCGTTTGCTTAACGCTCGCTCCCTCTCGGGTTCGAGCCCATACGATGGGTACGAAAAAGCCCGGCTACCGTAGTAGTCGGGCTGTTGCGTTTGGAGCGGACAACGGGGCTCGAACCCGCGACCCCAACCTTGGCAAGGTTGTGCTCTACCAACTGAGCCATGTCCGCATATGTAAAACAAAACGGGCGCCGGAGCGCCCGGATGTTGCTTGGAGGCGAAGCCCGGATTCGAACCGGGGGTAAAGGCTTTGCAGGCCTCTGCCTTACCACTTGGCCACTTCGCCGAAAAAGGACCGCCTAAACGGTCCGGAAATGCAATGGAGCGGACAACGGGGCTCGAACCCGCGACCCCAACCTTGGCAAGGTTGTGCTCTACCAACTGAGCCATGTCCGCTTGCGGGTTATTAATTTACGCGAGTTGTCCAAAAGACGCAAGTACTTTTTTCAAAAAACTTGTCTGCCGCATGTTCTTAGTAGCTAAACGCGCTAAAGCGATTGGCTAGGCACACGATTCCAGTGCTCCGCTAAACAGCTTCACCATCTGCACGCGCGTGCCAGCGCCGTCCGTACGACGAGCAACCTCCACGTTATCGACGAGCATACGCATAAGCTTGATACCGCGGCCGCGTTCCTCGGATGCGACCGGCTCGCTCGTTTCATCGATAGAATAGCCAGCACCTCGATCAAGCACCTCAACCACAACGCGATCGCCATAGGCCTGAACCGTCAGGACGCACCCGATACCGCCCGCATGGTCATAGGCATTACCCAGTGCCT
Organism: Collinsella sp. TM04-29; assembly: GCF_003466565.1. Lineage (NCBI taxonomy): Bacteria > Bacillati > Actinomycetota > Coriobacteriia > Coriobacteriales > Coriobacteriaceae > Collinsella > Collinsella sp. TM04-29. The sequence goes on from NZ_QSPW01000005.1 coordinate 92,366, forward strand.
CCCCCGACGCCAATGCGACATCGTAGCGCTCGTCACGGCGCAACGGAAGCGATTCAAGGAGTTCGGCGATGCGATGTCGGTAGTATGGAAGATTCTCGATACCCTGACGGACCTCGACGCTCTTACTCCAGCGAGGCAGCTCCCCCACCGGAATGGCGGGAATAGGCTCCCGTGCCGGCCCCGCGACATGAAGGATATCGACAAGACGAGCAATCTCCAAAAAGCGAACAACTTCACCTGATGCATTGACGAGCGAAAGCAGGCCTTCTCGCCTCATGAGCTCACGAGCGCGCGTAAGCAGGAATGCCAAGCCCGTCGAATCGATAAAGCTAACAGCCTGACAGTTGATGACGACACGACGCACGCCGCGGCCAATCAAAGCATCCAACCGCCGACGCAGCGCAGGCACCGTGGCGATGTCGATATCGCCTGGTGGCGTCAAAACCGCTATGTCATTCCACTCATTCATACGACCATGGTTCCCCAAAAGAGCTTGTTCGATGCATGCCTTTCCGCAACCGTGCGGATTCGGCGCGCCCAGCGTCGCTGTTTAGGACCGGCCCCGCAAAAACTCAAGAGACACTAATGCGATGTCATCGTCCAGCGCCGATTCGGTAAATCGGTCGAGCTCGCCCAAGACCTTGCCGCAGATTCCCGATACGCCCTCACCCGAGACAGAGAGCAGAAGATCACGAAGGCGCTGCTCGCCAAAGAACGCTCCGGTGCGGTCGCGGGCCTCAATCGTTCCATCCGTATACATGAAGAGCATGTCGCCAGGAGCGAACGTAAACACGCCCGTCTCGTAAACCATGCTCTCAAATGCACCGATTACGCCCGATTGGCATCCAAGCAGCTCGACCTCTCCCCCACGGGCCTCGCCGCCACCCAGCGGCATCGACTCTGGCCTGATGACCATGGTCGGAGGATGGCCCGCCGAACAATACGTTGCGCGTCCGGTTTTAAGGTCAATCTTGGCGATAAAGGCCGTCACGAACGTCTCGACCCTCGAGAAGCCCATGAGCATGCTGTTAAGGGAGCGTGCCATGCGGGCCGGTCCAGCGCCCTCCCAGGCATATGCCGTCAGGGCCGTCTTGACGAGCGCGGACATCGATGCAGCCTCAATGCCTTTGCCAGACACATCGCCCAAAATCATGACGGCGCAGTCGTCGGGAAGACGGATGAGCGTATAGAAATCGCCGCCGACCAACGCTGAGTTCGTGGCCGACAGGTACACCGAATCGGCGGCGATTCCCGGAACATCCCCCAGGGAATTTCTCATGCCAATCTGGAGGGTCTGAGCGATATGGCGCTCCTCGCGCTTTTGAGATTCGCCTTCGTAGATCAGTTCAAAGTCATGCGCCAAGTGCACCAAGTAGTCATATTCAAGATCATCAATCGGCTCTTGGCTACCATCACGAAGCAGCAGCGCACGCGTCGTCGGCCCCTTCGCAACAGAAGCAGGAACGATTGCGTCGTTACTGTGCTTGCCATCGCCCTCAGGGCGTGGGCGCCCCGCCTCGATGCCGGCGTCGACGTAGAGACCCTGGCAAGGCAGGCCATGCGCTCTAAGCCAGCCTCCCATAGGCATCGATTCGTCAACGCGAGTTATACGGACGTGTTTAAGGTCCTCGGCACTCGTGCCGCCCAAAACAGATGCCTCAAAGCCATCAGGGGCAGCCCCCAAACGTGCCGCTGGCGCCGTCGTGGAAAAGAAAAGCTTCTCGGGATCGTCCGGCAAAGCAACGCGACTGCCGCCTTCAAAATCTATGACGTAGGAATCCAGACTGGCGTCATACTCAATAGGGCAAAAATGGCAGTTGAGCATATTGCAGATCTCGGACGATACCGCCTGGGTAGCCGCGGCGGAATCGTCTAGAAAGGTAAACAACTCATCCCGCAAGACATTGAGCGAGCGGCCAAGCTCGGCCGTGCGACGGGAGCGAAGGCTCGATGCCATGCCGACCAGCTGGATAGACAGGTAATCGCAAATGACCTCAAGTACATTAACATCATAAGCGAGCGGTGCCCGGGGGCGTTTCCAACCAACTTCCAGCACGCCGAGGATCTGCGTACCGTAAAAAACGGGAAGACAGATTTCACTGCGGTACGGAGGCATATCCTGCATGCGCAACAGGTGCTTAGAACGATTATCCAGGTCCATGAACATACCGGAGGCGGCCTTATCGCCCTCAAGGTCCTGTTGAATCGACAAGCGACAGGCACGCGACTCGCGAAGAACATACGTCGGAATGCCAGCGCCATACGGCAAAAACTCGGGCAGGTAGCTGTCGAGCAGCTCCTTGGAAACACCGCGGAGCTTAAAGCCGCCGCTCTCAGAAAAATAGATAGCAGCACCCGAAGCATCGAGCGTTCCTACAAGCTGGTTCAAAACGGTATCAAGCAGGCTGGGTAACTCATCGGAGCCCACAGTGCTCATAATGACCGAGAGCGTGCCAGAGAGACGCTTGTTCGCCACTCTAAGCTCCGATAACGCACGCTTGAGTTGCCGGTCGTGAGAATACTGTTCCTCAATACTGTGAAGCGCCACCAGGACACGTGGCGCGCGGCGCCCAAAGATACGTGGAGGCGTTACGGAGCCTGCGCGAACCAATACGGGAATAAAGGAGCCATCGCTCAGCTTGAGCATCAGTTCGCTCTCGGAGCCATCAGTTTCAAATGGCAAACGATGTTCCGTCGCACGTTCAAAAGCGGACGAGTACAGGACGTCTTTAACATCTCCACCGATGACGTCGGCGCGTTCCTCGCACATCAAACCAAGTAAGCGATTATTCACATGCAGAATGGTTCCGTCGAGCTCGCAGATGATGACAGCATCGCTCGTGATCTCGACTAGTTGGGCAACGTCTGCCCACTCGTTGCGTTCAAGCGTTTCCATCGTGGACCCCACCGTCTATCGGTAACAAAAAAGCCTCCGAAGAGGCTTCTCAAATGCGATGGTGTCGGAGGCGGGACTTGAACCCGCATGACCAAAAAGCGGTCACTAGCACCTCAAGCTAGCGCGTCTGCCAATTCCGCCACTCCGACATGCTATGTTGTTGATTCGCAGTTCGTTTTGTTGGACCCGCGTGTTCAACGAGGAAGATAATAACCTATGATTCGAGAACTGTGCAAGCACTTTTTTCAAAAAAGTTTACGAATTTGTAAATGCGCAGGTAGATCCGTATGTCCGGCCCCGAATCGGTGTTGCCTTCCGGCGCGTCCTCGGGCATGGGCGATATTTTGCTACGCACTTCGTGCTGCAAAATATCGCTCCCCCTGCGGAATGCGCCGGGAGGCAACACCGATACGGGGCCTACCAACACATACTCCAGGCACAGTTCTCAAACATGTTCTGGGGGCTGATGCAAATTTGGTGGCTCGGCTTTGCCGAGCCCTTATATGGTGAGGCCGGAGCCAAAGCTCCGGCCTCACCAACTTTCCTATTAGATTAAGTGAGCGATCAAGGAATCTCACTCCCCTCTGCCGCGTTAACGCAGGGCCCGCCCTGGTGTTGCTTTTCAGAACATTCCGCAGGACGGAGGAAGCCCCACAGCGCGTAGCGCGCAGCGGGGCTTCCGACATGTCCGAGGACGTTCTGAAAAGCAACACCAGGGCGGGCCCGGACGAGAACAGCCGACTACAGGTCGATGTGAGACTCCTTGATCGGGAAGGGCTCCGCGAAGTGGCAGGCGCAGCAGTGGCCCGGGGCAACTTCCTTAAACTCAGGAAGCTTCTCGGAGCAGATGCCCTGCGCGATCGGGCAGCGCGTGTGGAAACGGCAGCCGGTCGGCGGATCCAGCGGCGACGGCGGATCGCCGGCGAGGATGATGCGCTTGCGGGTCTTCTGAATATCCGGATCGGGAACCGGCACGGCAGATAGCAGCGACTGCGTGTACGGATGGTGAGGCTCGCTATAGAGCGTCTTCCAGTCCGAAACCTCGACCATCTTACCCAGATACATAACGGCAACGCGATCGGAGATGTGCTGCACGACGGACAGGTCGTGGGCAATGAAGAGATAGGCCGTACCGAACTTGTCCTGAAGTTCCTTGAGCAGGTTCAGAACCTGGGCCTGAATGGAAACATCCAGAGCGGAAACGGGCTCGTCGCAGATGATCAGCTTGGGCTTCAGAGCGAACGCGCGGGCGATGCCGACGCGCTGACGCTGACCGCCCGAGAACTCGTGCGGATAGCGGTTGATGTGCTCGGGGTTCAGGCCGACGACGTCCAGCAGCTCGCGGACGCGCTCAATGCGCTCCTCCTTGGTACCCACGCCATGAATGGTCATGGGCTCGGAGACGATCTCGCCAATGGTCATACGAGGGTTCAGCGATGCATAAGGATCCTGGAAGATAAACTGCATCTCACGACGCATGTCCTTGATCTCATGCTTGCTCATCTCGGCAACATCTTTGTCCTGGAAGAACACTTTGCCTGCCGTCGGCTTGGTCAGACGCATGATGGTGCGGCCCGTGGTGGACTTACCGCAACCAGACTCGCCGACCAGGCCAAAGGTCTCGCCCGGATAAATCTCGAACGAAATGTCATTCACAGCAGAGACGACACGCTTGGAAAAACGCTTGGCGAACATGCCGGACTCTGCAGGGAACTCCTTAGAGAGGTGCTCAACCTTCAGCAGCGGAGTACGCTCATTATTGTCTGCCATTTACGCCTCGCCTCCCTTCTTGGAATCCTTGCGCGTACGGGACGTCTCAGGAGCGTTCTTGAGGAACTCGGGGTCACCGGAGTAGTGGCACGCAGAGTAATGGCCAGACTCGGTAACAACGCGCTCGGGGCGCTGCTTGCGGCACTTGTCCGTCGCATAGGGGCAACGAGGAGAGAAGACGCAGCCCTCAGGCAAGTTCATGAGCGAAGGCGGGTTGCCGTGAATCGGCGTAAGAGGCTTCTTCTCTTCGATGGCCTGCTCCGGGATGGAGCGGATAAGGCCCCAGGTGTAGGGGTGGCGGCTCTCGTAGAAGATTTCCTCAGCAGTACCGAACTCGACAGGACGGCCGGCGTACATAACCATGATTTTGTCGGCCATATCGGCGACAACGCCAAGGTCGTGGGTGATCATGATGATGGCGTTGCCGTTCTTCTCCTGCATTTCCTGCATAAGCTCGATAATCTGAGCCTGAATGGTAACGTCCAGGGCGGTCGTGGGCTCGTCGGCAATCAGAATATCGGGATCGCAGGCAAGGGCCATAGCAATCATGACGCGCTGACGCATGCCACCAGAGAACTGGTGCGGATACTCATTGACGCGCTTCTCGGGCTCGGGAATGCCAACGAGGTCCAAAAGCTCGGTGGCGCGCTTGAGCGCCTCCTGCTTGGAGTAGCCACGATGCAGACGAAGGCCCTCGCCCACCTGCTTGCCGATCTTATAGACCGGGTTCAAGGAGGTCATCGGATCCTGGAAGATCATCGCGATATCGTTACCGCGAATGTGCTGCATCTCTTCCTCGGTCATCTCGAGGATAGAACGACCGCGATAGCGAACGTCGCCGCCCTCAATCTTTCCCGGAGGCATCGAGATGAGGCCCATGATGGTCATGGCGGTCACGGACTTACCGGAGCCGGACTCACCGACGACACCCAGGGTCTCGCCGCGATCGAGCGTGTAGGACACACCGTCGACAGCGCGAACGACACCATCCTCGGTGTGGAAATACATCTTAAGGTCATCGACCTCGAGCAGATGCTGGCCCTCGGGAACCGGCTGGTCCTTCAGGTCCACATAGTTCTTGTTCTTCTTCATCCTTATGCGTCCTTCATCTTGACGTCGAGGGCGTCGCGCAGACCGTCACCCAGCAGGGTGAAGGCGAGCACCGTCGAGAGAATTGCCAGACCGGGCATGATCATCATCCAGGGAGCAGTCAGAAGATACTGCTGACCGTCCTGAATCATGGAGCCCCACGAAGGCGTAGGCGGAATAACGCCCATGCCGAGGAAGGACAGAGCGGACTCGGTCAGAATAGCGCCACCAATGTTCATGGTCGCATAGACCACGATGGAAGCAACGGAGTTCGGGAAGATATGGCGCATAACGATACGCGCATCGGATGCACCCATAGCGCGAGCGGCGTCAACATAGTCGTTCTCTTTGACCGTGAGGATCGCGGATCTAAAGACGCGCGCAATCGAAGGCCAGCCGAGAATACCGATGGCGATAAAGACGTTCTGAAGACCACGACCGATAACGGCGATCATGGCGACGACGAACAGCACGTACGGGAACGCCAGGAAGATGTCCGCACAGCGCATGATGATCGTATCCCAGATGCCGCCATAGAAACCGGCCAGGGCGCCCATGACCAGACCGATCACCGTGGAGATGGCGGTGGCCATAATACCGACGGAAAGCGAAACGCGTGCACCGTAGATAACACGGACGAGAATGTCACGACCAAGAGAGTCGGTGCCAAACGGGTGCTCGGCACACGGAGCCAGCAGCGACGTCTCGGCCATGGTGGTCGAGTCAGAAGCCGTAGGAGAGCCGAGCCAGGGCTTAGCCCACAGATCGGCGGTCAGGGCGACCACAACAACGATGATAATCCAGCAGACACCGATAACGGCGAGCTTGTTCTTACGAAGACGCTTAAAAGCGTCGCCCCACAGCGTGCGGGACTTGGCGGGAGCAGATGCGGCCTTGGTGGCGGTAGCCTGCCCCTGAGACTGAGAATCAGTTTCCTGCATGAGACGTACCTCCCTTAGGCCTTATCCGACGGACCGCCAAGGCGGATGCGCGGGTCGAGGAATGCATAGCTAATGTCGACGAGCAGGTTGATCACCATAACGACGACAACAATGAGCGTAACGCCGCCCATAACGATGGGCCAGTCGCGCATGCTAATGGCGCGGTAGACCTCGAAGCCGATGCCGGGCCAGTTAAAGACGGTCTCGGTCAGGATGGCGCCCGAAAGCATGCCGCCGAAGTCGACACCAATATAGGTAACGACGGGGATGAGTGCATTCTTAAGCGCATGCTTGATAATGATCGCGCGATTGGAGAGACCCTTGGCCTTTGCCGTACGGATGTAATCCTGGTTCATGACGTCAAGCAGCTGCGAGCGCATAATGCGGGCGGCATAAGCGGTCGAAACCGAAGCCAGCGTAATGGTCGGAAGCACATAGTGCATCCAATCCTGATACTGAGAGCTGGAACCGCCGGCACCCGAGATCGGCATGGAGAATGCACCGCCCGTGGCGTCCTTGAGAATGACGCCAAAGAACAGCTGCAGCAACATGCCGAGCCAGAAGGCCGGGACGGCAACGAGAATCGACGTGGTGAGCGTTACCAAAATATCCCAGAAGGAATAACGCTTAACCGCCGAAATGATACCCGCACCGATACCCATGATTGCCTCGAGCACGATGGCGCACGCGGCAAGTTTGACCGTATACGGATACTTCTGGGCAAAGATTTCCGTAACCGGCAGCTTGCGCTGGTACGAATTGCCCAGATCGCCATGAAGCAGGCCGTTCATGTAATACAAGTAACGGTCCACGAGCGACGTTTGAACGGGGTCGCCGTTCTCGTCAAGGATCGCGTTGCCGTCCTCGTCCGTCTGGACCAGGTGATAGCGAACGCGAAGCTGAAGCTCCACCTCGGGGGACAGAGCCTTGTCTCCACCGATCAGCTTGATCGGATCTCCCGGCACGATATTCTGGAGGGCGAACAGAATCAGCGTAACGCCCAAAAACACCGGGATGAACTGAAGCACACGTTTAACGATGTACTTACCCATACCACTCCCCTATCTAGGGATTAACCTAAATGGGATGCCGATCGCCAGACCGGCATCCCAAAATTACCATCAGCCAGTTTACCCCAGGTTAGGGAGAACTGTATGTTTCCCATGAGGTCTACGTAAATACTTGACCCTCACGGAAGCTGCAAAACCCTTAGGCGAGCTCGGCGGTACCCAGATCGGCGTGCTTCTGCGGATCAACATAGAGATGCTTGACGCGGTCAGAGCCAGCGATGGTGTGCGTGTAGAACATCACCGGGATAACCGGGCAGTCAGCAGCGACCATGGCGTCGGCCTCCCGCATCTTGGCGATGCGCTCCTCGTCATCAACCGTGGTGCGGGCCTCGTCGACCTTGGCATCGAACTCGGGGTTGCTGTAACCGGAGCGGTTGTCGCCACCGAGGGAGTCGGAGTGGAACAGCGGGTACAGGAAGTTGTCCATGATCGGGTAATCGGCGATCCAGCCCAGACGGCCGAACTGATAGTTGAAGTTCTGATACTGCTCGAGCAGGGCAGACCACTCAGGGGTATCGGAGACAGCGGTAACGCCAACCTTGGCGAGGTCGCCGATGATGGACTCCATGATCTCCTTGTGACCACCGTCCTGGTTGTAGGAAAGGGTCACGCTAATGCCACGATCGCCGTTAGCGCCAGCGGGAGCGACCTTGTCGAGGTACTCGTTAGCCTTGTCGACGTCATAGGCGCAGAACTCCCATGCGCCCTCCTTGTAGCCGGCGATTCCCGGAGGAACAATACCGTCGGCGGGGGTACGGGTACCCTTGAAGATGGTCTTGCAGATGGCCTCACGGTTGATGGCCAGGGAGATGCCCTTGCGCAGGTCGGCGTTATTGAACGGCTCGGCCGTGGTGTTGCAGGTCAGATAGTACGTGGAAGGCTCGGCACCGAGCAGCATATGCTCGCCGTCACCCATGGTGTAACCGTCCTTGGACTCGCCACGGTCCTTCTTGGCGGCATCGATCTGAGCAACGGGAACGTCGCAGACATCGAGGTTACCGGCCTGGAACTCCTTGTAAGCGGTCTCCATGTCCTTGATGACCTGGAAGTGGATGCCATCGATCTTGGCCTTGTCGCCATAGTAATCGTCAAACTTCTTGAGGTTGATCTCCTGGCCATCCTCCCACTTACCGTCCATCATGAACGGGCCGTTGCCGACCGGGGCAAGGTAGAAGCTCTTGACATCGGACTCGGCGCACTCGGGAACCGGGGACAGAGCCGGGTGAGAGGCGACGAAGGGGAAGTCGGCGTAAGCGGAAGACAGCTTGACAACGAGGGTCTCATCGTCGGGGCAAGTAACACCGCTGAGCTCGGTAGCGTTGCCGGCAAGCAGATCGTCATAGCCCTCAACCATGGAAAGGTGATAGGAGACCTCGGAAGGACCATACTCGGTGGCGATGGCCGACTTGGTGTTGACTAGACGCTCCCAACCGAGCTTGAAGGACTTGGAGGTAACGTCGTCACCGTTGTGGAACTTAGCCTTCTTGATCTTGAAGGTGAACTCGGTGGCGTCGTCGTTAGCCTCAAAGGACTCGCAAGCCAGCGGAACGATCTCGCCCTTCTCGGGGTCGTACTCCGTCAGAGCGTCGAAGAGCTGGTACTCGACCTGAGTGCCCTGATCCTCCTGGACGTTGTAGGGGTCGATGCAGACCGGGTTGTTGATGTAGAAGTTCAGCGTCGAACCGGAGTCAGATCCGGAAGCGTCGCCGCCCTTCTTGCCGCATGCGGCAAGAAAAGCCATGGAGCTCGCAGCGAGGGTGCCGCCAACAAAGGCGCGACGACCCATAACGGGCTGGTGGAACATAGAATCAGCCATGCCATCCTCCTTATGAGATAGGACAAAGTGAATTCGGCCGGGCAACGTCGAGACAGCCCAATCGAACCATTCAAACGCGGTCCGCCGTTATGGCTGGTTATGCAGTGCGGGCCAACGTTTTGCAATACAGTAGCGCATTTTATGCACAATTTGGCGCTGATTCCGGTTAACGGTCGAGAATTTCTTTAGTTAGGCGAAGTATGTGGGGATATTTTGACTCTGTTACAAGTCTGTAAACAAAAAGGGCCCCACACATGCGGGACCCTTTGCAAACGTATATACGCCGTTGCTTAGTAGCCGACGATGCCCTGCGGGAAGAAGAACATGCACAGCACAACGCACACGGCAAACACGACAGCCATGATAACGGTCAGGCGGTCAAGGTTCTGCTCCATAACGCCCGTGGCGGAGGTGGAGTTATACAGAGAACTGGCGATCATATCCGAAACGCCGGTACCCTTACCGGAGTGCATCAGGACGAGAATCGTCAGCGCCACGGCAGAGACAGCCCAAACAACAAACAGAAGAATCTGGAACGGACCCATAGATAAGCTCCTTAATAGAACAATTCAAACTCCAGTACTGTACCACAACCCCCAGTACTCCCCCGCCTGCCATTTGAGGACGGGCAGAAATAGCGCAAAAGGGGGTTGTCCGAATGTGGACAACCCCCCTTGCTAGAAAACGTTTGTTGTTTTCTATTAGGCCTCGGTGGCGAGTACGCGACCCGTCATCTCGGCGGAAGGCTCAATGCCAGCCATGGTGAGCATGGTCGGAGCGATATCGGAAAGACGGCCGTCCTCAATACCGGTGAGCTGCGCCTTCTCATCAACGATGATGAACGGCACACGGTTGGTGGTGTGAGCCGTAAACGGATGCTTGGAACCGTCGGAAGCAACGTCAAACATGTGATCGGCGTTGCCGTGATCGGCGGTAATCAGCGCAAAGCCGCCCTTAGCGAGAATCGCCGGGACAACCTTGGACAGGGCATCGTCAACAGCCTCGACGGCCTTAACGGCAGCGTCGAAGACACCGGTGTGACCAACCATGTCGCAATTTGCGAAGTTCACGATGTAGAAATCAGCGCGATCCTCGTTGATAGCGGCGACAAGCTTCTCGGTAACCTCGGGAGCGCTCATCTCGGGCTGCAGATCGTAGGTAGCAACCTTGGGGGAAGCGACGAGCACGCGCTCCTCGCCCTCCTTGGGCTCCTCGATGCCGCCATTGAGGAAGAACGTCACATGGGCGTACTTCTCGGTCTCGGCGGTGTGCAGCTGCTTCAGGCCATTGGCGGCGATAACGTCGGCCAGAACGTTCTCGGGGAACGTCTTGGGGAAGGCGACCTCGACGTCAAACGTCGGATCGTACTCGGTCATCGTCACAAAGTGCGAAAGCTTAATCTGCTCGCGCTCAAAGCCGTCGAACTCCTTGTCCGTGAACACGCGAGTCATCTGACGAGCGCGGTCGGGACGGAAGTTGAAGAAGATGGCCGCGTCGCCCTCGTGAATGCCCTCGTTGTGGGCAGCGAAGGGCTCGACGAACTCATCGCCGCGCGGATCCTTCTCGTAGTAGGCCTTGATACCGGCAACGGGGTCGGTATCGGCATCGGACGCGTTGACCATGACGTCGTAGGCGCGCTGGATGCGCTCCCAACGATTATCGCGGTCCATGGCCCAATAACGGCCCGAGACGGTGGCAACGCGAGCGTCGCAACCGGTCTCCTCGGAGATCTTAGCCAGGAAGGCGCAGAACTCGCTCATATAGCCGGCACCGGACTGCGGGTCAACGTCGCGGCCATCCATGAAGGCGTGGACGCGAACGGTCTTGACACCGTGCTCGGCAGCCATCTTGACCAGAGCCTCGACGTGGTTCATGTGAGAATGAACACCGCCAGGGCTCATAAGGCCCATGAGGTGGAGGGTCTTGCCGTCAGCCTTGACGTCGTCCATAGCCTTGACGAAAACCTCGTTCTTGGCGATGGAGCCGTCCTTGATGGCATTGTTGATGCGCGAAAGCTCCTGGAACACGATGCGGCCGGCACCGATGTTGAGGTGGCCTACCTCGGAGTTGCCCATCTGACCGTCGGGAAGGCCCACGTCCTCGCCCGAAGCACCGAGCGTGGTGTGGGGATACTGAGCGTACAGGCTGTCAAGGAAGGGCGTCTTGGCAGCGGCGACGGCGTTCTCGCCATCGGCCGGAGCCAGGCCGCAGCCGTCCATGATGATCAGGAGTGCAGGAAGATGACGCTGTGCCATATGTCCTACTCGCCTGCCTTGACGACCATAGAGGCAAAGTCGGCAGCCTTGAGCGAAGCGCCGCCCACGAGGGCGCCGTCAACATCGGGCTTGGCGACAAGCTCGGCGATGTTGCCGGGCTTAGCGGAGCCACCATAGAGAACGCGGATGCCGTTAGCGAGCTCCTCGCCGAACATCTCCTTGAGGGTCTCACGGATAGCGCCGCAGACCTCCTGAGCGTCCTCGGCGGTAGCGGTCTTGCCGGTGCCGATGGCCCAGATGGGCTCATAGGCGACGACGACCTGCTTGGAGCAGGTGATCTCAAGACCAGCAAGGCCAGCCTTGACCTGGTTCACGACGTGCTCGACATAGGTACCAGCCTCGCGGACCTCGAGGGACTCGCCGCAGCAGAAGACGGGAACAAGACCGGCGGCAACGAGGGCCTTGGCCTTCTTGTTCTGGTCCTCGTCGGTCTCGTGGAAGTAGTCGCGACGCTCGGAGTGGCCGATGATGCAGTAGGTGCAGCCAGCGGACTTGAGCATGTCGCAAGAGGACTCACCGGTGAAGGCACCCTTGGCCTCCCAGTACACGTTCTGTGCACCGAGGGCGATGGGGGCAGCCTGAATGCGGTCATGAACCGTGGTGATGTCGATGGTCGGAGGGCACACGAGCACCTCGACGCCAGCCGGAACCTCGGGCAGAGCCTGAGCCAGCTCGTCGGCGAGCTTGGCAGCCTCGGCGACGTCGTTGTTCATCTTCCAATTACCAGCGATAAGAAGGGTGCGATTAGGCATCGAGAAGCGCCTCCACTCCGGGCAGGGCCTTACCCTCGACGAGCTCCATGGAAGCGCCACCACCGGTGGAGATCCAGCTCATCTTGTCGGCCAGGTTGAACTTGTTGACAGCTGCGACAGAGTCGCCACCGCCGATGATCGAGGTGCAGTCGGCCTCGGCAACAGCCTCGGCGATAGCCTGGGTGCCGTGAGCGAAGTTGTCAAACTCGAAGACGCCCATGGGGCCGTTCCAGAACACGGTCTTGGCGCCCTTGACGGCCTCGGCGTAGAGCTCCTCGGTCTTGGGGCCGATGTCCATACCCTCACGATCGTCGGGGATAGCGTCGGAAGCGACAACCTCGGGGACAGCGTCCTCGCCAAAGTGATCGGCAACGCGGTTATCGATGGGGAGCAGGATCTTGACGCCCTTCTCCTCGGCCTTCTTGAGCATCTCGCCGGCGCGCTCGACCCAGTCCTCTTCCTTGAGAGACTGACCGACGGTCAGGCCCTGAGCCAGGAAGAAGGTGTAGGCCATGCCGCCACCGATGATCAGGGTGTCAGCGGAGTCGATGAGGTGATCGAGAACGCCGATCTTGGAGGAAACCTTGGAACCGCCGACGATAGCGACGAAGGGGCGCTCGGGCTCGGCGAAGATGCCGGTCAGCGTGTCGACCTCCTTCTCGAGCAGGAAGCCAGCGACTGCGGGCAGGTAAGCGGCGGGGCCCACAACGGAACCCTGGGCGCGGTGAGCGGTGCCAAAGGCATCGAGGACGAAGACGTCACCATAGGAAGCGAGGATCTTGGCGATCTCGGGATCGTTCTTCTTCTCACGCTTGTCAAAACGGACGTTCTCGAGAACGAGGACCTTGCCCGGCTCGACGGCGGCAACAGCCTCAGCAGCCTTCTCGCCGTAGGTGTCGGCGACAAAGGCAACATCGAGACCAGAGAGCTCAGCGAGCTTCTTGGCGACGGGCTCGAGGGACAGCTCGGGCTGGAAGCCGGTGCCATCGGGACGGCCGAGGTGGCTCATGAGGATGACGCGAGCGTTGTGCTCAACGAGGTAGTTGATGGTGGGCAGGGCAGCCTTGATGCGGGTGGTGTCGCCAACGACGCCATCCTTGATAGGCACGTTGAAGTCAACGCGGACGAGAACGCGCTTGCCGTCGACATCGATGTCGCGGACGGTCTTCTTGGTAAAGGCCATGTTTGCTTCTACCTTTCGTACGTGTCTGCCTCCCATTACGGCAGACGATTTCCTATAAAAAGGGCGCGACCCTAGGGTGTAAGCCCTATGAGGCCGCGCCCTTCTTTAGACGCTCAACGAGCTATTCGCTAAAAGCTAAATTAAGCAACGAACTTCTCGAAGTACTTGATGGTGCGGACCATCTGAGAGGTGTAGGAGTTCTCGTTGTCGTACCAAGAGGTGACCTGAACGAGGGTCTGGCCGTTGCCGAGGTCAGAGCACATGGTCTGAGTGGCGTCGAAGATGGAGCCGTGGGTCTCGCCGATGATGTCGGTGGAGACGATGTCGTCCTCGTTGTAACCGAAGGTCTCGGAGATGGTGGAAGCGTAGGCCTTCATAGCGGCGTTGACCTCGTCGACGGTGACCTTCTTGTCAACGACAGCGTAGAGGTTGGTGATGGAGCCGGTCGGCGTCGGGACGCGCTGGGCGGCACCGATGAGCTTACCGTTGAGCTCGGGGAGAACCAGGCCGATAGCCTTGGCAGCACCGGTGGTGTTGGGGACGATGTTGACGGCGCAGGCGCGGCTACGACGCTTGTTGCCCTTGCGCTGCGGGCCGTCGAGCGGCATCTGGTCGCCGGTCCAGGCGTGAATGGTGGTCATGATGCCGGACACGATGGGAGCGAAGTCGTTCAGACCCTTGGCCATCGGGGCGAGGCAGTTGGTGGTGCAGGAAGCGGCGGAGATGATGTTGTCCTCAGCGGTCAGCGTCTCGTGGTTGACGTTGTACACGATGGTGGGCAGATCGCTGCCGGCCGGAGCGGAGATGACGACCTTCTTGGCGCCAGCGTTGATGTGGGCCTGAGCCTTAGCCTTGCTGGTGTAGAAGCCGGTGCACTCGAGAACGACGTCGACGTCGAGGTCGCCCCAAGGCAGGTTGTTGGCGTCGGCCTCCTTGTAGATCTTGATCTCCTTGCCGTCAACGGTGATGGAATCCTCGCCAGCAACGACCTCGTGATCGCGAGCGTAGTTGCCCTGCGTGGAGTCGTACTTCAGCAGGTAAGCGAGCATATCGGGAGAGGTGAGGTCGTTGATAGCGACAATCTCGGAGCCCTCATGACCGAACATCTGACGGAAAGCCAGACGACCGATGCGACCGAAGCCGTTAATAGCAACCTTTACTGCCATTGTGTCTCCTTTCGTAAGGCCCCCGCAAGCTACAGCGCCCGCCGTTGAGGCCCACAAACTAACCACTCGCCTAATATACCTTTTTTTTGACTTGAATTTCACGAGAATGCTCGAAATTGAAAATCAAATTTACGTTAAAACGTTTTAAAGAATAAAATAGCAGCTAAATCCGTATATACGTCAATACTTTAAACTACTTGTTTGCTTCAATGAGCTTTTCAAGACGTAAAACACGATGGTAGAGGGCCGACTTCGACAAGGGAGGGTCAGCCATCTCCCCTAAATCACGCAGCGACAGATCGGGATAGCGCTCGCGCAGGTCGCAAAAGACCGCCAAGGCATCCGGAAGCGCATCCCGAAGGCCGCGCTGCTCGAGCTCATCGATAAGCGCAAGCTGATGTTGGGCAGCACCGGCGCTTCTGGTCTGGTTGGCGAGCTCGGCGTTCACGCGACGGTTCACATCGTTCTTAACCAACTTGACCGCGCGCGCCTCCTCAATCTCGGCAACGCTGCGCTTGGCACCAATCAGCTTTAATAGATGCTCGATTTCCTCGGCGCTCTTAATGTACACGGCATATGACCCCCGCCGTGCATTAACACGAGCATGGACCCCAATCTGCCCCAACAGGTCGCAAAGCCCCTTAGCATATTGCTCGCCCTGCACCGCGATCTCCAAATGAAAATCGCCGCGCGGATCGGCCACGAAGCCACCCGCGATGAGCGCGCCGCGGATGTAGGCAAGCCTGCAGCAGGGACGGGCAACGATGTGTCGGGGAACACCAGCGACGAGCCCTCCCCTGCGGTCTAGAATGCCCAGCAGCACCAGAGCCTTGTCCAGGTCGGGTTGATCGGGCAGGGTAATGAGATAATTACGGACCTTATGCAAGACCGATTTACGAACGGTGAATTCCGTTTTGAGCTTAAGGATGCGATGTGTCAGCGTGATCATCGTGCGTGCGACGGCTCCCGTCTCAGTCGCAACCGTCAAACGATACCGCCCAGAGCCGGTAAGCGAGAGCGTACCACTCACGCGCGTGAGGGCGGCAAGTGTCGACAAGTCGCAGTATTCACATTCGGGTTCGCAGCGCGCAAGCTCGTCGCGCACCTCAGCGGTAAACGACATGCAGGCCTATGCCTTCGTGTTGGCGCGCGACAGATCGCGGTGGGAGATGCTCACGTGATACTGGGCGCCTTCCAGGTAACGGGCCGTGGCCTCGGCAATGGCGACGCTACGGTGCTGTCCGCCCGTGCAGCCGATGGCGATAGAAAGCTGCGGTTTACCCTCCGCGATATAGCCCGGCATCACCGTATCGAGTAGCCGTGTCCAAGCCTTCCAAAACTCCTGCGTCTTGGGATGGTCCAGAACAAAATCCGAGACCTTTTTATCGAGACCGGTCATCGTGCGCATCTCGGGATCGTAGAACGGATTGGGCAGGAAGCGGACGTCGATCATAATGTCCGCCTCGACGGGCATGCCGTGCTTAAAGCCAAACGAGAACACATGGACGTCCATGAGCTGTTGGTCGGACAGTTCGGAAAATGCCATACGTAGCTTGTTGCGCAGCGCAGAGGTGCGCAGACGGCTCGTGTCGATAATCATATCGGCTCGATCGCGCACGCCCTGCAGCTGAAGGCGCTCGCGCTGAATGGCATCGGCCGTAGTCTCCCCCGGTTTGGCAATGGGATGACGGCGGCGGTTTTCGCTATAACGACGGATCAGCACCTCGTCAGAAGCCTCTAGGAACACGATGTCGCAGCTCATCTCGCGTTCTTCGAGCGCGGCGACCGCATCGAGCAACTCGTCAAACAGTCCCTGGCTACGCAAATCGCAGGTGACGGCGAGATGCCTGCCCACGCCCGTATTGATGCCGACGAGCTCGGCAAGCTGGGCGATCAGACGCGGAGGCAGGTTATCGATGCAAAAATAGCCCATGTCCTCGAACACGTGCATGGCCTGCGTGCGGCCCGATCCGGACATTCCGGTGATGATGACGATATCGGGGATGCGCTCCGAGCGCTCCGCCGCATCCATGGCATCTCCCTTTTGCATGTGTTGCCTCCCGAAAACAAGCGCGGGACCCAGCAACCCGGATCCCGCGCGGTCAATTGCCTATATTGAGTATACCGCCCCGAGCGGATACGAGGCCTGTCTTACGCCTCAAGCGCAGCCTTGAACCAACTCGTAATACTCGTGGGATGCGTGATGGCAGTGCCGACGACAACGGCCCAAGCGCCAGCATCGATCGCGGCGCGAGCCTCCTCGGGCGTGTGCACACGGCCCTCGCAGATGATGGGAAGACCGGGGAATTCCTCGGTCGCCTGACGCAGAAGCGGAAGATCGGGGCCATCGGCCATGGTGCAGTCGATGGCGGCGACACCATGAGAAAGCGTGGTGGATACAAGGTCGAAGCCCATATCAACCGCACGGCGAATGTCCTCGATGGTGGCACAATCCGCCATCAGGAGCACACCCTCCTCGTGCAGCGGACGGAAGGTGTCCTCGACGGTCTTGCCATCGGGACGCGGACGATCGGTGGCATCGATCGCCACGATATCGGCACCCGCGGCAACGCAGGCGCGAGCGTGACGCAGCGTCGGCGTGATGTAAACGCCCTCGTGCCCATCCTTCCACAGGCCGATAACAGGAACCTCACAGCGACCCTTAATGGCGGCAATGTCGGCAAGGCCCTGACAGCGAATGGCGGCGGCGCCGCCAAGCTCGCAAGCGCGAGACATTTGAGCCATGGTCTCGGGCGTACGAAGCGGCTCGCCCATATACGCCTGAACGCTCACGACGAGCTTGCCCTTCAGGGATTGAATCAAAGGATCGACGGTCATAAGGCTGCAACCTTTCTCAGAACAGCCTCCCGAGGCGTGTTGTCTCGGGAGGCTCCTACAGCAGATACGTTTACTTCAACGAGGCAAGAAGATGCTCAGCGGCACCGATGAGCGGAGCATCGCCCTCCAGAGAACCGATGAGGATCGGCGTGTCCTGAAGCGGATCGAGCGCCTGGCTGGCATAGCCCTCGTGCACCGAATCCTTCCACGTCTGCGAACGCCAATCGGGACCTTGGTGAATCACGCCGCCCGAAAGCACGATGACCTCAGGGTCCAGGATGTTAGCGAGCGAGCCCAAGCTGGCACCCAACGCAAAGCCGGCATCATGGATGACCTCGGTCGCCTTTGCGTCGCCTGCACGGCACAGGTCGTTCACATCGCGACCGACCGAAGGACGGCTGGGGTCGACACGGCCAAAGCGCTCATCGTACATACGACCAATGGAAGTGCCCGAAGCAACCGACTCCAGATGGCCGGAACGCCCGCAGGCGCAGGGAATGCCGGCGGCAGCCGAGCACTCGATGTGGCCCATATGGCCAGCAGCACCATGGAAGCCCTGCATCACGCGGCCGTTCTCGACATATGCGCCGCCGATGCCCGTACCGATGCCAAGACACAAGACGGAGAACTTGCCCTTGCCGACGCCCCAGTGGGCCTCGCCCAGAGCATGAGCTTGCACGTCGCCTACAACGGCAACGGGAAGACCGAGATCCTCGCGCAGACGCGGCCCCAACTGAACGCCGGACCAGCCGGGCATGATCTCATTGGCATACGCGATGGCGCCCGTCTTGGGATCGACGACGCCGGCGGCACCGATACCGACGCCAAGGACCTCGACATCGGGATTCGCCTCGAGAGCAGCCTTGATGGACGCCTCGATACGCTGGAAGACGGCCTCGCCGCCCTCTTGGGCCTCGGTGGGAACCTCGGCCTCAAAAACGGGATGGGGCACACTACCGTCAGCCGGGTACTCCATGATGGCAGTCGCGATCTTAGTTCCGCCGATATCGACAGAACAGACGTACTTGTTCTCCATGTCGCTCTCCTTCGGAGATAAAAAACAACTATAGGAAATGCGCCGTCAGGCTAGCCGTCACAGCGCAGTAAAGGTTTTCCTGGTGCCCAAGATCGCCGAGAAACCGTGTGGCCATTGACCTAATAGTCATGGCCACACGGTTGAACGGCGAGGTCGGGTGCCTGGGAAAGCTTTACAGGAGGCCGTTGTCCTGGAGGACCTTCCTAATAGCCTCGACGTTCTCGCCGGTCATGGCCTTCACCGGGCGCGGCATGGTCGGGCTGTCGAAGATACCCATGAGGTTCATAGCGGTCTTGAAGGCGCCGACGCCACCGGCATAGCCCTGGACGCCCGAGGTGACATCCCAGATGTGCGAAATCTCATTGAGGCGATCCTGCTCGGCCTTGACGGTAGCCCAGTCACCAGCCTGAGCGGCCTTCCACTGACGAACGTAGCCCTCGGGCTCAACGTTGGCGAGACCCGGGACAGAGCCGTCGGCGCCACCGAGGTAAGCGCCGTCGACAACAACCTCGTGGCCGGTGAGGATGCTCATCGGATGGCCGTTCTTCTCGTTCTCCTGAACGAGGTAGCGGAACGAGATGTCATCACCCGAGGAATCCTTGACGCCAGCAAGGACGCCCTCGGCGCCGAGCTTGGCAAGGAGCTTCCAGGGGAGCTTGGTGTGAACGCAGACGGGGATATCATAGGCAAAGATGGGCAGGTCGAGCTCCTCGTGCAGGATGCGGAAGTGCTCCTCGACCTCGGTCATGCCCTGCAGGGCATAGAACGGGCAGGTGGCGACGAGGGCATCGGCGCCCAGCTCCTGAGCGACCTTGCCGTGCTCAATCATGCGCTCGGTCTCGGTATCGATGATGCCGACCAGAACAGGCACGCGGTGGTCGACGATGCGGACGGCCTCGGCGATGATCTGGCGACGACGCTCGTCGGTGGAGAAAACGACCTCACCCGAAGAGCCCAAGAAGAACAGGCCATCGACGCCGGCATCGATCATGCGGTTGATGCTGCGCTCAAAGGAGGCAACATCGAGCTGGTGATCTTCGGTATCGGGAACAACAACGGGAGGGATAACGCCGGTGAATTTCTGAGTTGCCACAAGAATCTCCTTAGTTGTCTGGCGGGCGGCCCTATGCCACCCACTCTTGTTGGCAGTGTCCAGGCCGTCTAGGCCAAAGAACACGAGTGGAACGTTTGGTTAAAAAAGTCTACGACTTCGTTTTCGAACGCATTGATGCGCTCGTGAGCGTATTTTGCATAGATGATATGCCTCCGGTCACACTCAAGACCGTTGAATACGGCAAACTGATCCTTGGAATCGCTCACGGTATCCATAAGCGATGTGCCCATGAGCACCGATCCGCGCACCCGAGACGACAGCACCTCGAGGCCGCCAGGAAGCGGATTGGCAACCGCCGTGCGGGCGAGGCCCCGCTCGTCCAGAGCAGAAACCGCCAGCGCGACTCCGCCGCCAAGACCCTCGCCCCATGCAAAGATGCGGTCGGGGTCCATGCCATCAAGATTGCGCGCGACCTCCGCCAACGCGCAGCCCCAACGGACGCGCCTGACAAAAGCAGGCGAGGTAATCCCCTGCCGCAGATCGCTGGGTCCAATCGCCTCATCGTCCAGCGCAAGCACGGCATATCCCATGGCCGCAAACCTCGTCATGTGATGCCATCCCCGCACGGGTCGGTCGATGTCGTGAAACATCAGACATAGCGGCACAAGCTCGGATGCTCGGGCGCGACCGGCAGGCTCGATCAAACGTGCGTGGACCACATCGCCACCAAGCTCAAAGGAAACCTCGGAGTAGCGGGCATACGGATTGGCGAAATCGATCGCCGTAATGGCCAGGCCTTGAATCTCAAGATTCATAGCACATGTCTCCAAATCAGAAACATCTGCCTGAACATCACCGTGCCAGTCCCGATATTCAGAGAGCCTTGACGAAACCGTCCCGGGAATCCCCACAAGGTCGGGGACAATCAGCTCGCCGACATTGCTCTCGCACTTAGACATGAGCCTCCCCTCCCTTGCAGAAAAACGGAATGATCAGATCGTCAAAATCCTGAATCTCCTCGTGGCCAAAGCCTTCAAAGAACTCATGACGCTTTTCACAGGTCAGGTTGTTATAGACCGCAAACTGCGTCGCTGGCGGACAGACGGTATCGGCTGTGCCGGTGCCAAACAGCACGGGGCATTTGACCATAGGGGCAAAGTTCTTGGAATCGAAGTACGCCAGCTTGGCATAGGCTTCGTCGATACGAGTCGAGTCCTCGTCAAACCAGCGAGACCAATAGCGCAGGCCCTCGTAGGCAATGTCGTCGGCATCCAAGTCCCAGACCAGGCGGAAATCCGACAGGAAGGGATAGAGGATGGCGGCGCGATTGATAAGCTCGCTGTTAAGTGCACAGGTCGCAATGCCCAAACCGCCGCCCTGCGACGCGCCGTTCACAAACACACGGGCAAGATTGATGCCCTCGAGCTCGCGAACGATGCGACACAGGATGCGAATATCTTGGTGCAAGCGGACATAGTAGAGGTTGGCCGGGTCGCCGTCGATACCGGCGACGATATGGCCCGCGACCGTTGTGCCCTCAAATCCACCAATGTCCTCGGAGGGACCTCCTTGACCGGGGCAGTCGAGGGCGATGAGTGCCATGCCCATGCCCGCAAACGACGCCTGCTCAAACCAGCTGCGGCTTGCACCCGGATATCCATGGAACTGAAGTACCAATGGCACGGGCTCGTCCGAGACGGGTTTAAGGTACTTGGCATGCAGGCGAGCGCCACACATGCCGGTATACCAGAGGTCGAAAAGCTGGCAGGTCACGGCATCTGTGACCGATGCCGTCTCGATCGCATAGTCAAGCCCGACCGCGTCGGCCTCGGCCATGCGATCCTTCCAAAAGAGATCGAAATCTGATGGACGGGGCATGGCGCCTCGATACCCACCAAATTGATGTTGTAGCTCCTGAGCACTTGGCATGGCTCGTGAACCCAACCTTTCGAAATCGCAACGGAGGTGCGCCCGGCAAGGGAACCGGGCGCACGGGAGGGAAAGCGAGGCTACTCGCCGAGCTTGGGATGCAGCAGCGACGGCGCAGCGCCGAGCAGCATCTTGGTGTAGGGGTCCTGGGGGTGCTGGAAGACCTGCTTGGCCTCGCCCTGCTCGACGATCTTGCCGCCATTCATAACGATGATGTCGTCAGAGATATAGCGGACCGTCTGGATGTCATGGCTGATGAACACCATGGCCAGGCCGAGCTCCTTCTTAAGGTCGGTCAGCAGGTTCAGAATCTGCGCGCGGACCGAAACGTCCAGAGCCGAGGTTGGCTCGTCGGCGATGATGGCATCGGGGTTCAGCGACAGGGCACGGGCAATTGCGACGCGCTGGCGCTGGCCGCCCGAAAGCTGGCCGGGAAGAACCTCGGCGGCGGAGCTGGGCAGACCGGTGAGCTCCAAGAGCTCCTTGACGCGCTTCTCCTGCTCGGCCTCGGTACCCAGGTTGTGGACGCGCATGGGGTCGAGCAGTTGCTCGCGAACGACCATGCGGGGGTTGAGTGCCGTGGCCGGGTTCTGGAACACGACCGAGATGACGCGACCCATGTGGCGACGGTCCTCGGCGGTACGTTTGGTAACGTCCTTGCCCTTAAAGTAGACCTTGCCGCTCGTGGGGGCCTGCAGGCCGCACATGACGTTGGCGGTGGTGGACTTACCGCAACCGGACTCGCCGACGATGCCGATCGTCTGACCGGGCATGAGCCTAATCGTTACACCCTGGACGGCGTGAACCAGGTTAGGGTGCAGAATCGAGCCGGTACGGGTCCTAAAGGTGACGTGGACGTCATCAAGGAAGATGATCGGCTCGACGCCGTTGACTGCGGTCTCGCTCATCTACATCACCTCCGCGTGAGGGGTCAAACCATTTGCCTTGAGCACCTCGTCGGGGAGCTCGGAATAGAAATGCTCGGTGCCGGGCACGCGCTTGAAGACCGGACGGGTGTCCAGGCCAATACGCGGATGGCTCGAGCGGGGCGCGAAGCGATCGCCCTTGGGGAAATCGCGCGGGCTCGGAACGGCGCCGGGCACCTGGTGCAGGCGGCCCGAACCGCTCTCGATGGACAGGACGGAACCCAGAAGACCGCGGGTGTACTCGTGGATCGGGTTGGTGAGCAGCTCCTTGGTGGGCGCCTGCTCGATAACCTGACCGGCGTACATCACCGTGATGTTATGGGCGACCTCGGCGACCAGCGCCAGGTCATGCGAGACGAAGATCATGGCAAAGCCGAGCTTGGCCTGAAGGTCGTTGAGCAGCTTGATGACCTGCTTCTGGACGGTAACGTCCAGGGCGGTCGTGGGCTCGTCGCAGATGACCAGCTTGGGGTCGCGGGTAAGGGCCATAGCAATCAGAACGCGCTGACGCTGACCACCGGAAAGCTCGTGCGGATAGCTCTCGAGCGTACGCTTGGGGTCGAGGCCCACGAGCTCCAGGAGCTCCTCGGCGCTACGGGTGCCGCCACGCTTGGTGAGCTGCTTCATCTGGGCAGAGATGAGCATGGAGGGATTGAGCGAGGACAGGGCGTCCTGATAGACCATAGCGATATCGGTACCGCGCAGGCCGAACCACTCCTTCTTACTCATCTTGAGCAGGTCGCGGCCCTCCCAGAGGACCTCGCCGGAAAGGTGCTCATCGTCGTCGGTCAGGCCCATGATGGCCAGCGTGGTGATGGACTTACCGCAACCGGACTCGCCCACCAGGCCCATGGTCTGACCAGGACGGACGTCAAAGTTGACATGGTCGACGACGTTGATATCACCGTGATGCTCAAACTGAATGCAGAAGTCACGGACCGAGAGAATCGGTTCGACAGACTCGTCGGGCACATGGCGATCGTCACGCTTGAGCTCGACATCGCGCAGGGCGCCAAGGCGAGCGGAGAGGGACTGGGCCTGCTCCTTGTAGGCGCGAACGGGGTCGGAGACCAGCAGGTCGGCCTCGCGGCGCTTGGAGGAATCGGTCGGATCCAGGGCGGCGGAGGGAGCAGCGGCCATGGCGTCGGTAATGCCCTCGGAGAGGATGTTGAGCGCCAGGCAGGTGATCATGATGGCCAGGCCCGGGAACAACGCCTGCCACCAACGGCCGGCGAGCACGCCGCCGCGGGCGTCGGCGAGGATGTTGCCCCAGGTAGCGGTGGGCTCCTGGATACCAGCGCCGATGAAGGTCAGCGAAGCCTCGAAGATGATGGCGTCGGCGACTAGGGTAACGGTGAAGACCATGATCGGGGCGATGCAGTTACGCAGAACATGCTTGATTAAAATCCACGGAGCCTTGGCGCCGGAAACGATGACCGCGCGGACATAGTCCTCGCCGTACTCGGACACGATGTTGGCGCGCACGATACGGGCAATCTGCGGAGTGTACATAAAGCCGATGGCGAAGATGATCGACGGCACGGAGTTGCCCAGGATGGAGACGAAGACGGCCGCGAGGGCGATGCCCGGGATGGACATGATGATGTCCAAGATACGCATGATCGTCTCGGAGACGGCCTTGCGCGAAACCGCTGCAAGGGCGCCCACGACCGAGCCGCAGACCAGAGCCATGGCAGTGGCGCCAAAGCCGATAATCAGCGAGTAACGACCACCGTAGAGCATACGCGACAGAATATCGCGACCCTTATCGTCGGTACCGAAGATAAATCCGTTGCCGGGAGCCTGGCGAGCCGTAAAGATCTCGACCGGGCTATAGGGGGCAAGAAGGGGCGCCAGAATCGCAGTCAGGGCGACCAGCACCAGCACGGCGGCGGCAATCTTAGAAGACAGCGTCATCTTCTTCCAGCCACCGAGCTTGAGCCCCTTGGAGGCAGCCTTCTCGAGCTGCTCGGTTTGCTTCTCTCGAATCTTTACCATAATCTACACCGTCCTGATGCGCGGGTTGATGAGCAGGTAGAGCATGTCAACCACGATGTTGATGATGATGAAGGCAAGAGCAACGACGATGACGACGCCCTGAACCAGGTTCGCCTCGTTGCCCTGAACGCCCTGCAGAATCGCGGTGCCCATGCCGGGGAGGTTGAAGATAACCTCGATGACGACGGCGCCGCCCATGAGGTAACCGATCTTAAGACCGAGGGTGGTGACCGGGGTGATCAGCGCATTGCGAAGAACGTTGATACCGACGACGACCTTCTCGGGAACGCCGGCGCCGCGAGCCATACGGACATAGTCCTTGTCGAGCTCCTCGACCATGGCGGTACGCACGATACGAGTCATCTGGCCCGTCAGCGGAAATGCCAAGGCGATGGCGGGCATAATCATGCGGCCCAGATAACCAGCCGGATTCGTGGTGAAGTGAGGCAGAGCACCCGATGCCGGGAGCACCTTAAGGTAGGAAGAGAACAGCAGGATCAACAGAACGGCAAGCCAGAACGACGGGGTTGCCAAGCCGGCGATGGAAAAGACGCGGATCACTTGGTCCGGCCATTTGTCGCGATACAGTGCCGCGATGACGCCGAGCAAAAACGAAACGACCGCACCGATGGCAAGGCCGATGAAGGTCAGCTGCATCGTGACGGGCAGGGCCGTGGAGATGCGCTTGGCAACGGAGTTGCGAGCAGCACCATAGGTGCCCATGTCGCCATGGATCAAATCGCCCATATAGCGCACGTAGCGCACGGGCCAGGGGTCGTCCAGACCATACTTCTCATGGTACTCGGCAACCGCCTCGGGCGAGGCACCGTCACCCAACGCCGTGTAGGCGGGGTCGGTCTTGGAGAACGACATAAGGAAGAACACCAGGACGGTGACGCCCAATGCCATGATCGGCAGCGCCACAAGACGCCTTCCAATCAAACGTAGCAAGTTGTTCACGTTCTCTCCCCTTTCTTTTGTCGGTAGGACCAACTGGTATATGAGTACGGATACTCATTACAAGACCCGAGCGACATCGAGGTCGCCCGGGTCTTTGTTTCAACTATGAGGATACGGTCCCAACGACCGACATCCTGCATACAGACTCAAGCGAGTCTTACGCCTTGACGGTCGCAACGCCCCTGAAGGACATGCTCGTCGTGCCGATGCCCTTGAAGCCATCGAGGGCCTCGCCGTTGGGCGCAGTGGACGGATCGTCCCAGGAAGCGGAGACGGTCTTGACGTGGACAACGGGGTACAGAACGGCGTTGTCGGCAATGATGTCAAAGCACTCGTTCCACTTCTTCTGCTGCTCGTCGCCCTCGGCGGCAAGAGCCTCGTCCATGAGACTGTGGAGCTTCTGCCACTCAGCGGACTCCTTCCACGGGCAACGGGTCTGCATCCAGACGTTGTCGCCGTACCACCAGTTGAGCAGCAGGTCGGGGTCGGCGCCGAAGCAGGAAGGATCGCCAGGGGCAAGGAGGATATCGTAGGCCTCGCCGCCGTCGATGGCAGCGTAGGTGGCCGGCGAGGTATCGGTCTGGATGGTCACATCGAAGCCGAGAGCGTCGAGGTCGTTCTTGACCTGGGCGGCCATGCCCTTAATCTGCTCGTTGTCGGTGGTGCGCAGGGTGATGGCACCCGGGGTGATGCCAGACTCCTCGATGAGCTTCTTAGCCTTCTTGGCGTCGGTCTTGTACACCGTGGAAGCCTCATGATAGTTGGTGAAGCTCTTGGGCAGGTAGCAGCTGGCAGCGGTGGCAAGGCCGGCGAAGGTGTTGCTGACCATCTTCTCGGTGTCGAGCGCATACATGACAGCCTGACGGACCTTGACGTTGTTCCAAGGCTCCTTGGCGACGTTGAACATGATGAAGCGGGTGCCGAAACCCTGAACGTTATCGATCTTGCAGCCGGCGCTCTCGAGCTGGTCGACGGCGTCAGCGGTAACGAGCTCCATAACGAGCGTGGAGCCCTCCTGCTGAGCGGTAACGCGAGCGGTGGGGTCGGTCAGGATGCTGTACTGGATCTTCTTATCCTCAGCAGCATACTCACCGTTGTACTCGGGGTTGGGAACCAGGGTGATCTCGGTATCGGAGATAGAGTCGTACATCCAGGGGCCGGAGCCGATCGGCTGCTTGGCGCGATCCTCCTCGGTCTGGGTGGCCGGGGTAACGCGGACGATGGCCAGACGATCCTTGAGCAGGGAGAAGTTGGGGACCTTGGTCTTGACCGTCACGGTGCTGGCGTCCTTGGCCTCGATGGACTCGAAGGGCTGGAAGAACGGAGCATAGGTAGCGGAAGCGGCGCAAGCGGTGTAGGAGGCAACGACATCGTCAGCGGTGACCTCGGTGCCATCGGAGAACTTGGCGCCCTTGCGGATGGTGACCTCGAAAGTGGTGTCGTCCACAGACTTGGGATCGTCGGTGGCGAGCTCGTTGAAGGTGCTGTAGTCGTGGTAATCGATGCCGTAGAGGCCCTCGACGACGTGCCAGTTAGCACCCAGGCCCACAGCGGAGCCGGTGCTGGCGGGATCGAAGCTGGACGGAGCGTAAGCGGAACCAGCGGTGATCACGCCGCCGCCACGGTTGGCGGAATCGGTGGAACCGGAAGCGGAACCCTCGTCGCTAGAGCTGCCACCGCAGCCGGTGAGACCAAGCCCTGCGACAGCAGCGACGCTGCCGGTGAGGCCGAGGAACGAACGCCTGGACATACCCTTGTTGATGATGGCCATGTCTTCTCCTATCAATAGAGAATCTTACCCGGGAGCACCTAGACGCGCCCCCGCGCAACTTGCGGACGATATATACCTTACCTACCGACGAGCCCAACTGAGGTGCCGCGCTCGGCGACCGATACATACATACGCTTGAACGGTATTTACTACCGTTCACCGAATTCATTGACAAACGATTCGCCAGACAGTATGTATCGACGAGGTGAGATATCAGTCTTCGTCAACCCGCAGAATAGCAGGGTTGTTCACCAGGGCTAGTCAAACGTTTTAGCGTTAATAAAACCCGAAATCGGCTGGTAATCGCCGTGAAATACATGATTGAAAATCACGCAATCATGTATATCAGTGGTTTAGAGGCGTGTTTAGTTTTCGGATTGCTTTGCCGCCGCCTCGGCGCGCTCGGCATTCCATGCAACGAGCGCCTCGTGAACCGCTTTGGCGACATCGGCAGGAATGCCTCGAACTTCCGCGATCTCTTGCTCGCTCGCCGCGCGCAAACGCTTCATCGAGCCAAAATGGCGCATAAGGGCACGTTTTCTGGTGGGTCCCACGCCTGGAACGTCATCGAGTACCGAAACCGTCATGGCTTTATCGCGCAATTCGCGATGGAACGTGATGGCAAAACGGTGCGATTCATCGCGCACCTGTTTAATTAGATAGAGCGACGCGGACCCGGTCGGCAGCACGACGGGAGTCTCGTCCCAAGGCACAAAAACTTCCTCATCGGCCTTCGCCAAGCCACAAACTGGTATATCGAGCCCAAGAGCCTCAAGTTGCTTGATCGCAGCGGTCAATTGCGGCTTACCGCCATCGACAACGAGCAAATCGGGGCGCGAGCCAAAGCGCTCGTCGGCCATGCGCTCGGGAGCATAGCGTCGTCCCAAAACCTCGGACATCGACACGAAGTCGTTTGCCTCGTCCAATTCGGCCTGGATTTTAAAACGACGATACTGGCTCTTGTCGGCGCGCCCGTTGGTAAACACCACCATCGAGGCGACCGTAAAGGTGCCATGCAGCGTCGAGATATCGAAGCACTCGATACGCAACGGCGGCGATGGCAGCGCCAACGCACTTTCGAGCTCCAGGAGCGCTTGATTGGTGCGGTCGTCAGCGTACCCCGTTCGCATCATGTAGCGCATGAGGGCATGGCGCGCATTTTTGGATGCCATATCGAGCAGACGGTGCTTTTCGCCACGCTGCGGCCTATGGAGATGGCAGGAACGCTCACGCTTGCCCGCAAGCCACTCCCCCAGCGCCTCCGCATCCTCAAGCTCGACGGAAAGGTTGACCTCAGCTGGAATATCAGCCGTCTCGTCGTAATAGCGCTTAAGAAAGCCCGACTGGAGCTCTTCCTCGTCAACATCAAGACCCTTGTCGAGAATGAACTCGCAGGTGCGAACTGTTCGGCCCTCGCGAACGACGAAGACGCAAGCGGCGGAGATGGTCTCCTCGCGATAGAAACCGATGACATCGATATCGACACTGGAGGGAAAAACGACTTGCTGACGATCGTCCAGACCCCTGATGACCTCCAAACGACGTTTGACGCGGGCGGCGCGCTCAAAATCGAGCGCCTCGGCGGCCTCCGTCATCTCGGATGTCAGCTCGTCGACGACGTCCTTGCGATGGCCCGACAAAAAACGTTCGACACGCTTGACGTTCTTGGCATAGTCTGCCGGGGAAATCGCGCCGACACACGCACCCGGGCCGCGCCCGACATGATAGTCGAAGCAGGGGCGCCCGTTTTGCGCGCAAATCATATTGACGATGTCTTCCTCGCCCTTGTGGGACTCGACGATACGGCGACAACGACGCCACTCCGCACAGGATGCGGAGCAGATGGGGATAACCTTGCGCAGCGTATCTATCGTCTCACGTGCCGCGCGGCTATCGGTATAAGGTCCAAAATAGCGCGTTCCCGGCTTATGACGCTCACGCGTGTATTTGATAGCGGGATACAGGTCGCCCTTTGTAATGGCGATAAAGGGGTAGCTCTTGTCATCCTTGAGGTCGACGTTAAAGTACGGATGGTACTGACCAATCAAATTGCGCTCGAGCACCAACGCCTCGTGCTCGGTCTCCACCACGATATAGTCAAAACTCGCCACCAGCTGCATCATCAGCGGGATCTTCTGGCGCTCGTCCTGCAGCGTCACGTACTGACGCATACGGGCGCGCAGGTTTTTCGCCTTGCCCACGTAGATGACATCGCCCTTGGCGTCTTTCCAAAGGTAGCAGCCGGGCTGCGTGGGAACGCGCGAAACCTGCTCGGCAAGCGTTGGAATGTTGTCGTGACCGGTCACGCGCACCTACTTGCGACGAATCAGCGCCGAGACCTCGGGCATCTTAAGGACGACGGCAAGGCCAAAGGTAACAGCAAGCGAGACGACACCCGCAACGCAAACGTAGCCAAGAGTAATCAGAATCGAGCCGCCAAGTGCCCCGACAAAGTGCTCAAGCGCCCACATGACGCCGGCGCCTGCGGCAGCACCCAGGCCACCGAGCAAAAGGCCAAAGAAACCGCCATGCAGGATAGATTTAACCTGAAGACCACGCAGACGACGACGCAGCCACCACAGCGAGCAACCGACCAAGATCACGTAGTCGACGACATACGAAAGCGCGATTGCGGGCATACCGAAGCCCAGCACAACGCCAAACAGCAGAACCGAGCCGGCCTGGCCGATGGCGGAATACAGACAATAGCGGCTATAGGGCTTCATGTCGAGCAAGGCAGAGAAGCTCTTCTGCATCAGCACGACCACGCCGTAGAGCGGCAGGGAAAGTGCCAGGTAGATAAGGAACTCCGACACCAGCGCCACACCGGACTCATCGAACTTGCCAGCGCAGTAGATCATGTTGAGCGGACGCGCGAAGACAATCAAGTACAGCGCGAATGGAATCAGGAAGAACAGCATCTGGGCGACGCCACGCGAAATGCCCGTGCGGACGCTGTCGTAATCCTTCTCCTGTGCGTCGTGAGAGAGCTCGGTATAGAGCGCCGTCGAAAGCGAGGCGGCAATCAGCGCGTAGGGCAGCGTGTACCACAGGCGCGCATAGGCGATGACGGAAGGACCGGTCTCGGGCTGGACCACCAGCGCAGCAGCGTTGGTGATAGAAGTCGAGACAAACATGCACACCGTGGCGAGCAGCGTCGGGATACCGAGCGCAATCGTCTGGCGCAGTGCGGGGTCCTTAAAGTCGATATGGATATGGGGATGCACGCCGTGCTTGCCAAGCGCGGGGATCTGACATGCCATCTGAACAAAGACACCGAGGGTCGTACCGGCCGCAATCAAGATGATGCCGGCACGTTCGCCAAACTGTGCGGACACGGGCGCAAAGCCCATAAAGCTCGCAATGACGATCACATTGTTGAGGACCGGGGCAAACGTCGACCAGAAGTAGTCGCGGTGTGCGTTGAGGACGCCCGAAAACACCGAGCCCAAACCATAAAACAGAATCTGGATGGCAAAGAAACGGAACATGAACGCAGCGGTATCCATGCTGCCGCCGTCACCCGAAAGGAACGATTGCGTCCAGATAAAGCCCGGGGCGAACACGGTCCCCAGCAACGAAATGCCACCCAGCACCAATAGCAGAATACCGAGCAGGTTGCCCACGTACTCGTTAGAGGCCTCGCGACCCTGCTCACGCCTCACGCCCATGTACACGGGCAAAAACGCCGTCACGAGCATGCCGCCCATCACGAGTTCGTAGAGCATATTGGGCAGGTTGTTGGCGACCTGATAGGAAGACGAGAGCAGTGACATGCCGATAGCGGCCGCCATTGCCCACGTGCGGATAAAACCGGTGACGCGAGACACGATGGTCAGGATGGTCATAAGCCCGGCGGAACGACCAACCGTGGAGTAGTCCGACGAGCCCATGTCGTCAGTGTCATCTCGCGACGAAGAAGCTTCGGATGAGGGTGTCTGAGGCGCAGATTCTTCTGCAAAATGAGCTCCGCGCTTCAATTCTTCCTGCGGCATCGCTCAGTCCTCTCTCGTAATCGCGGCAACTGTCGCCCCGCAAAATGCAATTAAATCATCAGGTGCAAGCTCGAGCTGATAACCACGCTTGCCTCCCGAAATAAAAATGGTATCCCAAAGGACACATGTCTCATCAATGAGCGTCCTGTAGCGTTTTTTCATACCGACCGGACTGCAGCCGCCGCGAACGTAGCCAGTCGCCGCAAGCAAATCCTTCACATGCATCATGGCCAAGGACTTCTCCCCCGCGGCACGCGCGGCGGACTTTAGATCGAGCTCGTCGGCAACAGGGATGCAGCACACGACATGGTCGTTGGACGGCGTCACGCAGACCAAGGTCTTAAATCCTTGACCGGGCTCCTCGCCAAGCTGCTCCGAAATCGCGACCCCCAGGCCCGCCGACTCATCACCATCGTCTTCGTACGTATGTAGAACATAGGAAATGCCGGCGCTTTCCAGCTCGCGCATCGCATTGGTTTTTGGCGTCTTTACAGCCTTTGCCATGGCATATCCTTTCCCTCGCATTCGGACGCAAGGATTAAGTATATGTCCAATTCAGCTGCATACGTAACTTCGACACAGCAAGCGCCATCGAATCACAAGGAGTCGATGGCACCCATAAACTGAATCGCCTATTTATTGAGCATCAAGTTGAGCCTGACGCTCCCGGTCACGCCTGAGCAACGGCGCCAAAAACTTGCCCGTATAACTCTGCGAACAGTCCACAACCTGCTCCGGTGTGCCCGAAACCACGACGGTTCCGCCGCCGTTACCGCCCTCGGGACCCATATCGATCAGGCGGTCGGCAACCTTGATGACATCAAGGTTGTGTTCAATCACCAGCACCGTGTTGCCCGCATCGACCAAGCGCTGCAGCACATCGAGCAGCTGGCGGACGTCCTCAAAATGAAGGCCGGTCGTCGGCTCATCCAAAATATAGAACGTCTTGCCCGTCTGGCGTCGATGAAGCTCCTTGGCGAGCTTCACACGCTGCGCCTCGCCGCCCGAGAGCGTCGTGGCGGGCTGGCCCAGGCTCACGTAGCCCAAGCCTACATCGTACAGCGTCTGGAGCTTGCGCTTAATCTGCGGGATATTCCCAAAGAAGGCCAGTGCCTCGGTGACGCTCATGTCGAGCACGTCCGAGATGGTCTTACCACGGTAGGTGACCTCGAGCGTCTCGCGGTTATAGCGTTTGCCGCCGCAGACCTCACAGGGGACATAGATATCGGGAAGGAAGTGCATCTCGATCTTAATTTGTCCGTCGCCCTTGCATGCTTCGCAGCGACCGCCGCTCACGTTAAAGGAGAAACGTCCCGGCGAGTAGCCACGCGCCTTCGACTCCGGCGTACTCGCAAACAGTGCGCGAAGATCATCCCACAGGCCAATGTACGTAGCAGGGTTGGAACGCGGCGTGCGGCCAATCGGCGACTGGTCAATGTCGATCACCTTATCGATGCACTCGATACCCTCGAGCTTTTTGTACGGGCCCACAGGACGCGTCGAACGGTGAATGGCATTCGTAAGCGCAGGCGCAATGGTGTCGGTAACCAGGGAGCTCTTGCCCGATCCCGACACGCCGGTAACAACCGTAAGCGTACCAAACTCGATCTTGGCGGTAACGTTTTTGAGGTTGTTGGCGCGGGCGCCCGTGATCTTAAGGCAGCCGCGACCGGGCTTGCGGCGTTCATCGGGAACCCGAATCATTCGCTTGCCGGTCAGGTAGGCACCCGTCATCGAATCGGGGCACGCCATGATATCGGCAGGCGTTCCCGCGGCGACCACGTGTCCGCCGTTCACGCCCGCACCGGGGCCCATGTCGACCACATAGTCGGCAGCACGAATCGTATCCTCATCATGCTCGACGACGATGACGGTATTGCCGATATCGCGTAGGCGCTCAAGCGTCTTGATCAGGCGCTCGTTATCGCGCTGATGGAGGCCGATCGACGGCTCGTCCAAAATGTACAGCACACCCATGAGGCCGGCGCCGATCTGCGTTGCCAGGCGAATGCGCTGGGCCTCGCCTCCGGAAAGCGTCGCCGAGGCACGGTCGAGGGTCAGATAGTCGAGTCCGACATCGACCAGAAAGCGCAGGCGCTCCAGGATTTCCTTAACGATGCGCCCGCCGATAAATTGTTGGCGCTCGGTAAGCTCCAGGCCCTCAAAAAACTCGAGCGACTCGCGGCACGATAGGCAGCAGACCTCGTAAATGGACTTACCGCCTACGGTAACGGCGAGCATCTCGGGGCGCAGACGAGCACCATGGCAACTCGAGCACGGCTCCTCGCGGATGTACTTCTCCAAGCGCGCCTTGGTGTTCTCATTCGTCGTCTCGGTATAGCGCTCGTACAGGATATTGCGCACACCCGAGAACTTGGTGTCCCACTGGCTGCGGCGCCCATCGAGCTTTTGATAGTCGACCGAAATCTTCTGGTCGCCCAGGCCGTCTAAAAACGCGTGACGCACCCGCGGAGGCAGATCCTCCCACGGCGTATCGACGCTCACCTTAAAGTGTTTGCAGACCGCAGCGAAAATCTGCGGATAGTAGTTAGAGTTGCCAAACAGGCTGCCAAAGACCCCGTCGGCGATCGACTTCGAGGGGTCTTCGATTAGGGCCTCGGCATCGACCGTCTTCTTAAAGCCAAGGCCATCGCACTCTGGGCACGCGCCATAGGGCGCGTTGAACGAGAAATCACGCGGCTGCAGGTCATCAATGGAGTGTCCATGCTCCGGGCACGCCAGGGCCAACGAATACTCCAGCAGCTCGCCCTCGGTCCCCTCGGGAGCATCACGATCGGGCAGCATGTACACGTTTACATTGCCATGAGCCAGCGCAGTCGCCTGTTCAACGGACTCGGCAATACGGCCCAGCGAGTTCTCGCGAATCACGATGCGGTCGACCACGACCTCGATATCGTGCTTGAATTTCTTATCTAAATCGATAGGGTCATCAAGCGAGCGAACCTCGCCGTCGACACGCACGCGGCTAAAGCCCTCGGCGCGAAGGTCCTCAAACAGTTTGGTGTACTCGCCTTTTCGCCCGCGTACCACCGGTGCCAGCACAAACGCACGACGACCCTCTCCCGCCGCCAGGACCTTATCGGCGACCTGGTCGGTGGTTTGGCGCTCAATGACACGGCCGCATTCGGGACAGTGCGGGGTGCCCACACGGGCGAACAGCAGGCGCAGATAGTCATAAATCTCGGTTACGGTGCCAACCGTCGAGCGAGGGTTTTTAGACGTCGTCTTTTGGTCGATCGACACCGCCGGCGAAAGGCCGTCGATTGAATCCAAGTCGGGTTTGTCCATCTGGCCCAAGAACTGGCGCGCATAACTCGAAAGGCTCTCGACGTATCGACGCTGGCCCTCGGCATAGATAGTGTCAAATGCCAGCGAACTCTTGCCCGAGCCAGAAAGACCGGTAATGACCACGAGTTGGTCACGCGGAATGGAAACATCGATATCCCGGAGGTTATGCTCACGAGCGCCGCGAATAACGATAGAGGAATCAGACATGGAAGCTCCTTGCCTCCTATTGCATCGAATCATACTGCCGATGAGTTTAGCGCACTCGATGCGCACAGATGTTCGTAATACAAGATTCGCAGACCTTTAGCTTTGCGTATCGGGCGCTTTGTTTCTCGAAATGCCGTGGAAAGGTTACAGTAATCTAATACTGAACTTAATTTGCTGTACCAGAGGAACGTCCATGACCGAAGATATCCCCCTTGAAATCACTTCGAGCGACATGGCCAATCTGCCCATATTCGTCGCCGTCCTTATCGTGGCCGCCGTCGTCGTGCGCGTGTATTTTTCAATCAAACGCAACGAAAAGCCACCCATTGCCCGCGTCTTTTGGTGCGCGACGCTCCTCATCCCGCTCGGCGTGGTAGCTGCATGGGTTACGAATCAATTGCTCGTAAATGAGGGCAGCTCCCTATGGATCCTTTCTTATTCGGCGCTCGGTGCTGCCGCCGTCATGCTTCTTGTCGAGCCCTTGGTTTCGGGACTTATCGACCAAACCGACCTTGCGACGGGAACAGTTGCCTGTATTTGCCGTGACATCCTTGTCATCGCCGCTGTTTCAGCGCTCTCGTTCGTTTCACTCGAAATTGCCTGCAACGAAACGTTCTATCGCATTCCCGCCAACTCATTCGGGTTTTCCGTCGGGCTGCTCGCGACGGTTCTGCTCTCCCTTTATTTGCTGGGACAGCGTCATGGAGGCGTCATGGCCCTCGTGCCCATCGTCTGTTGCATCCTTGGCATTGCCGAGCACTTCGTCATAACGTTTAAAGGCGAAGCCATCCTGCCAAGCGATATCTTGGCCCTTGGCACCGCAATGGAAGTGAGCGAGGGATACGAGTTTACCTTTACCGCCGGAATCGTAACCTCTCTCGCCCTGCTGGAGATTTCCTTGGGGCTTCTTTCGCTCATCCGACCGCAAAAGCTCCGTACGCCCACCCATGTCTTCCCCGCTATCGCCGCTAACCTCTGTGCTTTTCTGCTAGTGACCGTTGTGGGGCTCTCAGGCTTTTCCAACATCGACTTGGAGCAGGCGCTGGATTTTGGATTTGACCGTTGGCAGCCCATCACCACGTATGCGTCTCAGGGTTTTATCACTTCGTTCACCGAAATGGTCAACGAGTTGCCCATTGAGAAGCCCGAAGACTATACGCCCGATGAGGCACAGAGCATCGAGCAGGAGCTCGCCGCCGTCTACGACAGCACATATGGCTCGAGCGAACAGCGCGCGGCGGCCGTTGCCCAGTTCAATGAAATCAAGCCGACGATTGTTGCCGTCATGAATGAGAGTTTTAGCGACCTTTCGTGCTTTGAGCAGCTCCAGGCGGCCGGGTACACCGGCCCCGCATTCTACAACTCGCTTCCCGACACACTTGTTCGCGGCACCATGCTCGCTTCGGTCGCCGGTGGCGGAACGGCGAACTCCGAATTCGAATTTTTGACCGGAGCGACAACGGCCTTTGTCGGATTAGGCAAGATCCCCTATCAGCTGTATCAGATGAATGGCGTAAACAGCCTGGCAAAAGACCTTAAAGAGCTTGGGTATACCACTACCGCTATGCACCCGCAAAACCCCGTCAACTACCATCGAGATAAAATCTATCAGCAGCTGGGCTTTGGAGACTTTCTTTCAATCGGCGATTTCGAAGGTGCGCCCTATTACCATGCCGGCGTATGCGACTACGCCACCTACGACATGATACTCGACTTGCTTAGAACCGACGAAGCGCCACAGTTCATCTTTGACGTCACGATGCAAAATCACGGCGGCTACGACTATGGCACCGTTCCCGCCGAAGAGCTGACAAACTATTGGGTCGAGGGAGCCAGCGAAGGCGCCAACAGCGCGCTCAACACCTATCTCACCTGCATCAACGCATCCGACCGGGACCTCGAGTACTTTATCAACGAGCTCCGCAATATCGGCAGACCGGTTGTTCTTGTCTTTTTTGGCGACCATCAGCCGAGCGCCGCAACGACTCTCAACGACGAGCTGTACCCTCAGGAAGATACGGCAAGCCACGCTTTCCGTATCTATCAGTCGACATATCTCGTCTGGGCTAACTATGAGATCGCCGGCAATACCGAGCTCAACGTCTACGACACCGTCGGGGCAAACGAGATTGCAGCCATTACCCTTAATAAGATCGGCGCTCCGCTCACCAATTACCAAAAGGCCCTGCTTGCGACAAGGTCAGATGTACCCACCATCAATGTCGCCGGCTATCTCGGTGCCGACGGGCTGCGCTACGACTTGGAATCGGAAGACAGCCCCTACGCCTCGACGATCGACAAGCTGCAGCGCATGCAGTACCTCGAGTTCGCCAGCAAAGTTCAGTAAGCCCGCCCATTCGCTTGGGCCCATCATATTGCAAGCGCGCTCGGCCCAAATGCATCGCAAATGACTCCCGCTCGCAAACGAGGGTACAATGACGCTCGTGTCACATCGCGGGGCCCCGGCCCCAGCATATACAAAGGAGTCATACATGGGTTGCAAACACGCACAGGCCGCCGGCGGACAAACGTCGCCATCGCAATTTGAGGAGAACACGCTGTCCGAGGTCAAGCGCGTCATCGCCGTGCTTTCCGGCAAGGGCGGTGTCGGCAAGTCGTTTGTCACCGGCGCCATCGCCACCGAGCTTGCCCGTCACGGCCACAAGGTCGGCGTCCTCGATGCCGACATCACCGGTCCCTCTATCCCCAAGATGTTCGGTATGAGCGGACGCCACGTCCATGCTCTTGGCAACCTTATGCTGCCCGAAATCTCCGAGCACGGCGTCAAGGTCATGAGCTCTAACCTGCTGCTCCAAAACGAAACCGACCCCGTCCTCTGGCGCGGTCCGGTTATCGCGGGTGCCATCAGGCAGTTCTGGAGCGAAACCTCATGGGGCCCCATCGACTACCTGTTGGTCGACATGCCTCCGGGAACGGGCGACGTCGCTCTCACGGTCTTCCAGTCGCTGCCCGTCGATGGCATCGTCATCGTCACGAGCCCGCAGGATCTGGTCTCGATGATCGTCGCCAAGGCGGTCAACATGGCCGAGAAGATGAACGTCCCCATTCTGGGAATCGTCGAAAACATGAGCTATATCGAGTGCCCCGATTGCGGCAAGAAGATTGAAGTCTTTGGCAAGAGCAAGCTCCCCGAGGTCGCCGAGCGTTACAACCTCGAGATCCTAGGGCAGCTTCCCATCAATCCGGCACTCGCCGAGGCTTGCGATAAGGGCGAGGTTGAGACCGCGCTACCCGATGGCATGCTGCCCAAGGCCGTCTCTGCCGTCGAGGCCATCGCCCCGCACGAGACCGCCGAGGCCTAAGTGAACACAAACGCCTCCTATGACGTCTTGGTAATCGGCGGCGGGGCCTCGGGTCTCGCCGCCGCCATTACGGCCGCACGCGCAGGCAAAAGCGTCTGCATCGTTGAGCGCGATGTTGCCTGCGGCCTTAAACTCCTTGCGACCGGCAACGGCCGCTGCAACCTTTCCAACGAATCAATTGATTTCCAGCGGTACAACCACCCCGAATTCGTCGAATCCGTCATGGGTCCCCAGCCTGATCAGGAGCTCGGCAGTTTCTTCTCCTCGCTGGGCATCATGACGACCTCCGAGGAGGGCCGGCTGTATCCGCGCTCCCTTCGTGCCGAATCGGTGCGCGACGCGCTTCTCAACGTTTGCGACCGCCTAGGTATCACCTTAATCTGCGGAGCCAACGTTGCCTCGGCGCACAAAGCTTCCGAAGGCTGGGCACTCCAAATAGACCGTCCAGCGCGGGCGCTCAAGGCAAAAAAGCACGATGACCGAAAATCGGAGCTCCGCTCGCTTCGGAAAGCGCTCGCCGATGTCCCTCGCAAGAACGAGGCCCTGCAGGCACATGCCGTAATTATCGCTACGGGCGGCAACCCCACCGGTATCGCCGATACGTTTCGCCTCCCCCTCACTTCGCCGCGCCCCATCCTCTGCCCCGTATCGGCAACGGTCGTTGGCGATCGGGCGGCACTCAAGACGTTGGACGGCCTGCGCGTCCGTGTCCGCTTGACGCTCGCCCGCAATCATAATGAGCTCTGGCACGAAGACGGTGAAGTGCTGTTTCGAACCTTCGGTATCTCGGGTGTCGCTGTCTTCAACCTCTCTCGTCGTATCCAGCACGGCGATACGATCCTGCTCGACGTTTTCCCCGACCTCTCCAAAGACGAGTTGCTCGATATGCTCAACCGGCGCGTTGAGCTGTTCGGTGACTTTTCACCCCGCGATCCCCGTTGGCTCGACGGCATGCTCGCCCCGCAACTCTCCCGCGTCGTCTGCACAGCGTTCGAGCAGTGCCATCCATGCTCCAACGATGTCATCCACCTGGTCTCGATCCTCAAGCACTTTAAATTGCTCGTCGAGGGAACAACCGAGGAGCGCTCAGCGCAGGTCACGCGTGGTGGCGTATCTGTCGAGAGTATCTCAACACCCAGCCTACGCGCGCGCAGTGTTGTCGACGCCCCGCTTTACGTTTGCGGTGAAGCGCTCGACATCGACGCCGATTGCGGAGGCTTTAACCTTGCGTGGGCCTGGATCTCGGGCATTCGCGCTGCAAGCAGCCTGTAGCCGCGCAGTCTATAATCAAAAACGCATTCGGGCCGTCTGGGATACCGGACGGCCTCTTTCTTGCCTCTAAGGAGACCTCGATGATCGAAATCACCCAAGTCAACGCGTCGCTCGATGAAGCCGACGATGAAAATGCCTGTCTCATTGTTGGCAAGCGAGTCGCCAAGCGCGTCCTACGTTGCAAGGACTCCGAGATCAAGTCCATCGAGCTCCACCGCAAGTCAATCGACGCTCGCAAAAAACGAGACGTCCATTTTATCCTGAGCTTTCGTGTTGAGCTGACTAGTCCCCACCTCGAGCGAGAAGCGGTCGACAGCGTTACCGAGCGTGACCGCTCGCGCGTACGCGCGATAGAAGACGATGAGCCTTCATTCCCCTCCCCCGCCTCCGACGCACCTCAAGAACGCCCTGTCGTTGTCGGCGCCGGATGCGCCGGCCTTTTCGCTGCGCTTACGCTCGCCGAAGCAGGTCTTAAGCCCTTGCTCATCGAGCGCGGCGACCCGGCATTTCGCCGCTCGCAGGCGATCGACCTCTTTCTAAAGGAGCGCATCCTCGACCCCGAGAGCAATATCCAGTTTGGCCTGGGCGGCGCGGGGACCTTCTCGGACGGCAAGCTCAATACGGGAACCAAAAATCCCGCCCATCGCCTTATCCTCGAAACCTTCGTCGAGGCGGGTGCGCCCCGCGATATTCTGTGGGATGCCAAGCCGCACATTGGCTCCGACATCCTTCCCACGGTCGTCACCGCTATATCCCAGCGCATCGAGCAGCTCGGAGGTGTCGTCCGTTATCGAACGAAGCTCGTCGACATTCGCATCGACGCGTCTGGCGCCATCACCGGTATTGATGTCCAATCGTCCCAAGACACCGCTTGCGAGCCAATCGAGACAAAGCACCTCATCCTCGCCTGCGGGCATTCTGCTCGCGATATTTTTGAGCTCCTTAAGGACCACAACGTGGTCCTCGCACAAAAGACCTTTGCCATGGGCGTTCGCATCGAGCATCCGCAGCGCGACATCGACCGAGCCCAATTCGGAGCCTCGGCGGGACATCCTGCCCTCGGAGCAGCCCCCTACAAGCTCGTCGCCCATCTTCCCAACGGCCGCAGCGTGTTCTCGTTTTGCATGTGTCCCGGCGGGCAGGTTGTCGCCGCCTCTTCCGAGCAGGGCCACTTGTGCGTCAACGGCGCCAGTCTCAATGCCCGCGACGGACGCAACGCAAATGCCGCCCTGCTCGTTAACGTCACGCCTGAGGACCTTCCCAACGATGACCCGCTCGCCGGCATCGAGCTCCAGCGCGCCTGCGAGGCGGCCGCCTACCGCCTGGGCGGTTCCAACTGGAACGCACCGGCACAGCTCGTCGGAGATTTCCTCGCAGGACGCGCCAGCAAGGCGCCCGGAAAGGTAAAGCCCACCTATCCGCTCGGTGTGACCTGGACGGCAATTGACGAAGCCCTGCCGCAGCATATCGTCGAGTCGCTCCGCCTGGGACTTCCCCTACTTGGAAAAAAGCTACGAGGCTACGACCGCTCCGATGCTGTCCTTACCGGCGTGGAGACTCGCTCGAGCTCACCGGTCACCGTCACCCGAGACCGAACATGCCATGCCGTGTCGACCCCGGGCCTCTACCCTTGCGGTGAGGGAGCTGGATATGCCGGCGGCATCATGAGCGCCGCCACCGACGGCATCCGTTGTGCCGAAGCCCTGATCGCAGACCTCTAACGCACGAATTCCAGCGCGCAAAAGACGCATGCCCCGAGCTCCGCAGGGAACTCGGGGCATGTTCGCTATTTCTTAAACCGTGCACCCTGGCGTTTTCTGCCCGATGCGAACGTGGAACCCTTGCGAGCCTGCGAACGTAAGCGCTCGATCGTCTCGTCCTCAGACGCACCCTCGAGCATCGCCCGAATCTGAACGACGGCATCGCGCAGGCGCGCCGCCTCCTCAAAGTCCATGGCGGCAGAAGCGTTACGCATATCCTCTTCCATGGTTTCGACGATCCGCACGAGCTCGTCATGCGGCAGTTCTTCCAACTGCTCCGCAAGTGTCTGCTCGGGCGCCACCGTTTCCGGCACGCCACCCTCGCCCGACTCATCGGGCGTAT
Organism: Collinsella sp. TM04-29; assembly: GCF_003466565.1. NCBI lineage: Bacteria > Bacillati > Actinomycetota > Coriobacteriia > Coriobacteriales > Coriobacteriaceae > Collinsella > Collinsella sp. TM04-29. The sequence goes on from NZ_QSPW01000005.1 coordinate 134,046, forward strand.
AGAATGCGCCATGGCCAAGAGAGTCGCCCTTCGAGCGTCCCTTGGAACCCACGGTTTTTTCGGCCTCGGCAATAAAACTTGAGATGTCGTTGATGGCCTTGCGCACCGTCTTGGGCACAATGCCATGCTCTTCGTTATATGCCATCTGAATCTCGCGACGGCGCTGCGTCTCCTCGATGGCCTCTTTCATCGAATCGGTCACAACGTCTGCATACATGATGACTTCGCCATCGGCGTTACGGGCCGCGCGGCCAATCGTCTGAATCAGCGAACGGCGGTTGCGCAAGAAGCCTTCCTTATCGGCATCGAGAATTGCCACCAGTGAGACCTCGGGAAGATCCAAGCCCTCGCGAAGCAGGTTGATGCCAACGAGAACATCGATCTTGCCCTCGCGCAGCGTTCGCAGGATCTCGACACGGTCCATTGTCGCCGTATCAGAATGCATGTAATTGACCTTAATGCCCGCATCAAGCAGATGGTCGGTCAGGTCCTCGGCCATGCGCTTGGTCAACGTGGTCACCAGCACGCGCTCCTTGCGGGCAACGCGCTCGCGAATCTCGTCCTCAAGATCGTCAATCTGACCGCGAACCGGACGCACATCGATCTTGGGATCGAGCAGGCCGGTCGGACGAATAATCTGCTCAACATCGTTCTGGCTCACCCGCAGCTCGTAGTCGCCCGGCGTGGCCGAAACGTAGATGAACTGGGGGATCCTTGCCTCAAACTCATCGAAACGAAGCGGGCGGTTATCGAGTGCCGAAGGAAGGCGAAAACCGTGTTCCACCAGCGTCACCTTACGCGAGCGGTCACCTTCGTGCATGCCGCGAATCTGCGGCACCGTCACATGGCTCTCATCGATGATGCAGAGCATGTCCTTAGGGAAGTAATCGATCAGGGTAAACGGCGGCTCGCCCGGTTTTCGACCGTCCAGATGACGCGAGTAGTTCTCGATACCGTTACAAAAACCCATGGTCTCGAGCATCTCGAGATCATAGTCGGTGCGCTGCTGCAGACGCTGTGCCTCGAGCAACTTGTCGGTCGCCTTGAACTCGGCCACACGCTTCTCGCACTCTTCACTGATTGATTTCAGAGCCGCCTTGACCTTCGGCTTCTCGGTCACGTAGTGCGATGCCGGCCATACGGGGATGGCCTCGTACTCACGAAGCATCTCACCGGTAACCTCATCGATCTCGGCAATAAGCTCAACCTCGTCGCCAAAGAACTCAAACCGCAACGGATGCTCGGCATAAGGCGGATACACGTCGACAACATCGCCGCGCACGCGGAACGTGCCGCGCGCTAGGTCATAGTCATTGCGATCATATTGAATGTCGATAAGTGCATGGATAAAGTCATCGCGCTCGAGCGGCACTTTCTTGTCGACATTCGGCGCCAGCCCCGCATAGTCCTCGGGAGAGCCGATACCGTAGATACAGGACACCGAAGCAACGACGATTACATCGCGTCGAGAGAGCAACGAGGCGGTCGCCTGATGTCGCAGCATCTCGACCTCTTCGTTAATCGAGGAGTCTTTCTCGATATATGTATCGCTTTGCGGCACATACGCCTCGGGCTGATAGTAGTCGTAGTACGAGACAAAGTAGACCACAGCGTTGTTGGGAAAGAACTCTTTGAGCTCGCTCGCAAGCTGAGCGGCGAGCGTTTTATTGGGAGCCATGACCAGCGTCGGCTTCCCCAGGGCCTCAATAGTCTTAGCCATCGTGAAGGTCTTGCCCGAACCAGTCACGCCCAGCAAAACCTGATAGCGATCTCCGTCCCTCACACCCTGCACAAGCGACTCAATGGCCTTAGGCTGAGAACCTGCAGGCTCATAGGGAGAAACGACTTCAAACGGCACCTCAGCGCCCTCAACGCCAAAGCGCTTAAGTTCACCACCAACGCGTTCTACTTCAAATTCCGCCATGGATACTCCTAACTCATACATCTGCAGTATACGCAGGAGGTGGGCTTAGTCCTATACGAACCGATCGGGATAGAGCGTCTTATAGCGAACCCAGGCATTATTGACGCGAATCAGATAAGCCTGCGTCTCGGGGAAGGTAATCGCATTGTGAAGCGAGGTGCTCTGCTGCGCCCAACCATCCACATTGCCCATGCCGGCGTTATATGCGGCAATAGCGCTATCCGTCGACCCGTTGAAATACGTTAGAAGATACGAAAGATACGCACAGCCAAACTCGATGTTCGTAGCGGGATCGTCAAGGTTGTCGGCCGAATACCCCCCACCGTCGACAAGACCCTTGGCGATCATATCCTGGGCAGTCTCGGGCATCAGCTGCATCAATCCCTGAGCACCCTGATTCGACTCAGCCTCGGGATCCCAATTCGATTCCGACTTAATGACAGCGCACACCAGATACGGATCCAGATTATGCGAAATACTAGATTGCTTTACATACGCCTCGTAGTCAATGGGATACAGCGGCTTAAAGAAAGCCGCAGGAGCACACGAGTAAACGAATGAGATAAGGCCGAAGGCAAAAACGGCAGCCAGCGGTATAAGGCGATACCACGCAAAGAAACGTGTCTTAGGCATCGGCATCCTCCTTATTCGCAGTGTCTATAAACCCATGGCATGCAAGCCATGAGTCAAGCTGCTCAAAGAGCGAATTATCGCCTGCGGCATTATCAATCACCGTTGTAGCGAGATTGCACAGCGCAGACTCATCGGGCTGGCAAGCAGAACGGGCATCGAAATCAGATGGCTCCATGCCACGCTGAATAGCACGCTCGCGACGAACTGACAAAGGGGCGCTGATGACCAGAATTTCATCAGCCAAGCCAAATGCATCCTCAAAACCAGTCGGAGCAGAAACCTCGACAACCGCAAAGGGATAACGGGGAGATGAAACCGTACAGCAAACCGGATCGAGAATCCTAAGCGAAAGCTGTTCAATGAGAACGGGGTGCACAAGGTCATTGAGCCGTGCGACCGAATCAGGAGAAGCGAAAGCTCGAGAAGCGAGGATGCTGCGGCGAATGCCGCCCTCCTCATCCAAAATATCCCAGCCAAATTCTTCCGCGAGGGCATTGACGATATCGGAGCCTGGCACATACAGCGATTTGGCAAGCTCGTCCAGATCGATAAGCATGGCGCCATGAGATTCGAGATAGCGGCAGGCAGTCGACTTACCCGAAGCAATATTGCCCAAGACAAAAACGGTAAACATCAAGTCCTCCCTAACGCCAATGGGAGTTATTATCGCGCAAATACAAAAGAAGGACTCAAAATACAGCCAAACAGTAAGACAAGCTAAAAGAAGGCGAGTTCTTGTATTACAGCTCTTTATAAAACGCAAAAAAGGGGGAGGCCGCGAGGCCTCCCCCTTCTAAGTCCAATGACGGCTCGGTGCCGTCCACCGGTCAGCGGCGCCCTGGCCTCCCACGGGCTGGCCCCGCAGTACTCTCGGCGCGATGGGGCTTAGCTTCCGGGTTCGGAACGGGACCGGGCGTGCCCCCCATGCTCTGGCCGCTGACCGGTGGGCGGCGCCCACCGTTACGGTGTCCTGGGTCTAACATCTACGTGCCCTGGGGGCCGCAT
>NZ_QSPW01000005.1:137617-141807 GCF_003466565.1 Collinsella sp. TM04-29
GGTCTCATCTACGTGCCCTGGGGGCCGCATGGCGCATAGGAAAGGTGACTCGGGGGCATCCTCGTGCCCGGACCGCGCGCATGGGCGCTGGGTCCCGCGGGCCGCGAGGTGCGGTTCCGGAAGAGCTCGGGCGATTAGTGCGGCTCGGCTGAGGCTGTCGCCAGCCTTGCACCTGCCGTCTATCGACCAGGTAGTCTACCTGGGCCCTTACCGGAAGGAGAACTAATCCCTGGAACGGCTTCCCGCTTAGATGCCTTCAGCGGTTATCCGCGCCGCACGCGGCTACCCGGCCGTGCCGTTGGTCGACAACCGGTTCACCGGAGGTGCGTCCACCCCGGTCCTCTCGTACTGGGGGCAGCCTCCATCGATTCTCCTGCGCCCACGGAGGATAGGGACCGAACTGTCTCACGACGTTCTGAACCCAGCTCGCGTACCGCTTTAAACGGCGAACAGCCGTACCCTTGGGACCTGCTCCAGCCCCAGGATGCGATGAGCCGACATCGAGGTGCCAAACCTTGCCGTCGATGTGGACTCTTGGGCAAGATCAGCCTGTTATCCCCGGAGTACCTTTTATCCGTTGAGCGACGGCCCACCCACTCGGGGCCGCCGGATCACTAGAGCCTGCTTTCGCACCTGCTCGGCTTGTGGGCCTCGCAGTCAAGCCCGCTTGTACTCTTGCATTCAAAAGGACGGTTGCCGACCGTCCCGAGCGGACCTTCGCGCGCCTCCGTTACCCTTTAGGAGGCGACCGCCCCAGTCAAACTGCCCGCCTGGCACGGTCCCCGAGCCGGTTGACGGCCTCGGGTTAGGACGCCGGTCGCGCGAGGGCAGTATTCCAAGGGCGGCTCCCCGGGGGCTGGCGCCTCCGGATCTGTGCCTCCTGCCTATCCTCTACACGCGGGACCAGCGGCCAATGCCAAGCTGCAGTGAAGGTTCACGGGGTCTTTCCGTCCTTCCGCGGGTAAGTCGCATCTTCACGACCAGTGCAATTTCACCGGGTCCATGGTCGAGACAGCGCCCAAGTCGTTGCGCCTTTCGTGCAGGTCGGAACTTACCCGACAAGGAATTTCGCTACCTTAGGACCGTTATAGTTACGGCCGCCGTTTACCGGGGCTTGGCTTCGGGGCTTCGCGCGATGCGCTAACTCCTCCGCGTGACCTTCCGGCACCGGGCAGGCGTCAGACCCTATACGTCGCCTTGCGGCTTCTGCAGAGTCCTGTGTTTTTGGTAAACAGTCGCTTGGGCCTCTCCACTGCGGCCCGCCTCCGCTCCCCGGGCAAGCCGGTTCACGTACGCGCGGGCACCCCTTCTCCCGAAGTTACGGGGCCATTGTGCCGAGTTCCTTGACCATGGTTGACCCGATCGCCTCGGTATGTTCTACCCACCCACCTGTGTCGGTTTGCGGTACGGGCGCGCACGCGCCTGCCTAGGGGTTTTTCTAGGGACCTCGGGCTCACTCGCTTCGCTTGATCGCTTCGTCCGGAGCCTCGCCCTCGTGCGGACCGGATTTCCCTGGTCCGCGGGCCGCGCTCCATCACGGGGACGTCCAGAACCCCGCCGAGCCACCCCCATCCGTCGCCCCGTCGGTCGTAGCGCCGCGTGCGCGGTGCAGGAATGTCTGCCTGCTGCGCGTCGGCTACGCCTCCCGGCCTCGCCTTAGCCCCCGACTGACCCTGGGAGGATTAGCCTTGCCCAGGAAACCTCGGGTTCACGGCGGACGAGTTACTCTCTCGTCTCTCGCTACTCATGCCAGCATTCTCACTCCCATGCGCTCCACCGCCGGTCGCCCGGCGGCTTCCCCGCCCATGGGAAGCTCCCCTACCGATTCTAATGAATTAAAATCCCGCCGCTTCGGTGTCCAGCTTAGCCCCGTGTATTGTCGGCGCATGTCCACTCGACCAGTGAGCTGTTACGCACTCTTTGAATGGATGGCTGCTTCTAAGCCAACATCCTGGTTGTCTGGGCGGACGCACATCCTTTGCCACTCGGCTGGAACTTGGGGACCTTAGCGGGCGGTCCGGGCTGTTTCCCTCTCGAGCACACAGCTTAGCCCACATGCTCTGACTGCCGCGCTCTGGGCCGCCGGCATTCGGAGTTCGGTTGGATTCGGTAGGCGGCGAAGCCCCCTCGTCCATCCGGTGCTCTACCTCCGGCGGTGAACGCGCGACGCTAGCCCTAAAGCTATTTCGGGGAGAACGAGATATCTCCGGGTTTGATTGGCCTTTCACCCCTATCCGCAGGTCATCGCCGCCGTTTTCAACCGACGTGCGTTCGGCCCTCCACGGGGTCTTACCCCCGCTTCAGCCTGCCCACGGATAGCTCACCCGGCTTCGCGTCCGCGGCGCGGGACTCAAGTCGCCCTGTTAAGGCTCGCTTTCGCTCCGGCTCCCTTTCGGTTAACCTCGCCCCGCGCCAGCGACTCGCTGGCTCATTCTACAAAAGGCACGCCGTCACACCGTATAGGTGCTCCGACTGCTCGTGGGCGCACGGTTTCAGGTACTGTTTCACTCCCCTCCCGGGGTGCTTTTCACCTTTCCCTCACGGTACTGGTGCGCTATCGGTCACAGGGTAGTACTCAGGCTTGGATGGTGGTCCACCCAGGTTCGGACCGGGTTTCACGTGCCCGGCCCTACTCAGGGACCGCGTCGCGCCGTCCGGTCTGGGTTCGCGTACGGGGCTGTCACCCGCTGCGGCCGGCCCTCCCATGCCGTTCCGCTCCCCAGCCGGACCTGCGCCCGGGGGCGGCAGCCCCCGGATGCGCGGCCCTGCAACCCCGTCGGCGGAACCCCTGCCGGGTATGCCCGCTCGACGGTTTGGCCATCGGTCCCCTTTCGCTCGCCGCTACTCGGGGAGTCTCGAGATTGATTTCCTCTCCTCCGGGTACTTAGATGTTTCAGTTCCCCGGGTTGTCCTCCCCGCCCCTATGTGTTCGGGGTGGGGATATCCACACTGCTGTGGATGGGTTCGCCCATTCGGAGACCCCCGGGTCGAAGGATGTGTGCTCCTCGCCGGGGATTATCGCAGCTTGCCGCGTCCTTCATCGGCTCCCTGTGCCAAGGCATCCGCCGTGCGCCCGTGGTATCTTGCGGGACCGCTCTCGGGCCCGCGGGATATCCACGTGTCGCTAAAGTTAATTAATCGATATCATGAATAGCGCTCGTATGTCGCAATTCGGGTATCTCATACCGCGGCACAGTAGTTGACTGTGCTCGCGATCAGATGCTCCTCACTCATATATAAGTGAATTCTTCTTGTTTGGATCGGATGAATGATTGCTATCATTCTTACGTTTAATCGCAGAAAAGAATCGAGTCTGGAAGAATGATCTTCCATCTCTCTCCTATCGCTATGCGGCTCTCAAGGTACGCGGGTGCGACCCCGGGGACCGGGTGCTGCGGGGACTTATCCTGGCGGACATCGACCGGACGGGCTCCTGCCCTCTATTCGAGTTAAAGTGTTTTCTCTCTAAGAATGTGTCTCCCTAGAAAGGAGGTGATCCAGCCGCACCTTCCGGTACGGCTACCTTGTTACGACTTCACCCCCCTCACCCTCCACACCTTCGGCGCCTCCCCCCTTGACGGTTGGGCCGGCGACTTCGGGTGCAGACGACTCGGGTGGTGTGACGGGCGGTGTGTACAAGGCCCGGGAACGCATTCACCGCGGCATGCTGATCCGCGATTACTAGCAACTCCGACTTCATGGGGGCGGGTTGCAGCCCCCAATCCGAACTGGGGCCGGCTTTCCGGGATCCGCTCCCCCTCGCGGGGTGGCATCCCTCTGTACCGGCCATTGTAGCACGTGTGCAGCCCAGGGCATAAGGGGCATGATGACTTGACGTCGTCCCCGCCCTCCTCCGCCTTGACGGCGGCGGTCCCGCGTGGGTTCCCGGCATCACCCGATGGCAACACGCGGCGGGGGTTGCGCTCGTTGCGGGACTTAACCCAACATCTCACGACACGAGCTGACGACAGCCATGCACCACCTGTATGGGCTCCTCTCGGCCACGGGGTCTCCCCCGCTTCACCCATATGTCAAGCCCTGGTAAGGTTCTTCGCGTTGCTTCGAATTAAGCCACATGCTCCGCTGCTTGTGCGGGCCCCCGTCAATTCCTTTGAGTTTTAGCCTTGCGGCCGTACTCCCCAGGCGGGACGCTTAATGCGTTGGCTGCGGCACGGGGGGATCGCCCCCCC
>NZ_QSPW01000006.1:0-18275 GCF_003466565.1 Collinsella sp. TM04-29
CAGGTGGGCGACCGCCAGCCCCGCGGCGCGGGCGCGCCGCACGGCGAGGGACCCTATGTTGCGGAACTGGTCGACCACGACGAGCGTGCCGGCGGGCGCGGAGGAGAACAGCGCGTCGAGCTCGGCCTCCCTGTTGCGGACGGGGGCGCTGGCCAGCACCTCCCCGTCGCGGTCGACCAGGCAGGCCCAGTGCGATGACTTGCCGACGTCCAGGCCGAGCACGGTCGCGGGTCTGGTGGATGTCGCTTTCACGGTGGTATCCTTCCGGTAGTCGTTCGACCGGATGGCCTCCCCCTCGGCACTCACATTACCAGCCGCGGCGCCTGCCCGGCACTTTCCTATCAGCCGTCGGGGGCGGCGCGTCCCGCGCCGGCAGCACCCAACGGGCCCTCTCGGGGGCAGGGACGTTCGGCCGTGCGCGGGCGCCCGGTCGGCGGCCCGTTCTGGGCGCGCCTCAATCGTAGCCCGAGACGGGCCCGGGCTGACAATTTCGACTGTAATGGACGTTCTTAAACGACTAGTCATTAAAGAACGTCCCCAATGACTATTCTTTTTTGACGGTTTGCTAGAGCATAACTAACGAAATTAGTCAAGTCACGTCTGTTTAAACAAAATATCGAAGAGTAAAGCAGGTTCTTATCCGATTTAAATCGGTATTAATGAATGCTGTGCTTGTATCTGTTTTCTAAGATGGTCAAACTAATTATGTTTAGCGAGGAATAGCTGAAAACCAGCGATGTAACCAATTTGTAACAAAGCAGGACGTTTAAACAAATAATCCAACCGTTCACATTTTTTCCTATAATTTTGCCACGCTTGCGGCTATACTCTTTTTTGTCGTGTAGGAAATACGTAGACAAAAAGGAGGTTATGTGATGGTAAGTATTGTTCTTGCTAGCCATGGTGACTTGGCGGCTGGAATCAAGCAGACGGGCTCGATGGTCTTTGGCGATCAGCCGTCTGTTGCCGTGGTCTCGCTCGAGCCGAGCATGGGCCCCGACGACTTCCGTGCCAAGGTCGAGGAGGTAATCGCTTCCTTCGAGGACCAGGAGCAGGTGCTCTTCCTCGTTGATCTGTGGGGCGGCACGCCGTTCAACCAGATCAGCGGGCTCATCGAGGGCCACGATTCCTGGGCTATCGTCACCGGTGTCAACCTGCCTATGCTCATCGAGGCATATTCGCAGCGCTTTGACGCAAAGAACACTGCACATGCGATCGCAAAACATCTCGTGACTGAGGCTAAGGCCGGCGTGCGCGTCAAGCCCGAGTCTCTGGAGCCCGAGGAGAAGAAGCCGGCTGCGGCCGCCGCTGCTCCTGCGGGTGCCATTCCTCCGGGAACGGTGATCGGCGACGGGCACATCAAGATCGCCCACGTCCGTATCGACACGCGCCTGCTGCATGGTCAGGTGGCCACCACGTGGACCAAGCAGATCAACCCCAACCGCATCATCGTGGTCTCCGACGGCGTTGCTCACGACGAGCTCCGCAAGACCATGATCGAGCAGGCTGCCCCTCCGGGAGTCCACGCCAACGTCGTGCCTATCAAGAAGATGGCCGAGGTCGTCAAGGACACGCGCTTTGGCGACACCAAGGCGATGCTGCTGTTCGAGAACCCGCAGGATCTGCTCAGGGCCATCGAGGCCGGCGTCGACATCAAGGAAGCCAACATCGGTTCCATGGCCCACTCCAAGGGCAAGGTCGTCGTCACTAACGCTGTCGCTATGGGCGATGACGATGTCAAGACCATCGAGGCTCTCAAGGCCAAGGGCGTCAAGTTCGAGGTCCGCAAGGTTCCTTCGGATTCCTCCGAGGATCTCGACGCCATGTTGAAGAAAGCTAAGGCCGAACTGGCCGCTCAAGCATAGTAAAGGAGGGTCCGATACATGTCTGCAATCACTATTCTGCTTGTTGCGATTGTCGCGTTGCTTGCCGGTATGGAAGGCATTCTGGATGAGTTCCAGTTCCATCAGCCGCTCGTGGCATGCACGCTTATCGGTCTCGTAACCGGTCACCTTCAGGAGGGCATCCTCCTGGGCGGTTCGCTCCAGATGATGGCCCTTGGCTGGGCTAACGTCGGCGCCGCCGTCGCGCCTGACGCCGCTCTGGCCTCGGTCGCTTCTTCGATCATCATGGTGCTCGCCCTCAACGGTGGCGCCACCGATTCGGCCAAGGCCGTTACCGCCGCCATCGCCGTCGCCGTCCCGCTGTCGGTCGCTGGTCTGTTCCTGACCATGATCTGCCGTACCCTGGCTACCGCTATGGTTCACGGCATGGACGCCTGCGCCGAGAAGGGCGACTTCGCCGGCATCGAGCGTTGGCAGTACGCCGGCATCCTCATGCAGGGTGTTCGTATCGCCATCCCGGCAGTACTTCTGTGCATCATCCCGGCCGAGGCTGTTACCAACGCGCTTAACGCTATGCCCGATTGGCTGTCCGGCGGCATGGCTGTCGGCGGCGGCATGGTCGCTTCCGTCGGTTACGCCATGGTCATCAACATGATGGCCACCAAGGAGACCTGGCCGTTCTTCATCCTCGGCTTTGTCCTTGCTGCCATCCCTCAGCTCACGCTGATCGCCCTTGGCCTCATCGGCATCTCCCTTGCCCTCATCTACCTTGGCCTTAAGGATCTGGCCAAGCAGGGTGGCGGCATGGGCGGTGGCTCCGGTGACCCGCTCGGCGACATTCTGAACGATTACGAGTAGGAGGGGAGTGATACATATGGCAGAGAACAAGATTCAGCTCACCAAGGCTGACCGTAAGAAGGTTTGCTTCCGTCATCAGTTCCTTCAGGGCTCGTGGAACTACGAGCGTATGCAGAACGGCGGCTGGTGCTTCGCAATGATCCCTGCGATCAAGAAGCTCTACACCAGCAAGGATGACCAGATTGCCGCTCTTAAGCGCCACCTGGAGTTCTATAACACCCACCCCTATGTTTCCGCCCCCGTCATTGGCGTTACCCTCGCCCTCGAGGAGGAGCGCGCCAACGGTGCTCCGATTGACGATGTCGCCATTCAGGGCGTCAAGGTCGGTATGATGGGCCCGCTCGCCGGCGTCGGCGACCCCGCCTTCTGGTTCACCCTTCGCCCGATTCTGGGCGCACTGGGCGCTTCCCTGGCCCTGTCCGGCAGCATCGCCGGTCCGCTGCTGTTCTTCTTCGCGTGGAACATCATCCGTTACGCTTTCCTGTGGTACACGCAGGAGTTTGGCTACAAGGTCGGCTCCTCCATCGCCAAGGACCTCTCCGGCGGTCTGATGGGCAAGGTCACCGAGGGTGCTTCCATCCTGGGTATGTTCATCATCGGCGCCCTGGTCGAGCGCTGGGTGTCCATCTCCTTCACCCCGGTCGTCTCCAAGGTCACGCAGTCTGCTGGCGCCTATATCGACTGGGCCAACCTGCCCGCCGGTTCTGAGGGCATCAAGCAGGCACTGACGATGTACAGCTCTGTCGGTGCCAACGCACTCGACCCGGTGAAGGTCACCACGCTTCAGGCCAACCTCGATCAGCTCATCCCCGGCCTTGCCGCCGTGTGCCTGACCCTTCTGGTCTGCAAGCTCCTCAAGAAGAAGGTCAGCCCGATCGTCATCATCCTGGCTCTCTTCGCCGTCGGCATCATCGGTCGCGTCTGCGGCTTCATGTAAGCACGCTTCGGCTTAAGACCGAGAGTTGCTAGGCAAGGGCTTTTGAGCCATTGAAACGGACCGCACCCGGTGGGTACACTGGATGCGGTCCGATTGTTTTTATTGGAGGGCGAGGCGCGTATGGCGCAATCTCAGAACAGCACGGTCGATTTGGCAACGCCGGCAACCTGCCTGATGGGGCTTACCAGTCACGGTAACGTGATGGTGGGCAATAAGGCGTTTGAGTACTATAACGAGCGTAATCCCGAGGATTATATCCAAATCCCGTGGGACGAGGTCGACTATATTGCCGCCGAGGTTTTGCGCGGCACCAAGAAGATTACGCGTTTTGCCATCTTTACCAAAGAGAATGGCCACTTTACGTTTTCGACGCGCAATGACAAGGAAACGCTTCGCGCGGTGCGTAAGTACATTGACGAGGACAAGCTCGTTCGTTCGCCCGACTTTATCGATGTGACGGCCAAGGGCGCCAAGAGCATCCCCTCCGTCATCAAAAGCCTCTTCCATAAAGGCGACTAGTCGCCTGGGACGTTCTTAAACGACTAGTCATTAAAGAACGTCGCAGACGACTATCTCGAAGAGTGGCTATGCGCTGCATGGTAGTGGCGCAAATCTGCTACACTAGTACATCATGCCTCCGTAGCTCAGGGGATAGAGCACCGCTCTCCTAAAGCGGGTGTCGACGGTTCGAATCCGCCCGGGGGCACCAGAAAAATCGCAGGTCAGGAGTTAATTTTGCTTCTGACCTGTTCTGGTTTTAGGGTTAAGAACTGCTTTTGTTTGTAAATCTGGTAAGTAAATAATTTAACTTACCGAGTTTTCCACTGAAAACAGGAAATCACCATTTTGGGGATAAAAAGTTTTCAACAGCCGTTAGTCGGTTCCATTTTGGTGAAGCGCTTCCTCAATTTGGGTAAAAAATTTCACCATTTTGATGATTCGGCTGCTTTGAGTTTTTGATAAAAACGCCTGTTCAGAAGCTTGCGCAATACCCATTTTGGTGAAACCAATTAATAGAGAAATATACTATAAAGATATAGGGACGGCGATGCCGTCCTCTTCGCTCGCGAAGCTCGCTGCGCGGCCACGTACCGTGTCCTTGCCGCCGACTAAGCCGTCGATAAAGATAGGGACAGCGATGCTGTCCCCCTTCGCTCGCGAAGCTCGCTGCGCGGCCACGTACCGTGTCCTTGCCGCCGGCTACGCCGCCGATTTATTCGCTCACTTCGTTCGCTGATTGATGGACTAATCCGATTTATCGCTGACACCAGTCATAAGTGCAGCAATTGATATGTTGAATCCATTGGCAATTTTAGAGAGGTTAGAAAGACTGACATTTCTTCGTCCGACCTCAATGCTCGCGTAGTAGGAACGATCCATCTCAATCAAATTGGCGAACTGCTCCTGGCTGTACCCGAGTCCAGCGCGGAGCTCTTTGCATCTCATGCCGAATGATTTCTGAAGCGTCTTCGTATCCATGACAAAAAGAGTCATGGATTGTTGTATTTATGCCAACGGACTATATACAACAATCCCTGTTAAGGCGCATAATTACCTTTATTGGAAAGAGTTCTGATGCCTAGTCGGACATGGCATGGAAAAGGAATGGAATAGCAATGACTCAGGGAAAGCACTTTGCTGCCGGTGGCGATCACTTCGCCGCACTGCCAAGCAAAAAGATTCACGCCCCGAAGGGGATCGCACGTCTGACCGTCACCGCGGCGACCATGGCCGCCATGACCGGATCGAGCCTCATCTCACCGTTCGCGGCATTCGCCCAGACAGGTGACGGGACCATGCAGCACCCCGCCGTGATGTCGCCGATCGCCGCCCACGTCGGCGCGGCATCCGGTACCGGCGCGAAATCCGCCGCACAGACCATCGCGGACCTGCAGAAGGCGGTCGACGAGGCGAAGGCGAAGGAGGACGCCGCCAAGGCATCCTACGATGAGGTCGCCGGCCCCTACAACGAGGCGGCTTCCGCCCGCGACCAGGCCAAGGCATCCTACGATTCTGCAGTCAGCGCCGGTACGGCAGCCGACCGAGCTGCAATGGTCGAGTACGCCCGTCAGGTCGCGGAGGGCAAGGACGCCGCCGATGCCGCCGGCAAGGACCTCGAGCAGGCGAAGGCGGGTCTCGCAGACGCCAAGGCGGATGCATCCGAGAAGGACGAAGCATACCAGTCCGCCATCAAGGCGGCCCAGAATGCCAAGGATGCCCTCGATAAAGCCAAGGCAGATGCCGTAAGCGCCACCCCGGAGGCAATCAGTGCCGCCGAGCAGGCCGTGCGCGACGCCGAGGCTGCCGTGGACAGGGCACAGGCCGAACTGGACAACGCCAACGCGACGCTTGCCGATGCCCAGTCCAAGCTGGTTGCGGCCCAGTCTGCAAAGGATTCCGCCGATTCCGTCCTCGCCGCAGCCCAGCAGAACAAGGACACGGCGGATGCGAAGGCCGCAGCCGCCAGCGCCGCCTACGAGAAGGCGAAAGCAGACCTCGCCGCAGCGGAGGCCGGTGCGAGCGGTCCAGAGTATGATGCGGCAAAACAGAAGGTCGCGGACGCAGAGGCAGCCCTCGCTGCCGCACGAGCGGCACAGTCCCAGTGCGAGTCCGAGCTCGAGCAGGCGCAGTCCGCTGCAGCAACGGCGCAGACCGAGCTGAATGATGCCCAGGCGTCCCTCTCCGCGAAGCAGCAGGCCGCGGCCGATGCCAAATCCGGCGTGAACGCCGCCCAGTCCGCACTCGATGCCGCGAACGCCGACCTCGATGCCGCGAAGCAGGCGAATGCCGACGCCATCTCCAAGCTGGATGCAGCGAAGCAGGCTGTCAAGGACGCTGAGTCCGCTAAGGCAGCCGCCGACGTAGAGCTCGCGAACGCCAAGGCCGCAAAGGATACCGCAGACGCCGCCGTGACCGCCGCGCAGCAGAAGGTCGACGAGGCCCAGGCGAAACTCGATTCTGCCGGCGCGCAGCTCAAGCAGGGAGCCATCGGCTTCTTCCGTGCCATGGGTGCCGATTCAGCCATCGAGATCATCCAGAACTGCACATACAAGGACTACACCGAAGTGGGGAATAGCCTCGACGCGACCAGTCTCGACAACATGCTCGCGGCAATCCCGTACATGAAGTCCATCAACGAGTATCGCAAGTCCGTCGGTCTCCCTGAGCTCCAAGTCACGTACAAGCTCATTGCGGCGGCGATTGCCAACGCGAACTATTCCGATGTCAAGTTTGGGCATTCCATGCAGTTTGATACGAGCGAAAACCTCGCGTGGAACTATGGAACCGATCCGAAACCGCAGTGGGTGGACCAAGAAAAGGCTTTCTTCGATCAGGCGGTTCAGGAGCTCTATGGCGTCACCGGGCTAATCGGTAAGGATGCCGTAGATTTCTACAAGTCGCATAGCGGGATTGAATCCTATGTCAACCAGCATTTTAAGGTTGCCGGATATCCCGCAACCGTCGGTCACTACCTGCATGTCATCAGCCCTGAAATCGGCTATATGGGCATGGCGGTCTGCAGCAAGGGAACCATGAACGGCTGGCAGACCGACAGCTTCGATACCGCAAACCTGGGCTGGGCAGGCTCCGGTTGGAACATGAACCCCATGTCCGTCGACGAGTACGAGCAGAAGCTGACCTCCTATATCAACGGCCTCAAGAACGCCAAGAGCGCGCTCGACGCAGCCAAGGCCGATCTCGCCGCCAAGCAGCAGGCAGCCACCGACGCCGTTGAAACCGTCCAGCAGAAGCAGGTCGCGGTGGATTCCGCACAGGCAGGTGTCGATGCAGCGAAGCAGGACGTCACCGATGCCCAGCGTGCCGTCGATGCCGCAAAGGCCGATCTCGCCGCCAAGCAGCAGGGCGTCACGGATGCCCGAGCTGGGTTGGATGCGGCGAAATCGAACCTCGATGCCGCCAACGCGGCAGTCGTTACGGCAAAATCAACCGTCCAGCAGAAGCAGGTCGCCTTTGATGCCGCCAACGCAGCCGTAACGACCGCACAGTCTAAGTTGGATTCCGCCAAGGCGGACACCGCTGCTAAGCAGCAGGGCGTGGACGATGCGAACGCCGACCTCGCGAAGTTCTTCCAGGACGTCGCCGACGCCAAGAAGGCGGTCGATACCGCAAAGAGCGTCCATGACGCGGCGGCAGCCGATCAGGTCGAGAAAGCGACCGTCCTCGCCGCCGCCAAGCAAAAGGTGGACGGCACCGCAAGCACCCTCGCGGATGCCCAGCGTGCCGTCGATGCCGCAAGGACCGACACTGGCGTTGCCGCCGACAAGCTTACCGGCTCCCAGACCGATCTCGAGGACGCACAGTCGAACCTCGACATCCTCACCGGTCTTGCCGCGAAGCTCGCAGAGGCACAGCAGCGCGAGCAGGATGCAGTAAAGGCCGTCAATGACACCAAGGCCGAACTCGATGCCGCGAAGGCTGACGCCGTCGCCGCCGAGTCCCTGGTCTCCGCCGCCGAGCAGGCGAAGGCGCAGGCAGACGCCAAGCTGTCGAAGCTGAACTCCATCGATGCCGGCGCGGCGAT
Source organism: Collinsella sp. TM04-29 (assembly GCF_003466565.1). Lineage (NCBI taxonomy): Bacteria > Bacillati > Actinomycetota > Coriobacteriia > Coriobacteriales > Coriobacteriaceae > Collinsella > Collinsella sp. TM04-29. The sequence continues at coordinate 8,183 of NZ_QSPW01000006.1, forward strand.
CGCTTCCGGCCATGATGTGAACGCGGATGACGCCCTCAACGCGCTTTTCGCCGCAGCAGTCGAGGCACGTGCCAAGGTCGCGCCCGCCAAGGCCATCCTGGACGAGAAGCAGGCCGCGGTGGACGAGCTCCAGCCCGGCTACGATGCGACACTCGCCGCCTACGAGCAGGCGAAGTCCGACCGCATCGCGGCGGAGCAGGAGCTTTCCGATGAGATCGAACGACAGGAGGCAGAGGAGGCCGCAAAGCAGCAGGCCGCAAAGCAGCAGGCCGCAAAGCAGCAGGCGGCATACACCCCGAAGCACCTCGCCGGCACGGATACCGCCCAGCCCGGCAGCCTCGCCCAGACCGGTGACCGCGCGGGACTCATCGGCGAGACGTTCGCCATCGGCGGTACCGTCCTCGTGGCGGCCGGCGTCTTCCTCGACCGGAAGAAGCGCCGCGAGCAGATGTAAAAGCGAGCCGGGCGTTGGATATCGGCTGGTGTCCAACGCCCGGTTTCATGGGCAGGGAGATCGGTGTGAGAACAAGGGCTATTATCGTTGCGCTTCTGGTGTGCCTTTCGGCACCTCAACTTGGATGTGCCAGCGTTGCAAAGCAAGGAAGCGGCTCTACGGAAAGGGCCGCCACAGCGGTAAAGAATAAAGACAAAAAGAAGCCAAGCGAAGAAAAGGCGACGCAAACCTCTGGAGCCAAGACCGAGGAGAAGAAAGAATCCGACGACAAGGACCAGAAGTCCGATGACTCCAAGAAGGAGGATAACAAGCCTTCCGATTCCTCGAAGTCGGACAACAAGGGCGATTCTTCCCAGTCCAAGCAGAATTCCGGCAATTCGCAGAGTTCCGGCAGCAACAATTCCTCTTCCAACGGCGGCAGCCAGAAGAAGTGGGTTGCCGAGCAGGGCCACTGGGAGACAGACTATGGACAGGTTTGGGTTTCCAACTGGGTTTACACGACACACCCCCGCTATTGGGTAAACCACGGTGGTACTACGGTAGGGCCCTTCGATTCATCCGATGCCGCCTATGCTTGGATTATTAACGATGGCGAAAACGGCGGCATCGGCGGATCTGTCGTAAACGACTCCTATGAAACGAAAGAGGATCAGGGACATTATGAACAGCAGGCTACGGGACAGCATTGGGTTGTCGACGTCGCCGGCCACTGGGGGTAATGTACATCGTTCCTCTCCTCTTACATTCGGTAAATGTTTATTTATTTGTGGGCGGCCGGTTCGGCCGCCTTTTTTAGACGCCCAGTCTGGGAGCAAACGATAGGAAAGCAATCAAACGAGAGACCGTTCCAAAAGAATCCGGCGGTGCCGGATGCTTCGGGCAAAACCTTCCGCAAATCGGTAAGGTCTTCCATCAACTTGCTCCAGCCCTCGCCCGGATTCCGCTGCGCGGTAATGCAAACACTCGGCATCCCTCGCATTCGCATTACCGCTCCGCTCTCGCTACAGCGAATCTCTAACACTCAGCATCCTTCGCGTTAAAAATTCGCTTCCGCTCACGGTCTTCGCTGACACTACGACACCGCGAAGCCTTTCGCTCGAAACGAGGCCTCTCATTTCGTGTCTACGCTACGCTCCGCCCAATCGCCGTAGCAGGCGATTGCAAGATGACTGTGGGTGGTGTTTTTGTGGGTCCATCCGGACCCCAAAAACACCACGCCACAGACCTTGCTTATCGCCTGCTACGGCGATAAGGTTGTTGTGAAGTTGAAACTTCGCGATAAAGAATCGCGAAGTCGATTCTTCATTTTTGGAACGACGCCAGCCGTTCCTCATCAAAAGGAAAGCGAATCGCATAGCAGGTTTTGATCGGAGGCCTCTCCGATCGCTGATTCGTTTTCCGAGGAGGAATCATGAGCAGGCTCCGCCCACACACCGTCAAGGCGTCTCTTTCAAATGACGAGAAGAAAGCCATCGCTGCAATCGCAAAGCGACATGAGATGAGCGAGGCGGAACTCATCCGCTTCGTTTTGTGCAATGCCGACGATCTCGATATCGATTTTGGTTTTTCGGAAATCGCTGACCAGAAATTCCGAACCGATGACATTCACGTCCGGGTCTCGCCGGAAGAAAAAAAGAAAATTGAAAGCAATGCTGATTCCCTTGATATGACTGTCAGTTCGTACGCACGTCGCGTACTGCTCAAAGGGAATGTTAAGAAAATCGATGTCGATCGGGCGTCGATCGACAAGATCTATCACGAGCTTTTGAAGGAAGGAACAAACCTCAATCAGCTGATGTACTTCGTGAACGCCCAGGGGCTTCCTGCGTACAACGAGAAAGCTGTTTTCCGCACACTCGAAAAGGTTTACCAAGTTGGGCGTAAGCTAGACCGTTTCATCGACGAGCTCGAGAAGCGCTATTTCGTCGGTGGTGATGTGAAATGACGGTTATCAAACAGAAAAGCGTTTCGAGCGACCGCTACGCAAAGAACGTCCGTAAATACATCAACGGAAAAGATGCGCTTGCGCGTGGCGGCTGGAACATCGAATACAGCGATCGCTGGTTTTCGAAAATGGATAGAACCAGAAAGGTTTTCCATCACGACAAACCATCGAGAGCCGGAGCCAAAAACGTAATCCTGCTTCATCAGATCCTCGCGTTCCTTCCGGAAGAATGCTCATGCAACGGGGGCAAGATGACCCCCGATGCATGTTTGGCCTACGCGGAGCAATGGCTTGCGAAGCACTATCTGCATCAACAAGTGATTCTCGCGCTGCACGAAGAAAGCGATAAGGCGGGAAAACGCTACGCAGTGCACATGGCGATCAACCGTACCGATTTGTTAACCGGCAAGCGTTGCGAGACGGGCGGGCGGCATGGAAAGTACGAACGCGCCTCATGGGTCCGCGAACTCGATAAGGACTGGAATCTCGCCCAGCTCGAAAAGGGAAAGAAGAATTCGAAGATTCGCGATCGCCAGCCGCGCGACACAGAAAAGGAGATTATCGGTCGCGGTGAGTACAGTTATAAAAACAATCTGCGCGAGTTGATCCATCTTGCAATCAACGAAGGTCATCCGAAGAATATGGAGCAGTTTAAAAAGTTACTTGCCTCATGGGGCGTAGACATTTTCATTAAGAACAATCGAGTCTATGCGACAGATCTCGATATCAAGGAGGCCGGCAACCCGAAGTGCACTTTCAACCTGACTCGTCTTGACGGGAGGTTTGCGGTCAAGCAACTTGAGTCGGCCTTCAAAAATAACGTGCTGGAGGCCGAGCGAGCCCTTCCTTATGAGAGGCGTTGCGAGATTTACATTCAACGGCTTAAGAAGGCGTATTCGGCGTGGGTCGAGCAGGCAAAGGCGAGCAAGGGCGTCGCCTACAATCTCTTTCCTAAGTTCATCGCACCGAAGTGCGATGAAGATCTGCTCGAGGATCCGGCGGTTCGTGATGAGCTTCTTGCCCGGCGCGGTTACGCAAGGGAGATTCGCAACCGTTACGCCGGCGCCGTTCCCGATGCTGGCGATGACCGCGTTCGAGCCGCAGGACGAGCCCATGGTGGCAACGGCGACATCTCGCCGCAGGTCGATCGCGCGGTCGACCGAGGCGATTACGATCGCGGAGACACGCCTCGCTAGTTTTGGAAAGCCTATCGTCGGTGCCCTAGCGCGCTGCCATCCAGTGCCGATTCTTTCATACTCGCAATTCGGCGAGGATGAGGAGTATGAATTGATCGGCGGGAGTCAGCCGCTCTGATAGAATCGTCCTTGCTGTCGGCAGCACTCGTGCCGGGCAGAGCCCTCCATTTGATGGGAGGTGATGCCCATGACCGATTTCACCGAGCTCGTGAAGCTCCTGACCGCTATGGTCTCGCTCCTCACGGCCCTTGTCGGCCTTTCCAAGGCACTCAAGCAGGGTTCGAAGCCCAAAAAGAAAGGCCACCGTCGCTAAGACGATGACCCAACTTCATTAAGCAACGGCTCTGCCCAGCTCTCTACAACTTGGGCTGCCGTCGGCACCATTTTACCCTCCTGACGAGGAATTCGTCCATATTTCAAAAATCAAATCCTGTTCGCGCGTGGGCGTAAACTTATAGTTGGGCAAATCCGGCAGATTGGAGCTTGAAACATGAGGGATATGCACCTCATGTCGCTCATAAAACGTCTCCTGACCTCGAGGGAGAACGTTTTTTAGCGACAGAAGGAGACATAAATATGATCTGGTTTACCAGCGACACCCACTTCGGGCATGAGAACGTGCTGAAGTTCACCGGCCGCCCGTGGGAGACGATTTGGCAGATGAACGACGCCATCGTCGACGGCATCAACGGCAGGATTGCCGTGGACGACGAGCTCTACATCCTGGGGGATTTCTCATTCAAGATGACCGCCCAGGACGCCTACGGGCTGCGCAAGCGGATCGCCTGCAGGCGCATCCACCTCGTCCCGGGAAACCACGACAAGGACTGGACCCAGCCGGCGGTCGCGGGCGCCTTCACCGTGGAGCCGCCGATCTGCGTGCTCAAGATCGACGGGCAGAAGATCGTCCTGAGCCATTACCCCATGGCCGACTGGCAGGGCATGAACCATGGATCGTGGCACCTCCACGGGCACATCCACAGCAGCGGCGGCGCGTACAACGAGTTCAACCGCAAGCAGGGCCTTCTGCGCTACGACGTCGGTTGCGATGCCAACGGGCACTCCCCGGTGAGCCTCGACGAGCTGAGGGAATGGTTCGCCGGGGTCGACGAGCCGTGCGGCCGGGTGAAATGGCCCTGGTGGGTCAACGAGACCGGCGACAGGCAGGTCGAGCGCGAGCTGGCGGCGTACAAGAGGGAAGAGGCGATCCGATGACGGTCTATGTGACGGGCGACATCCACAGTGGACTCGACATGCAAAAGCTCCGCGACTGGGAGCTTGGCGACAGCCTTACCAGCAATGACTATCTCATCGTCGCCGGCGACTTTGGCTTTCCGTGGGATTTCTCTGCCGAGGAATGCGCCGATATCGCCTGGCTGGAGTCGCGCCCCTACACGGTGCTGTTCGTCGACGGCAACCACGAGCGCTTCGATCACTGGGCGGAGCGACCCATGGAACTGTGGCACGGTGGGCTGACGCAACGCCTGTCGGATACTTCGTCTATCCGCCGCCTCATGCGCGGGGAGGTCTTCGAGCTCGACGGCTCGACGGTCTTCACCATGGGCGGTGCCACGAGCGTGGACAGGGAATACCGCGTGCCGTATTCCAGCTGGTGGCCTCAGGAGCTTCCGGACGAGCGCGAATTCGATGCCGCGCGGTCCAAGCTCGACGAGGTCGGCTGGAAGGTCGACTGCGTCATCACCCATACCTGCGCCACGCGCATGCTCTCGCCGACGCTCTACCCGGACCCGGGCTGGGAACGCCCTGATGTGGACCGGCTGACCGGATTCCTCGACGAGATCGAGGATCGCCTGGACTATAAGCACTGGTATTACGGCCATTTTCACCGAGACGGCAACCCGGACGAACGGCACACGGTGCTGTATGACCGGATCGTGAGGCTCGGGGACAAACTCCTGCCGTGGGGTGCGTACTGATGACGGTCTATGTGACAGGCGACGTGCACGGCAGGGCCGAGTACGGGTCCAGCCGGTTTGCATTCAAAAATTGGCCGCTGGGCCGGACCCTGACGCGCGATGACGCGGTGATCGTGGCCGGCGACTTCGGCTTTGTCTGGGATGGCTCGAATGCTGAGAGGTATTGGCTCGACTGGTTCGAGTCGAAGCCCTGGACCACGTGTTTCGTAGACGGCAACCATGAGAACCACCACGCCCTGGCCGGGCTGCCGGTGCGGGAGTGGAACGGCGGGCTCGTCCATGAGGCACGACCGCACGTGCTGCACCTGATGCGCGGAGAGGTGTTCGATATCGACGGGCTCACAGTCCTTGCCATGGGCGGCGCCGCGAGCAACGACAGGCAGTATCGCAAGGAGGGGAGGAGCTGGTGGCCCGAGGAGATGCCGAGCGAGAAAGAGACGGAACACTGCCGCTCCTCGCTCGACCGCGTGGGCTGGAAGGTCGACTACGTTGTGACTCACGAGGCTCCGGCTGCCCTTGCTGAGGGGCTGTGTCGCGAACGCGGACGTGAGTACCGCGGGGATCCGCTGCAAACCTTCCTGGGTGAGCTCGACGGACGGCTCGGCTACCGCGTCTGGTTCTTCGGTCACTACCATCGCGATAAATGGTGCGACACCAGGCATCGCCTTATCTACCGAGACATCGTGCCGATCGAAGATGCTGCGCCCGGTTCTAGAAACCTTCTAAAAGCGCTCTAGAAGGTTTCTAGAAATCAGTTACCTGACAGGAAGGGCGCGGGACTACTCGCCCCTCATCTTGGTCATGACCTCGACCTTGGCCTCGGCCACGGTCGCCCGCCGCTCGGAGGCGGCGAGGCGGTCCTTGAGGGCGGCGACTTCGGCCATCAGGTCGCGCTGGGCCAGTAGCGCATCGCTCAGCTCGGCTTGGGCTTTCAACGCGGCGTCACGCTCGACGCGCAGACGCTCGATCTCATCGGACATGGCCTCAGCCTCGGCGTGGAGCTGGACGACCTGCCTGCTGAGCTCCCTGGCATCGGCGAGGTATCTGACGCTCGCGGCATGGAGCTCATTGTTTTCGAGCTCGATGCTCGCGGTGTCGAGCTCGAACTTCTCCTCGATAAAGGCGACCCGCTCATTGCAGTCGGCCTCAAGTCTTTCGTTCCGGTCTCTCGCCTCGACGAGCTTGCGGTTGAATTCGTCGAGCTGGGCCCTGAGTAACGCGTTCTCGGTCTTGAGATCGGCGGTCTCGCGCAGCAGCTTCTCTCGCCAAGCCTTTTCAATCTGCTCGGCGGCCTCATCGAGGACGTCCTTCGCGCCGGGCGTCTCGCTGATTTTTCTGTCGTTCGGGTTGTCTGTCATCGTGCGGCACTCCAATCAACAATGGGCATGGCTCCGCCATGCCGTACGGCTGGGAACAAATACGCGGCCGCTGTTGAGTTGTGTTTGTCCTGCGCTTGGTGAGTTCTAAAGGCGTCTCAAGTCATACGTTCACGCAGGTTTTCGATTGGAGAAATACCGCACGTTTTCATGGTATCACGTGCCTTAAAGAACATGAATGGGCGGTCATATCGATTCGTTGAAAATAGCACCTACGACGTGCTGGTGGCGGGAGAGTGATGGCGTTAAAGATGTCGAGAATGATTATGGGAGTATTTTAGATGCAGGTATGAGAAAGGGTCGAATCGAAGTGTCTGGCCGGACGCCAATTGTCCGGGAACTGTTTCGGTTCGACCCTGCTTCATTTTACATCCGCGGCATGTTTTTGTAGACGCCTGGCGATTACCGACCTTCACGACCTCGATGACGGTTTCCCCGTCCTCGATTCTTGCCAGATTGCGGTAGACATGCTGCGTGAATGGTCGGATATCATTTGAGCCAGAATCCTCTTCTATTGAAGCGGATTCTGGCTCAGTGGTTTTTAACTCGGTTGTTTGACAGAAGCCCACGTCGATAGTCGGGCTGTGGACTTAAGATTTCGGGGGCTCCCAAGCGTTTTCGATCGCGGCGCGGTAGATTGCAGCGTAATTAAGCATCCAGCTGCCATCACCAGTTTTTTGAATATACCCCTTATCCTTTAGAGAAGTATAGGCTCGGGATATCGTGTTCTTGCTCAAGTGGTAGTGATCCTCAATCCATTTGCTTCTAGCGCAAAAGCCCATGGGCCGTTTGTTTTTGGAAGGTTTTCCAAACTTCCATACGAGGCCGAGGATGAGACGCTCGGCGGCAACGGTGGTGACGCAGCACGCCCACTCGGGCACTGAAATAAAAATAGCTTTATCCATTTTCTCTATAATCTTTCGTTGCTCGGTAACATCATCGTTGAATATGTCGGAAATTGACGGTAGCTCGCTCATGTTTACCGCCTAGTCAAGGTGGGCGGTACGACCTTCAAGCTGCTTGAAAAGCTCATAGAATGAGCTTTCAAACATGTAATTCGAGCGATGGATTTGGATGAGCTTGCCGGACTCGCGCATAAACTTGCGCGCGGTGTTTTCGCTCCAGCCAGTGAGTTCGCGGATATCGTTAACGCGGAGCAACCGATCGCACTGAGCGGCACCAGTGGGGAAAGTCGGTGTGGACGCCTGAGTGCTAATCTGTGGAGTAGCCATGATGAGCTATCCTTTCAATGAGGGCCCTCCCTGTGCTTGTAAGACTTACCAGGTTCATAAGCACTTGGGGGGCCGGTTTTTATGACTACATGCGTAGCCATCTGACAGCTTTAGAATCTATTAAAACTCATTAGATGTCAATCAAATAAAGCGTCTACCTGCGGAAATAGTAGTATAGTACCGTAATATTATTGATGAAACGATGAATGAATGACATGCTATTTCTCGCTTTTCTGTATATAGGCGTTGATGAAGTCTTCGTAGCCTTTAACTGCTTTTATTTCTGATTGTTGAACGAGGCTTGTATACGTTTTGAGCGTGATATTGGGGTCCGCGTGGCCAAGAATACCTTGCACGCTTCTAACGTCCGATCCGTTCGCCAGCATAAAAGTGCTTACACAATGCCTGAGCTGATGCGGGCAGATGCCCTTATATAGTTTTCCGCCAGTCGAATTGTTCGGCTCATAGATTCCAAGATTGCAGCTAACTGCGAAATCGCGAAACCAATGGTTGAAGATGTAGTTTTTCATGTGACAGACAGTAGGGACCCCCTGCTTGACAGCAATATCGCTAATGATGGGAGTGCTGCCAGTCTGGGACAGCCCCAGAGAGGCCAGGAGCTCTTTTTGTATGGCTGACCATGATTGAAGGCGTTCGGCCAAGGTTTCTCCAACGGGGATTTTGCGTTGGCTTTCTTGTGACTTGGGTGCCCTCAGTTCATGGTCGTTGGTGTACTGCCTGTCAATTTTCAAGGTTTTATTGGCAGGGTCCCAATCGCGCCATTCGAGGCCCAGCATCTCGCCTTTCCGCATACCCGTATACACTAGTACTAGCGTACCAACAGCTTCGGCGGTGAGCTCAATGTGTTGAAGATGTGTGCATAGGGTAGCTACTTGGTCGATTGTCAGTGATTCTCTTTTGTTGCGTGGTCTGCGAACATGAACGGTAGCGCAGGGGTTTCGGTCAATTATTCTCTTTGCGACTGCATTCGACAGAATCTGACGCAGTTTTGAATTGATTCGTACAAGCTCTGATGGTTTGTATTTTCCCGTACGACGAGCTTCGGCATATGCTTCTTCGATTAGATCGGGGGTTAGCCCCTCAATTGTCTGAAACGCACCGAATAGGTCTTCGATATGCCTGCAATCGTACGCTTCTCTTTCATAGCTCGTTGGCACAAGCTCGGTGTCCCTATTTTCATGAAAGGCCCAGCAGTAGGACGCAAGCAAAGTGGGCTTTTTAGTTTTAGTGATCGTGCCAGAGGAGTTGATTTCAGCCAGCTTGGCCTGCATTGCAGCCTTAGCTTCTGTTTTAGTCTTGCAACGAACCGTATAAGTTGGGGATCGTTTGTAGCGCCCTGTCTTCGGGTCCTTGACTCCAAGGGAAAAATAATAGCGATAGGTGTTAGGTGATCTCTTGTCTTTCCAACACGTGCCTCTTCCGCTAATTAGTGGCTGTTCTGACATCTTTGCACTCCGTTTCTTTGAATAGTTTTCAACAATTCATTGAGTGCAGTTTAGCTAAAGCCGTTAGTAATATGTTTGTAAAAGCATAGGCGCAGCTACCGGAGGCAAAAGACACAAACTGCTATGTTTATCTGCGGTTATATGATGTTCAATGATGCTTGATGAATGGTAGGGGGTAGCATTAAATCATATCTCCTAAAGCGGGTGTCGACGGTTCGAATCCGCCCGGGGGCACCAGAGGAATATCGAGCCCGGTACCGCTACGGTGCCGGGCTCTTCTGGTCTAAGGGCAGGATTCGGACCGTCGACACCCGCGTCACTCATTTCCCCGCGGGGGGAGTTTTCGAATCCGCCCGGGGGCACCAGGGGAATATCGAGCCCGGTACCGCTACGGTGCCGGGCTCTTCTGGTTCATGTCATGTCAAAAACGAAGCGCCCGCTTGCTGGGGAAGCAAGCGGGCGCCTGTGAGCGAATATGTTTGCGGCG
>NZ_QSPW01000006.1:18285-67656 GCF_003466565.1 Collinsella sp. TM04-29
AGTTTTCGAATCCGCCCGGGGGCACCAGGGGAATATCGAGCCCGGTACCGCTACGGTGCCGGGCTCTTCTGGTTCATGTCATGTCAAAAACGAAGCGCCCGCTTGCTGGGGAAGCAAGCGGGCGCCTGTGAGCGAATATGTTTGCGGCGAGAGCCGAAATGAGCGGTGGGGGGGCGACTTAGTTGGTCGTACCGGAATCGCCGCCCGTGCCCGTGCCCGAACCCGAGCCAGAAAGTGCAACCGTCAGCGTAATCGTGCTGTCGGTGGACTGCTTGCCGGTGGGGGAGACGCCCGTAACGGTGGCATCCTCGTTACCGCTCACGGGATTGCCGTTCTGGTCACAGAAGCCAATGTTATAGAAACCGGCGTTGTTGAGCGCGGTAACGGCGGCGGAAATGCTCTTGCCGTATAGGTTGCCCGGGACGGAGGCCTTGCCGGACTTCTTGGCAATGACGACGGTAATCGTGGCGCCGGGCTTCTGCTTGCCGCTGGGGTTCCAGCTGATCACGGTGCCCTCGGTAACCGAGTCGTTCTCCTGGTAGCTCACGTCGACGCCAAAGCCTGCCATATCGAGGGCGTTGCGCGCCTGGGCCTCGGTCATGTCGGTCAGGTCGGGGACGGACGTGGTATCCGGGCCGCTCGAGACCTTATACGAGATGGTCGTGCCCTTCTCGACTTCCTTACCGGCTTCGGTGCCCTGCTCAAAGACCTGGCCCTCATCGGCCTCGTTGGCCTCCTCGGAGGCGTTGCCCTTCAGGCCAACGCTTGCCAGCGCGGCTTCTGCCTGGTCCTTGGTCAGGCCGACAAGCCGGGGAACCTCAACCTTCTCGGAGGGCTTGGGGCCCTTGGAGATCACCAGGTTCACCTTGGTGCCCTTGGCCTTCTTGGTGTGGCCGTTGGGCGTTTGCTCGGCGACCTTGCCTTCGTCGACATCGTCGTTGTAGCTTTGGTCGATGGTGCCGACCTCGAGGCCGGCTTCCTTGATCAGCTCGACGGCAGTCTGCTGGTCCTTGCCCAGCACGTCGGGCACGGGGACCTGCTCGCCGCCAAAGAGCCCAGTAGCAAAGGCCACAACGATGCCGATGACGGCAACAGCTGCCACCACAGCGGCGATGATCTTGTTCTTGTTGGATTTGGGCTTTTCGACCTCGTAGGAGCCGGTGGAGCCCGAAACCGAGCTACGGGCGGTATTCTGGCCGCTCACGCCCGAGACGGGACGCACCATGGCGCGCGTCTGATCGGAAAGCTCGCGAGTCTTGGTGGCGCCCAGCTCACCGGGGGCACCGATGATGCGCGTGGGCTCCGAGATGTTAACGGCACGGCCCGACAGGTAGCTGTTGAGCACCTGACGCAGCTCGTCAGCGGTCTGGAAGCGGTTTGCCGGGTCCTTCTCCATGCACTTGAGGATGATGCGCTCAAGGTCGGCGTCGACACCGGAGTTGATCTGGCTTGGCGGAATAGGCAGCTCGTTGACCTGCTTGAGTGCGACCGAGATAGCGTCGTCACCGTCAAAGGGAACGCGGCCGGTGGCGCACTCGTACATCACGACGCCCAGCGAGTAGATATCCGAGGTGGGGCCGAGGTCCTGACCGCGGGTCTGCTCGGGGCTGACGTAGTGGGCAGTTCCCAGCACGTTGTTGTCTTGCGTGAGGTGGCTGTTCTTGGCGCGCGCGATGCCAAAGTCCATGACCTTGATGTTGCCGTCGGGCAGCACCATGATGTTCTGCGGCTTGATGTCGCGGTGGATGATCTCGTGCTTGTGGGCGACCGAGAGTGCAGAGCTGATCTGCGATCCGATCTGGGCGACCTTCTTGGGGTCGAGGGCGCCGTGGCTCTTGATTCCGCTCTTAAGGTCAGTGCCGCGCAGGTACTCCATGACGATGTAATAGGTGTCGCCGTCCTTGCCCCAATCGTAGACGCCCACGATATAGGGGGAGGAGAGACCGGCTGCTGCCTGGGCCTCCTGTTTAAAGCGTGCGGCGAAGGTTGCGTCGCCAGCATACTGTGGCAGCATGATCTTGACGGCTACCGTGCGGTCGAGGACCTGGTCCTGCGCACGGAAGACGGTCGCCATGCCGCCTGTCCCCACCTTATCCTTGAGGAGGTATCTTCCCCCGAGGACCCTCTGTTCCATTCCTGCTCCTAACATAACTATTCGCTCAACGATGTGTGTAGTACCTACGATGTGGCCGCTGGGGCCGTGTGGCGCGTTGCCGCTAACTCTTCGGCCGCGGCGCGCCTCGGGTGACCGATTCGATCATGGGCATCACGCTCCCTGTGCGGCGAGCGCTGCGGTCAGGACGATGCCGGCAATCTTGGCCGCCTTGACGTCGTGTTTGTCGTAATCCTCCAAGGCCACCGAGATGGCGACCGTGGGTGAATCGTAAGGTGCAAAGCCAACGAACATCGAGTTGACGTTGGTGCCGCCGGTCTCGGCCGAGCCGGTCTTGCCGGCGACCTTGACGCCGGGGACCTGGGCATCGGTGCCGGTACCGGACTGGACGACGGCGAGCATGGCCTGCTTGACCTGGTCGGCCGTGGCGGAGCTGACGGCCTGACCCAGCGAGCGGGACTGCGTGGTCTTGACCACAGTTCCGTCCGGGGCGAGTACCTGGGCTACAAAGTACGGGTCCATGACCACGCCACTGTTAGCGATGGCGGCGGCAATCACGGCGTTTTGCATGACGGTGGTCTGCGGCCCGGGCGTGTGGTCCATGCCGACAGGCTGGCCGGCGCCGGCCCAGGCGGTCTCCCACTCGGTCATGAGCGACGGGTCGGCCATGATGGAGGCCGCGGAGGTCAGGTCCTGGCCTAGCTTTTGGCCGTAGCCAAAGGCGTTGGCAAACTGCACGAGCGTGTTTGCGCCAACTTCGTTTGCCACCTGGCCAAAGACGACGTTGGAAGACACGGCAAAGGCCTGCTGCAGGCTGATGGTGCCGTAGCTCTCGTTGGCATAGTTGGTGACCGGCGCGTTGCCAATATCCATGGAGCCGGGCGCCTGGTAGGTGCTGGTAAGGCTGGCGGTGCCGGTCTCGAGTGCCGCGGAAAGCGTAACGACCTTAAACGTGGAGCCCGGCGTGTACAGCGCGTCCATGGCGCGATTGTACATGGAGCCGTCCTCGCCGCCGCCCGCCTGCAGCAGGGCGTCGATGTTGGTGTTGTCATAGGTGGGCGAGCTGGCGCATGCGAGCACCGCACCGGTACGCGGGTCGATGACCACTACAGCGCCCTTAAAGCCCTTGAGCGCCTGCTCGGCCGCCGTCTGGATACGCGAGTCGATGGTGAGCTTGGCGGTGTTGCCCGGCTGGGTCTGGCCCGCGAGCGACGCGATGGCGTTGTTCCAGCTGGAGTAATCCTTAGAACCGGTGAGTGTGTCGTTCATGACACTCTCGATGGCGGTGGTGCCATACTGCTGGCTCACGTAGCCAACCACGTGCGCTGCCAGGTTGCCGTTGGGGTAGGAGCGTACGTAGGTGCCGTCCTCCTGCTGCAGCGACTCGGCCAGCGTCACGCCGTCGGACGTGATGATGGAACCGCGCTGGATGTACTTGGAGCGGGCGATAGTGTGGTTGTTGGTCGGCATATCCTGATAGTCCTTGGCCTTGATGACCTGGACATAGGTGAGGTTGCCGATAAGGATGGCGAACAGCGCCGTAAAGGCGAGCACCGCACGGGTTAGACGGTTGGCGAGCGCAACGCGGCCGAGCACACCGGATTCAGGCGTGTCGAGCAGGCGACGGCGCATGCGCGAGCCGACGGAATGGCTGCCGCTGCCGTAGGAAGACGAGGTGGCAAAGCGCGTGCCCGTCGGGGCGGCGGCGGATGCGACCTGATCATCGGTGATGGCGGTCATGGTGCCGGTGCCGGTAAGCTCGGCCTCGCGTCCGGTCGCTTCGTCACCGGCGCGCAGCAGGAGCGCGACGATGATAAAGCTTGCCAGCAGCGAGGAACCGCCCTGGCTCATAAAGGGCAGGGTGACGCCGGTCAGCGGGATCAGGCGGGTAACGCCGCCCACGATCAAAAAGGCCTGGAAGCTGATGGCGGCCGTAAGGCCCGTGGCGCTAAAGGCGGCGAGGTCGGATTTAGCGCGGGCAGCCGTGGTGAGGCCACGCACGGCAAAGAGCATAAACAGGATGAGCACGGCGCCGCCGCCCAAAAGGCCCATCTCCTCGCCGATGGCCGAGAAGATAAAGTCGGACTCGACGACAGGGATGTTGTTGGCCATGCCGTTGCCGATGCCAACGCCGACCAGACCGCCATCGGCAAGCGAGAAGAGCGACTGGACGATCTGGTAGCCCTGGCCCTGGGCATCCTTAAACGGATCGACCCAAACCTGGAAACGCACCTGAACGTGAGACAGGAACTTGTAGGCGCCCACGGCTCCAACGGCTAAGAGCGCAAGGCCGATAACGACATACGAGAATCGTCCCGTGGCAACGTAGAGCATCAGCAAGAAGATGGTGTAGAACAGCACGGCCGAACCCAGGTCGCGTTCGAAGACGACGACGAGCAGGCACACGCCCCACACGGCAAACAGCGGCAGCAGCAGTCGCAGGCGAGGGATCTTAAAGCCCAGGATCTTGCGGTTGGAGATGGAGAGCAGCTCGCGGTTCTCGGCCAGGTACCCGGCCAGGAACAGCACGATAAAGACCTTGGCGAACTCGCCGGGCTGGATGGTAAAGCCTGCGATGCGAATCCATAGCTTGGAGCCCGAGATCGTGGTGCCGATAAAGATGGGCAGCATCAGCAGAATGATGCCGATAATGCCAAAGGTGTACTTGTAGCGCATGACTACGTCGAGGTTCTTAACCAATGCGAGTGTTCCCACCATCAGGGCCACCGAGACAAACAGGATGATGAGCTGTGAGATGGCGAGAGCGGGGGCGAGACGCGTCACGAACGTGATGCCGATGCCCGAAAGCACAAAGACAATGGGCAGGATGGCGGGGTCGGCGCCGGGCGCCAAGATGCGCACGGCGATATGTGCCGCGGCGAAGGCGGCAAAGAGGCCGATCGGCACCGCGAGCGTCTCAAAGGAGATGGCGGCGCCCGCGGTGAGCACGTACATCGCATACAGCAGGATGACGGGGAACGCCGAGGCGATGAGCAAGAGCAGCTCGGTGTTGCGGCGACTCATAAGCGGCACTCCCTTTCTAGTTCTTTTCGGAGGCTTCGGCCTCGGCGGACTGTTCGGCGGTTTTCTCGGAATCTGATTCGGAGGTCGATCCCTGATTGGTGTTGTCGCGAATCGTTTGCGCGTCGATCACCTGGCGGGTCTGCTCTTCATCGATCTGGTGGCGGTACTTGGATATCGTGTCCTGCGCATCGTCGACACTTGTTTGCGGAATGCCCGCCTTGAGGCGGTTTTGCGTGTCTTCGGGCAGGTCGGACAGCTTGATGCTGGTTTCGCTTTCGAGCCAGTGGAGCTTGAGTCCGAGCGGCTTGCCGGGAAGGCCGCGCCAGACGGCGACATTGCCCTGGTAGGTACCCAGGTAGTACGAGCCGGTGACACCCGTGTAGGCCCAGATGCCAGCTGCCAGCACAAAGACGAGGGCCAGGATGGCGGCGATAGTAATGTTGCGGCGACGCACGCGTTGCGCCTCGCGCATAACGCCATCGTCAACCAGGTCAACGACTACTACGGTCACGTTGTCGTGGCCGCCGGCGGCAAGCGCCGCGTCCACTAGGTTGTCGACGCAGATTTGCGCGGTTGAGGACTGCGTGGCGATGTTCTCGATATCGCTATCGGGAATCATGCTCGAAAGGCCGTCGGAGCACAGGATCAGGCGGTCGCCTTCCTCGATATGCAGAGTGAAGTGGTCGGCATACATGGCGGGGTCCGAGCCCAGCGCACGGGTGATGACCGAACGGTTGGGGTGGACGCGAGCCTCGTCTGCCGTAATCTCGCCGGCGTCCACGAGCTCCTCCACGTAGGAGTGGTCGCGGGTCACGCGGATGAGCGTGCCCTCGTGGAGCAGGTAGGCGCGAGAGTCACCCACGTGGGCGATGGCGAGCGTGTCGTTTTCGATATAGGCGCAAGTGGCTGTGCAGCCCATGCCGGGCTTGCCCAGGCCGTTCAGGGCCGCCTCGATTACGGCGGCGTTGGCTGCCTCGACGGCTGCGGCCAGGCGTGCTGCGTCGGCGGACTGCGGGGCCGTCTTGGCAATAGTCTCGACGGCGATGGAAGAGGCTACCTCGCCGGCGGCGTGACCGCCCATGCCGTCGCATACGCAAAAGAGCGGCGACTGCACCAGGTAGGAATCCTCATTGTGCGGGCGCACACAGCCAACGTCGGAGCGGGCGCCCCACATGAGTTGCGTGGTGGTGCCGGCATCATAGGTCGAGTCGGTCTCGATGCGTTCCTCGGTCAGGGGCTCAAAGCTCATGGTCGAGCCGGGGTCTTTGAGCTTGGCCTCAACGGCGGCAACGTCGATCTCGGCTGTGTCACCGGGAGAGACGGTGTCGGTCTCGGCGTTTGATTCGGAATCGCCGGTGTCCGGGGAGCCGGGCTCCTCGGACGCGCGGGCGGTCGACTCGTCGTCTTGCGGGCTGACGTCTATAGGCTCGGGTGCCGCAAACACCGCAGCGCTCTCGTTGATTGCCGCGGCGACGGGCTCTGCAAAGTGAGCTGGCGCCGAGGTTGCTTCGGGCGCTGTGGGCTGTTCCGCAGCATGTGCGCCGATGGGCGCCGCTACGGCATCCTCTTCGTCCTCGTTATCGGCGAGATCCGAAATATCATGCGTTACATGCGAAAGAGGCAGGGAGAACACGGTGTCCTCGGGTTCCACGGGTGCGGAGCCCGCCGGAGCGGCGTGGGCCGGCGCAGCTGTGGCGGCAGCCGGTGCCTCGGTCATAGTCGCGGACTTGTTCTCCTCGTCGATCATCGACGGTTCACCTTCATGACCACATCGCCGATCTGGACTTCGTCGCCCTCGCGCAGCGTTGCGGGCTCCACAAGCTGGCGGCCGTTGACGAGCGTGCCGTTAAGCGAGTTGAGGTCCTCGATGATGAGCGCCGGGCCCTGCAGCGAAAAGCGCGCATGCGAGGCCGAGACGAACGGTTCGTTGATGCAGATGTCCGAAGATGGCGAGCGACCAACGATGACGGGGCCGAGCATGTCTACGTGGATGCCACGGATGCCGCGCGGGCCCTTGTCCACATCGATCGTCCAGATAGCCGAGTCGCGGCGCTGTCCGCGCACAAGTCCCACGCCGGTCTTCATGACGGCGAACAGGAAGATATAGAGCAGGGCGACCAGGACGATGCGGCCTGCAAAAAGGACGATATCGATGTTCATAAGCGACTATCCCCTAAATTCAAAGGTGCTCAGGCCAAACGTCAGCAGATCGCCGTTGCGCAGCGGGCAGCGCGTAATGCGGCGGTTGTTGACGAGCGTGCCGTTGGTGGAATTGAGGTCCTCGATCGACCAATCCGAGCCCGTAAAGGTGAGCTGGGCGTGGCGGCGCGACACGTTGGGGTCGCGCAGGGCAATATCGGAAACTGAGCGCTCGCGACCGATAGTCACCTGTGCGGAGGTGATGCTATGGCTCTCGCCGCTCACGACGTCGACGAGCTGGGCGAGCGGGCGCTGCGGGGCGCGAGTGCTTGCCATGTTGGAGGCGATGCCGGCTGCGGCGCCTAGGCCCACGGCGGCACCGGTCGCGGCGGCTCCGCCCATGCCGGCAAGCGCGTCGCGCGAGACGGTCTGCGGCACCGGGATAGGAGCGGCGGGGTCGGGGACGCTAGGCGCGAAGGGATCTGCTACGGCAAGCGGGTCAGGAGCGGCGGCGCGAGGCGTCGGCTGCTGCTGGGGCATGGCGGCGGGGCGCTGCGGCTGCGGGGCAGCAAACTGCTGCTGGCCGGCGCGCGGGGCGCTGGCGGCACGGCTTGCCGCGGAGTTGTTTTGGCCCAGACCGTTTTGATAGGCGCGCTCTTCTTCGTACAGGCGGCCGAGCGTGGGGGCATCGACGTTCTCGGCAAAGACCGAGAACTTGCCGGCGCGCAGCTGCGGATCGATCATAAAGCGCACGAGGGGCTCGCCGACAAAGACATAACGGCGCTTTTCGGCCTGCGCCTTCACAAACTCGCGGACCTCGCGCGAAAGCTCGGGGTAGAACGGGGCGAGCATGGGATCGTCGTCGGCGGCGATCAGGATGGTATAGAGTGCCGGCGCGGTGTTGACGCCGTTGATCACCAGAGTCTGATCCTCCATGTCGCGAGCGGCCTGCTTGGCAAGCTTCTTAAAGGAGAACGGGGCACGGGTGGCACCGAAGATGCCGGCCACGTGGTCCTCGAAGATGTTCAGGAAGTTCACGAAAGATCACTCTCCGTATAGGTTCTTTGGTATCCGAGCAAATATAGGCATATCCCAACGATTATAGAGGATAGGGTTCCCGCAACTGCCGCCTTGGCGGCGACCGCGGCTGCAAGGCTGGCAATTTCCATATGGTGTGCAAGACAGGATGCCGCTGCGCAGCCGATGCCGGTGACGGCGATGGCGGCGATTGCGGCAAGGTTTGAGCCCTGGTCGGCACGCTTGGCATGGGCATTGAGCAGCGCAGATGACGCTGCGGCAGTTGTCGCGACCAGCACAAAGGCAGCCCAAAGGAGCGGGTCTTCCAACGCTGCGGCAACGTTACCGAGCCCCAGCACGCCTCCGGCTGAAAGCGCGACCGTCGCCAGACGGGCAAAAAGCATGCCCATGCCCGTTGCCGCGGCGGCGCTTGCCGGGCCGAGCCAAAATGACGCGACGCCGGCGGCGACCCCAGCTGCCAGGAAGGTATTGCCAGTCAGACAGCCAAGCGCGAGTGCACAGGTGAGCGCGGCGCTCGCGGCAGCCTCGGTGCGACCCCAGGCGATCCACCAACCGGACATGGCGGCGGCAAAGATCACCGCGACGGGCAACATCGACAGGATGCCCTGCGCCTGCATGGTGGCGTTGGCCATGAGCACCAAAAAGCCCACAGCCGAGATGGCCGAGCCAATCTGGGGGGCCAGGCCAGCCGCCGCTCCGATCGCGATAGCCGCAATGACTAGGCCGGGAAGCGCCGCGACCCCGGCCGTTTGCATCAGCAAAAAGCTAAAGGCGCCGCACGTTAGCGCCGAGATAGCGTGCATGGTGTAGTCGCGCGCATGGCTCCAGCGCGTGCCCGCCCAGCCGAGCGCGGGGTCGACCTCGATGGCGTCGTCCTCGTAGTACGACGGCTCGATATCGTCGAGCTCCTGCTCGTCATCCGAAAGCTCGCCAACCATTTGCTCCAGGCTGCGACGGCCCTCGCGCACACTGCCCAGACCGGCAAGGAGCTGGTCGCAAAATGCCTCGATGCTGTTGGGGCGGTCCTGCGGCATGGGGGAGAGCGCGCTCATGAGCGCGGCCTCGGCTCCCGGGGGAAAGTGTGGTATCAGCTCGCTGGGATAGGTGGCGCCGCCGATGATGCGGTCGAGCGAGTCGGCGGGCGTGGCCGCCATAAAGGGAGCGCTGCCGCACAAGCCCTCATAGATAACGCAGGCAAGGGCAAAGACATCGGCGCGTTCGTCGACCGTGCCGGTCTCGATATCGAGCTGCTCGGGCGGCATGTAGCCGATGGTGCCGCCGCGCGAGCCGCCAAAGCCACCGGCGGACGACAGTCGCGCCATGCCAAAGTCGGTGAGCTTTACATTGCCCGAGTGGTCGATGAGCACGTTGGCGGGCTTAATGTCCAGGTGGAGTACGCCATTGCTATGGGCGAAGGTGAGCGCCTGGCCCAGGGCATCGGCAATGGCCGCGGCCTCGTCAAAGGTGAGCGAGTGGCCGTCCACGCGATGCAAAAACTCGGCCAGCGACATACCGTCGACATACTCCATGACCAGGTAGGCATAGGCGGTGTCATGCGTAAAGTCGATGACCTGCACGATATTGGGATGTTGAAGCATGGCGGCAGTGTGCGCCTCGCGCAGGACATCCATGATGTCGCTGGCGGGCATGCCGGCGCCGTTGATAAGGGGGATGCGCTTAATGGCGACGCGGCGGCGCAGGTGCGTGTCGCGGCAGATCTCGATGGAGCCAAAACCGCCGGTCGCAAGTGTCTCGAGCGGCTGGTACCGCTTGAGCAGCTCGCGAGAGCTGGTGCCCTCCAAAGGAACGTCCGGCGAGAACCGGGCGGTATGTTGCGAGAAAAGCGGCATGGCCAACCCTCGTGCGTTTAAAGTTCGTTTGCGAGCGGCGGGCGCGGAGCCGAGCCGTTCGCGGTGGCATAGATGCTGCTAGTGTAGCACGCTCGGGCAGATGGCGAGGAAACGGGGATGAGGTGGTCCGATCGATTCGGGCCGTTTCGGCTCGTTCGGAAAGCGCACCCCAGTTTTCAGCCAAATAATGGGATGCGCCTTCCAAATGGGGTGGGCTGCGGAAACTGCATCCCAGAATATTGCCCTGGAACGGGATGCGCTTTCCGAACCGGCGTCCAAAAGGAAACCGCATCCCGCTTTGGAGCGGGGACTGCGGACAAAAGCTGGACCGTGTTCTGGTTCGGATTGGAGTTCGCCTGAATCGTTGATGCTGGCTGGTGTGGGAACAGAGATAAACGAGCGGCTCGGGCGATATAATGACACGCTATGGAGGCCATATGCTTTTTTCCCGCCGTTCTGCTACATCTGCCTGCGCCATTGCGCTTGTCGTAATGGCGGTCACCCCTTATCACCGGTTTTCATCTTCAATCGGCCTGGCGTCAGGTGCAATGCCCTGGCTCGTTATCCTGGGCGCATGCCTCGCGGCGTTTGTTCATGGTGCTGCGCTATGCAAGGGGGGAATGAGAAGGCCGAGGCATCTCGGTGCCATCGGCGTTTTTCTTGGTGTTATTGCAACGGTTCCCGAATGGGCCGACCTGGCTTTCTATGCTCGCGGAGACTCTATTCCAATCGTGTTTGCACCGATTTGGTTGTTACATGGCGTTTCGTGTGTCTCGTGCTTTGTTGGGTCGCTGCTCCTCTCATATGTTATTTGGGGCACGGCGGACTCTCCTTTGACGCAGAGGTCGACACGGACTGACGAAAGGGAAACTCGTCACCCGCAGGACGCGATTTTTACAGAAACAATAGCCGTCATGTCTTGCCTGCTGTTTTGCTGTCGAGTTTCATGGAGAATTGTCCCCGAGCCATGGGGGATACCCTCTGTTTCGGCTGCGTCAATTGGCCTTGCGCTTTTAATTCCGTTGGTCTATCTCGCATTGACTGTGGCCCCGCTGTTTTGCCGCCCTCGTGCCTTTGGCCATGGGCGGCGCGACGTGTTTGCCCGTTCTGCGCTCGTGGCAGTCCCTATTGGCCTTGTTCCGGCTGTTGAGGCGGCATACTTCGCAAGCGATGCCGTGGTCATTGCATTGCTGGCGATGGGGTCCGTTATCGCTGCTGCCTTCGTATGCATGTTGCTAAGGGGGAAACGGGACAACAATTCGGATATCGCCTGTGCGTCCGACACATTCGATGCGGGGGTGTTTTCCCCTGCCCTGTCGCCTAGAGAAGAGCAGTTTGTTCGACTGCTGCTCAAAGGGAAAACGCCGGCGGAAATTGCCAAGGAGACGGATACGAAGCCATCGACGGTGAGAACAACGCTTCACCGAGCATACGGGAAGGCATCGGTTGCGGGCTCATGCGAGCTCGTGGCGTTGTTTGCGGGTGAGGGCGATACTGTAGGGCATGAGCTGCCGCAGCGGCATGCTGACGATATGGCGGCATCAGCTCGAACGCGCCGGCTGTTTCGATACCTGCTCACATTATTTTTTATCCTCCTTGCGGCGGGGCCCTTGGTAATGGCGGATAGCGATTGGGGGTCCGGTGTTTCGCGGGCTGTCGCCTTTTCCCTCTTAAGCTACGCATTGGGCCTCGGACTGCTTCTGTCGCTATGCTACGCGGGTGGAAAAGCGAATCGTGGCGCTGCGCTGGATAGAGCAGGTGAAGCGATTTGGCTCGGAAGCCCGTACGTATGGGCGATGCTATCTGCTGTGGAATGGTCTTTTATCTATATCGCGGCATGGAGGTGCATACGCGATCCGTTGATGGCCGTGCCAGTCCTGGTTTGCGGCGTGGCGTCTATGGCTTCGCTCGCCGTTGAGCTGCGTCCGTTTAAGGTGCGTGCTCGTACCCGGTCTATCGTGCCGTTGGTGTCAATGGGCATGGTTGCCTTAATCTATGCGGCCGCTAGGGGGCGAATCCACGGGCTTGCGGTGCTGATGGGGATGTTGCTCACATATAAGGTGCTGCGAAGCTGTCCGCAGCGCAAAATGCTTGGGATATGGATGCTTTGCTTCGGGGCGACGGCTCCTGTTTGGGTCGTCTTGCTCAATATGGCGCAGGATCTGACGGTTTACGAGCCGTTGTTCCTCGCGTCGTTGTTGGGGCATAGTTCGGCTGTCAATGTCGTCGTGGCAACGGTGATCGTCTGCTGGTCTGCGCCCATGTTAGTCACGCACATCGCGCTCACCCGCTCGGTTGAGGACGAGAAGGCTGTCTTGGAGTACCGCGCGAACGGGTCCACCGAAACGGCCCGCGTGCGCCAGCTGGCTCTGCTTACGTCGCGCTCCCTTTCCGATGTTCAGTCGCAAATCTTGCTGATGACGGCAGAGGGCGCAACGACAAAGGCTATTGCGGAGGACGTCGGTTACGCTGCATCTACGGTGCAAGCACTGCGGTCTGCATCTTACCGCCAGTTGAGGATCAAGAATAAAGCGGAGCTTGTTTCATTGTTATCGCAGGTAGATAACGTGTAAACGCCTGAGCGATTAACTCAATAGCGGGTGTTTACAGACATCATTCTCTATTCATGCAAAGGTTGCCGTGCGCCGACGCATCATTAACCGCTTGTGATTAGGGCCGGGTCGAGCGTTGCTGCTCGGCCTGGCCAATAGGAGGGTGATGTCGCTTGAATGGAAATCTATTACGGCACGAGTTATCCAAGATATTTGGCAATCCTATATTTGCGTTGACCCTTATGGTTGCAACTGCAATTTCGATGGCGGCTGCCATTGAGGCATGGTGGACGCTCGAGACTGAGCGCAAGCAGCTGTTATCGCTTGGCTATGGCGTTGGTTTGCAAGCCCAGGCATACCTCGGCCAAACGCGTGAAAGTAGCTTTGGTAACTGGATCGTTGTGAGTGCAAATGCACCGCTATCGGCATCAGTGTTTTTCTATGCGCTGCCGTTGCTTGCCATGCTGGCCGGGTCGTGGTCATGCCTGTCCGAGCGTTTGAGCGGTTACGAGGCGCAAATCTGCACACGTGTTTCTAGAAATGCATACGTGAACGTGAAGATGCTGTCTGCTTTCCTCTCTGCGTTTGCGGTCACGGCTATTCCGCTACTCGTGAACTTCCTGATTGTCTCAATGCTGTTTCCCGCGTATCCCCCCCGGGTCGACGAATCGACTTACGTCGGGCTCTATCTGCATAGCTATTTTTCTGGCCTGTTTTATTCCCGGCCTCTGTTGTACGTGCTGGTTTATACACTGTTCGATGCGGTGACGCTGGGGGCTCTATCCATGGCCGTGACCGGTCTGTCGGTTGTGTTTCGCAGCAGAATCAAGGCGATGGTCGTTCCATATCTGATTATGGTTGCATGGCACTTTGTTAACGACTGGATTTTTAGCGTCCTTTCATGCGTCGGCTTTAACTGCAACATTCTTAACAGCATCAGGTCGGAATCACTAAATAACTGGCCCGACATTCGAGCAGGGTTTGCAGAAATCATTTTGCTGTTCGTCTTTTCTTTGATTTTCGCGAGATTCTTAAAAAGACGCGAGGTGGTCTGATGCTGTTTAGGCTGGTCGCCGCGGACCTGAGGACCGTTTTGAAGAAGAACATCCTTACTTTTATTGCGATTGCGGCAGTGACCGTTGCGAACTTGGTGTACGCCTACGGATTGTCTTCTGTGTATGGGGTTAGAACGGATACCTTGGGGTTTGCGGATAATCTTGCGCTCGTGTTTGCCGGATCTGCTCCGTTTGAGCCTAGGCCCGGGGTCATGTTTGTGCCTCCGCTAGGATGGCTATTTCTCATTCTGCTTATTCTCTATACAACACTCGACTATCCGACCGAATCGTTGCACGGGTTTGGTTTGCAAGCGCTTGTTCGATGCCGGGCAAGAACCCTTTGGTGGGTCTCGCGTTTTATCTTGGTGGCGGCAGTAACGGCATTTTCACTGCTCGTGGTGGTTTGCTCTGTTGTGATTTGGAGCTTGGTGGTGAGCTCCTCGTTCAGCGCGGTCATTCATGGTGAGTCGCTTCAACTGGCTAATTTGGCGCCGTGGTTTCTCAAAGCTGCCGAGGCAGATGCGCTGCCGTTTTTCATAGGTCTCTTATTTGCTTTTGAGGCGCTTGCGTTTGCGCAGGCAGCGGTTGGGTTTGTGCTTGGGTCGTCAGTCTCGTTTGTGGTTTTAATGAGCTACCTGATCTGCTCGGCATATGCACGACATTGGGCGCTATTGGGTAACGCCTTGATGCTGTTGCGCTGGGGTGGAATTGTCAAAGAGGGAATCGCGGCGGGCTCGAGTGTCTTGTCATCAATTGGGCTTATGTCGTTATGCCTATCGTTGGGTGGACTGTGGTTTCGAAGGGCCGACCTTATAGAAAAGGGGGACAAGATATGAGTGTGATCGTAAGGGGCGTATCGAAGCGCATGGGTAAAAACGATGTCCTGCGCAACGTGTCCATCGAGGTTGACCCTGGGACTGTGGTCGGGCTTCAGGGGATAAACGGTTCGGGTAAGACCATGCTCATGCGAGCGGTTTGCGGGTTGATCAAGCCTACCGAAGGCGAAATCTCTATCGATGGCCAAAGGCTTGGGGCGGACATCTCGTTCCCGCCGAGTCTGGGGATGTTGATCGAGGCGCCTTCCTTTTTGGGATATCTGTCTGGCTACGACAATCTGAAGCTCATCGCTCAGATCAAGGGCGTTGCCACCCCCGAGGACATTCGCTCTGCCCTGCGGCTCGTGGGGCTCGATGCAGACGAAAAAAAGAAGTTCCGAGCATACTCGCTTGGGATGAAGCAGCGTCTGGGGATAGCTGCGGCAATTATGGAGAAGCCGAAGCTGCTTGTTCTCGATGAGCCAACGAATGCCCTCGACGAAGCGGGCGTTGAAATGCTCAAGCGCGTTGTGGCGATGGCGGCATCAACGGGTCGTGAGGTCCTTCTGTCCAGCCATGACGGAGAGGTGCTCGAGGAACTGGCCGATCGGGTTTACTGCATGCGCGACGGTGCCGTTGTGAAAGTTCGGGAAAGGTCGTGAGCGCGATGAAGAAGACCCTGTGGACGAGAAGATCGGCGCTCGCGCTTTTTTGCTGTGCTGCTACCGGCCTTGCGGGCATGAGGGTGAGCGTCGTTAACGGGAACCGGACGGTCATTCCTGAGAAATATTACGCGGAGGGCGAATGGCTCTCGATGGATGGAGCGTTTCTGGGGTCGAAGGATGTGGTGACTGATGGGTATTCGTTTTGCATAGACGGGGCAGAGTTGCTCACGCCGCGCGAGTATCTCAAACGAGCACATGACGATTATTCAAAATATGGCACCGTGGATACGAAAACGAGACTGAAGGATGCCGACATCACGTGCGTTATCGCCGTAAAGATGCGTGTCAGAAATAGGGATAATATCGACGGTGGAATCAAAGCGTATGTTTGGCATCTGGTTCCGGAGTCTGCGCCAAACTATGATTTTGTAGTCAATACCGATCTGATAACGCAAGCCATGCCGGTCCTTGGCGGCTCTGCTGCGTTTGCCGTGGAGGTTGGGGCAGAAAACGAGTTGCTCGTCCCATTTATGATGCAGAACACCAACGACTATTTCGAAGGTTACGAGACCGTCCGTTTTGAGAAAGCATTTCCCGGGACTTACACGATGAAGATGACCGATCTGCCGGAGCGGAGGCTCTTAAGGTTTGAAGTGAAATAGCTCGAGAGCAAGGCAAAACGGGTCCATTGGCGGTACGCGCGCCCGATTCCAGGCGCCCCGGCCCGGAATCGGGCGCGGGACGAGGCGCCTTCGGTGTCGGCCGGCCTACCGCTTCTTCTTGCTCTTCTTCTGCTTGCGCTGCTTGCCCTTGGTCTCCTGGGGCTTGTCGCCCTGTTTTGCTTCGGCAGCGGCCTTTTCTGCCTTCATCTTCTTGCGTTTGGTCTCGATGCGGAGTTTTTTGTTGATGCGCGCCTTAAGGAAGGGACCGAACTGCTCGGCATCGCCGCGGACAAAGGTGTCCTTAGGGATCGTCACGCCCTGGTCGGCGAACATGGCCACAAAGATGCGCTCGCCGTCGAGCACGTGGTCGAGCTTTTCAAACGGGAAGAACTGCGACTTGCCGCTCGTGCCCCAAACCATCAGGCCGTCCTCGTTGGCGGCGACGCGGCGATAGCGGCCACCCATGGACTCGTCGGCCTCAACGGCGTCGATAAAGTCGCGGGCGAGGGTGTGGTGCAGGTTTTTGCTCCACCAGGCCAAAAAGGCGCCGAATACGATCAAGACGACGCCAAACTTGATCCAGTTGCCGCCGGCCACCAGCATGCCGATGCCGATGAGCGCGGCAATTGCCGCGGCGACATACAGCGAGCCGCGACGCCTGGGCGAGGCGACCAGGCGGGCGAAGTCGGTGACGAGGTCGTTTTCGTATTGGTACTCGTTGAGGTACAGGATGCCGTCGTCGGCTGCGGCCTGCTCCTCGAGCGCGACCTCGACCTGGTCGGCTGCTTCGGAGGGAACGAGGTTGCTCTCTGCGTCTGCCATGCTCTTTGGACTCCTATCGCGGCGGGCTCGCCGTACGGGTTATTATGGAATGCAGTATGCCGTGCGACCGCATGGCCGCCGCGGCAACAAGACTCAGTATACCCGGGGGAGCACCCATGGAATCGTTGTACCGAAAGTATCGCCCGCTCACCTTTGACTCCGTGGTGGGCCAGCAGCATATCGTCTCGACGCTCGAGCACGCCATCACCGAGGGGCGCCTGTCCCACGCCTACCTGTTCTGCGGACCGCGCGGCACGGGCAAGACCACCATGGCGCGCATTCTGGCCAAGGCGCTGCTGTGCCGCAATGCCGAGGCGGCGCGCGCCGAGGGTGCAAGCGGCTGCATGCCCGACGGTACTTGCGAGGAGTGCGAGCTCATTGCCGAGGGTAACCACCCCGATGTCTACGAGCTCGATGCCGCCTCCCGCACGGGCGTGGACAATGTGCGCGAGGAAATCATCAACTCCGTCAACTTTGCCCCGGTGCGCGGCAAGTACAAGATCTATATCATCGACGAGGTCCACATGCTCACGACGGCGGCGTTCAACGCGCTGCTCAAGACGCTCGAGGAGCCGCCGGCACACGTGATCTTTGTGCTGTGCACCACCGACCCGCAAAAGATTCTGGAGACCATCCTCTCGCGCTGCCAGCGTTTCGATTTCCATCGCATCGGCAACGAGGATATCGAGCGTCGCCTGGCATACGTGTGCGAGCAGGAGGGCTTCGATTACGACGATGAGGCGCTGGCCATCGTGGCGCGCCATGCCAAGGGCGGTATGCGCGACGCGTTGTCCACGCTGGAGCAGCTGAGCGTCTTTGGCAACGGTTCTGTGCATGCGGACGACGCCCGCTCGCTTTTAGGCGAGGTTTCGGACCAGATTCTGGGCGAGTTTTCCCGCGCCATTGCCGATCGCGATGTTGCCGAGCTCTATGGACTGATCCGTGCGCAGGTCGAGGAAGGAAACGACCTGCTGGAGCTGACGCGCGACCTGGTGGCGCATGTGCGTGACGTGTACGTTGCCTGCGTTGCCGGTGCCCGTGCCGAGCTGTTTGAGGGCGGCTCCGAGCAGGCCGAGGCGCTTGCTGCCGAGGCCGCTGCCTTTGGCGAGCATCCTGCCGACCGCCTGGCCCGTGTGCTGACGGTGCTCGACGATGCCGCACTGGAGATGAGGGGCGCGAGCGACGTGCGCCTGGTGCTCGAGATCGCCTGCACGCGCCTGGCACGTCCCGAGGCCGATTTAACGATTGAGGCATTGGCCGAGCGCGTGGCCCGCTTGGAGGCCATGGTTGCCAACGGCGCCGTGCCGGCGAGCGTGGCTGCTGCTCAGGCCGCCGCGCCTGCAGCATCCGTACCCGCTGCTGCCCGACAGCCGACGCTAATTTCGGGCGCTCGTGCTGCCGCTCCGGCGGCATCCGCTGCCCCCGCTGCTACGTCCGCGCGCCAGGGCGGTATGCCTTGGGACCGTGGTGCTGCTGTTCCGGCTGCCCAGCCTGCGTCCCGTTCTGCGTCCGTGTCAGCTTCCAAGCCTGCAGCGCCTGCACCTCAGCCTGCGCCGACTCCGACGCCTCAGCCCGTTGCGGCCCCCGCGCCTGCTACCGCTCCGGCACCTAAGCCCCAGTCCAACAATGCCGCCCAGGTTGCCGCCGCCGGTACTGCCGAGACGCCCGCGGTCGAGGATGCCGGAGAGCTGCAGCGCAAATGGGCCGAGGTTGTCGAGCGTGTCAAGGCGCGTCAGGCTTCCTACGCAGGGCTTTTGCTCAACGCTCGCGCCACGGCCGACGACGGCTCCAAGCTCACGGTCTCGTTCCCCGCGGGTTCGACTTTTGCCATTAAGATGCTCGGTCGCGCCGATACGCAGTCGGTGGTCCTGCCGACGGTTTGCGCGGTCTTCGGTCGTCGTACCGTCGACTATGTCCTGGATGGGGGTGGCACGCCGGCTCCTCAACATGAGGAGCATTCTCCATCTGCACGGGCTGCGGTATCTGCGGACCCGCAACCCGTGTCCTCGGCGGCCCCTGTATCCTCGAGCGCCAGCGCGACGCAGCCAAAAGCGGCACCGGTAGCGGCACCGACCCTGTCGGCGCCTAAGCCCGCGGCGCCCAAACCGGCTGCTCCGGCTCCCGCGCCCAAGCCCGCTGCCGCGCCTGCGCCCAAGTCATCCGACCTAGCTAAGGCCCCCTGGCTACGCTCCGACAACCCCGCCGGTGCTCCTGCCACGGGTAAGCTCCCGACCGAGCCCGCACCCCGTGCGCCCGAGCGCTCGGCTGCCCCCAAGGCCCAGCCTGTCGCGCAGTCCGCGCCGTGGGAATCCGAGCAGGTGCCCTACGACGACGCTATGGTCGGCGGCTTCGCTGGCGATGCGAACGGGGACGATCTGCCTCCGTTCGACGTGCCGGGTGCGACGCCCGCGCCCAAGTCAGCTGTAGCTGCCCCCAAAGAGGAGGACGCTCCTGCAGCTCCCTGGGAGTCCAACCCCGGCGCCGGCAGCCCCTTCGGCCACCAGGGCGCAGCCCCGAGCATCCCGCAGACCGAGGACGAGGCCAAAGACCTCATCCGCAGCGTCTTCGGTCAGGCCACCATCTTCAAGCCGGTGGAGTAGCTGTACAGGCGGGTATACTGCTCAAGAAGAGACGTCTTTGAACGGAGCGAGCTTATGATGTGGGAATATGTCCGCCTTGAGGACGATACGCAAGTTTCGTATTCCGAAGTCCGTGAGGACAATACGGTGAAGGTCGTTGTGGAGCGCCCACGCGATTGGGGTTTTGACACGGCGGAGTGCATCTTGCCGGCATTCAATTGGGTGTCGCACGAGGGCTTTAGCGAAGCAGACCTCAAAGAACTCGATGATTTTGTACGCAACAATGCCCCGCTCATCCTGCGTTTTGCTTACGAAGGCGGACGGGTCTATGCCTAGTCTTTTCCGACTCGGGCCGTACATCATCTTTTTCTGGACAGGGGAGAACGGCGAGCCCGTCCATGTTCATATCGCGGTCAAGCGCCCCACCGCCGAGGCGACCAAGATATGGCTTACCCGCTCCGGCGGATGCAAGCTGGCCCATAACAAGGGCGATATTCCTGCTCGGGATTTACGCGATATCATGCAGTTTGTTTCATCTAACCATGCGCTGATTTGCAAACGCTGGAAAGAAACAACCGGTGGGCTGTCGTTTTACTGTTGAGAATCGCTTGCTGGGCTTAGGACCCCTAGCCCTTTAGGGGCTCTTTATCCGGGCGCATTTGAATTTCGGACATGTGTAGCGTGGTGCCGCGTGTCTCGCATTCGAGCAGGCAGATGCGTGACGGTCGGCCTAGGATGCTGAGGTCGATACGATACGTCGCATGGCTGTCCGTGTACTCGACTTGCTCGGCGTTGACGGTTGCTCCGATTGTAAATAAAGAGCCCAGTTCGGCATCGACAATCTTGGAGTCCTTTATCTTGACCTTGAACTCTTGGTAGAGGGACGGGCTGTTGTAGTAAATGGTTCGGGTTCCGTCGGTGCATTCATCGGTCGTCTCCCATTTGACGACGGGCTGGTCCGAGCTGGCTATCAGCAGTTCTGCTCCAAAAGCTATGGCATGGGTGATGATAACCAGTAATACCCAGACGACAAAGAGATAGAGAACCACATATGCAACGGGGTGTTTTGAGCGGATGTTTTGGAGTACGGCTGGGACATTCACGAGGGCACCTCCAAATCGTCATCTATGACAATCAAATTATACCCAGCCGCCATGCGTGCCGCCTCGAGCAGCGGCTCGGCATTTTGCCATGTAGCCTTGTAGCCCTACGCATAAACTGCCTGGTTCCAGCTCTGCTAGATGTAGCTTGAGATAATTATGCAACCTTGCATAATTCGACCTTGCATAATCTTGGGCGTGCGTCACGCTCAAGGACATGTATATCGACTGAGGTAGCGTGTCCGCCCCGCTCGCTGGCCTCGCGCCGTGGTACGATTTTTGAGTTTGAAAGTCCCGCCGTGCTCCGGCTGCCCTTGCAGCTCGGCGTGCGGCCGCACGTAAAGGAGCCATCATGGCCGGTATGAACATGCAGCAGATGATGAAGCAGGCTCGCAAGATGCAGGAGCAGCTTGCCGCCGCGCATGAGAACCTCAAGTCCCAGACCGTCGACGCCTCTGCCGGCGGCGGTATGGTCAAGGTGACCGTTAACGGCGAGATGGAGCTCGTCAACCTCACCATCGATCCCGATGCCCTCGATCCCGAGGACGTCGATATGCTGCAGGACATGATTATGGCTGCCGTCAACGAGGCCGTTCGCGGCGTCAACGAGCTCGCCAACAAGCAGATGGGCGCCATCACCGGCGGCCTCAACATCCCGGGCATGCCGTTCTAAGACGCGCATATATATGAGTGCCAACCATAGCCTGCAAAAATTGCTCGATGAGCTGGGTCGCCTGCCGGGCATTGGCCCCAAGTCGGCTCAGCGCATCGCCTATTACCTGTTGGAGGCTGACGCCGAGGAAGCGCGCCGCCTGGCCGAGGCCATTCTGGAGGTTAAGCAGGAGGTTCACTTTTGCAGCCGCTGCTTTAACTACGCCACGGCCGACGAGTGCTCCATCTGCCAGGATTCGATGCGCGATACCACTCGCATTTGCGTGGTGGGCGAGCCGCGCGATGTCCAGGCGATTGAGCGCACGGGCAGCTACCACGGTCTCTACCACGTATTGGGCGGCGTGATCAGTCCCATGGACAAGATTGGTCCCGAGCAGTTGCACATTCGTGAGCTGCTGGCACGCTTGGGCCACGAGGACATCCACGAGGTCATCATCGCCACCAACCCCAATATCGAGGGCGAGACCACGGCGAGCTACCTGGCCCGCACTATCAAGCCGCTGGGCGTTGAGGTATCGCGTCTGGCGAGCGGCCTTCCCGTGGGCGGCGACCTGGAGTATGCCGACGAGCTTACGCTTGGGCGCGCCATCGAGGCCCGTCGCACGATTTAGGTGGCGAGCCTGCTCCTGCCGTATGTCTTCATCGCGACGCACGGGGTAGCCATAATTTCCCCGTGCGACTGTAAGTTTGTTGTGCAACAAAGATGCTTTGTATCCGCTTATCGCATGGATGCTTCCACTCGCATCCTTAATTTGCCCATTCGTTGCGCAACCTTTTGGGTTCGCTGATACACTCAAATATGGATTCGAATGAATGCGCCGCTCCCGAGCGGCGTGTTTTTGTTGGAGGAGAACGCATGCGGCCCGGTGGCACTCAGACAAAGCGCGGCGCCGCGGTGCGCATGCGACGCCGACTGGGCTTGGCGCCGCGGGCGTACGCACTGCTGTCTTGCTCGCTGGTGCTGGTCATAGCTGGCGTTTCTGCCTATGGCATGACCGTGCCGTCCATGATGCAGGCACATGCCGCACGCGAACCGCGCGTGGGGCATGAGGTCAAAAGTGACCTGGGGACCACGACTGGATATGCTTGGGCAAGTGTGGTCGCGCATATTGTGTTTGGCACCGGCGACGCGGACGGCGCCGAGGCCCCGGACAACGAAGTCACGCTTGCCAATGGCAAAACCATCGTGCTCACCAACACCAAGATCATCGATCGGTTGTCCAACAATAGCGTGGCGGCAACGGTGAATAAGGTCGAGCAGCAGAAGGAGCAGGACGCCCAGCAGTCCGGAAAGCCCGGTAGCTCGGATACTTCTGGCTCCGGCTCGGATTCGTCGAGTTCGGGCGGCGGCTCTGGGTCGGGTTCCTCTGCCGGAGGGTCTGGAAACGGCGGCTCGACGGGCGGCAACACTGACAACGATGCAAACTCCGGTGGCCTTTCCGCTGCTGAGGAAGAGAGCATTCACAGTTGGCTTGTAACCAAGTACAACATGCTCGACGGCTATGTTTCTCGCGCCAATGACGTGGTTTCGACCTATAACTCTACGGGAGATCCCAGGCCGTGCGACAGCCTGGTCGGGGAGATGTTTGTCATTCGAGCCGAGTTTGGTCGTCAGACATTCTCGCCCCGGTCAAAGTGGTATCAGCAGTATGCCAATCTGTGGGGCTGTTACACCAACCTATGTCAATGGGTCGGCCATTACGGCGATGATGACGTCGCGCTCGGTAACTTCAACAATAACGTGGCGGCGCTTGCCCTATGATGACCGATCTTGCATCCACCACACCACAATCGCTCGGTCGCGATCCCATGGTCGGCTTGCGCCTGGCGCGTGTCGACGGGTTTGAGCCGGCCATTGCGCTCGGTCAGGACGAACTGCCTGCCTATCTGCGTCGTTTTACGATGCTGTTTGCCGACGATGCCACCATGCGCCGTGGCGGTATCGGCCGCGTGACGCGTGCCGTCAACGCCCAAGGCGAGGCCGTAGCACTCAAACAGCTCATCTTGCCGACGCGCGATGAGTTTGACGACGATGCCGCCCATGAGGCGCTGGTCGCCAAGTTCAAAGCGGCATTTCGCGAGGAATATGAATGCCATCGCGCCCTTTCGGGCCTTAAGGGCTTTCCCCGTCTCTATGGCTGGGGCGAGGTCGACGGTGTGCCTGCAATTGTCATGGAATGGGTCGAGGGCGAGACGCTTGCCCGCTTGCGTTCGCGACTTGCCGTGGATGATGCCGGACGCCTGTCGCCGCTTGTGGCGGCGCGTCTGGGTCGCGACCTGTTCGATCTGCTCTGCCGTATGAGCCTGGTGGGCGAGGGCTTTGTCCATCGCGATATCTCGCCCGCTAATATTATGGTGCGTACGGCGCGTCTACCGCTTGACCGGCAGCTTGCCGAGGGCACCTTTGACCTGTGCCTGATCGACTTTGGCTCGTCGCTGGCGCTTGAGCCTGCGTCGGCCGTGGCCGGTACCGGCGGCAAGGCGTCGTTTACGGAGCGCTATGCCACGCTGCGTCGCGCGACGGTTGCCTACGCCCCGCCCGAGATGCTCACCGACGATATTCCCGACCTGCGCGCTTTGCGTATGTCGCCGGCGATCGACGTCTATGCCGCGGCAAGCACGGTTTACGAGCTCATTGCCGGCGTCGCGCCATACGAAGCCGCGCCGAGCGCTTCGGGCACCTCGGGTTCGCGCAAAAAGACGCGCGACATCGCCAGCCCCTACCGTCTCAAGATGGACACGCGGCCCGACTATCCCATTGGTGCCCATGCGCCCGGTTGCGATTTGACTCAGCTGCTTCGTCGTGAGCCCGATGTGGCGCTCGCCGCGGCCGAGCAGGCCCAGCAGCTGGGGCTTGAGCCGGATTCCGAGGAGCTACGCGATGCGCTGGCGTTTGTCGATGCCCAGCTGTTCGACGTGGTGATGGCCTGTCTGTCCAGCCATCAAAAAGATCGTCCCGAGCCGGCGGCGGTCGAGGCGGCGCTCTCGGCGTTTTGTGACCACTATGCGCAAAATGTCGGTCGTTCGCTCCGCGGCGAGCCGCTCACGCCGTGCCCCATGGATGCGTCTGGCCGCGCGGTTCGTCGCGCGCTGATGGTCGGCGCGGCGGTCGTCTGTGGCGTGGTTTGGGCTGTGGTCGTGGTTTCGGCCGCGCTGCTGGCGTCGGGCGCTCGCGTGACGGCGACTTTGGGATCGCTCGTGTGGTCTGGGTCGATACCGGGTATTATTGCCGCACAGGCGTTGGCGCTGCCAGGCATAGCCGGCGTTGTCGCGGGGGCACTTGCGCGCAATCGGCGCTCGGGCTTCCTGCAGGGTGTGCTTGCGCTTTCTGCCTGCGAGGTTCCGGTGCTGGTTGTGGCTGCATGTAGCGTATTTTCCCAACGCGCCGTGATGGGCGGCCTTGTTGCCGCTCTGGTTGCAACCTATACGCTTACGTGGTTTTTGCTTGCGATGGGCTTTGCCTTTGAACTTCCCGTTTCGGCACCGCGACGCACAAAAGTCCAGATGGCGACTCCGCTTGCCGGTGGAGCCGCAGCTGCCCGTACTTTTGGCGGACCTGTCGAAGTATCGTCCGATTCTATTTCTACGACCAAGGAGGCCTAGGTCATGGCACCTCAAGTTGAGCTCACCCCATGCGGGGCCATGTTTGACATCTTTAAGCGCGCGGCGCATTTGAGCCATATCGAGCTGTGCGGCTTGGTGCTTTCGTCCCGTCCGCTCGCCGACGGCCGCAGCCCGCAGAGCCGAGCCGCCGATCGCTCTTGGGTTTCCCGCTTTATCGTTCGCGCGCCGGTCGGCACGCTTCAGCAGCGCTACTTTGCCGAATACGGTACCTCGGCTGCGCGTATTATGTCGCAACTGGCCCTGCGCCAGCGCAATCCCATGGACTCCACGGCTGTGATCAATATGGTGTGCGGCCCTGCAGGTGAACCGATGGTACGCGCGCTCGACGAGTGCCACCAGGACACGAATCTCTATCGCAACGCGCTCGATCGCCTGTCCCAGGCGGCGGAACTCATGCCCGCCGAGCGCGCCGAGGCCGTGCTGGTGCTGTTTGTCGCCGTCGGTTGTTCGGCGGATGTGCGGTCCTCGGTGAACTATGCCATCGACTACGCGCACGCGACCTGTGGCGGAGGCACCTCCACGCCGCGTTCGCTTGGCATGTCGATGACCGCGGGCGAGCGCGAACCCGCCCCGGCGCATCCCTTGGGCTTGCTGCGCGTGCAAAACAGTTTTGTCGTGAGCGCCCCGCGTTGGATTCAGCCGAGCGAGCAGGGTGTTGAGATTGGCGCGCTGGCCACTGGTGAGGGCGATATTACCGACGTCGGCGACGATGTCTCGGCCCGCCATGCCCATATCTGGTGCGATGCTCAAAATATCTGGCACGTCGAGGACTTGTCGTCTACCAACGGAACCGTGGTGGTAAACGGGGCCACGCGCGTCTGCATTCAGGTCGAGCCCGGCCGTTCCGCCCAACTCAATCCCGGCGACGAGCTCAAGCTCGGCGAATCCACTACCTACGCCATCCTCTTCGGTGCCCTCTAGCCAGTCCCGCCAAATGGTCCCTCCGTCCCCAAGGGATCATTTTGCTCCCGGCAGTCACCCGAGGTAAACCTTTACCGCCCGCCTATATTTGCCGAAATTACACTTGACGGCGGGGTACAATAAACCCGCATGCGGATTTCCGTTGCGGGCGCTTCCCATCGCCGGGGCGTGCCCGGGAGCATCCGGCATGCGGCCTTTGCGGCGCTCGGTCATGTGCAAGACGGGCGGTCGGGCCTGTAGGGCGCATCAGCTGCCCCTCGCCTCGGCATGTCTTCTCTCCACGCCATGTACCTGCTGCTGAGCCTGCCTGCCAGATGATTGGAAGCAACAGCGTAAATCCCATCACGCCAACATCCCGGCGATCGCCGGGGCCTGTATACCTATATGAGAGGAGAGGGGTATATGGCGCGTAAGTTTAAGTCTATGGACGGCAACGAGGCGGCCGCATATGTTTCGTATGCGTACACCGAGGTAGCGGGAATCTATCCCATTACGCCGTCCAGCCCGATGGCCGACCATGTCGACCAGTGGGCGGCCCAGGGTCGCAAGAATATCTTCGGCACCCCGGTCAAGGTCGTCGAGATGGAGTCCGAGGCAGGTGCAGCCGGTACCGTTCACGGTTCGCTGGGCGCCGGTGCTCTGACCACCACCTACACGGCTTCTCAGGGTCTGCTCCTGATGATCCCGAACATGTACAAGATCGCGGGCGAGCAGCTCCCGGGCGTCTTCCACGTCTCCGCGCGTTGCGTCGCTTCCCACGCCCTGAACATTTTTGGCGATCACTCCGATGTCATGGCCTGTCGTCAGACCGGCTTCGCCATGCTCGCCGAGGGCAACGTCCAGGAGGTCATGGACCTCTCGCCGGTGGCTCACCTTGCCGCCATCGAGGGCAAGACCCCGTTCCTTAACTTCTTCGACGGCTTCCGCACCAGCCACGAGATCCAGAAGGTCGCCATGTGGGACTACAAGGATCTTGCCGAGATGTGCGACATGGACGCTGTCCAGGCTTTCCGCGACCATGCGCTCAACCCTGAGCACCCGCACACCCGCGGCAGCCATGAGAACGGCGATATCTTCTTCCAGAACCGTGAGGCCTGCAACAAGGTCTACGACGAGCTTCCCGCCGTCGTCGAGGGCTACATGAAGAAGATCAACGAGAAGCTCGGCACCGATTACGGCCTGTTCAACTACTACGGCGCTCCCGATGCTGATCGCGTCGTCGTGTGCATGGGCTCCTTCTGTGACGTGCTCGAGGAAGTCATCGACTACCTCAACGCTCACGGCGAGAAGGTCGGCCTGGTCAAGGTTCGTCTGTTCCGTCCGTTCTCTATCAAGCACTTCGTCGACGTTCTCCCCGAGACCGTCCAGAAGATCGCCGTCATGGACCGTACCAAGGAGCCGGGTTCCATCGGCGAGCCGCTCTACCAGGACGTCGTCTCCGCTCTCTACGAGGCCGGCAAGACGGGCATCAAGGTCGTCGGCGGCCGTTATGGCCTGGGCAGCAAGGACACGCCTCCCGCGTCCGCGTTCGCTGTCTTCGAGGAGCTTAAGAAGGACGAGCCCAAGCGCGAGTTCACCATTGGCATTGTCGATGACGTGACCAACCTGAGCCTGCCCGAGGCCGAGGATGCGCCCAATACCGCAGCCCCCGGCACCATCGAGTGCAAGTTCTGGGGTCTGGGTGGCGACGGTACCGTCGGCGCCAACAAGAACTCGATCAAGATCATCGGCGACCACACCGACAAGTACGTCCAGGCCTACTTCCAGTACGACTCCAAGAAGACCGGCGGCGTCACCGTCTCGCACCTGCGCTTTGGTGATTCCCCGATCCGTTCGCCGTACTACGTGACCAAGGCCGACTTTGTCGCTTGCCACAACCCCAGCTACATCGTTAAGGGCTTCAAGATGGTCTGCGACGTCAAGCCGGGCGGCACCTTCCTGGTCAACTGCCAGTGGAGCGACGAGGAGTTCGCCGAGCACATGCCCGCCGTGGCCAAGCGCTACATCGCGAACAACAGCGTCAACGTCTACCTGATCGACGCTATCGACCTGGCCGCTAAGGTCGGCATGGGCAAGCGCACCAACACGGTGCTCCAGTCCGCCTTCTTCGCGCTGGCCAAGGTCCTGCCCGCCGAGGACGCCCTGCAGTACATGAAGGACGCGGCTACCAAGTCCTACATGAAGAAGGGCCAGGCTATCGTCGACGCCAACCACAAGGCCATCGATGCCGGCGCTACCGCTTTCCGTAAGTTCGAGGTTCCGGCCGACTGGGCTACCGCCGAGGACGCCGCTCCCGTCGAGCTCTCCGAGGAGACCAAGTCCGCCATCGCCCAGCAGGTCAAGAACCTGCTCGAGCCCATCGATCGCATGGACGGCGACAGCCTGCCTGTTTCCGCCTTCGTCGGTTGCGCCGACGGCCAGTTTGAGCTGGGCGCCTCCGCATACGAGAAGCGCGGCGTCGCCGTGGTCGTTCCCCACTGGGACGAGACCAAGTGCATCCAGTGCAACCAGTGCGCCTACGTGTGCCCGCATGCCACCATCCGTCCGTTCGCGATGACCGAGGACGAGGCTGCCGCCGCGCCCGAGGCTACCCGTACGCTCGACGCCATGGGCCCCAAGGCCAAGGGCATGAAGTTCACCATGGCCGTGTCCCCGCTCGACTGCATGGGCTGCACCAACTGCGTCAAGGTCTGCCCCAAGGGTGCCCTCGAGATGGTTCCCACCGAGCAGGAGATGGACCAGCAGCCTGTTTGGGACTACATGGTTGAGAACGTCTCCGAGAAGAAGGAGCTCATCGCGGCCAACGTCAAGGGCAGCCAGTTTAAGCAGCCCTACCTGGAGTTCTCTGGCTCCTGCGCCGGCTGCGCCGAGACCGCCTATGCACGTCTGGTGACCCAGGTTGCCGGCGACCGCATGTTCATCTCCAACGCCACCGGCTGCTCCTCCATTTGGGGCAACCCCGCTGCCACCGCTCCTTACTGCAAGGACAAGGACGGTCACGGCCCGGCGTGGAACAACTCCCTGTTCGAGGACAATGCCGAGCATGGTCTGGGCATGGCCGTTGGCTATGAGGCCGTTCAGCACAAGCTGATCGCCGCTACCCAGGACATCATCGCTGCCGATGGTCCGTCCGACGAGCTCAAGGCCGCCGGCCAGGCTTGGATCGACTCCGTCAATGACGCCGAGGCCTCCAAGACCGCTGCCGCTGCCTACGTTGCCGAGCTCGAGAAGTGCGGCTGCGACGCTTCCAAGGCGATCCTCGCCGACAAGGCTTACCTCACCAAGAAGTCCTTCTGGATCTTCGGCGGCGACGGCTGGGCCTACGACATCGGTTTCGGTGGCCTGGACCACGTCCTGGCTTCCGGCCACAACGTCAACGTCTTCGTCTTCGACACCGAGGTCTACTCCAACACCGGTGGTCAGGCCTCCAAGGCCTCGAACCTGGGCCAGGTCGCTCAGTTCGCCGCTGCCGGTAAGGTGACCAAGAAGAAGTCTCTGGCCGAGATTGCCATGAGCTACGGCTACGTCTACGTGGCACAGGTTGCCATGGGCGCCAACCCGGCTCAGACCCTCAAGGCCATCCACGAGGCCGAGG
Source organism: Collinsella sp. TM04-29 (assembly GCF_003466565.1). Taxonomy (NCBI): domain Bacteria; kingdom Bacillati; phylum Actinomycetota; class Coriobacteriia; order Coriobacteriales; family Coriobacteriaceae; genus Collinsella; species Collinsella sp. TM04-29. Next base: position 47,512 of record NZ_QSPW01000006.1, read on the forward strand.
CCTACGACGGCCCGTCCCTCATCATCGGCTACAGCCCCTGCGAGATGCACTCCATCAAGAAGGGCGGCATGCAGAACTGCCAGGCCGAGATGAAGAAGGCTGTCGAGTGCGGTTACTGGAACCTCTTCCGCTTCAACCCCGAGGCTGCTGCCGGCAAGAAGTTCTCGCTCGATTCCAAGGAGCCCGCGGGCGGTTATCAGGAGTTCCTGATGAACGAGGCCCGTTACGCTTCGCTGACGCGTTCCTTCCCTGAGCGCGCCGAGGAGCTCTTCAAGGAGAATGAGCAGGCCGCTATGGACCGCTACGCTCACCTGCTAAAGCTCAAGACGGTGTACAACGAGGCCTAGGTCTCCCACCGCAGGATCTGAGGGCTAACCTTCGCGGACGTCCTCGGACATGAAGGAACCCCCGCTGCGCACAACGTGCGGCGGGGGTTCTTTCGTCCTGCGGAGTGTCCGCGAAGGTCAGCCCTCAGATCCTGCTACGACTACGTCCTCGGATTGTGGGGCTGGATGAAGGACGTGGCTGATGGGGTGCCTTGTCCCGGTCGCTGTTTCGCGGCTTTGCCGCGAAACCACGCGCTGCTTTGGGTATAGAGGGGGACCTGGTCGCGGACCCAGATGGCCTAGAGGGATATGGGTGCAAACGAGAAATCGTTGTTGGGGTCGTCCTTTTCCATAAACTCATCGAGGCAGAATGTCATATAGATTGGAACGTACAGGACCTTGCCCTCTTTGCTGAGGTTCTCGTGGCTTAGCACAACGGCCTCGGGGATTTTGTACTCGCTCACGCTCATCAGACGGTCGAGGGCCGCATGGGCTCGAACCTTCTTGCCCGATTTGACCTCGATTGGGACAACGTGCCCGCGGGTGCCTTCGATCACAAAGTCAACTTCGCCGACCTCGCGTGTCTGGTAGTACCATGCATCAGTTCCAAGGGCGACAAGCTCCTGCGCGACCACGTTCTCATAGAGACCGCCGAGGTTGGGGGTTTTCATATCAAGGTAGACAGCGCGTGCCGTGCTGCCGGGATACCGTGATGCGAGCATGCCTGTATCAGACTCGTATAGTTTAAAGGCGGTCGCCTTCTCTGTCCTCTTAAGAGGACTCCGGGCCTCCGTCACCTGGGCGACCATCAAACCGACGCCCGCGTTCACCAGCCATAGGAAATCCTGCTCGTATTTTTGAAGGCGAGCCCCCTCGCCCAGGGATGAAACAACAAAGCGATGGGACTCCGCCTCAAGCTGAACGGGAATTTGTTCGAAAATCGCGCGAACGTTAAACGCTCGAGTCGATGCATATTTAGAGATATCGCTTTTGTACTGATCGACTAGCTGAATTTGAAGCTCACGCGTTCTCACGAGCGAATAGCCCGAATCGATATAGTTCTGAACGACCTCCGGCATGCCGCCGCAAACGATATAGGCTCTAAAGTTTTTGAGCATCGCCTCATGAATATAGTTTTCGACGGGACGTCTCTCGACAAGGCGGCTGCGAATATCTGCAAGCACATTTTCGCTGACGCTGTTTGCCCAACAAAACTCTTCAAAATCCATCGGCCGCATAACAATGTGCTCGACATACCCTACCGGAAAAGAAGAGATCCCCTTAAACTCAGTCCCAAGCATAGACCCCGAGAAGACATAGCTAAAGCGTCCGTCCTCGACCAGCGCCTTCATAAGTGTAACGATCTGCGGATACTCCTGAATCTCATCGACGAAGATAAGCGTGTCTCCTTCAACAAGCGGTGCATCCGCAAGAAGGGCCACACGGTTGATGAAGTCAATGGAGTTCTTAGCGCCAACAAGTACGTCTCTTGCCTCGGCATCAAGTAGCAGATTGACCTCATAATACGAAGCGTAGTTGCTCTTTCCAAACGCGCGAATCGCATAGCTCTTGCCAATCTGACGCGCACCGGTAACAAGCAGGGCCTTATGGGAGTTATTCTTCCAGCTCAAAAGCCTATCAGTGACCTTGCGGCGTAGCATTAAAACACCTCATTGACAAAAATTGGCAAATAGATTTGCCCCTAATCATACAAAAATTGACAAATAGATTTGACCCAAATCATACAAAAATTGGCAAATAGCAAAGCTCACTTAGGCCTCAAAGCCAGCGAGCCAGCACGGTACTTTGCGAAAAGGCTGGCGGCGCCGTTGTTGAGGGTGGCCAGGTTGGCAGTGGCGCCGTTAGCGTTCTCGGCTGCTTGGGCGCGCAGGAGCGAAAGGGCGTCGGCAGCGTTCATGCAGAAGCCGACGGTAAAGTTCCATACTGCGAACTCACAGCCGCTTGCCGCGGGGTGAAGCGCGATTGGCTATCCCTTTTGTTGGATGAAAAGCCCCGTGTTTTTGCAGGGGTGCATACTCGTCTAATAAATGTATAGAATCTCGTATAGTGCGAGTAAGATATTGCGCTGTCCGTTATGTGTTTAGCAAAGATATAGTTTGCATAATCCAGCCTAATCTCTGCTCTAATTAAATAAAGTCGCACGTAGATGACGTAAACATGTGTGAGCTGGGCTTCTTTACGCTGAGCGGGTAAAAACGACCGTTCACCGTTAAACTATTTTCAAAATGAATAAAATGAGCGATAAAGAGAATATAAACCTTAATAAACTCGCGTATTGCACGGACGCGGGTTATTAATGGGTTGTAGGCCTTTTACAGAAAGGATTCCAGCAATGTCTAAGCCTCTTGGCAAGCCCGATCGTATTGTCGTCGCCCTCGGCGGCAACGCCCTCGGCAACAACCCCGTCGAGCAGATCCAGGCCGTGAGCAACACCGCCCACGCTCTCCTTGGTCTTATCGAGCAGGGTAACGAGATCATCATCACCCACGGCAACGGCCCGCAGGTCGGCATGATCCAGAACGCCTTCGCCGCTGCCCACGACGCCATCGGCACCCCCGAGATGCCGCTGCCCGAGTGCGGCGCCATGTCCCAGGGCTACATTGGCTATCACCTGCAACAGGGCATCGGCCGCGAGATGCACAAGCGCTATAAGCGTTGGCACGCCGCCACCGTCGTCACCCAGATCGAGTGCGACCCGGACGATCCCGCGTTCAAGAACCCGACCAAGCCGATCGGCCCCTTCTACACCGAGGAGCAGGCCAAGGAGTTCATGGCCGAGGATCCTTCCAAGGTCTTCGTCGAGGATTCCGGCCGCGGCTGGCGTCGCGTCGTCGCTTCCCCCGATCCCAAGAAGATCGTCGAGGCCGACTCCATCCTCAACCTGCTCGACAACGAGTTCATCGTCATCGCCTGCGGTGGCGGCGGCATCCCCGTCGTCCGCGACTACGAGAACAAGGGCTGCTACAAGGGCGTTCCCGCCGTCATCGACAAGGACCTGGGCGGCGAGCTGCTGGCCGAGGACTGCGACGCCGACGTCCTGTTCCTGCTGACCGCCGTCGAGCACGTCGCCATCAACTTTGGCAAGCCCAACCAGGAGGAGCTCGAGGACATCACCGCCGACGAGGCCGAGCGCCTGGCCGACGAGGGCCAGTTCGGCAAGGGTTCCATGGAGCCCAAGGTCCGCGCCGCCATCAAGTTCGCCCGCTCCCGCAAGGGCCGCACCTGCATCATCGGCGCCCTGGACAAGGCCGCCGAGACCATGGCCGGCCTCTCCGGTACCCGCATCCACGAGTAGTCCCTACTCCGTTGCCTCTCCCGTGGGCGCCAGGCAAGACGCCCACAAACTAGCCTCTCTTCATGAGCCCCGCAGTCCGCTCCGGCTGCGGGGCTTTTGCTATCGGTAGTCATTGGGGACAGACTTAAATGAGTAGCACCAATCAACTGCGGAAAGTGCATCCCACAATGAGCGTCCAAAATGGGGTACAGTTTCCCCGGGGCCCTCAACCGGAAAAATCATCCCTGAAGTTGCCCGAAAAATGGCCCCCAGTTTCCCAAACAGGCCGCTAACGGAAAGCGCATCCCGCTATCGAACTTCAAAGCGGGGTGCGCTTTCCGTGCCAGCAGTTCCGGGCATCCAGAGACCACTCAATTAAGTCTGTCCCCAATGACTAGTAGTAGGCCCACATGGCTTCGACTTCGTTAAGGACCTCTACGACACCCCAGCGGCGGGCGCTGCGGCTGGCCGAGTTGGGATCGAAGACTTCAATATGGTCGGCGTCGTCAATACCGTAAAGCACAATGTAGTGGCCGACGTTGGTAAAGGTGCCCGGCCGAACGGCGGCGATGACGGGCGCTCCCGAACGCAGTGCCTGAGTCATCGAGTCACGATCGTTATGGAGCTCCGTTCCGTTAAGTCCCAACTGCCACGCGCCGCTCGTCATAAACGACCATTCGGTTGCACCGGTGGGGGCGTAGTTGCCCGCCTCGGAAAGCGCGCACATATCGACGGGAGTCATATCGGTGCGTCCCGTCTTAAAGATATAGACCATGGTGAGGCACGTAGGCCCGCAAGCATTTTGGCGGATGGTACCGCCGGCGTAAGGCAGCTCCGACCATGCAGGGTCGATCTGATAGATATGGGGCATCGTGCCGGCTTGCCATTGCGAGCGCGGGGTCGAAAAGGCGAAAGAATAACCGGGCGCGACGGGGGCCTTGAGCAGCTTGTCCTCGGCGGTGGGCTCGAGACCGGCCGAGCCGTGGGACATACAGGAGCTCATAAGCACAAAGACCAGACAGATGAGGATAGAGCACAGTGCGAGGCAAAGCCGACGAGCCGGCAGGGCGGGGGCATTCACGAACGATGTCGAGCGGTAGGGCTTGCCGTCGCGTCCGCCTTGGGGATGCGAAAAGAAGCGGTTGATATGGCTTCCGGGCTGACGTGCGCCGTTGCGGCGCAGTTGCGGAACCTCGGCTTGGCGCTGTCGAGTGCGCGCGCCCAAGCGGCTATCTTGCTGTGCGCTTGTGCCCGTGCTCGGACGGCCACTCTGCCGTGTTCTGTTTGTCTGCTGCCGAGACGAAGGCTTGGGTTGCTCTTGAGGGCGTTGCGGATTGCTGCTCGTGGCACTTCTGGGCGTCGGCGTGGTGCGGCCAGCAAGGCGAACGCTTTGTCGCCGTTGATCACCGTCGTTGTATCCGTATGCCATTCGTACCGCCTTGTCTCATGTATAACCTGTCTATCCTACAAAAAAGATGTGCAACAAATGGGTCCGCGCGTCAAAAGCTCGGTAAACGGTACGAAAGGCGCAAAACACACGGCCTCAAAAACATCTCTATATGCGTCCGATGAGCGTACGCCCGTCGGACGGGCGACAACAATGAGCGGCAAACCGTGCCGTTCGTCCCAAAAACGGCGCCACTCATATGCGAGTTCGGCCTTCGGTCGAGCCGTGGGCGGCCATGCTGCGCCAAGGCCGTATTGTAAAGCCACGAAATAAAAGCGCGCGGCAAAACAGACCGCGCAAAGGGTGGCGTCAAAGAGGCGTCAATAAGGAAAGGAGGGGAACAATGGTGGACAAGAACGCAGAAGTTGCAGTCGAAGGTAACGGTGGCATGAAGAAAACGCTTTCGCTCTGGAACTTCTTCACCATCGGTTTCGGTGCCATCATCGGAACTGGCTGGGTTCTGCAGGTCGGCGACTGGATGGTCGTGGGCGGCGGTCCCGTTCCCGCTATGATCGCATTCCTCTTGGGTGCAATCTTTCTCGTGCCCGTCGGAGCTGTTTTCGGTGAGCTCACGGCTGCTATCCCCATCTCGGGCGGCATCGTCGAGTATGTCGATCGTAGCTTTGGCCGTACGCTGAGCTATATCACCGGTTGGCTCCTGGCCCTGGGCAACGGCATCCTGTGCCCGTGGGAGGCAATCGCTATCTCGACCCTCGTGTCCGAGATGTTCGGCAGCCTGCCCGGTCTTGAGTGGCTGCGTGCCGTCAAGCTCTATACCATCCTGGGCGCCGACGTTTACCTGTTCCCGACGCTGATCGCGCTCGGCTTTGCAGTCTACGTCATCTTCCTCAACTTCCGCGGTGCCAGCTCGGCCGCCAAGCTCCAGGCCTTCCTGACCAAGGCCCTGCTCTGCGGCATGCTGCTCGCCATGGGCGTCTCGCTGTTCACCGGTTCGCCGGAACACGCCATGCCCGTGTTCTCCCAGGTCACCGGCGCTGGTGGCGGCAAGCCCGCTACCGAGGGCACCAGCCTGTTCGCCGGCATCGTGTCGGTCCTGGTTCTGACCCCGTTCTTCTACGCCGGTTTCGACACCATTCCTCAGCAGGCTGAGGAAGCAGCCGAGGGCCTCAACTGGAACAAGTTCGGCAAGATCATCTCCCTAGCCCTGCTGGCCGCAGGCGGCTTCTACATGGTCTGCATCTACTCGTTCGGCACCATCCTCGACTGGCATGAGTTTGTTAAGAGCCCGGTTCCCGCGCTTGCCTGCCTCAAGGGCATCAACATGCTCCTGTACCTGGCCATGCTCGTCATCGCCACGCTTGGACCCATGGGCCCGATGAACTCCTTCTACGGCGCCACGAGCCGCATCATGCTCGCCATGGGCCGCAAGGGCCAGCTGCCCGAGAAGTTCGCCGAGGTCGATCCCAAGTCCGGCGCTCCCAAGCTCGCCTGCGTCGTCCTGGGCGTCATCACCGTCATCGGTCCGTTCCTGGGCAAGAACATGCTCATTCCTCTGACCAACGTGTCGGCCCTCGCCTTCATCTTCTCCTGCGGCATGGTCGCCCTCGCTTGCCTGCGCATGCGCTTCACCGAGCCCGACCTGCCTCGTCCCTACGAGGTGCCCGGCGGCAAGTTTGGCATCTGCCTCGCTGTCGCTGCCTGCGCCGTCATCATCGGGCTGCTCGTGATTCCGTTCTCTCCCGCCTCCCTCAACATGGTGGAGTGGAGCATCGTGATCGGCTGGCTGGCCATTGGCCTGGCCCTCATGGCCTTCACCAATTCCCGCAAAAAATAACGCCTAGCCGGGGCGGATCGGGTGCGCGGAACCCTCTCTCCCGCGCACCGAACCCGGCACCACTTGGGTAGCTTTGTGAGGCCTTAACCCAACATGGCCTCGCCCACTATATGGATCCATAAGGAGGAACCATGTCTACTAAGTACGCAATCGTTGGCGGCAAGCTCATCGACGGTACCGGTGCCGAGCCGGTCGAGAACTCCCTCGTTCTCGTCGACGACAACGGCAAGATCGAGTATGCCGGTGCTATGCAGGACCTTCCCGAGGGCGTTGAGGTTATCGACGCCGCCGGCAAGACCGTCCTTCCCGGCCTGATCGACACCCACCTGCACTTCTCGGGCAACCTGACCGACGATGACACCGATTGGGTTATGCAGCCGCTCCTCGAGAAGCAGGCCGTCGCCGTCAAGCAGGCCTACGACTGCCTCACCCACGGCCTCACCACCGTCTGCGAGATCGGCCGCTTTGGTATCCAGATCCGCGACTGCATCGACAAGGGCGTCTTTAAGGGTCCGCGCGTTCTGGCCACCGGACTCGGCTTCTGCCGTGTTGCCGGTCACGGTGACTCCCACCACTGCAGCCAGGAGCTCAACAAGGAATCGCATCCCTGGGGCGACCAGGTCGACGGTCCTTGGGATCTGCGCAAGGCCGTCCGTCGTCGCCTGCGCGAGAACCCCGATGCCATCAAGATCTGGGCTACCGGTGGCGGCATCTGGCGCTGGGACTCCGGCCGCGACCAGCACTACTGCTCCGAGGAGATCCAGGCCGTGATCGAAGAGGCCAAGTTGGTCGGCATTCCCGTGTGGAGCCACTGCTACAACAACCACGCCGCTGCCTACGATTCCGTTCGCTTTGGCTGCGAGCAGCTGATTCACGGCTTCGATATCGATGAGCGCACCATGGACCTCATGGCTGAGCAGGGCACCTTCTTCACCCCGACGATCGCCTTCCTGCCCACCTGGTACGCCACCTATCCGCCCGTCTACGTCCCCGAGCTGCACGACAAGTACGAGGGCACCCTGGTCGAGAAGGAGCTGCAGCGCAACTACGACTGCCTGCGCGAGGCCAAGAAGCGCGGCGTCGTCATGACGATCGGCTCCGACTCCTTCTCCTTCGTCACCCCGTACGGCACCTGCTCCATCGAGGAGATGTACGAGTTTGTCGACAAGATCGGCTTCACCCCGGTCGAGACCATCACCTGCGCCACCCTCAACGGTGCCAAGATGTGCCACATCGAGGACGAGACCGGTTCCATCGAGGCCGGCAAGTGCGCCGACCTGCTGGTCGTCAACGGTGACGTCGCCGCCGACATCCACGTGCTCAACACCGACAACATGGACGTCATCATGAAGGACGGCTGGATCGTCGAGGCTGGCACCTTTGGCGAGGCCAACAAATACAGCGCCTAAGATACCGTTTGTCGATGGCTGGATGTAAAACACAGTTTTTGATTGCATAATGCAATGGAGAGGGTCGCTTGCGGCCCTCTCCATTGCTATGGGTGCGGTAGATAAAAGGGGATGACGGTGGACTTAAACAGGCTGATTCTAGGCAAGAGCTACAACTCGACCAAGGTCTTTCGTACGGCCCAGCATGTGGTTCAGGCCATCCTGCTCGGTGTTGTCGTTCCGGCGCTTATCCTGCTGCTTATCTGGGATTTAACCGATAATCCCAATCCCGTTCCGGGCGTTGTCGTTATTGCCGGCCTGGTCATGCTGTGCTTCTTTTTCTCGTATGTCTTTGTGGTCCCCGACGACCTCACATCGAGCGCAACCGACCGTACGCTCGCCATCGCATCAAAAATATTCGCCTACACGTCGCGCGGCCTTACGCCCGAAGCTGCCCTGGGCGCCTCCAAAATCATTCTGTCCGAAACTATCGCCTCGGCCATCTGCTTCACCGACGGCAAGCAGGTGTTGGCAAGTTGGGGCGAGGATTCGACAAAGTGTCCCGCCGGCACCCCGGTCGTGCTCAAGACCACGCTCAGTGTGATTGAGACGGGCGAGCAGAGCGTGTTTTCGCGTGACACCTCCAATGAGACGGGTGGCTATTTTCCCCGCCTGCGCGCCGGTATTGTCGCACCGCTTACCGTGCGCGGGCATTGCGTGGGTACGCTCGAGCTGTACTATCCCCGCCTGAGCAGCATCGATATGCGCCAGACGGCGTTGGCCTCGGGCTTTGCCGATCTCATTTCCACGCAGCTCGCCAGCTTTGAGCTCGAGCGCCAGGACGAGCTTACGGCCCGCGTGGAGCTGCGCGCCCTGCAGTCGCAGGTCGACCCGCATTTTCTGTTCAATACCATCAGCACTATCGTGTCGCTCGTGCGAACCGAGCCCGACAAGGCGCGATCGCTGCTGATCGACTTTTCCAATTACTATCGTCAGACGCTTTCTGACTCCGATACGCTCACCACGCTCGAGCATGAGGTGGAACAGGGCACTCGTTATATCAATCTTATGCAGGCCCGGTATGGCGACGGCCGTCTGCGCGTTTCGGTCGACATCGACTTTGAGGTGCGCGACAGCATGGTGCCGCCGTTTATCTTACAGCCGCTGCTCGAAAACTGCATCAAGCATGCCCAGCGCGAGACCGAGCCGCTTTCTATTCGTGTTGGGGCTTTTGAGACCGATGACGGTCTGGAGATCATCGTCGAAGATGACGGCATCGGTATGAGCGAAGAAGTCTGCGCGCACCTGTTTGAGCAGCATCGCCGAGAGGAGCCCGAGAGCATTACCGCCGACGGCTCCATCAAGCGAGGCTGCGGCCTGGCGCTCTTCAACGTGCTTCAGCGCATCCATTTCTTTTACGGGGAAGATTCTGGCATGCGCGTGAAGTCCCAGGAGGGCGTGGGGACGCAGGTCATCGTCGAGCTGAACGGCGAGCCGCATGAGCCGGCGCCGTTGACGGCGTAGCACGCGGTTGGATTGAGAGAAAAAGAGGGGAAGCGCATATGTCCGAAGGCTGGAACATCTTGGTGGTTGATGACGAGCCTCCTATTAGGGCTGAGCTACGTTATCTGCTGGAAAAGGATGCACGTGTGGGACAGATTGCCGAGGCGGGCAATGTCACCGAGGCCGTGGAGTCGATTCTGTCGAACAAGCCCGACGTGCTGTTTTTGGATATCACGATGCCCGGCCGCTCGGGAATTGAGCTAGCCGAGACCCTGCAAAACCTAAAGACGCCGCCGGTGGTGGTGTTTGTGACGGCGTTTGCAGAGTTCGCGGCCGACGCGTATAACCTCGATGCTGTCGACTATGTCGTCAAGCCGGTCGAGGACGCGCGCCTGTCGAAGGCGCTCGACAAGATCGAAACCGCCCTGGGTGTTCGCCGCGCTGTCCATACCCCGCGTCAGCCCCTTCGCCTGACGGTGGACCGCGGGGGTAAAAAGGTGTTCATCCCCGTGGCGGATGTCTGCTACTTTGAGGCGCGTGCCGATTTTTGCAACGCCGTCTGCGCCGAGGGAACATACCTGATCAATGAGTCGATTTCCTCGCTCGAGCGGCGCCTGGCCTCCGAGGGCTTTATCCGTGTCCACCGCAGTTATCTGGTCAATTTGGAAGACGTGCACAATGTCGAGATCGGCTCCACGGGCCTGATGGAGCTCAGGCTCGATCGCGTGACCTCGACGGTGCCCGTGTCCCGCCGTCGCGCCGCCGAGGTTAAGACGCACCTGGGGCTTGCGTAAGCGGTCCGCACGCCACCGTTTACCGCCGCAGGTTTGGCACGGGCGCGCGGTGGGCATAATGGGTGGCATCGAATGAAATCGAAAGGATCATTATGCCCGCGCTTATCACCCATCATCTGTTTGGCGAGGAAAGCATCGACCGTCTTCCGCAGTGCGTCATCACGTCCGATGAAGAGCGCATTGCCTTTATCTTGGGCAACCAAGGCCCCGACCCGTTTTTCTTTCACATTCTGACACCGCGTGTTTCCGACTGCACGCTGCTGGCGCAGGTCATGCATCGGTCGCGCATGTCTCGCCAGTTCGCGTGCCTGCGCGACGGCGTGTCGCATCTGCTGCCGCGCGATGCCAGCTTGGGTCGTGCCTTTGCGCTGGGCCTGCTGTCTCATTACGTGCTCGACCGCAACGCTCACCCCTTTGTCTATGAGCAGCAGTTTGGCATCGTGGAGTCCGATTCAGAGCTTGAGGATTCGAGCAGTCAGGTCCATGCCGTGATCGAGAGCGACCTGGATGTACTGATGCTGCAGCTTAAACGCGATGGCGCTACGGTCGACGATTACCCGCCGGCGGGCGAGATCGTCACCACCGATCGCATCAATCGCGTGGCCGGCGTGCTGATGAGCTATGTTGCCGGACGCGTGTACGGCATTGACATTCCGGCGGGGGAGTACGGTGCTGCCGTTGCCAATATGCAGCGACTTTACCGCGCGATTGAGCCGGCCGGCTCCGCAAAGACGCGCGCGATCTCGCTGGTTGAGGGCTTGGTGCACGACTACTCGCTGCTCGACGGCCTTGCGCACCGCGTGACGACCGAGCTGACCGAGCGTACCGGCAACCTGGGCCACTTGGCATGGAAGAACCCCTTTACCGATGAAGTCTCGACCGAGAGCTTCCCCGAGGTCTTTGACCGCGCGCTGCTCGATTACGAGTGCACGGTTGCCCGCTTTATCGAGACCGGCGATATGGAAGCCGTGACCAACCATGTCAATTACAGCGGTCGCGTGCTCAATGCCGATGAGGAGTTCGACCGCGAGGAATAGGGCTCATGCGTGCCCCTTTGCCGAATCCTTACCGGTGCTTCTGGACAATTGGGGTACGATGAACTAACTGCATATCGGGCGAATACGAAGGGTCCCTGTCCATGAAATACACCAAGCTCGAGCGTAACTGGGTCATGTACGATGTGGGAAACTCGGCCCTCGTGCTGCTCAATACCTCGGTGGTGCCCATCTACTTTAACGCCATCAATACCGGTGCTTCCTCGGCAGACCTGGTGGTCGCTTGGGGCAACGCGCAGACGATTGCCTCGCTGGTCATTGCCATGCTCATGCCCATTCTGGGCGCGCTTGCCGATTACGCCGGCAACAAGATCAAGTTCTTCTTGGGCTTCTTCCTCACGGGCCTGGTTCTTTGCCTGGCGCAGGCTATCCCAATGTCCGCCATGGCATTTTTGACCGTGTACGTGCTGTGCACCATCGGCCTTAACTCTTCTATGACGTTCTACGACGCCATGCTGCCCGACATTACCACCGACGAGCGCATGGACGCCGTGTCCAGCTCGGGCTATGCCTGGGGCTACATCGGTTCCACCGTGCCGTTCATCATCTGCCTGGCGCTTATCATGGGTGGTTCCGCTCTTGGTATCCCCACCATGCTGGCAACGCGTCTGTCGTTTGTCATCACCGGCGCCTGGTGGCTCATCTTTACCCTGCCGCTCATTCGCACCTATAAGCAGAAGTACGGTCGCGAGCGTGGTCCCGAGGACACCATCGGCCACATCGTGGGCGGCGTGTTCTCCGAGGTCGGACACACCATGCGCGAGATCGCCCACAACAAGACCGTGCTGGTCTACATGATCGCGTTCTTCTTCTACATCGACGGCGTGCACACGGTCATTTCCATGGCAACCAGCTATGGATCGGCTTTGGGCATCGACTCGACCCAACTGGTGCTGGCTCTGCTCGTTACGCAGTTTGTGGCCTTCCCGTCCGCCATCATCTACGGCAAGCTTGCCGGTCGCGTGGGCACGCTCAATATGATCTTGGTGGCCGTCGCCGCCTATATGGGCATCGTGCTCTTTGCCGCGTTCTTCCTCAAGACCGCCTTTGAGTTTTGGGTGCTTGCCATTTTGGTCGGCCTGTTCCAAGGCGGCGTGCAGGCGCTGAGCCGCAGCTACTTTGGCCGCATTATTCCCAAGGAAAAGTCCAACGAGTACTACGGCTTCTTTGATATCTTTGGCCGCTATGCAAGCGTTATGGGCACCTTCCTGGTGTCGGTCGTCACCTCGCTGACCGGCAACCCGTCGCTGGGCGTCCTGTCTATCGGCGTGCTGCTGGTGGTGGGCTTTGTGCTGCTGGTCCGTCTGTCCCGCATGTCTCAGACGGCAGAGCAGGCCGCATAGGAACTTGCCGGTAATTGCGTCCGCCGCGATACTCTTTTGGGGTTATCCGCAATAAACATTCTGACTTTCGAACAATGATTAGCCCAAGTGGGTATGATGGAGTCAGCTAGGTCGCGGGGCGTCGCCTGTGTTTGGCGGCGTCCCGTTTTTGTGTTGCAGGGAGGGTAAGGCATGAACGCCACGGTCGTGATTCCAACGTATTGGGCGGGCGATGACGCTTGCGCAAACGCCCCTGGCACCTATGACCATTCGACGCGTCTCAACGCCGACAATCCCGAACTCGACCGCTGCCTGGCCTCGCTTGAGCAGGTACGTGACATCCCGCGCATCATCCTTTTGGTGGTCTGTCCCGTTTCTGCCACAGCCGATGTGTCGCTGCGCGTGCACGAGATTGTCGACGCGCATCCCACGCTCAAGGTCACCGTTGTTACCAACACCCAGGCCTCGCGCATCGCAGACCGGGTTGCTCAGATCGCGCCCAAGGGTTCGGGCGAGTGCGTGAGCCTGCGAGGTTACGGTGCCATCCGCAACATGGGGCTAGCCTGTGCCGCTGTGCTGGGGCATGACGCGGTTATCTTTTTGGATGACGATGAGACTGTCATCGACGCCGACTTTATGAAGCGCGCGACCTATGCGTTGGGGCAGCAGACGCGTCAGGGCTTGCCGATCTTGGTCAAGAGCGGCTATTTCTACGATCGCGACGGCTCGCCGCTGGCTCCCACGGACAAGGCGGGCATCTGCCATCGTTGGTGGACCAAGCGCATCGAGTTCAACCGTTGGATGAAAAAGGCGCTCTCGGGCACCCGCATCTCGCGCTCCAACTACGTGTGCGGCGGCCTGATGGCCCTGCACGCCCGCGCCTTTACGCGTGTGGCCTTTGACCCGTTTATCACCCGCGGCGAGGACTTGGATTACCTCTTTAACATGCGCATGTTTGGCTACGACGTGTGGTTCGATAACGAGTGGACCGTGCGCCATCTGCCTCCGGAGTCCGAAAAGCGCTCACCGCGCTTTATGCAGGATGTATACCGTTGGTACTACGAACGGGCCAAGTTGACGTTCGCCGCGCATCAAAAGGAGCTCATCCCCGTTACGGCGGCATCGCTCATGCCCTACCCGGGCCCGTGGATTTCGCGCGAGCTCGACGACCGCGTGCGCAAGACCGCTATGGTCCGCAGCGTGTTTACCCGCGAGCATGAGGGCTACCTGCGCATTTGGCGCCATGGTATCGGCGAGGCAAAGGCCTATGCGCGCCAAAACGCTGCAAGCTACCTGCGTTTCCAGAGCTTTTGGCCCAAGATCATGGACGGGCTTTGGCGTGACGCACAACTGATCAGTATCCTGGAGGGGGCCGAATGATCGACCGCCGCGCCCAGCGCGATAGTTCAATATCAATCTTTCGCATCATTGCCGTTGCATGCGCCATTTGCGTGCTGGTGTACTTTATTTTTGCCTTGGTGACCGGTATCGAGCCGATCGCCACGGTGATTGCCTGCGCGCTGCTGTGCATCTTTCTGTGCATCTTTATCTTTTTGACGCTCAATCCCGATTCGGTGCGCTCCCAGTACACCGAGGAGACGCTCTCGGTGGCCTCGGCCATGCTCGAGGACATTAAGGGCGGTCTGACGCAGGAGTCGGCGCGTTTGGTGTGCCGGCGCATTTTGCCCGAGACGCGCGCCATGACGGTGGCCATCACCGACGAGGACAACGTGCTTGCCTGCGCGGGCGAGTTTGAGGAAAAACTGCTGCCCGATACTCCCATCCACACGCTTGCCACACGCTACGTTATCGAACATGGCATCGTGCAGTCGTTCAACCGTATGGTGGATGTCGTGGGCTCGGACGGCTCGCACAACCAAGTTCCCGCCGGCATTATCGCCCCCATCAAGGTGGGCGATCGTACCGTCGGCACGCTCAAGTTCTACTACAAGACCCCGCGCGCCGTCGACCGTACCCAGTATGCGCTTGCCTCGGGCTTTGCCGAGATCTTGTCCACGCAGCTCGCCATCCACGAGCTCGAGGTGCAAAAGGAACTCACGGCGCGCGCCGAGGTGCGTGCGCTGCAGGCGCAGATTAACCCGCACTTCCTGTTCAACACGCTGAACACCATTGCATCGTTTACGCGCACCGACCCGCTGCGGGCCCGCGAACTGCTTCGTGAGTTCTCATCGTTCTATCGTGCTACACTCGACAACTCGGGATCGCTTATTCCGGTCTCGCGCGAGGTCGCACAGACCAAGCGCTACCTTACCTTTGAGAAGGCCCGCTTTGGCGAGGACCGCGTGCTTGCGACGTTCGATGTGTCCGAGGACGTGGAAGATACGCTGGTGCCGGCGTTCGTGATCCAGCCGATTGTCGAGAACGCCGTGCGTCATGGTATGGGCGATGACGACGCCCTGAGGATCGACGTGACCGTTCACCAAGACGGCGAGGATGCAATCTTGATTGCCGTGGCCGATAATGGCGTGGGCATGGATGAGGGTACCGCCGCCAGACTGTTTGACGAGCGCTCTGCCCGTCCCGACGCCAGCTCTCCCCAGGGTGGCGGCGCCGGTGTGGCCATGCACAATATTTCGGAGCGCATCCATCGCTTTTTTGGGCCGCACTCCTATACGCGTGTCGAATCGGCGCCGGGCAAGGGCACCAAAGTGCTTCTTCATCTTGATTTGTCAGAGAGCATCTTTGACATTCAAGAGTAAAATAAAAGGCTACGGGCTCAACGTCATGCGACGGATGCCTGGCGTAGTTAGTTGACGAAAGGTTTTATCCCTATGCTGCGTGCGATGATTGTGGATGATGAGGCGCCGGCTCGCTCGGAGCTTCGCTTCTTGCTCGAGCAAACGGGCAAGATCGGCACGATCACGGAGGCGTCGAGCGTCCGCTCCGCCATCGAGATGCTTATGGAAAGTCGCGTGGATGTCGTGTTTCTCGATATCTCGATGCCTGGTGCCTCGGGTCTGCAACTTGCCGAGGCGCTGCATAAGCTCAAAAATCCGCCGGCGATCGTGTTTGTGACTGCGTATAGCGACCATGCGGTCGAGGCATTCGACGTCGATGCCGTCGATTATCTGATGAAGCCTGTCGAGGAAGCTCGCTTGGATCGCGCGATCGAGAAGGTCATGCAACGCGCCAAGCCGGTTACGGACAGCAAAGTGACCATCGAGCGTATCCCGGTGGAAAAGGGCGGCCGCAAGGTGCTCATTCCCGTGGATGACATCCGCTTTATCATGGCAAAGGACGATTACTCCTGCATCTATACCGTCGATGATCGCTTTTTGTCGACGACCTCGCTGGCGCAGTTTGAGGCCAAGCTCTGCGACTTTGGCTTCTTCCGTGTTCACCGCCGCTATATCGTCAACTTGGCGTGCGTTACGGACGTCGAGACGGTGCCCTCGGGCGCCATCCAGCTGGGCATTACGGGCGTCGACGAACGCGTGCCGGTTTCGCGCCGCCGCGTCGTGCCGCTCAAGAAGGCCTTGAGTCTCTAGCGCACTGGCCCCGCAGCCCTGTAGACCCATCGTCTGCGGAGCCGTGGGGCCTTTTTTGTATGTATCTGCCGAATCGTTTTTTGCGGAAGGGATCCCATGAACAGTGCAAGCGCCAAGCGTATCGACATCATCTCGGACACCCACGGCTATTTATCGCCTGCGCTCTTGGATGAGCTTGAGGGCGCAGACCTGATCATCCACGCCGGCGACCTCACGTCAGAGATGGACTACGAGCACCTGTGCACCATCGCCCCTGTACGGGCCGTATTGGGCAACAACGATTACTACCGCGACTACGGCCCCGATGTAGACCGTCTTGCGCTCTTTACCTACGAAGGCCTCAAATTTGCCGTAGCCCACTACCGCGAAGACCTTCCGGTGGGATCCGTAGACGTAGCCATCAACGGCCACACCCACGTAACCAAAGAAGCCCAGGTGGGCCGCTGCCTAGTCCTCAACCCGGGCAGCGCCAGCTACCCCAGAGGCACCCGAGGCCCCACCATGGCCAGAATGCTCGTTAAAGACGGCAAGATCCTAAGCACCAAGTTTATTGACTTGGAGTAACCGCAACAAAAACGGGGGATGCAGATGCGTTCCCCGTTTCCATTTGAGCCAATGGCCGAGCTTCAACAAAAACCTTAGACAACCCCGCCGCGGAGAACGGGGCCGCCGAGCCGCGAAGCGGCGAGCAACAACAACGGCTCGAACAATGTGACGGCAGGGAGGGTCTCCGGGGCCGAGGGCGGGGGGTTAAGTTTGTCGCGAGTTCCGCACGCAAAGGAAAGCACTTAATGTGCTTTCCGTCTTGCGCAGGACTGTAGAGCAGCAAACTTAACCCCCGCCCCCAGCCCCGGAGACCCTCCCGGATGGCTCCAAAAAATTTTTTCAAAAAAGTTGTTGCGCGCCGGACAGACTTCTGTGTATACTAATCCCCGCAGCGCACGCGAGCGGAAACAAACGCGAACGCCTGCCTGGGGAGTTAGCTCAGTTTGGTTAGAGCGCCGGCCTGTCACGTCGGAGGTCGCGGGTTCGAGCCCCGTACTTCCCGCCAACGCAATTAAAGCCACGTCTTCGGACGTGGCTTTTTGCGTTTGATGCACTTTGTTTCGATAGAACGATCGCCCTGGCGCATCTTCGCCCAGAATCCCCGCCCCTTCGGGAACGCAAGTAAAATCTAATAAGCATATCTGTCTAAACAACAGCTTTGTTGCGCAACACCTGTTCAACGAAGCAGGGGGTTAGGTTATACTAAATTGCACTGTGGGCCGCATCTGATGCATTTCGCTCCAAGCGCGGCATTCAGTGGATATCCGATTTACCATTTGGATGTCCTGCGGTCATTTAGCGTCTCGACACAAGCTCGGCCCCGGAGCTCGTTCGAGCTGTTCGTATTCCTTGAAAGGGGAAAAATGGACATATCGAGGAAGACTGATTACGCCCTTCGTATGTTGGCGATGCTTGCCGAGGATCCGGAGCGTTTGCTTTCTGTTCGCACCGCTGCCGAAGAGGTCAATGTCCCGTATTCGTTTGCCCGCTCGATTCAGCACGGTTTGGTCCAGGCCGGTATTGTGGAGAGCCTGCGTGGCGTCCACGGTGGCATGCGTCTCAAGGTCAGTCCGGACGACGTTACCATTCGTCAGGTCGTCGAGGCCGTTCAGGGCCCTATGGTTATGAATGATTGCACCGCACCCGATGGCGACTGTGCGCGCATGGGCACGTGCTGCTATCATCCCCTGTGGGCCGGAGCTCAAGCATTGATGCGCGACTACCTCGATTCCGTTTCGCTCGGCGACATCGTCGCTCACCGCCAGTTCCTGGCCGTCGATCCCAAGTTCGCCGACCGCGAAGCGTTTCCCGAGTACGCCACCTGTGCGTATACATGCCGGGAGGAATAGCGCCGCATAAGGAGCATAGATATGATTCAGGACCCCTTTCGTTCGATGATTCGTTCGGAAGGGGTCCTGCGTTATCGCGACCTTCCGTGGCGCCGCACGCGCGATCCGTACATCATTTGGCTTTCCGAGGTCATGTTGCAGCAAACACAGGTGCCACGCGTGGAGACGCGTATGCCGGCGTGGCTCGATCGCTTTCCGACCGTGCAGGCGCTTGCCCAAGCCGCGCCTTCCGATGTTTTGGACGCTTGGCAGGGCATGGGCTACAACCGACGCGCTCTGGCGCTCCACAAGGCCGCTCAGCGCGTTGTGGAGGACTGGGACGGTGAGTTTCCGCGCGAGACGCGTGACTTGGTCGCTCTGCCTGGTATTGGCCCGGCAACGGCGCAAGGTATCCGGTCGTTCGCGTTTGACCTTCCAGGCGTGTATCTGGAGACCAACGTGCGCACGGTCTTTCTGCATCACTTCTTTCCCGATGTACCGGCTGTTCCCGACCGCGAGCTGGTGCCGCTGATTCAGGCGGCCTGTCCGGCGGTCCCCGGTGCGGCGACCGACGAGATCGCTCCCTTTGCCGTGCCGCTCGATGATGCCGACACGCCGCGCGCGTGGTATTACGCGTTGCTGGACTACGGCGCATATCTAAAAAAGACGTTGCCCAATCCGTCCAGGCGCTCGGCGGGCTATAGCCGTCAATCAAAGTTTGAGGGCTCACGTCGCCAAAAGCGCGCGCATATCGTGCGCATGTTGCTGGCAGCGCGCGATGGCCAACCGGCGGGGATTACGCTTGCTGATGCCGTGGTGGGCGTTAACGATATGGAAGCGGCGGCTGGGCGCGGGCCGGTCGAGCGCGAGCTTGTCGCGGGCATTCTGGCCGACCTGGAGCGTGAGGGCTTTTGCCGAGCCGAGGGCGATCGCTGGCTGAGCATTTAGCCCGTGGAAATCTGAAGAACAGGATTGTAAGGTTTAGATTTCCGACATGAGGGCATCCTAAAGACGAGGCCGCTCGAAGCCTACGGGCGGCATGCGTTGAAGGGAAGTACACCTATGGATTTTGAGAATTCCCAAACCAAGAAGAACCTCGAGACCGCTTTTGCCGGTGAGTCCCAGGCACACACCAAGTATCGCTACTATGCCTCCAAGGCAAAGAAGGACGGCTACGTTCAGATCTCGAACATCTTTGCCGAGACGGCTGGCAACGAGTCCGAGCACGCCAAACTGTGGTTTAAGTATCTGCACGATGGCGCCGTCCCCGATACCCTGGACAATCTGCGCGATGCCGCCGCGGGTGAGAACTACGAGTGGACCACGATGTACGACGAGTTTGCCAAGACCGCCGAGGAAGAGGGCTTTGCCGAGATTGCCGCAAAGTTCCGGGGTGTCGCCGCCGTCGAGAAGGCCCACGAGGAGCGCTACAACAAGCTCGTCGAGCGCATCGAGTCGGGCGAGGTGTTTGAGCGTGAGGGCGTAAAGGTGTGGAAGTGCCTGAACTGCGGGCACCTGCACGTTGGTGCCGAGGCGCCTGAGGTGTGCCCGGTTTGTAACCACCCGAAGGCGTACTTTGAGGAGCAGGTGGTGAACTACTAGCGCTTGGCGCTGGCTGCTGCGGAGCGCAGGGCGGGAGGCCGGATCGCCTTCCCTCCCCGCTCACGGCTCCGCAGGGTCGCGTTGAGGGAAGGCGATCCGGCCTCCCGCCCTGCGCTCCGGCTTCGGGTCGTCGCGTGCTCGTTACTGAAAAGCTGATTAGAAGTTTGTGTGCCGCCCCTTTTGGGGCGGCACGTTTTTCAAGACTTTAGTCTGCTGGCCGCGCAGCGGCCAGCTT
>NZ_QSPW01000007.1:0-62207 GCF_003466565.1 Collinsella sp. TM04-29
CAATCAGAACCACCCTTAAAAAGGGTGGTTCGCTCTTAGGGTATAACCCACGGGCCCCGGGCTCGCGTCTAAAGGCGCGGGCCCGGACTTCGTCCAGGCCTAGTGCATCTTGACCCGTGGCGCGCCGGTCGAACCGGCAGCATCACCCCCTCTTGAAGGGGTCCTCGTACTCCTTCACGCTCAGCTTGTCCAGCGCGATGTCGTGGGACTCCTGCTCCCTGATGTACTTGGCGATCGTCGCCTCGTTCAGGCCGACGGTGGACACGTAGTAGCCCTCCGCCCAGAACTTCCTGTTGCCGAACTTGTACTTGAGGTTGGCGTGCCTGTCGAATATCATCAGCGAGCTCTTCCCCTTCAGGTAGCCCATGACGCTCGCGACGCTGTACTTCGGCGGGATCGCCAGCAGCACGTGCACGTGGTCGGGCATCAGGTGCCCCTCGATTATCTCGATCCCCTTGTACTCGCACAGCTTCCTGAGGATCTCCCCTATGTCGCTCCTGATTTGGTTGTAGATCACTTTGCGCCTATACTTCGGCGTGAACACGATGTGGTACTTGCACATCCACTTCGTGTGGGAAAGGCTGTAGGCCTTCTGGGCCATGGCGACCACCCCTTCGACTCGAATTCTTGACGGCCTGAACAATCGTCAATATCGGTCGGAGGGGTGGCTTTGTAAAGCCGTTTGTCTCCACCCGCGTAGCGGGTGGTTTAAAGCTGGCCGCTGCGCGGCCAGCAGACTAAAGTCTTGAAAATAAAAAAACCGCCCCGTATGGAGCGGTTTTGCCCTTTATATATCGAGCGCCTCGGCCATCGCTGCCGTAGTGATTGCCGTGGTTCCACAGCAACTGCCCACCATTGCGGCACCGGCATGTCTCCATTCGATGCATGCGCGCGCGAAAGCTTCGGGGTTCTCGTGCCATACGGGGCCATCCTGAGTCTGGACCGGATCGCCCACGTTGGGACGCACCGTGACGGGAGTAGTCGCCGATGCAACCATCCTGGGCACCGCCGCGTTCGCGGCCGCAAGCGAACAGCAATTAACACCAACCGAGTTTGCGCCGTGTTTTTCGGCGTACAAAACGGCTGCCTCGATGTTGAGGCCATCGCCCAACAGGTCGCCCTTATCGTCAACGACAAAACTCACCAGAACAGGCATGCCGTCGGCGGCATCTCGGGCGCCGGCAAGCATGGGCTGCAAATTACGGATAGACGTCACCGTCTCGATCAGCAGACCGTCAACACCAGCATTGAGCAAGGCGTGCGCCTGTTCGCGCGCAATGCCTCGGATCTCACGAAACTCGGCCGAGTCCTCGGCAAACCACTCAATACCGATCGGACCCATCGAGCCCAGCAGCAGCTGAGGGTGCGCCTGGCGGGCATCGTCGACGGCCCCGCGATTGACCTCCGCCACGGACGGCGCAATCTGGTCGTGCTTGAGGGCATAGCTTGATGCCTGAAAGGTATTGGTAATGAGTACCTGCGCGCCGGCGGCGACATACAAGCGATGGATACGAGAAACGGTCTGCGGCTCTGCCAGATTCCAAAACGCCGGTGGAATATCGGCGGCGTCGTACTCACTCAACAGAACACTGCCCATGGGGCCCTGCGCCAACAAGGTCTCGCTCGACAAGCGGCGCGTAAGTTCCTCGGCACCAAAGCGATTGTAATAACTCGTATCCATATATATCCCGCTATTCCTCGACGCTGATTCCCTGCTTTTCGAGATAGGCGAGCCAGCGGTTCATCGTGTCCTCGGATAGCGCATGCTCCATCATGCAGGCCTCGGAATCGGCTCGCTCAAATTCGACACCGAGCTCCTGAACCAAAAACGTGCGGACGAGACGATGACGGTACCAGATAGCCGTGCCAACCTCGCGGCCGCGATCGGTCAGGACTACCTTGCCGTAGTGCGATTGCTCGACAAGCTCGGATGCCTTGAGCGCCGAAACCGCTTTATTGACCGATGCCTTGGAGACGCCAAGGCGCTGCGCGATGTCGACCGATCGCACGCCGTTGGTTTCCCCCTCTTCGCTTTCAATGCGAACCATGCACTCCAAGTAGTCTTCGTTCGCCACCGTCAGATGTAGTTCGCGCGAGCTATTTGTCGTATCCATGATCTTCCGTCCCTTCTGCATTCAATGGCTGATTCTACCCCATCCAAGCGTCGCGGTATGCCGTGGCATACCGTGCTAGAGTTCTTGTTGCACACGACGACCAAGATTGGAGCGGTCTTTATGGAAAACACCACCACGAACCCCGATGTCCTCGAACGCTTTTTGCGCTACGTCCAGATCAACACGCAGTCCGAGGATGCAAACTGCGACCAGGTACCTTCGAGCACCGTTCAGTTTGACCTTGCCAACGTGCTGGCTGAAGAGCTGCGCGAGCTTGGTGCGGAAGATGCCCACGTGACCGAGCACGCCTATGTCTGCGCGCATATCCCCGCAAGTGCGGGCGCTGAGGACAAGCCCGCCCTGGGCCTGATCGCCCATCTCGACACCACCGAAGTTGCACCGGGCGCCGGCGTGAAGCCGCACATCGTACACTACGAAGGCGGCGACCTGGTCTGCGGCACGGTTGACGGTAAGCCCGTTGCCATGAGTACCGCCAAGCTTCCCGCCCTGAATGACCTCGCGGGTGAGGACCTGGTCTGCAGCGATGGCACCACGCTGCTGGGCGCGGACGACAAGGCAGGCGTCGCCGAGATCATGTCGCTTGTCGCGCGTATCGCTCAGGACCCCTCTCTGCCCCATCCCGCACTCGGCATTTGCTTCTGCCCTGACGAGGAGATCGGCCACGGAGCCGAGCTGTTGGATATCGATACCTTTGGCTGCAAGTACGCCTACACGGTCGACGGTGGCCCCATCGGCGAGCTGGAGTGGGAGTGCTTTAATGCCGCTGAGGCGACCGTCTGCTTTGAGGGCCAGTCCATCCACCCGGGCGACGCCAAAGGCCGTATGGTCAACGCAGGCAATCTGTTCTGCGACTTCAACGCGTTGCTCCCCTACGTGCAGCGCCCGGAGTATACGGAAGGCTACGAGGGCTTTTATCACCTTGAGGGTGTATCTGCAACCGTCGATCACGCCACAGCGCGCTATATCGTCCGCGACCATGACGCCGCCAAGTTCCAGCAGAAACTCGACCTTATTGATGCCGCTGCCTCGATGCTCAACCAGCGTCTGGGTGAGAGGCGCGTGACGGTCGAGATTAAGCAGCAGTATCGAAATATGGCCGAGATCGTTCGTGACTATCCCGAGCTTATTGATGTTGCCAAGGAAGCCTACCTTGCCTGCAGCGTTGAGCCCCAAGTGCTGCCGATTCGCGGCGGCACCGATGGCGCGCAGCTGTCGTTCCGCGGTCTGCCCTGCCCCAACCTTTCCACCGGCGGCTATTGCTACCACGGCGTCAACGAGTTCGTCCCGGTCAGTTCGCTCGTCAAGATGACCGACGTCCTGCAGGAGCTCGTCGCCCGTTTCGCATAAGCCTGGCTGCATAAGCCCAAAAGACGAACCGCCCCGTCCTCTACAGAGAACGGGGCGGTTTTTGATACAAGGGGAGTAGTCAACATCGCAGGTTGAGCCAACGTCAGCGAGCGACGTCCAAGGCGAACAAGTTGGCATGAAAAAGGCAGGGCATTGACCTTCTGGTCATGCCCTGCCTTTTGAATGACAAATTGTCGCCTTGGGCGGCGCGCAGCGTCGAGCCGTTACGGCGTTTGGTAAAACGCCGTAACTTAGTAGTTGGCTTCGTAGCCGTTGCCGTCACCGGTGGGCTCTTCGTAGTAGTCCGAATCGCTCGAATCGCTTGAGTCATCAGAATCGTCAGAGCTGACCGATGAGGTTGCGGTACCGTTTGCGTAGTCGTCAGACGTGTTGTTGCTGAGGTCACCGATCGTAGAGCTGGAACCGTCGGAAAGACCCATGGTGTTGGGACCCTTGGGATCCTTGCCGGCATCGACGCGCTCCATCATTTCCTTGAGCTCGTCCTCGTAGACAAAGACGTAGCTCACACCGTCGATCATGGTGCTGTCGTCGGCGTACGAGGGCAGGTTGGCCGAGTAGATACCGTCGACATCCATACCGCGCATGGCGTTGACCGTAGCCACGATATCCTGAACGCTCATATCGGTTACAAGCATATCGGACAGCGAATTAACCAGGCCAAAGATCTTCGTGGCATCGAAGTTATTGAGAATCTGGTTGGCAAGGGCGCCAAGCACCTGACGCTGGTGGCGCATGCGCGTGTAATCGCCGTCGGCATAGGTGTAGCGGCAGCGGGCATAGGTAAGGGCGGTGGCACCGTCCATATGCTGCTGGCCAGCGGTAATCTTAATATCCAGGTGCTCGGGGTCGTCAACATCATCGGTTGCGTTAATGTCGATACCGCCAACCGAATCAATCAGCGCCTGCATACCGTCGAAGCTGACCTCGGCATAGTGGGAGATCTGAACACCGCACAGCTCGTTGACCGCCTCGACCATGGCCTCGGCGCCGCCAACGGTATGGCAGGCGTTGATCTTCATGGTCTCGCCCTTGTACTCGACCTTGGTGTCGCGCGGAACGGAAATGAGCGTCGCCTGCTTTTGCGTGGGGTCGATGCGAGCCAGGATAATCGAGTCGGCACGATACGTATCCTCGCCCGGACGGCCGTCGGTGCCAAGAAGCAGCACGTAGAACGGATCCTTTGCCTCATCGGTGTCAACCAGAACCCGACGCAGATTGTCAGTAATGACATTAGAATCGCCGAGCTTGCCCATAATGGTGGCAAACCACAGGCCGGCAGCGGTAGTGGCACTCAGCAGCACGCCAAGCACGACAATGAGCGCGACGTGACGAATCGTGTGGCTACGGCGGCGTTGACGAGCGCACTCGGAATAGCGAGCCACGTTATCGCGACTGTAGATCTTGGCCTGCGCACCAGTTGAGGGTCTTCGGGTGGTGGTATCCGCGAGGGGCTTTTTATTAAACATAGGCAACCTGTATTAGTAGATGACGGGATCGGGGACGGTAGCATGCTCGACATGCGCGCCAAGCGCCTGCAGCTTTTCGACAAACTGCTCGTAGCCGCGCTTGATGTGATGGATAGCCGAAACCTCGGTCGTCCCGTCGGCGATCAAGCCCGCTACGACGAGGGCCGCTCCGCCGCGCAAATCGGGCGAGGTAACCTGTGCACCCGAGAAGCCCTTGACGCCATGAATCATGGCATGATGGCTCTCGATACGAATGTCGGCACCCATGCGCACCAGCTCAGAGGCAAACATAAAGCGATTCTCGAAGATGTTTTCGGTAATAACGGAACTGCCGTCGGCAAGGGCGGAGAGCACCATAATCTGCGCCTGCATGTCGGTCGGGAAACCGGGGAACGGAAGCGTCTGGATGTCGACCGGCTTGATACGCTCGGCACGGTTCACATGGACGCCATCCTCGACGCGCTCGCAGTCGATACCCATAAGCTCCATCTTCTTGAGCACCATGCCCAAGTGAATGGGGCAAAAGCCCGTGACATCGACACCGCGATCGTCGGCCATCAACGCACCGGCAACGATAAAGGTACCGGCCTCGATGCGGTCGCCCACCACGCGATGGGTAACGGGATGGAGCTCTTCCACGCCTTCGATCGTCACGACGGGCGTACCGGCGCCAACAATCTTGGCGCCCATCTCGTTGAGCATGTTAGCGAGATCGACGATCTCGGGCTCGCGGGCGGCATTGTCGATAACCGTGGTGCCCTGTGCGCGCACAGAGGCCATGATGAGGTTCTCGGTCGCACCGACGCTGGCGAACTCGAGCGTGACGGTGGTACCGCGCAGACCTTGGGGCGCATTAGCGTTGATGTAACCGTGGGCGGTATCGAACTCAACGCCCAGGGCCTCAAGACCAAGAATGTGCATATCGATCTTGCGAGCACCCAGGTTGCAGCCGCCCGGCATGGCAATTTTGGCGCGATGGAAGCGGCCCAGCAGGGGTCCCATGACGGCGGTGGAAGCGCGCATCTTGGCAACGAGCTCGTAGGGGGCCTCCCATGAATCGACCTGAGAGGTATCAATCTCGAGCGTGTGCTCGTCGAGAACATCGATCGTAGCGCCCATGCCCTTGAGCACCTTGCCCATCACGTGGACATCGGAAATATCGGGCACGTTCTGCAGCGTCGTCTTGCCCGGCGCCAGAAGCGTTGCCGCCATGAGTTTGAGCGCGGAGTTCTTGGCGCCCGAGACGGGCACGGAGCCTCCGATGGCGTGGCCACCCTCAACGCGGATAATATCCAAGGTCTACCCTTTCAAAAAGCATGCCCGGGGTGGCTGGGCCATCCCGGGCATGATGTGTTCGCAAATGGTCGAACGCTAAATCGTTTGACTATTGGGCAAGCTTGAGCTTACACCATGCGATTTCATTATAGAGGTAGGCGCGGCGTGCATCATCCTCCGACAAATTACCCAGCTTCTCTTCAAAACCTTGAATATCAGCTTTAAGCTTGTCGGCATCGACGGTCGCCAAATCGCAAGCGCGCTCGGCGAGAACGGTCACGACATCGTCCGCAACCTGGGCATAGCCGCCGGCCACGGCAAACGTGTGGTCGACAGTGCCCATGGCCTTATCGGAAACGCGAACGTAACCGCGGTCGATCGTGCAAATCTCGCTGGAGTGAGCAGGCAGGACGCCAAACTCGCCATCCGTGGACGGAATCGACACAAACGCAGCGTCGCCCTCATAGGCGCAGCTCACGGGGCACACGATGCGGATACGCATAACCTACTTCTCCCCCATCTTGCGGGCGCGCTCGCGCACGTCCTCAATCGTGGAAGCATAGCGGAAAGCCTGCTCGGGCAGGTCATCGGCCTTGCCGTCGACAATCTCGGCGAAAGAGCGGACGGTATCCTCGACGCGGACGTAGACACCGGGGTTGCCGGTGAACTTCTCGGCGACGTGGAAGGACTGCGAGAGGAACTGCTGAATCTTACGGGCACGGTTGACCGTAAGGCGCTGCTCCTCGGACAGCTCGTCCATACCCAGAATGGCGATGATGTCCTGAAGGTCGGAGTACTCCTGCAGGAGCTCCTGGACCTTGACGGCGACACGGTAGTGCTCCTCGCCGACGATCGAGGGATCGAGAGCGTCGGAGGAAGATGCGAGCGGGTCGATAGCCGGGAATAGGCCGAGCGACGAAATGCTACGCGAAAGAACCGTGGTGGCGTCGAGGTGCGTAAACGTCGTGGCAGGCGCAGGGTCGGTCAGGTCGTCTGCGGGGACGTAGACAGCCTGGACGGAGGTAATGGAGCCCGTCTTGGTCGAGGTAATGCGCTCCTGGAGGTCGCCCATCTCGGTTGCCAGCGTGGGCTGGTAACCAACGGCGGACGGCATACGGCCCAGCAGTGCGGAAACCTCGGAACCTGCCTGGGAAAAGCGGAAGATGTTGTCGATGAACAGCAGAACGTCCTGACCACGATCACGGAAATACTCAGCGGTGGTAAGGCCGGCCAGACCGATGCGCAGACGCGCTCCGGGCGGCTCGTTCATCTGACCATAGACCAAGCAGGTCTTGTCGATAACGCCAGACTCGCTCATCTCGAGGAACAGGTCGGTGCCCTCGCGGGTACGCTCGCCGACGCCGGTGAACACCGAGGTGCCGCCGTGCTCCTGGGCGAGGTTGTTGATGAGCTCCTGAATCAGAACGGTCTTGCCGACGCCGGCGCCGCCGAACAGGCCCGTCTTGCCGCCACGGATGTAGGGCTCGAGCAGGTCGACGGCCTTGATGCCGGTCTCGAAGATCTCGGTCTTGGTGGTGAGCTCGTCAAAGCGGGGCGCTGCATGGTGGATGGGGTAGAACTCCTCCACCTCGGGCATGGGCTTGCCGTCGACGGGCTTGCCCATGACGTTCCAAATTCGGCCGAGCGTCTTGGGGCCAACGGGCATCTTCATGGGCTCACCGGTATCGGTGGCGATGAGGCCGCGCTGCAGGCCGTCGGTCGAGGACATGGCGACCGTGCGGACGACGCCGCCCGGAAGCTGGCTCTCGACCTCGAGGATCGTGCTCAGATGACCGATCGGGGTCTCGGCCTCGACCGTGAGCGCGTTGTAGATCGGGGGCACCGCGCCGTCAAACTTGACGTCAACGACAGGGCCGATGATTCGCACGATGCGACCATCACCGGCAGTCGTCTTCTTGGTGGCTTCCTCGACCGCAAGCTTTACGGTGTTATTAGCCATTACTGTTCCTCCAATGCTGAGGCTCCGCCGACGATCTCGTTAATCTCGGTCGTGATCGAAGCCTGGCGCACGCGACTATACGTGCGGGTAAGGGTCGAGATGATCGCGGTGGCGTTTTCCGTCGCGGAGTGCATGGCCTTGCGGCGTGCACCCTGCTCGGCAGCCGCCGAATCGATCAGGGCCTGGTAGATGACCGTCAGGATATAAGACGGCACAAGCTTGCCGAGAACATGCTCGGGAGAGGGCACGAACTCGAACGTGGACGAGATGCGCTTAGGGGCGTCGGTCTCGTTCTTACGCGGACCGTGGGCCATAGCGATCATCTCGGGGTCGAGCGGCAACAGATGCTCGACGCGAAGCTCCTGATCCACGCGGTTCTTGGCGTGGTGGTAGACAAGCTCGACACGGTCAAGCTCACCGGCACGATACGCATCGCAGATATGAGAGGAGATCATGCGGGCCTGATTGAAATCGGGCTCAGAGGAGTTGCCCTCAAAGTGCATGACGACGTTTGCGCGGTCACGGAAATACGTGGCCGGCTTACGCCCGCACGCGATGATCTCGCACTCGATGCCGTCGTTCGCCCAAGAAGCGGCGAGCTTTTCGGCCGTGCGCTCCACCGTCGTATTGAAACCGCCGGCAAGGCCGCGGTCCGAGGCAATAACGACAATCAGGCCATGCTTGACGCTCTCATGCTTCTGCAGCATGGGATCGGTGCCCGAACAGGAGGCGTCGCCGGCGACCGTCAACATGACGTCGGTCAGCGCCTCCTTATAGGGCTCGGCCTGCTTGGAGCGATCGAGGGCACGACGGATCTTGGCCGTAGAGACCATCTCCATCGTGCGCGTGATCTGCTTGGTCGTGGTAACCGAGGAGATTCGCTTCTTAATGTCGCGAAGGTTGGCCATGGGGCTTAGTTCTCCTCTGATCCAGAAACATCCGAATGGTGCTTGGCCATGAACTGCTGCTTGAAGTCGCCGATGACGCGCAAGAGCTCAGCCTTGGTGTCATCATCGATCTTCTTGACGCGAACCTTGTCGAGCAGCGAACCAAAGCCATTGTCCATGTACTCGATGAGCTCGGCACGGAAGGGCAGCACGTCGGCGATCTCCAGGTCATCCAGGAAGCCCTCGTTGCCAGCGAACAGCGTAACGATCTGCTCGCCAACCTCAAACGGCTTGTAACGCGGCTGCTTCAGGAGCTCGGTCATGCGAGCACCATGGGTCAGCTGCTTCTGAGTAGCCTCGTCGAGGTCGGAGCCGAACTGCGTAAAGCCAGCGAGCTCCTGGTACGAAGCGAGGTCCAGGCGAAGGTTGCCGGCAACCTGCTTCATAGCCTTGGTCTGCGCATCGCCACCGACGCGGGACACGGAGATGCCCACGTCGACTGCCGGGCGCTGACCCTGGAAGAAGAGCTCGGACTGCAGGTAGATCTGACCATCGGTAATGGAAATGACGTTGGTCGGAATGTAGGCCGAGACGTCGCCGTCCTGGGTCTCGATGATCGGCAGTGCCGTCATGGAGCCGTAACCGTTCTTCTTGGACATCTTGACGGCACGCTCGAGCAGACGAGAGTGCAGGTAGAAGATGTCGCCAGGATAGGCCTCGCGTCCGGGCGGACGATGCAGCGTCAGCGACATCTGACGGTAGGCCACAGCCTGCTTGGACAGGTCGTCGTAGATGACGAGCACGTGGCCGCCGGGGTTGGTCTCGCTGGCGGGCTTGCCGTCCTCGCCGTTGTACATGAAGAACTCGCCGATAGCGGCACCGGCCATAGGCGCGATGTACTGCATAGGGGCGGAATCGGCAGCGGTGGCCGAAACGATGATGGTGTAGTCGAGCGCACCGTGCTGAGCGAGGGTCTCGCGGATGTTGGCAACCGTGGAGGCCTTCTGGCCGATGGCGACATAGATGCAGACCATGCCCTTGCCGCGCTGGTTGAGGATAGCGTCGATGGCGATGGCGGTCTTACCGGTCTTACGGTCGCCGATGATGAGCTCACGCTGACCGCGGCCAATAGGCACCATGGAGTCGATAGCGAGCAGACCGGTCTGAACCGGCTCGCACACCGGGGTACGATCGATGACGCCGGGAGCCTTGAACTCGATGGGGCGACGGTGCGTGGCGACGATGTCGCCCAGGCCGTCGATGGGCTGGCCGAGCGGATTGACGACGCGGCCGAGCATGGCACGGCTCACGGGGATATCCATAATGCGGCCAGTGGTGCGGCACTCGTCGCCTTCCTTGATGGAGTCGACGGCACCGAACAGAACGGCGCCGACCTCGTCACGGTCAAGGTTCTGGGCAAGGCCGAAGACGGTCTCACCGGTATCGGAGCTCTTGAACTCCAGAAGCTCGCCTGCCATGGCGCTCTTGAGGCCGGAGACGCGCGCGATGCCGTCGCCTACCTCGTCGACCGTTGAAACCTCATGCGTATCGACCGTCGCGGAGAGGCTCGTGAGCTGCTCCTGCAGTTTCTTGGCGATATCCTGGGCATTGAGGGTTTCGGACATTAGGCTTCACCTCCGTACGAATTAGCAGAGTTTGCGAGGGTCTCCTGCGCGATGCGCAGCTGCGTCTTGACGGAAATGTCACGACGCTCGCCGCGGGCCTCGAGCACCAGGCCGCCCACGATAGACGGGTCAACCTGCTCGATAAGGAATACCTTGCGGCCGAAGTCCTGCTCGCATTTCTTAGTGATGGTTTGACGCAGCTCGTCGTCGAGCGGGATCGCCGTGGTGACGGTCACGCCCACTACATCCTCGTCTTCCTCGGCAACATACTTAAAGGCAGCTGCCACCTTGGGAAGAAGGTCGAGCTGGTCGCGCTTGGACATGGTGTCGAGCACGGCGATGATCTCGGGGCTGGCAGAAGCCAAGCGCTCGATCATCTCGAGGTCCTCGAACACATGGTTCTCGGCCTTAGCGGCTTCCAGAAGGGAGCGCGCGTAGGTCTCGAGCACCTTGTCCTGATAGCGGCTAGTCGGCATTCAGGCTACCTGCTTCCTGGATGTAGCGCTCGATGAGCTTCTTCTGCTCGGCATCGTCCTCGAGTGCCTCGCCCACGATCTTGGTGGCGACGGCAACGGACAGGTCGGCGATGGAGCTCGCGGCACCGGCGTAAATGGACTTGCGCTCGTCCTCGACGGTCGTATGGGCCTTGGCGATGATCTCCTCGGCCTCCTTGTGAGCAGCCTCGATGATACGGGCGCGCTCGGACTCGGCGTCCTTACGGGCCTCGAGAACGATGTCGGCAGCCTGACGACGGGCGTCGGTGACAATCGAGTCGGACTCAGCGCGCTTGGCGATAGCCTCCTGCTTGGTCTTCTCGGCCTCGTCGAGGCTCTCCTCGATCTTCTTGCCGCGCTCCTCCATGGTTTTCATGATGCCCGGCAGGGCGACCTTGGCCAGCACGATCCAGATAATCAGGAAGGCGATAAGCGCCGGGATGAACTCCGCCATCTTAGGGATGAGGATGTCCGCACCGGCAGCGCCGTCCTCGGCGAACGCGGAAACCGGCATGAGCAGCGCGGCCGCGGACGCGGAGAGTGCGATCGCGCTCTTCTGGGATGAAAGATTCATACTTGACGCTCCGTGCTATTTAACGATCAGCGCGACAACGAAGCCGATCAGAGCCAGAGCCTCGCCGAAGGCGGAGCCCATAATGAAGACGGTGAACACGCGGCCCTGGACCTCAGGCTGACGGGCCATAGCGCCCGTAGCACCCAGAGCAGACAGGCCGATAGCAAGACCAGCGCCGATAACACCGAGACCGTAACCGATAACTCCCACGATTCCTCCTTTGTCGTGCGTGTCTTATTTCACGCAGGATAACCTTTTTATAACTGCCGGGCTCCATGGGTACGGGCACCGGCGGTTTAACGAATTACCTTACCTTTAAGGCGCGAACGGAAGACTACTCCTCCTCCGCGACCTCCTCTGCCTCGGAGACATACACGGCGGTAAGGACCGTGAAGACGTAAGCCTGGATGGCGCCGACCACAAGCTCGATCGCATAGATCAGGATGAGGATGGCAAGCCAGGCTAGCGAAGGCAGGGCGCCGACGGCGTGGGCCGCGGAAACCTGCTGAAGCAGCGGCTGCATGAACATGCTCGCCATGATGGCGAACGAGCCCATGACCACGTGTCCTGCGAACATGTTGCAGAACAGACGGACGGCAAGCGTGATGAGGCGCAGGAAGGTCGAGAAAAGCTCGACGACCCACACGAGCACGTTCATCGGGAAGCTCACGCCCTGCGGGGCGAGGCTCTTGATGTAGCCGATCACGCCGTGAGCCTTGCATCCGTAGTAGATGAAGTACACGAAGGCGAAAATGGCGAGTGCGGCGGTGGAGCCGATTGCACCGGTGCCGGGCTTCATTCCCGGGATCAGGCCGATCATGTTATTGATCAGGATGAACAGGAAAAGCGAGCACAGGAACGGGAAGTGCTTCTTCCAGTTCTCACCCACGACGCCCTTGCCGATATCGTTCTCGACGTACTCGATGATGTACTCGAAACCGTTGACGAAGAAGCCCTTGGGAACCAGGGTCTGCTTCTTCTTGAACACGGCCAGGACGATCAGGAGCACGATCGTGGAGACGATCAGCCAAAACGAGTACTGCGTGATGCCGCAGCTCAGATCGCCCACGACAGGGGTGGAGCTGAACTCGCTGACCAGATGATTAATCTCATCAGGCAGCTTTTCAAAAATTTCCACGACTTACCTTTCGACCTCATGAGGATCTCGCAGCGCCTTGACGACACGAACCGTGCAGGCAGCCATAAAGGCCACGAAGCCGATCGCCTCGCCCAGGAGGAACATGCGAAATGCCTCTCCGAACAACACGAACACAACCAAGGTAAAGACGAGTAGGGCGATTGCCGAGACCGCCAGACTCACCATGCCCTTGAGCATGTCCGCATTCTGCTTATCGTCAAGAACCGGCTTGAGCGTAAAAACAAAGGGAAGAAAGGCGACCGCGCCCGCGATGACGCCTGCAACGATAGCGAGCAGATCGGCTATCTGAAACACTGGCGTCCTCACTTTCCCTCTTTAACGCTTCCCAGAACAGTTCCCGCCAAACATTGGTGACTATTGTACGAGCCAATCGCTAAAGTACAACCGAAAAAGCATCGGTTAATACGCACCTGTTCGTTTTCTTAAGACCTTCTTTATGCCGCAGGTAGGTAATACGTTTTTCTCGAACCCTGCAGGGCAAAACGTCCGTTAACGGGAGTGCGCGCGGTCGCCTTTTGTTCGTCCGCGCGCACCGTTTCTTCGTATTTGCAGCCGCGGCCGTCTTAGCCCGACGACTAGAGCGTGCCGTAGATGCGGTCGCCGGCGTCGCCCAGGCCGGGAACGATGTAGGCAGCCTCGTTGAGATGGTCGTCGATGGCGCAGGTATAGATATGCACATCGGGATCCTTCTCGGTCAGCGACTTGAGGCCCTCGGGGGCCGCGACGATGCACAGCATGCGGATGTCCTTGACACCGCGCTCGCGCAGGTAGCTGATGGCCATCTCGGCCGAACCGCCCGTGGCAAGCATGGGGTCGACGACCAGGCAGATGCGCTGGTCGATATCCTTGGGCATCTTGCAGTAATACTCGTGCGGCTCGTGGGTGACCTCGTCGCGTTCCATGCCGATGTGGCCCACGCGAGCGGAGGGCACCAGGTCGAGGATGCCGTCGACCATGCCAAGGCCCGCACGCAGGATGGGCACGATGGCGAGTTTCTTGCCGGCAAGCTGTTTGAACGTGGCGGTAGTGATGGGGGTCTCGACCTCGACGTCTTCCATAGGCAGGTCGCGCATGGCCTCGTAGCCGTCAAAAAGCGCGAGTTCGCGCACGAGCTGACGGAACTGGTTGGTGCCGGTGTTTTTGTCGCGCAGGATCGACAGCTTGTGCTGGACGAGCGGGTGATCGACAAGCGTCACACGGGACGCATCGTAGGTGACGGTCATGGATTGATTGCCCCTTTCGTTGCGGCCGCAAAACGGCCTTGCTGACAAGGTGTGCAGCAATGTTGCCGCCGCACGCCATGCATTAGTTTAGCGGTTTGTTGTATCGAGCAGCCCATCGCAGCCCTACTGTGAGGTGTTGAGCGAGCGCCTGACTGCATCACGCCAGCCCGCAAGGTTTTGCTCGCGGCGCTCGGCGGACATGTGGGGAAGGAAGGTCCTAACGATCTGGGCATTTTGCTCCAGCTCTTCCAGGTCTTCCCAATAGCCGACGGCAAGACCCGCCAAGTACGCGGCACCGATTGCCGTGGTCTCCACCGTCTCGCATTGCAGCACGGGGATATCCAGCAGGTCGGCCTGGAATTGCATGATGAACTCGTTGCGCGAGGCACCGCCATCGACAGACAGGCGCTCAATCGAAAGCCCCACGTCCTGCTCCATGGCGCGCAGCACGTCGTAGCTCTGATATGCCATGGATTCGCAGGCGGCACGTACGATGGTCGCACGGCTCGAGGCGCCGGCCAGACCGCACACGATACCGCGAGCATGCGGGTCCCACCAGGGAGCACCCAAACCCGCAAAGGCGGGAACGAAGTAGCAGCCCTCGTTGTCGCTAATCGAAGCGGCGAGTTGTGCCGACTCGCTCACGCTCGAGATGATGCCCATGTTGTTGCGAAGCCAGTTCATCGTTGAGCCGGCGGCAAAAATAGAGCCCTCGAGCGCATAGCTGACTTTGCCGTCCGCAGCGATACCGATGGTGGAGACCAGGCCATTCTTGGATTCGACGATCTCGTCGCCGGTGTTCATGAGCATAAAGCAACCCGTGCCATAGGTGTTTTTGGTCTGGCCGGGACGGAAACAGCAGTGGCCGAACAGCGACGCCTGTTGGTCACCCGCCACGCCCATGATGGGCGGCATGTTGGTCATGATGTCGCTCGCGACGCGGCCGTAGTCGCCCGAGCTCCAGCGAACCTCGGGCATCATGGAACGTGGAACGTCAAAGAGTGCCAGCAGGTCGTCGTCCCAATCGAGCGTATGGATATTAAAGAGTGCCGTGCGGCTGGCATTGGTGTAGTCGGTGGCAAAGACCTGGCCGCCGGTGAGGTTGTAGATGAGCCAGGTGTCGATGGTGCCAAACATGAGGTCGCCCGCCGCCGCGCTTTCGCGTGCGCCGTCGACGTTGTCGAGAATCCACTGCACCTTGGAGGCCGAGAAATACGGGTCGAGCGTGAGTCCCGTGCGGGAGCGCACCAGCCCTTCTGCGCCCTGCTCGACAAGCTCGTCGATCAGAGGTGCGGTACGGCGGCACTGCCATACGATAGCGTTATAGATCGGCTGACCGCTCACGCGATCCCAGACCACCGTGGTCTCGCGCTGGTTGGAGATGCCGATGGCAGCAATGCGGTCGGAGTGGATACCGCTCTTAAACTGGACTTCCATCATGACGGCGATCTGGCTAGCAAGGACCGCCATGGGGTCTTGCTCCACCCAGCCGGGACGCGGGAAGCTGGTTTTGACGCTGCGACGTGCCTGCGCGACGATGCATCCGTACTCGTCGACGATGGTCGCAAGTACCGAGGTGGTGCCGCAGTCGAGCGCCATGATGTAGGAACCGCCAAAGTCAAACGAGGCATCTTCCATGCCCAGGCTGCCCAGATTCAACGACATCGCTTAAACCTTTCTATTGCATCGGGTCGGACAGGACCCGTTCGATCTCTGATGCGGGAAGTGCGCCTTGGCGCAGGATCTGGAGCTCGCCGTGCTGAAACGACACGATGGTCGAGGCGTCGCGACACGGGGTCTCACCGGCGTCGACGGCAACATCGACCCCCTCCAGGATGCGACCCTCCACCGTGATAAAACTTGCCGGCGCGGGCGCGCCATGCGTGTTGGCGCTGGTGCAGGCAAGGGGGCTGCCACAGGCGCGAATGAGCGCCTGCACCACGGGCGAGGCCGAAGCGCGAAGTGCCACCGTGTCGTCGGCAGCGCGCATAAAGGTCGGCACGCAGGGGGCTGCCTTGACCACGATAGTCAGGGCTCCCGGCCAGCATCGTCGCGCGAGTATGCGGGCATCTTCCGGGATATCCACGCCATAGCGGTCGAGTGCTTCGACGCCATCGACCAGCCAAGCGACGGTTTGCGTGAGTTCACGTTGCTTGAGAGTGAAGATACGGCGATAGCCGGTGCCGAGCGCAGGAACTGCGGCGCCATTGACGGCAGCCTGCGGATCGCGCGGCCACGATGGGAATTCGCTTGTATCTTGGGGCACGGCGTCCGAGAAGGCGTTGACTGCCACGGCGACACCGTAGACGGTCTCGGTCGGGATCAAAGCCAGGCCGCCGCGGCCGAGCACCTCGGCCGTGCGCTCGACGGCAAGCCGATGCGGCTCGCGCGTTCCCTCGTATACCCGATAGACCGTCTGCATGTGTATGCCAGCCCCTTACGTTCTGGTGCAAGTTTGTTTACTGTGGGGCATTCTCGCACGAAACGTTCAACCTATTTGCCCAGAGCGCATGTTGGTTTGGTGAGCGGCTCTAGTAGTCGGTGAAAGTGAGGGGGTTATTGGACTGCGACGAACTTCTTTGGCCTGCCGGCGTGACGTTCTTGGGCGGCGTAGCGCTCGATACTGTCTATCGTTATCATCCGACGGCCGTCGACGAGTTCAACATCGAGCTTTCCGGCTTTGACCAGCGCGGTAATCCGCGGAGCGGAGACTTTGAGGTCCAGCGCTGCGTCTTTAAATGTTCGGCACGCCGCTTCCCGAGCGTCCTCGTGGTCGATTTCGACTGAAAGGGCCACGACCTCGGCCGAGCGTTCGTACCCTGCCGGAGTCAAACCGTTGTTGAGGTCGTCGGCCAAAAACGCCATCAGTGCCTCGGTGGCATGGGCAATCGCTTCTTCGCGCGTATCGCCATCGGCAAAGGCGCCGGGAATCTGCGGGAAGCTAGCGCAGTAACCATCGTCTTCTTTTATGAGAACGCAGTCATAGGTAAATCGCTGCCTCATTTTGCCTCCAACTACCATCCAGCTTGGCGACGAATACTTGCCCACGTGCCCTTCTTTGGTCGATCACCACCAGAGCCGTTCACGGTGACAACGCGGTCACCAGAAACATACTTAGCATGACTACCGACTTGCGCGACCTTCACGAATCCATCGTGCTTGAGTAGGGCAATGATTTCCCGAAAGGTAGGAGGTTGCATGGGCCGACCTCTTTCAGCCGTCCTAATTATAAACTACTTTATAATTTTTGCTAACCAGTTAATAAATATTACTGGCGTTGCTTGGGCTCGGTGACGATGGCTCGGACGATGCGGGGGCGATCGGTGAGGTCGTGGACGATGCGCACGTCCGACAGACCCGCTTGACGACAGAGCTCGGCCGCGGCGTCGAGCGCGCCCTCGTAGAGCTCGCAGGCAAACAGGCCGCCGGCGCGCAGCATATAGGGTGCCGCATTGAGCAGGCGGCGGAAGATGTCCAGGCCGTCGGCACCGCCCTCGAGCGCCAGGTCGGGCTCAAAGTCCTTGACCTCGTGCGGCAGCGAGCGCATGACATCGGTGGGGATGTAGGGCGGGTTGGAGACGAGTACGTCAAAGGTGCCCCACTCTTCACGGGGAATGGAGCTCACCAGGTTCGTGAGGCTGAAGGCGACCTCGTCGGACGTGAGGCCAAGCGCATCGCGGTTTTTGGTAGCAAGGTCGATGGCGCGCGGCTCGATATCGGTAGCAGTGCAGGTGACGTGGCCGCGACGCTCCCAGGCGATCGAGAGCGAGATACAGCCCGTGCCGCAGCCGACCTCGAGAACGCGGGCAGTGCGGGGCTCGGCTGGGGCAGGCGCAGCGGCATCCTGAGCTGAAACCGTCTCCTGGTCGGCGCCCTCGATGGCGATGTCGTATTCGTCGAGCTCGGGCTCGGCGGCTTTTGCGGCTTCGGCTTCTGCTGCTTGCGCGGCGGCTTCCTCGGCCTCGCGATCGGCAAGCTCCTCGGCATAGGCGCGGCTACCGAGCACGTCGCTACCCAGCGCAGCCTCATCGGCGGCCGTCAGGTTGGCAGCACGGCGCTCGGCGGTCGCGCGTTCGTCGGCCAATGCGGCCTCGGCCTTGCGTGCCTGCTCGACCTCATCGTTCCAAGGCAGCTCAACACGCTGACGGGCAGCGGCCTCGGGGCTCAGTACCTCGGCATCCAGATAATTGAGGACTTCCTCGACGAGCATCTCGGTCTCGGGGCGCGGAATGAGCACACCGGGGGCGCACGCGACGTCGATCATGCGAAACTGCGTGCTGCCCGTGATGTATTGCAGCGGCTCGCCTTTGGCGCGACGAACGACGGCCGCATGCATGGTCTCGAGCTGGGCCGCGTTAAGCGTCTCGTCCATACGCATATATAGGTCAATGCGCGCCAGGCCCGTGGCGGCGCACAGCAGCCACTCGGCAGAAAGACGGGGGTGCTCCTCGCCGCGCTCGGCCAGGTACTCCTTGGTCCACTCGAGACAACGCTTGATGGTCCAGATCTCGTTTGCCATGGGGTCCTCCCCTCTTAAGCGCCGGGCGGCGCGCGAATGTCGGAGCAGATTGTAAGCGAGGCCAGCGCTTGGCAAGGGACGATTGAAGGCGATTATCGAGAATCAGCCCAGATTTTTGCTTGGAGCCTGCCTAGAGTGTTCATTCGTCGACGTCTAAATCTGCATCCGTCAAGCTTTTGGCAAGGTTGCCCCAAAACTGACCAATATCTAACCAAGAACTTGCCACATCGCTTGACGCACGACCCATCAAAAATCGCTCCGCGACTTCTTGAACGATATTTTGAGCAATATTTTCGATAGCGGACTTATGCCGTCAATTACCTTAAGCAGGTAAGCAGCTCAAATGACATCACAGCCGACTGAATAAAATATCAAGGCAATGTCACCAATGACTCCCTACGGATCATTTGACAACCAAGGAAACGCCAATGATTTGGCAATGTCAGCGAGCGACGTCCAGAGCGAACAAGTTGGCATGAAAAAGGCAAGGCATAGACCTTCTGGTCATGCCTTGCCTTTTGAATGACAAATTGTCGCTCTGGACGGCGCGCAGCGTCGGCTGGTCCGCCGTTCGGTAGAACGGCGGAACTTAGACTGCCTGTGCCAGCTTCTCGGCTCGCTCGGCGGCGGCGAGCGCCTCGATGACGGTGCCGAGCTGGTCGCCCAGGAGGACGCCATTGTAGGTGGAGTTGAAACCGATGCGGTGATCGGTCACGCGGTCCTGGGGCTGGTTGTAGGTACGGATCTTCTCGGAACGGTTGCCGTGGCCGATCTGGCTCTGGCGCTCGGCACCGAGCTCTGCCTGCTGCTTCTCGAGCTCCATCTCGTACAGACGGGCGCGCAGCATCTGCATGCAGACCTCGCGATTCTGGATCTGGGAGCGCTGCTCCTGCGACTGCACCACGGTGTTGGTGGGCAGGTGGGTGATGCGCACGGCGGAGTAGGTGGTGTTAACGCACTGACCGCCAGGGCCCGAAGCGCAGTAAGTGTCGATGCGCAGGTCAGACTGGTTGATCTGGACGTCGATCTCCTCGGCCTCGGGAAGCACGGCGACGGTTGCCGTGGAGGTCTGGATACGGCCCTGGGACTCGGTCTTGGGAACGCGCTGGACACGGTGTACGCCGGACTCAAACTTCATGACGGAGTAGACGCGGTCGCCCTCGACCTTGAACTCGATGGACTTAAAGCCGCCGGCCTCGCTGGGGCTGGAGTCGAGCACGGTGGTCTTCCAGCCGCGCGACTCGCAGAAGCGCTGATACATCTTGTACAGATCGCCGGCAAAGATAGCCGCCTCGTCGCCACCGGCGGCGGAGCGAATCTCGACGATGGTGTTCTTGTCGTCGTTGGGGTCGCTCGGGATGAGCATGTACTTAATGTCTTCCTCGAGCTGGGGAAGCTTGGCCTCGTTTTCGGAGATGTCCATCTGGAGCATCTCCTTCTCATCGGCATCGGTCGTATCGTGGAGCATTTCCTTGGCAGCCTCGATGTCATCGAGCGCGCCGATGTACTCGCGCGAGGCGGCGATGAGGTCGGACTGGTGCGCGTACTCCTTGTTGAGACGCGTGAACTCCTTGATGTCGGAGGCAACGGCCGGGTCGGAAAGCTTCTTCTCGAGCTCCTCATAGGCCTTGATGATCTTTTCGAGCTTGTCGCGCATGGCGGGACTCCTTTATATGCGTGAAGGTGAAAATCGGCAGAGTTGATGGGGCGCGCGGCGCCGCTGCGGGGGTAAGCCCGGCTAGAACATGTCGATCTTCAGATACATGCGCATCCCTTCGCGTATGGGGTACATAGTTGCGGTCTAACCCATACATGATAGCGTGCGCAGGCAAACCTGCATATAACCCGCACGGAATGAGTGGACGTAGCCGTTGGGGACGTTCCTTAACGGCTAGTCGTTTAAGAGCGTCCCCAACGGCTAACAAAGAGACTGTCGCTTTGTCACATTCTAGAGCGTTTGAAGCAGGGCGATGAGGAAGCGAACACCCTGGAGGTAGGCGCGGCGGGTGAT
Source organism: Collinsella sp. TM04-29 (assembly GCF_003466565.1). Classification (NCBI taxonomy): domain Bacteria; kingdom Bacillati; phylum Actinomycetota; class Coriobacteriia; order Coriobacteriales; family Coriobacteriaceae; genus Collinsella; species Collinsella sp. TM04-29. The sequence continues at coordinate 20,697 of NZ_QSPW01000007.1, forward strand.
GCGCTCGTTGGTGCCGTGGACGCCGCGGTCGCACTCGTCATCGTCGAGCACAAACGCCGAAAAACGAATGCATTCGGAGCAAATGTGCTGGTAGTTGGCAGCGTCGGTCGCGCCGATCACGGTCGAGGGGACAATCGCCAACGGCTCGGATGATCCGTTTTCCTCCGTCCCCTTTGGATCGCGGAAATAGCGGGCGGCGATGGAGCGAACCGCCTCGAGGCCGGGACCACCGATGCGCGGGGACGGCGAGGGCTCGGAGCTGCCGGGGCCCAGCTCCACTTCGACACGACCGGCAAGGTCCGCCCCGGCAACCGCCTCACGGCAGCGCGCCACAACGTCGGCCACGCTCGTGCCCTCGAGCATGCGAAAGTTAATGTTGGCCCACATATCCTGTGGCATCACGTTAGCACCGGTGCTACCGCCCTCAATTTGGGTCGGTGCACAAGTGGTGGTCACGAGCGGATAGAGCTTCTTGCTGGCGAGGCAGTCGCGGACAATGACGTCCTTGTTGGAGGCGATCTCGTCGGCCGTGTAGAGCCCCAACTCGACAAGCTGGGCGGCAAGCAAGTCGGTCACACGCGTCGGCCACTCGATATCGCAGATTGCGGTGATGGCACGGCTGAGCACCTCGAGCGACGTGCCACCGTAGGGGTTGGAGGAATGCCCGCCCGCACTCTTTGTCTTGAGCACAATGTCGGCATAACCTTTCTCAGCCAGGTCGGCGTGCATGAGCCAACCCTCGCCCGCGCTGTACTCGGCAGCCGGAGCGATGCGGTAATCGCCCTCGTCGATCAGGTACTCAAGCTCAATGCCGCGCTCCTCGAGCACGCGGCCAATGGCACCCGCGCCGCACTGCGTGGTCTCCTCATCCTGGCCAAAGGCCAGCAGCAGGGTTCGTTCGTGTTGCCAGCCGTGCGCCAGCGCATACTCAACGGCCTCCAGGATGCCTGCGACCTGGTCTTTCATATCGATGGCGCCGCGACCCCAAATATAGGTGTCGTCCACGTGCCCGCTAAAGGGATTGTGCGTCCAGTCTGTCTCGGTGCCCGGCACCACGGGAACCACGTCCATGTGGCCCATGAGCATGACCGGCTTGAGGGCGGGGTCGATGCCGGCAAGCGTCACGAGCAGCGAATGGTCGATGAGCTCGACCTCGCCCGCCGCAAACACGCGCGGCCAGGCCTGCTGCATATAGGCGCGCAGGTCGGCAAACGCCTGCCAGTCCACCGTCTGGGCATCCATGCTCGAAATCGTCGGAAACGACAGCACGCGGCCCAGGCGCTCGCACGCGCCGACCTCGTCGATATCGGCAAAATCATCCTCGTGCGCAAAGAAGCGCCAAACCTCGGCCATGCCTTCCTCCAAAAACAACGTGGCAAAGAGGCGGTCCCTTTGCCACGTTCGCTTGCATTATTTGTCGTTGAGATAACGCGAGAGGAACTCGCGGGTGCGCTGGTGCTTAGGATTGCCAAAGAGCTCAGCCGGCGCGGCGTCCTCGAGCACCACGCCCTGGTCCATAAAGACCACGCGGTCGGACACGGTACGCGCGAAGGCCATCTCGTGGGTAACGACGACCATGGTCATGCCGTCGGCGGCGAGCTTGCGCATAACGTCGAGCACCTCGCCCACGATCTCGGGATCGAGCGCAGAGGTCGGCTCGTCAAACAGCATGATCTGCGGGTTCATGCACAGGGCGCGGGCGATGGCAACGCGCTGCTTTTGGCCACCGGACAGGCGACCAACCGCGGCATGGGCGAATTTTTCGAGTCCCACGCTCGCCAGATGCTCCATCGCGACCTGTTCGGCCTGATCTTTGCCCATCTTTTTGAGCGTGACGGGCGCGAGCGTGCAGTTGTCGAGCACATCCATGTTGTTGAACAGGTTAAAGCCCTGGAACACCATGCCGATGTCCTCGCGCAGTTTATTGATATTGCAGCGCTCGGCCGTGAGGTCCTGGCCGTGGAACCAGATGTGGCCCGCGTCCGGGGTCTCGAGCAGGTTGAGGCAGCGCAGGAAGGTCGATTTGCCCGAGCCCGAGGCGCCGATGATGGTGACGACCTCACCGGGATTGACAGCGAGGTCGATGCCCTTAAGCACCTCAAGCGAGCCAAAGCTCTTGCGCAGGCCCTCAACGCGGATGAGCGGCTCATTGGTCTGTGCGGCGGCCGCAACGCCGGTAATGGCGGTATCTGCCATGATGATTCTCCTCGTCTTAAGCCTAGTTAGAGCTGGGCAGCGTGGCAGGAGCCTCGGCGCCGAGCTTTTTGCCAAAGGCCTCGAGCAGGCGGCTCGCCACGAGCGTCAGGATCAGATAGACCACGAGCGCCACGCAGTAGACCTCCATCTGGCGGTAGTACACGCCGGCGACGGTGGTGGTGGCATACATGAGGTCGAACACGCCGATGACCGAGAGCACCGACGAATCCTTGATGTTGATGATGAGCTCGTTGGTGAGCGCCGGGATCGCGTTTTTAATGCCCTGGGGGAACACGACCTTGCGCATGGCCTGCCACTGCGACAAGCCCAGCGAGCGCGCCGCCTCGGCCTGGCCGGGGTCGATCGACTCGATGCCGCCGCGCAGGACCTCCATCATGTAGGCGGTAGAGTTGAGCGAGATGGTGACAAGGCCGGCGGTGAAGGTGCTCCAAATCTGGTTGGCCTGGGCAGTCTCGAAGCCCATGCCGCGCAAAACGGTGAAGCCCGCGTAATAGATGAGCAGGCCCTGGACCATCATGGGCGTGCCGCGCACGATGGTGGAGTAGACGGTCGCAAAGCCGCGGCCGATGCTCTTAAAGAAGCGCACCAGGTCGTTGTCTACGCGGTCGAAGGTCTGAATACGCAGGAACACAAAGAGCAGCGCCAGGAAGAATGCGATGACGGTGCCGAAGGTGGCAAGCGCGATGGTGATCTCGATGCCACGGATGAAGAAGTCGCCGCTCTTGTAGGTCATGTAGACCAGGCTCGACAAAAAGTCGCTGGGGTTGGAGTCCGAGACAATGCTCACCTGCACCAGGTCGATAAACGACATGACGCAGCGGTCCACGAAAAAGATCACCGCGATGGCGACCACGACGTAGCTGCCCAGGCGTGCGCCACGGCGGCAACGCTCGGAGGCGAACGGCGACTTTTCGCGATAGTCGCTCCAGTGCATGAGCTTGGTGACCAGCGCCGCCGCCGACACGACGAGCCAGGCCCAAAGAATCGCCCAAAGGCAATCTTGGAACACGCCCGTGGGAGCCAGGAAGCTCAGCGGCGTGGGGTTGCGCTGGCTAAACGCCAGGCCGAGCGCCGCGATAACGCTCGTGCCCAGGTATACATAACGGTGGTCGGCCTTGATAAAGGAGACCAGGCGATTGATAGTTTTCATGCTGCCTCCCTATGCCGGCTGACGGTCGAGGCACGCGTCCCACATTTGGTCGCGCTCCTCTTGGCTAATGCCCTTGAGTGTCTTGTCGATGAGCTTAAGCAGCTTGTCCGAGCCCTTGCGGCAGCCGACGTTTGCCGTAACCTCCTGCTTAAAGCCCTCGCCCTCGGCAAATTGAATCGGCACAATACCCGGGTTTTGGGCCATATAGCCCTTCTCATTCTCGGTGTTGTAGGTCACGGCGTCGCACGTGCCCTGCAGCAGGTTCGAAAACACCGTGGGAACCGAATCGACCGGGTTTTTGTGCACAACGCCCGGGATTTCGTCGATGACGGTATCGAGCATGGTGTCCTTTTGGCCGAGCACCGTGGCACCGCTAAAGTCGCTGAGCTTGGTGGCGTTTTGGTAGGGCGAGCCCTCTTTTACGAACAGGCCAAAGTAGCCAATGAAGTACGGGTCGGAAAAGCCGACGGACTCCTCGCGCTCGGGCGTGGCGCTCATACCGGCAATGATGAGGTCGATCTGGCCGTTGTTGAGCGAATCGATAAGGCCCGAAAAGCTCTGCTTGACGGCGACGGGCTCGCCGCCGAGAGCCTTGCAGACGATCTTGGCGATCTGCACGTCGTAGCCATCGGCATAGGCGCCCTGCACGTTGTCGATGGGGATCGTGAACTCGCTGGCCTCGGAGACCTGCCAGTTGTATGGAGCGTAGGCCGCTTCCATGCCAATGCGGATCTTGTCCTTGCCGATAACGGAATCGGACAGGTCGTCGCGACCGCCGCCCGTCGTGGGCTGGACCACCTTGAGCGTGGACGGGCGCTGGCAGCCGGCGAGCGCGCCGGCGACAACGGTTGCGCTCGCAGCGAGGGCGCTACCCAAAAAGATGCGACGGCTGCACACCGGCTGTGGATGCGCGTCGCGTTGATGGGGAGAATGCATAATCTGCCTTCCCTGTTGAATCGTATGCTGACGACTTAACAGGATATACGCCAGCGACCAGCAGCGCAGCACAAGCTCGAAAAATTAATAGACACACGGTAGTCATTGGGAGCGTCGATGTTTTGGCAATGCCAGCGGGCGCCACCCAGAGCGAACAAGTTAGCATGAAAAAGGCAAGGCATAGACCTTCTGGTCATGCCTTGCCTTTTGAATGACAAATTGTCGCTCTGGGTGGCGCGCAGCGTCGACCGGTCCGTCGTTCGTTAGAACGGCGGAACCTCTAGAGCAGGGTAACGCTAAAGCTGCGAACGTCCGTCTCACCCGGTGCCAAGGTAATGGTGTTGACCTTGTGCTCAAAGACGTCGTCCTCGGTGTCCATGGTGGTGTGGCCGGTCCAGGGCTCGAGCGCCACAAACGGGGCGTCGTTGGCGGCAGACCACACGCCGATGTACTTAAAGCCCTCAAAGTCGATCTTGACGCCGTGGGCCGACTTGCGGCCGCGCAGCGTGAGCGTGGAACCCGGGACATCGGTGAACATGATGGCGTCGTTATCGAAGCTGCGGTGCGTGATGGGCAGCACGTCCGAGTTATCGGGAGCCTTGTAGCTGCCCTCGAACGTCATAAGACCGTCGGGCGTGATGATGGGGGCCTCGTTAGTCCAAGCCTCGGTAAACGCCAGCTCGTAATCCTCGAACGCCTCGTCTTCGGCACCGGGGGCGGGCACGTTGAATGCAGGATGACCGCCCACCGAGAACGGCAGGGCCACGTCGCCGGTGTTGGTGACGGCAAAGGTCTGCGTGAGCGTGGCGTCGCCGGTCAGGGCATAGGTCATGTTGAGCTTAAAGTGGAACGGGAACGCCTTGAGCGACTCGGGCGTGTCAGTGATCTCGTACGTTACCGAGGAGCCGTCCTCCGAAACCTCGACCAACTTGTGCTCGACGATGCGAGCGAGTCCGTGGCGCGGCATCTCGCAGGTGCCGGCCGCAGATGTCGCCATGTTGTTGCGCAGCGATCCCACGATGGGGAACAGGATAGGCGCATGCTTGCCCCAAAAGGCCGGGTCGCCCTGCCACAGATACTCGTTGCCGTTGAGGGCAAGGCTCGTGAGCTGGGCGCCCATGGAATCGATGGCCGCGGTGAGGCCGCCGCGCTTGATGGTAGTGACGGTGGACATGCTACTTCCTCCAATAGTAAACAACGGTGTCGAGGGCTATTGTCCCACTCTTGGCGGCAAGGAGAAGCGACAGGCACAGTTATTGAACGATTGCGTAAAGGTCGAACCCGCCCTGCGGCGTGCTGTCGACCGTATCGGGCGCCTGTGAATTAAAACTCACCGGAACCATGCGCTTTGAGGCACGGTAACGCGTGCCGTCGGTGGCGACGGGCGGCTCATCGACCGTGAGCTCGTAGTCGCCGGGCTTGAGCTCGATGCCGTCACCTTCGGAATTAACGTATTGATACTCGTCGATTGCTTGTCCCTTGAGCGTGCGGCCCACGATATGGATGAGCATTTGGCTATCGCCGCGCGCGGTATCCCACGTCGCGCCGTCCTTAACCTCGACCGACACATGCACTGAGCGCGTGCGGCTGAGCGATTGCTCGACAGACATCTCGACCTTGGCGGCGTCTTTGCGCTGTTGCTCCACGTGGCTCCAGACATTTCCGATCGCCGCGCAAGCGATGACGCCGGCCATGAAGGCGATGAGGATGGGGCCGAGCGGCGAGCGGCGGCCCGCGTCTTCCTCGCGAGCCAAGTCGGGACGATGCGTGGGCGCGGGCGCTTGAGCGCCCTGCGAGGGCACGTCGAGAATGCTGAAGGATGCCGTGCTATCGGGGTCGATAGTGTGACGCGGCTGCGGGGTCTTTGCCGGCGAGATGGACATATCGGCCGGCTCACCCAGCGTGGCCGTGGCATCGGCCTTTGCCTCGTCAGCCTCAGCCTGGGCCCAGGCCTGCTCAAAGGTCAGGGGCTCGGCGGCATCGGAGGCGGCTTCAGGCTCGACACCGGTATCATTGCCGGACTCGTCCTCGTCGCTCGACACGTCACACGGCGCGGGCTCGTCCCACTCTTCGTCCGGAGCCTCGCCCTCGCTATACCACCATTCAAAGTTATCGATATCCATACGGGGCGCCCCTTAAGCCTCGCAAATAAACACTTGCTAGCCTTATACCCCCAGACGGTGCTGGAGCTCGCCGGCACAGACAGGAAAACCGTCACAACATTCGACGCTTTTCCTCGTTTTCGAGATTTTCATCGAATGTTGTGACGGTTTGGGCGACTGGCTGGCAGCGCAATGCGACAAAGGGACTGCCCCTTTGTCGCATTCTGTTAGAGTTGCAGGGATTGAATCCCGCTTATTCATGCGACATTGGAGTGACAACCTTGACCGCCGCAACCACGTCTAAAAGTAAGTCAACCGCCGCCGCGCTCTCCCCCGCGCGCACCAAGCTCTGCCTGGCGCTGCTCGTGCTGTTGGGATTCTCGCTCGGCTGCTCAGAGTTCGTGGTCATCGGCATCGAAAGCGACTTGGCAACGGAACTCGGCGTATCACTTGCCACTGCGGGCCAGCTCATCAGCGTGTTCGCGCTCGTCTACGCCATCGCCACGCCGGTGCTTGCGCTCAGCACGGGGCGATTCCGCCGCTACCAGTTGCTCGTGTACTACAGCATCGTCTTTGTGCTCGGCAACCTGGTCATGGCGTTGGCGCCCAACTTCCAGGTGCTCTTTATCTCGCGCATTGTCCTGGGATCCGTCTCGGGCGCGCTGCTCGCCGTGGGCGTGACGTACATCCCAGAGCTGCTGTCCCCGCAGCAAACTTCGCTTGCCATCTCGGTCGTGTACGGCGCGTTTTCCGTGGCGATGGTCTTTGTCACTTCGATCGGCAAGTTTGTGGCCGACACGCTCGATTGGCACGTGGCCATGTACGGTACGCTGACCTTTGCCGTTTTGATCTGCGGAGCGCTCGTGGCGTTTATGCCGCGCGCCGGACAGACCGACGAACCCGCTACCTTCCGCGAGCAGGCGGGTCTGCTACGCGAACCGAGCATCATCACCGGCATGCTTATCTTTTTGTTTGGCGTGGGCTCGGTCTATGTATTCTACGGCTACGTTACGCCTTATCTTGAGCAGGTGCTGGGTATGGGCACGGTCGAAGCCAGTACCACGCTTATGGCCTACGGCGTGTTCTGCCTGATCTCGAACATCCTGGGCGGATGGATCGACGCGCGTTTTGGCATGAAGGCACTGCTTGTGACGTTTGTGCTGCAGGCCGCGGCGTTACTCGGGCTGTTTGCCGTGGGCGGCACCATGCCGCTCGCGCTGGTCTTTGTCTTTAGCTTGGCGCTGCTCATGTACCTGTTCTCGGTGTCATGCATCACGCACTTTATGGACGTGGCTCGCAGCCGCCATCCCAAGTCGATGGTACTCGCAAGTTCGGTTGAGCCCATGGCGTTTAACGTCGGCATCTCGTTTGGCACCGCAGTGGGCGGCGCCGTGGTAAACGGAATTGGCATTGCGTACGTGGGTGCCGTGGGCGCCGCGTTCTCACTTGTGGCCTGGGCGCTCACGCTGGCGACGATTAAGTTGGCTCGCTGGGAGCGCAGGCGGGCGAGGGCGTAGAGCGAGGTTCCCTCTAAAACGCCTATCGTTCCGGTCGCGACGCTTACCTGACGACAGGCTAGGCCAGCTCCTTTAGCTGTGGTTCGATCTCATGTACTTCGAATGCACGATTTTCCAGTTTTCGTGTATATGAAGTACACGAAATGCGCGCGGGGCAACTCAAAGGCGGCGGAAGACGCATTGTCTGTCGCCGCCTTTTATACCGGATTTTATAGATATGTGGGGCGTTTACTCCATACCCAGCAGCTCGCGCATCTGAGTTGCGTAGTTAGATGCCATGTTACCGTAGACAATCTGCACGCCGCCGTTAACATGCACGATGCCACGCGCTTCGAGCTTTTCGGTAAACTCGGCGTCATCAACCACCTTGTCACAGTCATTGAGCTGGATGCGCAGACGGGTGAAGCAGGCCTCGACAGACTTAATATTGTTGTCGCCGCCCACTGCCTCAACGATGGCGGGAATGAGGTCGCTGATCACGGTCTTGGGAGCCTTTTCGGCCTCATCGTCGGACTCTTCCTCGCGGCCGGGGGTCTTAAGGTCCTTCTTAAGGATGATGAACTTGAAGACGAAGTAGTACACCACGAAGTAGATGGGGCCGAGGAACAGGATAACCTGCCAGTTGGAGCCCTTGGCTGCACCCATAATGCCGTTAAAGATCAACGACAAGAGCGGGCCGCCAAAGGATGCGGAACCGGCCACGTTGAACTGCAGGATATAGGTCAGCGCATAAGCAAGACCAGCCATGAGAGCGTGGAATACGTAGAGGATGGGCGCGATGAACAGGAAGGAGTACTCGAGCGGCTCGGTAATGCCGGAGAGGATGCAAGGCACCACGATGGCAATCATGAGCGCTGCGGTCTTCTTCTTGTTCTTGGGAAGCGCCGTCTTGTAGAAGGCGAGTGCAGCGCCGGGCAGGCCGAACATGGCGAAGATAACCTTGCCGTTCATGACAAAACGGCTGACCTCGATGTTAAACGGCGTGCTGGGAGAGCCCAGGATCGCGTTGTAGATATTGATAGCGCCCTGAACAGTCTGGCCGTCGATGGTCTCGACGCCACCAAGCGACGTGAAGAAGAACGGCAAATAGACAAAGTGATGCAGGCCAAAAGGCAGGAGCATGCGCTCGCCGGCGCCGTAGACAAATGCACCAAAGGCACCCGTAGTCTTGATGAACTCGGACAGCGCGCCGAGAGCGTTCTGAATAAACGGGAAAACAAAGGACATGACCAATGCGAGGATGCTGCATGAGAGCAGCGTCACCGCCGGGATAAAGCGCGTGCCGTTGAAGATGGAGAACACGGCAGGCAGCTCAATCTTGTAGTAACGGTTATGCAACCATGCGACGATTGCGCCCACCAGAAGACCGCCGATAACGCCCGTGTCGAGCGTGGTGATGCCGAGGATCGTGCTCTGGCCCGTCGTAAGATTCGCGGGATCGATAACGCCAGTCGCCGTAAGGAACGTGCCCATCACGGAATTCATGCACATGTAGCCCAAAAAGCCACAAAGCGCCGCGGTAGCCTTCTCGGACTTGGCGAAGCCATAGGCGAGACAAATCGAGAAGATAACCGGGATGTTGTTCATAACGATGCTGGCAGCGGCCTTGAGAATCGAAAAGAAGATCGCAAAGCCCGGAGCAGCAAGCCAGGGAACAGCTGCCGTAAGGGTGGGGCTGGTAAAGGCATTGCCAAAGCCCTGAAGGATGCCGGCGATTGGCAGGATCAAGACAGGCGTCATGAGGACTTTGCCCAGGCGCTGGAACTTTGCCAGCAGCTCATCTTTGTTCATGGGATACCCCTCTTAAAGAAACGGGGCGTGCAGCTCTACAGCCCACACGCCCCATAACAGTTATCAAGCGCTATGGAACTAACTACTTAAGCTCCGGCCAGTAATCCTTATTGGCCTCGATGAGCTTGTCGAGCACTTTGCGAGCCTTCTTGGCGTCACCGACCAGACGATTAAGCGTGAGTGCCTGCAGAGCCTTCTCGTAGGAGCCCTCCATCCAAGCCTCAACAGTCAGGCGCTCATAGGCGTACTGGTTCTCCATAAGGCCGCGATAGAAGGTACCGATCTTGCCAACAGCATAGGGCTGCGGGCCATTGGCGCCCACGCTTGCCGCAACCTCGACCATGGCGTCATCGGGCATACCCTCGATAATGCCGTTGTTGGGCACAATGACAATGAAAGTCTTGTTGGTGTTGCGATAAATGGCCGACGTGATTTCCACGATCATATCGCCATGAGCGTCGTTTTGCACAACCGAGGAGTTCTTTGCGGTGCCGACTTTGGCAACACGCTCGCACTCGGCGAACACGCGCTTCTCACGACCGTTGATAACCTCGTCGGAGCGAGTGTAGTCGGGGTCGAGGTGAACGACCTTGTACTCGGGATACAGATAGTACTGCAGATAAGTGTTGGGCAGATAGTCGGGGAAGTCCTCGAGCATGTCCTTGACCATGGCGTAGGTATCAAGCCAGGACTGGTCACGCTGCTCGGCATCGGCAGGAAGGAAGCCGTTCTTCTCCGTGTACTCCTTAATCTGCGGGACGAGGTCATGGCCCTCTTCATCGTAGATGTGCTTGAACCAACCGAAGTGATTGAGGCCGAAGTACACGGGCTCCGTCTTGCTCATATCGCGACCGAGCAGGCGACCGTAAGAGCGCATGAGGTTGACGGGCTGATCGCAGATGTTGAGGACGCGATGCTCATCGGGCAGGACGCGCTCGAGACCATATGCCACAATAGCAGCCGGGTTGGTGTAGTTGATAATCCACGCCTCCGGGCTATGAGCGCGAACGTCGTTGACGATCTCAACCATGTCATGCATGGAGCGCATACCGTAAGCCATGCCGCCAGGGCCCACCGTTTCCTGGCCGATGATTCCCATATGCAGCGGAATCTTCTCGTCCTTGCTACGCATCTCGTAGCCGCCGGTACGAATCTGGCAGAGCACAAAGTCGACGTCGGTGTAAGCCTCGTCCTTATCGGTGGTGTAACCAAACTCCACACCGGGCTCCTCCTCGGCGAAGAGGATCTTGCCAAACTCGCCGATCGGACGCTGACGCTCGGCATCGATGTCATAGAGCATCACGCGGTTCAGCGGCAGAATGTCCATGTGCTTGGTCAGGGCTTTAAGAATGCCAGGGCACCACGTGGAGCCGCCGCCAACGATCACAATATTGAGCTTATCCTTCATGTTCCGTCCCTCCAGGGTTGGCTGATCGGTGTTCTCGAAGACCTTGGGCTCCGCGGTTGTCCTCGGCTTGCTTCGTTTCGATTGATATTTTGCGACATAAGGTCATTTGCGAGTCCCCGTGTGAGCCAATGCGAAACGGGGACACATGATTTCGCTCACGACACAGATATGTGTAGGCAGACACGCACGTTTACCCAGTTCATGGGCAATTGGCGATCTTGACCGATTACCGATTTCTCACCTGGCTACACAAAGCGGTACCATATGTACGACGAGGTGCGAGGGGCTGGAACATCTTATGAAAGATCAAGCATCTTTTTATGATCATGTGCGGGCTGGCGAGAGCAAGCTCAACGATCTCGAAAGCGAGATCATGCGCTACATCATCGAGCTGCGTGATGATATTGACGATGTCACGCTTAAGAGCGTTGCTGAACGGTTCTTCGTCGCTCCCAATACAATCGTCAGGCTTGCTCATAAGCTTGGCTTCTCGGGGTTTACGGAGCTCAAACAATCGTATTCCGCCTCGCTCGACCGCAATCGATTCACAATCGAGACACTTCCGCTCGACACCCAGCTCGTACAAACAAAAGACCTGATTAACGACCGGGTCATCGACTCGGTTGTAAGCCTTATCCAGGACGCCTCGCATATCGTGTTCTTCTGCTCGGGCTTTTCGAAATACCCGTGCCTCGAGATGGCTGAAAAGCTCAAAATAATGGGCAAGAATACCGACACGCTTAGTGAACGCCACGTCATGAGGCATTACGCAGAACTCCTCGGCAAAAACGACCTGGTCTTCAGCGTTTCCGTAAGCGGCGAGACGCAGGTGTCTATTGACGCTACATCGATAGCCAAAACGCGCGGATGCAAGGTCGTCACACTCACCGGCTTTTCTCGAAATTCTCTCTCGAAACTAGCCGACTACCCTATCTACACCGTGCAAAAAGAAATCCGCTTGGGCAGCATGGACCTCGACAGTCGATTGATGTTCTATTACGTTTTCGAATTGATATTTGAGCGTTACTTCAAACTGGCCAAGAAATAAAACTCTGCATGCGCCCGGCTTCGACTCTTTAGCAGCCTTCTATATGAAAGGTATCGTTCTATGCAACGCATTCTTTTTATCTGCTATGGAAATATCTGCCGCTCGACGATGGCTGAGTCGGTGTTTACCGAGCTGGTGCACCGCGCCGGACGCGCGGACGAGTTTGTCATCGATTCCGCCGCGACCTCGACCGAGGAGATCGGCAACCCGCCACATCACGGTACCGTTGCCAAGCTACGCGAGGTTGGGATTCCCGTCGTCGCACATCGCGCACGTCAGGTGCGGCGCGCAGAGTATGGCAACTGGGATCGCATTGTTTATATGGATGCTGAGAACGCGCGCGGTCTGCGTCGCATCTTTGGCGACGACCCCGACGGCAAGATTACGCGCTTGCTCGATTGGACCGAGCGCCCCGGCGACGTGGCCGATCCCTGGTACACCGGCAACTTCGATGCCACCTACCGCGATGTGCTCGCCGGCTGCACTGCCATGCTCGAGCAGATGTAGGTTCGCGGGCGCACGAACCTCGCGAGCCGCGTCATCGGCATACAGATCGAGCGTGGATTTTCTCCCACTTTGAGCATTCAAGTGCGCTCTAGACGGGAGAAAATCCACGCTCATTATCTCGGATAGCGGATGCGACAAAGGCACTATCCCTTTGTCGCATCGGGGACTGTCCCTAGACCGGCTTGACCTCCAGCTTTATCCCCTCGGCACAGGAGTCACCCAAAACATCCGAAAGGGCCCAGGTCGCATATAGCGGCAAATAAAGAACAGCTCCGCTGCGTTCAACGTTGCCTCTCGAGAAAACAATCCCAAGCCTTACGCCATATTCGGCCGTATCAAGCACATGACCGAGCGCGGCGTGCGCGTGGTAATAGGAACCCGATTTAACCTCGATCGGAACAGCCGTTCCATCCGGTCCGTCGACCACAAAGTCCACTTCGCCGCGCTTCTTTGTCTGATAGTAGTAAAGCTGGCGATTTTGGGCAGTCAGCTGCTGGGCCACCACGTTTTCGTAAATACCGCCCAGATTGGGTTCCTTGCTATCAAGATACGCCGCCTGGGCGACGCCAACGGGGTAGCGCGCCATCAACATGCCCGTATCCGATTGGTATAGCTTGAACTGCGATGGCCGTGCCGTCTTGAGCAGGGGCGACTTTGGCTCGGTTACGATATCCGCCTTGAGAGCAACGCCGGCATCGACAAGCCAGACAAAATCTCGCTGGTACTTGTCGTAATGCGCCTTGAGGTCAATGGAATTGAGCACGAAGCGTTTGTTTTCGCCCTCGAGCATAATAGGGAGCTGATCGTAAATGCTCTGCACCTGAAGGGCTCGCCCGCTTGCATACATGGAGATATCCCGCCGGTACTGTTCGTTGAGCTCTGACTGTAGCTGACGAACAGAGGCAAGGTCGCCCCGCGTGTCAAGGAAACGCTGCACGACCTCTGGCATTCCACCGACAACGGTATAGGTCCTGAAGTTTGCCATCATCGCGTCGTGAATGTAATCAGGAATGGGCTTCTCGCTGATACACGCGTCGCGTATCGTTTGGCGAGCTCCCTCGCTCACCCCGATCGCCCAGCAAAACTCCTCGAAATCGAGCGGGAACATCCTAAGCTCGTGAACATATCCCACGGGATAGGACCTAACGACCTTGAACTGGGTCCCGAGCATTGACCCCGAAAACGCCCAGCGGCACCTCCCGTCCTCAACAAGGAACTTTGCCATCGTCATGATGTCGGGGGCCTCTTGGACCTCATCGATAAACACGAGCGTTTTGCCCGGTGCTATCGGCTTTCCCGAGAGAAGCGTCACCCTGCTGATGAAATCGTCGGCATCCCGTGCCTCGAGAAGAGCATCTTTTGCCTGGCGATTTTCCATGAGGTTGAGTTCGATGTAGATTGCATGGCTGGCTTTGCCAAATGCGCGAATCGAATAACTTTTGCCGATCTGGCGAGAACCCGTAATGAATAAGGCCTTTTGCTCGGCAGACTTCAGCCAACGCTCCAGCTCTGCCGCTATTTTCCTACGCAGCATAGGCTCTCCCCTCAGTGTCATCAAATGAAATGCAAGGTTTATATGCTTGATTATCGATGAAATGCAGAGTTTTTAGAACCTAATATCGGATGAAATGCAGAGATTTAGGATTATAGGCAAAAAAGAAGGGGCACCATCGGCGGATGCGACAAAGGGCCCGCCCCTTTGTCACATCCGGCTATTCGTCGACGATCTCGGCAAGCCAGACGTTGAGGGTGTCGACCTCGGGGCAGCAGAACTTTGCCGTACCAGGCTCGTTGCCAGGCACGGTTCCGCCATAGCGCAGGATATCGATATAGGGAAAGCCCACATGGCAGGCCATGGCGCACATCTTGCCGCGGTCTCGGTCGAAGTCAAAAACGTCGCCCGGCTTGTGACCATGGTGGCAGCGGCACGCACCTAGCTGGTCCACGCAGCTCACGCGGATACGCGGACGCTTGCCACGCGGCGCGCCGAGCGGCTTGTTCTCGCCCGCAGGCTTGACGCCGCCCTCGCCAGCATTACTCATGGTCGATCACGTCCAAGCAGGCCTCGATGGGCAGGCCGGCCGACTTGTCCTCTTGATCGGCATTGCGCTCGATAAGCTCAGCCACCACGCGCATGGCATCGGACGTCGCGCGCTGCAGACTCCAACCTGCCATAACGCGGCCGACGAGCACTGCCGAGAACGTGTCGCCCGTACCCGGGAAATAGACCGGAATGAGCTCAAAGGGAATCGTGAAGTACTCCCCCGCTACATGGTCGTAACCGATAACCGCGTTCGTGCCATTGACCACGGCGCTCGTAATGACCACCGACTTGGCACCCAACTCGCGCACGGCGTCCACAAGGGCGCGGGCCTCATCGGGCGTGATCTGCTCTGCAATAGGCGCATCGGCGAGCAGACAGGCCTCGGTGTAGTTGGGCACCGCGTAGTCTGCGCACTCCAGCAGGTGCCGCATGAGGCCAATCGTGGACTCGGGCACGCCGGCATAGAGCTTGCCGTTGTCACCCATGATGGGATCGACGAACACCTTGGTGCCCTTTTGCGCACGGCGGTGGCAAAAGTCCGAGATGATGCGCGTCTCTTCCTCGGTCACGATAAAGCCGGTCGAGATGGCGTCGAACTCAAAGCCGAGCTCCTCCCAGATAGCGAGGCTTTGACGCACGTACTCGGTGGTGTCGTGGATGTAGAACTTGGGGTAGTTGAGCGTGTCGGACACAAGTGCCGTCGGCAGATTGTGGATACGGTAACCCATGTGCGACAGCACCGGCAGCATGGCGGAAAGCGCGACCTTGCCGTAGCCGCACATATCGTTAATCAGCAGCAGCTGAGTATTCTTCATGAGGGTCTCCCTTGTTTCGGGCGCGGCGCGGCAGCGCCACAGTGCGACTAAGTGTAGCGCAGGGGACGTTGTGAGCGGAGTCGAGCGGTACGAAGGGCAAATTGTTGCGGAAAGGTTTCGGAAAATGATCCCTTTTTTCCTCCATCCCCAAGGGATCACATGCACCGAAGCAGACCGTGGCGGAATCACAGGTTGAGGACGGACAGCGAAAGCGTTCCTAAGCGAGCAAGGTGACGTGAAAGAGGAGGGCATAGGCCTTGTGGCCATGCCCGATGATTGAACGTCAGATTGCCGCTTAGGAACGCTTGCAGCGTCGAGCGGTTACGGCGTTTGGTAAAACGCCGTAACTTAATAAGTTTGGTACCTTGACATTGATTTCTCACGCTCCTAAATTGGTTAGGCACAAAACAATTCCTCTACCTAACTAAAGAAAGGAGCGGCACTAATTCATGTGCGATGAACCTCTTAACCTTTGTTCGCATGAGCCCGGCGGCGACCCGTCACAGCCGGCGGATGTACCCGAAGCGGTCAGCGCCGAAGACAAACTTGCCAAGCGCATCCTCAATAATCTGGGCTTTTGCGGCCATTACATGCATTTTCATGGCGGAGGCGTGTCCGGCAAGGCGCCCATCATCTGCCTGCTGGCCAAGCAACCCGGCGGCGAGATGTCGCAGCAGGAGCTCGGCATGCACTTTGACCTCAAGCCGGGATCGCTTTCCGAGATCCTGTCCAAGCTCGAGCTCAACGGCCTCATCGAGCGCAGCCGTAACCCCAAGGATCGACGGCAACTCACCATTCGCCTGACCGAAACCGGCCGGGAAAACGCCCGCATCGACCAGGCGGCCCGCATCCGCTTTAGAGAACGGGCCTTTAGCGCGCTCACCCACGACGAGCGCGAGGACCTCGCCGAAATGCTCGATAAAATCCGCGTAACCTGGGAGGAACTGGATGATTAAAACCCTCATGGGAAGCATCCGCGACTATATGAAAGTCACCGTTGCCACGCCGTTGCTCGTGCTTGGCGAGGTGCTCTGCGAGATGCTGATTCCATTTATCACCGCCAACCTGATCGACACCATCAAAGACGGCGCCACCGTAGCCGAGATGCTTCCCACCGCGGGCTTTTTGGTGCTCATCGCGCTGACGTCGCTTGCTTTTGGCGCCGCGGCCGGCGTCACCTGCAGCCATGCGAGCTGCGGGTTCGCCAAGAACCTGCGTCACGACCTGTTCTACAAGATCCAGACGTTCAGCTTTGCCAACATCGATGAGTTCTCGAGCTCCTCGCTCGTCACGCGCCTGACCACCGATATCAACAACGTGCAGCAGGCCTTTATGATGATCATCCGTATCGCCGTGCGCGCGCCGCTGGTCTTGATCTTCGCCTTTACCATGGCATTTATCATGGGCGGCAGCGTCGCCATGGTCTACCTGGTCATCATTCCGCTGCTGGGCTTTGGACTGTTCTTTATCATCTTTAAGGTGCGCCCCATCTTCTCGCGTGTGTTCCACAAGTACGACGCCCTTAACGAGTCCGTTGAGGAAAACGTCACCGGCATGCGCGTGGTCAAGAGCTATGTGCGCGAAGACTTTGAGAAGGAGAAGTTCGCGACCGCCGCACGCGACGTCCAGATGGACTTCACCCGCGCCGAGAAACTGCTCGCCTCTAACAACCCCATGATGAACATCTGCGTCAACGGCGCGTTTGTCGTCATCATCTACCTGGGCTCCAAGCTCATCATCACGAGCCAGGGCACGCTGTTCGACGTGGGCCAGCTCTCCTCGACCTTTACCTATGGTTTCCAGATTCTCATGAGCCTGATGCAGCTGTCGATGATCTTTGTCATGGTGACCATGGCCGACGAATCGGCACACCGCATTGCCGAGGTGCTGGCCGCCGAGCCCACGATCGCCGATCCCGCCGAGCCCGTGCTCGAGGTTGCCGACGGTTCCATCGACTTTGACCACGTGAGCTTTAAGTATTCCAAGCATGCGAAGCGCCAGGCGCTCGACGATATCGACCTGCACATTACGAGCGGCGAGACCATCGGCATCATCGGCGGCACCGGCTCGGCCAAGTCCACGCTCGTTAACCTCATCGCCCGCCTGTACGACACCACCGAAGGCGCTGTGCGCGTGGGCGGCGTGGACGTGCGCGACTACGACCTGGACGCGCTGCGTCACCAGGTCGCCATGGTGCTGCAGAAAAACGTGCTGTTTAGCGGCACCATCGCCGAGAACCTGCGTTGGGGCGACCCGAACGCCACCGACGAGGAAGTCCGCGAGGCAGCGCATCTGGCCTGCGCCGACGAGTTTGTCGACGGTTTCCCCAAGGGCTACGACACCTGGATCGAACAGGGCGGCTCTAATGTTTCGGGCGGTCAGAAGCAGCGCCTGTGCATTGCACGCGCCCTGCTGCGTCGCCCCAAGATCTTGATCCTGGACGACTCCACCAGCGCCGTCGACACCAAGACCGACGCAAAGATTCGCGCAGGTCTGGCAAGCTATCTGCCCAACACGACCAAGATCATCATCGCCCAGCGCATCAGCTCCGTGCAGGACGCAGACCGCATCATCGTCATGGAGGGCGGCCGTATCGCGCAGATCGGCAACCATGATGAGCTGCTCAAGACGAGCGAGATCTACCGCGAGACCTTTACCTCGCAGAACAAGATGAGCGCCGAGGGCGAAGGGGCCGTCGAGGCCGACACCGAGGCATCCGCAACGCAAGCTCAGACCCAGGAAGGAGGCGAGGCACATGAGTAAGGCAACGACCGCCGAGCGCGCGCTCAACCGCAAGGGCGGCACCATGTCGCGCCTCATCAAGACGCTCTTTGGCTTCTATCCCGTGCTTTTGCCCCTCGTCGTCGCCGGCGTGGTGCTCTGCGCCATCATCAACTCCATCGGCGCGACCTTCCTGCAGAGCGCCCTGCAGATTATTAGCGAATCGTGGCAGTCGGGCGATTGGGAAGCCGCACAGCCCAAGATCGCACAGCTCGTGACCACCCTCGCCTGCATCTACGGCGTCGGCGTCCTGTCCTCGCTCTTCTGGAACCGCGCCATGGCTATCGTCACGCAGGGCTCGCTCGAGAAGCTGCGCGAGATGATGTTCAACCGCATGCAGGACCTGCCGATCCGCTACTTCGACACGCACCAGCGCGGCGATATCATGAGCCACTACACCAACGACATCGACACGCTGCGTCAGATGATCAGCCAGTCGCTGCCCAACCTGCTCATGACGATCATCATCATCGTCACGGTGTTCTTTATCATGCTGTACTACAGCGTGTGGATGTGCTTGGTCATCATCGCCGGCGTCGCCTTTATGACCTTTATGACCAAGCTGCTCGGATCCAACTCCGCGCGCTTCTTCATTGCGCAGCAGACCGAGCTTGGCGTGGTCGAGGGCCATATCGAGGAGGTCATGAACGGCCAGAAGGTCGTCAAGGCGTTCTGCCACGAGTCTGCCGCCGAGGCCGATTTTGACGAGCGCAACGAAAAGCTCTTCGAGGTCTCCCAGAAGGCCAACATGTACGCCAACATCCTCATGCCCATCCTTATGAACCTGGGCAACCTGCTCTACGTGCTGGTGGCCCTTGCCGGCGGCATTTTCCTGGCGCTGGGCGTGCCCAACCTGAGCATCTCGGGCATGGCGCTGTCCATCGCCGTCGTGGTGCCGTTCCTCAACATGACCAAGCAGTTCTGCGGACAGATCGGCCAGATCTCGCAGCAGATCAACGCCGTGGTCATGGGCCTCGCCGGCGCCGACCGCATCTTTGAGCTCATCGACGAGAAGCCCGAGGCCGACGAAGGCTACGTGACGCTCGTCAACGCGCAGGTGAACCCCGAGACTTGGGAGTTCGAGGAGGCCGACCACCACACCGGCATGTGGGCATGGAAACACCCGCACCGCGCAACCGGCGAGATCGAGTACGTACCGCTGCGCGGCGACCTGGTCATGGACAACGTCGACTTTGGCTACACGCCCGACCACGAGGTACTGCACGGCGTGTCCGTGTTTGCCAAGCCGGGCCAGAAAGTCGCGTTTGTCGGCGCCACCGGTGCCGGTAAGACGACCATCACCAACCTCATCAACCGTTTCTATGACATCGCCGACGGCAAGATCCGCTACGACGGCATCAACGTCAACAAGATCCGCAAGGCCGATCTGCGCCGCTCGCTGGGCGTGGTGCTGCAGGACGTGAACCTGTTCACCGGCAGCGTGATGGATAACATCCGCTACGGCAACCTGGATGCCACCGACGAGGAGTGCATCGCGGCGGCCAAGCTTGCCGGCGCGGACGACTTTATCACACGCCTGCCCGACGGCTATGACACCATGCTCACCGGCAACGGCGCACAGCTGTCGCAGGGCCAGCGTCAGCTAATTTCGATCGCCCGCGCCGCCGTCGCCGATCCGCCGGCGATGATTCTAGACGAGGCCACGAGCTCCATCGACACCCGCACCGAGGCCATCGTGCAGGCGGGCATGGATAAGCTCATGGAGGGCCGCACGACGTTTGTCATCGCACACCGCCTGTCCACCGTGCGTAACTCCGACGCGATCATCTGTCTGGACCACGGCCGTATCATCGAGCGCGGCAACCACGACGAACTGATCGCCAAGCGCGGGTATTACTACCAGCTCTACACCGGAGCGTTTGAGCTGGAGTAGGACCGATTACTGACGGAGGGTGCCCCGGGGACGGGCGGGGTATTTCCTCCGTGCTCAAACATTCTCGCTGCGCTGCGAAACTGCGCGCGGAGGAAATACCCCGCCGCCCCGGGGCACCCTCCTGCGCGCAATCAGCCCGTTGTTTAAAACGGAATAAAGGTTAGTGAGGCCCTGGCCGTTTGGCCAGGGCCTCGTTTTGTGTAAGCTAGTTGAGGAGTTGGGCCATGGCGTTGACGAATTTTTGGACTTGGAGGGTGGGCTCGAGCGGGTAGTGCAAGAAGACCGGCACCTCGCGGCCGCATAGGAACGGCACGCCCACAAAGGCCGGGTGCACACCCGACCATGCGCCGCAGGTGAGCACCGCGTCGCCCTTTTCCTCGGCTTCGTTAAAGAGCGCAAAGTCGAAGCTATCCACGTCGATCACGTCCACGCCGCCGTCGGCCAAAAGGTCGATGCGCAGGCTGTCCATGGCGTCGTTGCCGTGGCGCAGTACGCGCAGACGCATACCCTCCAAGTCGGCGATCGAAATACGGTTCTTGCGTGCCAGCGGGCTCGTGCGCGGCAGGTCGATATAAAACGGCACGTTGACAATGCGGAGCTTTTGGCAGGCATCACCCCAGCGTGGGGTAGAAAAACTCGACTGCACCACATCCACCTCGCGCCCCAGACTGCGCATGACGGTCTCGCGCTCATCGTAAAGGTCCCCCACCGGCACAATCTCAAAACGCAAGCGCGGCTCCATGTCGTGCACCTGCGGCCACAGCGCGAGCGTTTGGCGCCCCGGGCACATCATCGACACGCCCAGGCGCACGGCACCGCCATCGCCCGCCGCGCGTCGGGCACGGCGCAACGCGTCCTCGGACTGCCGCATGATCGAACGCGCGTCGTCCACCAGCAGTGCGCCGGCCGGCGTCACTTTGACGCCCGAGTGCGAGCGTTCGAACAGCGTGATGCCGAACTCGGCCTCGAAGCCCGAAACCTGCTTGACGAGCGCCGGGGTCGACACGCGCAATTTTGCCGCCGCACGCGAGAAACTTCCCAGCTCCGCGGCGGCCGAAATAGCGTCAAGTCGTCGATCGTACACGTCAATCTCCCGTTTTCGCACGCGCGGGCCCACAGCGCCGCAGGGGGTCGTTTTCGCAGGTCATGCGCTCAATTAAGCATAAACTGCATCGCACAGTGTAAACCTATGATTAACGCCATTCTAACAAATATGCAATTCACCTGCGCAAATGCAAAGCATACGATAACCAGCGAAAACCACGTGGGTCGGTTAATGGGAGCGACCCACCGGGAGGCACAAGAAGGGAAGTTCCTATGAGCAATTGGCTTAAGCTCGAGGGCGATGTTTGCGCCGTGACCGGCGCGCTCGGCGGTATGGGCGTCGAGATTTGCCGCGAGTTCGCCCGCAACGGCGCCAACGTCGTCATGCTCGACCTGGACGAGGAGAAGGTCAAGGCCGCTGCCGCCGACCTTGCTGCCGAGTTTGGCATCCACGCCGAGGGTTACAAGATGAACGCCACCGACGAGGCCGAGGTTCAGGCTGCCGTCGACGCCACCATCGCCGACTTCGGCCGTGTCGACGTCCTCGTCAACACCGCCGGCATCCTGCGCTTCGCCGCCATGGAGGACCTGCCGCTGAGCGACTGGGAGCAGGTGCTCAACGTCAACCTCACCGGCTACTTCATCACCTCGCAGCGCTTTGGTCGCGAGATGATCAAGGCCGGCCAGGGCCGCCTGGTTCACATCTCCACCGTCGCCAGTCACTCCCCCGAAACGTTCTCGGGCGTGTACAGCTCCACCAAGGCGGGCGTCAACATGATGTCCAAGATGCTGGCTGCCGAGTGGGGTCCCTACGGCGTGCGCTCCAACTGCGTCGAGCCCTGCTTCGTCAAGACCCCCATGTCGGCGAGCTTTTACGCCGACCCCGAGGTCGAGAAGAGCCGCAGCCGCCTCATCGCCACGCGCCGCATCGGCGAGGTCAGCGATATCGCCAACGCAGTCATGTTCCTGGCGTCCAAGCGCTCGGACTTTACCACCGGCGACGCCATCAAGGTCGATGGCGGCTTCTCCAATATGATGGGCGACCTCACCGCCAAGCCCGGCGGTCGCCGAGCCTTTGCCGACAACTACCTCAAGAACAAGGGTGTCGAGCTTTGGTCCGATGAGTCCGGCGTCGCAAAGCCGACTGACCAGTAAACCAGCCCAACAGGGAGGCTCGCGGTGACGCCCGCTCCTCCCCGCATCGATTAGAAAGAGTCCAATGGCTTCCACCAACTCCAACAAGGGTCGCGCCGTCGTGCTTTCCGCCGCGTGCGTCACCATGTTCTTCATCAGCTCCATCGCGCTGTACTCCGTCGTGTCCAAGAACCTGCTCGCCGTCTATCCCGAGTGGTCCAGCGCTCTTACCTGGGCCTTCCCGGTCTTTCAGACCATCATGGCCGTGACGGGCATCTTCGCCGGCCGCATCTCCGATAAGATCGGCCCGCGCAACGTCGTGATCGCCGCCGCCGTGTGCTACGGCCTGGGCTGGTTCATGTCCGGCACCGTTACCGAGCCGTGGCAGTTCTACCTGTGGTTCTCGCTCGTCGCCGCCATCGGCAATGGCCTGGGCTACAACCCGGCGCTCACCACCGGCCAAAAGTGGTTCATCGACAAGAAGGGCCTCGCCTCCGGCATCACCCTGGCCGCTTCGACCGCCGGCCCCGCCGTGCTGTCCCCGGTGCTCGCCTCGCTGCTCATCCCGAGTCTGGGCATCTTTGGCGCCCTCAAGGCACTCGGCGTCATCTTCTTTGTGATGATCGCTGCCTCCGCCCTGTTCCTGAAGGCCCCCGAGGCCGGCTGGCTGCCCGAGGGCTTCGAGGCCCCCAAGGGCGGCGCGCACGCCGGCACCTTCGGTGACCTCACCCCGGGCGAGATGGTCAAGACCCCGCGCTTCTGGGTCCTCATCGTCACCTTCGCCTTTGCTGCCACTGCAGGCACCCTGCTTGTGGGCAAGGTTGCCTCCATCGCCGCCGTCCAGCTCTTCGCCGACCCCACGAGCGCCGCGGCCGTCGCCCTCGGTGGCGTGGTGGTCTCCGTCAACACCTGCGCCAACCTGGTCGGCCGTCTGTCCTTTGGCCAGATCATCGACAAGCTCGGCGCCTACAAGTCGCTGCTCATCAGCCTTGTCGTCACCATCGTCGCGCTCGTCATCATGTCGATGAGCTTTACGCAGAGCATGTTCTTTGTGGCGCTCGCCCTGCTCGGCTTTAGCTTTGGCGCCCTGCTCGTCATCTACCCGCCGCTCACCGGTGGCGCCTTTGGTACCAGCAACATCGGCGTCAACTACGGCATCATGTTCTTGGGCTACGCCGCTTCTACCTGGATCAGCCAGCCCATCACCGCCGTGCTGTATCACGCCGAAGCCGGCAGCGCCGCCTACCAGCAGTCCTTCTATGGCGCCATCGTGATCGCCGCCATCGCCGTCGTGCTCACCGTCTACATGATGGTCTCCGACAGCAAGAAAAAGTCCGCCTAGTTTTATCGATGTGACAAAGGGACAGCCCCTTTGTCACATTCCACCAGCCACCAGTATTAAGGAGTCGAAATGTCTGAGCTCAACCCCGTCCGCATTGCCGTCATCGGCGCCGGCGCCATGGGCCGCAACCACATCCGCTTTGTCACCGAGGAGCCCGAGGCCGAGCTCGTCGCCATCGCCGACGCCTTTGAGGGCGCCCGTGCCACGGCCGAGGCCGCCGGCGTGCCGTTCTTTACCGATCCCGCCCAGATGATGGACGAGGTCAAGCCCGAGGCCGTCATCATCGCCACCCCCAACGACTTGCACCTGGGCGTTGCCCGCGAGGCCATCAAGCGCAACATCGTACCGCTGGTCGAAAAGCCGATCTCCAACGACCTGGAGGATGCCCAGGCCTTCGCCGCCGAGGCCGAGACCGCCGGCGTGCCCGTGCTCGTGGGTCAGCACCGTCGTCACAACCCCTTCGTCAACAAGGCCAAGGAAATCATCGAGTCCGGCGAGCTGGGCAAGCTCACCGTGTCGAGCTTCCACTACATGATCTATAAGAATGACGAGTACTTTGACGTCGAGTGGCGCCGCAAGAAGGGTGCCGGCCCGATCCTGGTCAACCTGGTGCACGACGTCGACCTGCTCCGCTACCTGCTGGGCGAGCCCGTTGCCGTCCAGGGCATGCAGTCCAGCGCCGCCCGCGGTTTTGAGACCGAGGACTCCGCCGTGGTCAACGTCCGTTTTGCCGATGGCGCGCTCGCAAGCATGACCATCTCCGACGCCACCGCCAGCCCCTGGAACTGGGAGGCAACCGCTCGCGAGGATCCGCAGTATCGCCCCTTCGACGCCGATGCCTACTTTATTGGCGGTACCAAGGGCGCCCTTTCGCTACCCCGCCTGCACCAGTTCTCCTACGACGGTGCCTCCAACTGGCACAAGCCGCTGCAGATGGAGGTCCCGGCTGTGGACCCGGCGCTGCCGCACAAGATGCAGCTCAAGCACTTTGTGAAGGTCGTCCGCCGCGAGGTCAAGCCCGTCGTGACCCCCGCCGACAACGTCAAGACGCTCACGCTTCTCAACGCCATCAAGGAGGCCGCCGAGACCGGCCAGCTCGTCGAGCTGTAATGCCTTGAGAGCGGCCGCGGCAGAAACCCCATGCCGAGTCCCTCGGTCCGCCACAAATAAGCCCCTCTTCTTTGCCCCGCGAGCAGCCTCCTGCCCGCGGGGCATTTTGCTACGTTGCCAATGATTTTTCTGGGACGGGGGACTTTTTGCACCTCAGCTTGATTCGTTCGCCACGAAATGTGCCCATCTACTACGTTTAACCAATCACCCTCATCCATACCGAATTTCGCGAAATAAAAACCGCAGGTAGACGGGTTGCGCATTTTCGGAAAACCAGGGGATGGTCGACCCACACGGTTCAAACGTAGTAGATAGGCCGCTTTCGTGGTTCCGCGCCAAAACGGTCTTTTTTGAGCGAAGTGGCAGGTGGTATCCTTGGTAGCTCCGCGCTGCAAACGCACCTCAAACGCAAGGAGTCCCATGGATCTTATCGCCCAGCTCGCGCGCGAGCTCAACCTTAAGGCCGCCAACGTCGAGGCAGCCGTCAAGCTCATCGACGAGGGCAACACCATCCCCTTTATCTCGCGCTACCGCAAGGAAGCAACGGGCGGCATGGACGACGTTGCCCTGCGCGCGCTCGACGAGCGCCTGTCCTACCTGCGCAATCTTGAACAGCGTAAAGAGGACGTCATCCTGCTCATCGACGCCCAGGGCAAACTCACGCCCGAGCTCGAGCAGCAGATTCGCGAGGCCACACAGCTCCAGCGCGTCGAAGACCTCTACAAGCCCTACCGTAAAAAGCGCATGACCCGCGCGCAGAAGGCCCGCGAGGCAGGTCTGGAGCCGCTTGCCAACATGGTCATCATGCAGGCCTCGGCCAAGGGCAGCGCGCTCGACGCCGCCGCGGCATACGTCAACGAGGAGGCCGGCTTCGACACGCCCGAGAAGGCGCTCGCTGGCGCCGCTGACATCGTGGCCGAGACGGTAGCCGAGGACCCCGAGAACGTCGCCGACGTGCGCGCCTTTACGCAAAACACCGCCGACATCGTCGTCGAGGCAACCGACCCCGCCGAGAAGACCCCCTACGAGCCCTACTACAGCTATGACGAGCCGTTGCGCCGTATACCCAACCACCGCGTGCTGGCTATCGACCGCGGTGAGCGCGAGGGCAAGCTCCGCGTGCGCGTGAACGTCGACGGCGTTGCCGCCACGGCGCGCCTCAGCAGCCGTTGGCCCCGACGCCAGGGCGTGTTTGCTCCCATCTTCGATGCCGCCATCGCCGACGGCTACAAACGCCTCATGGCTCCCTCGCTGGAGCGCGAGGCCCGCGCCAAACTCACCGTTCGCGCCCAGACCGAGGCCATCAACGTCTTTGCCAAGAATCTCGAGGGCCTGCTCTCGGCGCGCCCCGTGCGCGGCGCCCGCGTACTCGCGCTCGACCCGGGCTACCGCACCGGCTGCAAGGTCGCCGTCATGGACGAGACCGGCAAGCTGCTCGACCACGGCGTGGTCTACCCCACCAAGCCGCGCCACGACGTCGCCGGCACCAAGCGCGAGCTCGCCCGCCTCGTCAAAAAGGACGGCGTCAACACCATCGTCATCGGCAACGGCACCGCCAGCCGCGAGACCGAGGAAGTCGTCTCGGAGTTCATTGCCGAGCAGGCGTCCAGCCTTCGCTACACCATCGTTAACGAGGCCGGCGCGTCGGTGTACTCCGCCTCCGAGCTCGCCAGCCAGGAATATCCTGACCTGGACGTCACCGTACGTGGCGCCATGAGCTTGGGCCGTCGCCTGCAGGACCCGCTGGCAGAGCTCGTCAAGATTCCGCCCCAGTCCATCGGCGTGGGCCAGTACCAACACGACCTTGACCAGGCCGAGCTCTCGCGCACCCTGGGCCACGTGGTGGAGGACGTCGTCAACCGCGTGGGCGTCGACGTCAACACCGCGAGCGCAAGCCTGCTGGGATACGTATCGGGCATCACGCCGAGCGTGGCAAAGAACATCGTGGCGTACCGCGAGGAAAACGGCGCCTTTACCGATCGCCGCCAGCTTAAGAAGGTCCCCAAACTTGGACCCAAGGCATATCTCAACGCCGCGGGCTTTTTGCGCATCAGCGGCGGTAAGAACCCGCTCGACGCGACAAGCGTCCACCCCGAGAGCTACGAGGTGGCCACGGCCGTCCTGGAGCGGGCCGGCGTTGCGGCAAGCGAGCTCAGCCGCGGCGGCGTGCCCGACATCGAGCGCCGTCTGGGCAGCATTTCGGCACTGGCAAGCGACCTGGACTGTGGCACCCTGACGCTCATCGACATTGTCAACGAGCTCAAGAAGCCCGGTCGCGACCCGCGCGACGACGCGCCCGAGGTGGTCTTTAGCCGCTCGGCACTTTCTATTGACGACCTGGAGCCCGGCATGGAGCTCAAGGGCACGGTGCGCAACGTCGTCGACTTTGGCGCCTTCGTCGACGTGGGCGTGCACCAGGACGGCCTCGTGCACATCTCCAAGCTGGCCAGCCGCTTCGTCAAGCACCCCAGCGACGTGGTGCGCGTCGGCGACACGGTGAAGGTATGGGTAGAAAAGGTCGATCGCGACCGCAAAAAGATCTCCCTCACCATGGTGCAGGGGAAGTAGAGCGCACAAAACATGCCACGAGCAGAGGGCCCGAACGTCTCAACGGACGTCCGGGCCCTCTTTTAGATATAGGTTAGAAGATTATTAGATTACAGATTAACCCATAAAGCGGGGCGAACGGCGAGGTCGAGGAAGGACAGGTGGTAGCCGCTGGAGACCACGTGGCCGTCCGCATTGACGCCGGCCGCGAGGTACGAGCCGTCACCCGGCGAGCGAAGCCACCAGATACACGGGCCGTTATCATCCAATGTCCAAGCACCGTTGCTCACGGCCTGCTGGGTCGGCATGCAGATGCGATCGTTGTCGGACTTGAAATATTTATTTGCCTCGTCGACAGAAAGCAGCGTAGGAGCGCCGTTAATCTCTTTCATCTCATCGCCCGTAAAGGCCTGGGAAGCGAAAACGTTCTCGAGCCATTTCTTGAGGTCTGAGGAGTTCCAGTCGTTGACGTCATCCTCATCCGCATTGAACGCATGGACATCAAGGGCCTTCTGGCTTACGACAAAGGCACGGTTGCCCTCGACCGCCAGGACGCGCCACTCAATGGGTTCCTTGCCGTTCGAGGTGTTGCCGTCTTGCTCGTAGGAGCCGAACTCAACCACGTCGCCCACCTGGCAGCCCTTGAAGGGGTTCTTGTTGAACGCGGGGACGACGACGAAGACGGCGATCAGCACAACGACGATGAAGGTGGCGGCGGCGCCGGCAATGAGGAGGGGCAGGGCATTCTTGCCGCCGGTCGCGGCAGGTTGCTGTACCCGGGCGACCCGTGGCGCGGGCGTATAGGCGTTCGCCGCCCGCGGCGCGGGCATGCCGGCGTTCGCGGCGAGCGGCGTGCCGCATGCGCCGCAGAACCTGGCCTCGTCAATGTTCTTGGTACCGCACTTGGGGCAGAACATGGAATCTCCTTCCTTTCGCTTTTCACACGTTAAGGCTAGGCCCAAGGCAACCAAACTTGTTGCGCAACATGTCCCGAAGGCGAAAAGTCCTGCGCGAGCGGAGGCACGGCCCCGCTGTCGTCGTCCACTCGCCCACGTCGGCAGCAAAAAGGCACCGCCCCATCAAAGAGACAGCACCGATCTG
This sequence comes from Collinsella sp. TM04-29, assembly GCF_003466565.1. Classification (NCBI taxonomy): domain Bacteria; kingdom Bacillati; phylum Actinomycetota; class Coriobacteriia; order Coriobacteriales; family Coriobacteriaceae; genus Collinsella; species Collinsella sp. TM04-29. The sequence goes on from NZ_QSPW01000007.1 coordinate 49,185, forward strand.
GGCTCGTGCGGTGCGAGTAAACCGCCCAAAGCAAGGGCCCCCCCCTCTCGCGACGTGCAAAATCGCGAGTATTCTGCAATTTCCGCCGCTCTGAACGCCCCACAGAGACAATAACGTCAAAAACAGCCCCCGTTTTAGCGTCGTCAGAGCCAAAACGGGGGCTGTTCCGTGCTTCAGCTAGCTGGTAAAAGCCTTTACCTTGCTGAATACTCTCAATTTTGCACGGCGCAGGCGGGGGTACCTTTGTCCACGGCAGAATATGGAAGCCAATCACCAACCTACCGGCAAGATCGTGTCGGCAGCCCCGGCCTTTCCTTTGCCTAGCGCGACCCTCGCAAAGCGCGTGAGCGATAGGGAAAGGAAAGGCCGGGGCGAACAACCCGCGGCGCAGCCAGTGTTCGCGTTACGGCAGGATATGGAAACCGAGCGCGGCGATATCCTTGGCAAAGCCGCGAACGGTGTCGAGCGAAACCTCGTACGGATCGCGGCCGATGTTCTTGCGCTTGGCCAGGATGCTGTTGGGCACCGTGATGATCTGGCAACCGCATCCTTCCGCCTGGTAAATATTGATAAGCTCACGCGTGGACGCCCACAGGACCTCGCAGTTGGGCTTGACGGCGGCCTTCTTGACCGACTCCGTCATAAATGGAATAGGATCGACGCCGGTGTCGGCGATACGGCCGGCAAAGAGCGAGATGATGGACGGCGTCTCGGCGTCAACGGCCTCGACCATCTCATCGACCTGCTCGGGCGTAAAAATGGTGGTGACGTTGGCCTTGATGCCGTCGGCCGAAAGCTTGCGGACCAGCTCGGCGGTGGACTCGCCCTTGGTGGTCACGCATGGAATCTTGACGTAGACGTTCTCGGCCCAGGTGGCGATCTCGCGCGCCTCGACCTCCATGGTCTCGACGTCGTCGGCAAAGACCTCAAACGACACGGATACATCGGTGATGTGGGCCAGGACCTCCTTGGCAAACGCGCGGTAATCCGTCACGCCGCCCTTCTTCATAAGGGACGGGTTGGTCGTGAAACCCTGAACGTTGCCGTTCTCGTACATGTCGAGCATGCCCTCGAGGTTTGCACCGTCAGCGAACACCTTGATTGCCATCTGCCTGATTCCTTTCGTTAGCATACGGCCGATAAACTGCTAAACACTTTACCTATGTTTATCAAGGCGTGAGCTGCGGGTTTTTATCTTCTCGGCGAACGGTATAAACACCTCAGTGTTTGGATTGATAAATCGATTGAGCATGCAAAAGCAAAGAGTCACAGTTTGAGCAAACGTCAGAAGGCGAGATTTATTAGATGAGGCCGAAATGCTGCATCGCTGTGACGGTGCCATCGTGTGCGACATCGTCGGTCACGTAGTCGGCGAGCGCCTTGACCTCGGGCATGGCGTTGCCCATGGCCACGGCCGTCTCGACGGCAGTGAGCATGCCCAGGTCGTTGCCCGAATCGCCAAAGCCAAAGGTGCGCGCATTTCCCTCGCGGCCCAGATACTCCAGCGCTCGCGCCACACCCACGCCCTTGTCGATACCCTTGGGGCTCAGCTCGCGGTTCTGGCCGCCGGTATTGCACAGCTCAAAGTTGCGATCGATAAAGCCATCGTCGTTGGCTACGCGAGCCAGGTCGCTCGCGTTAATGCACACCTTGCCTACGCGCAAGCGGCCATCGATCCGCATTTCCTCGGCGCTATGCACCACAGAGGTGCCGATCAAAGACGACTGTTCAACGCCCGCGGGCTCCAGCGCAAAGGTCGCAGCATTGGCCTCGAAAAAGGCCTCGAATCCTGCCGCAACAATGCGACGCGCAAGCTCCTCGACAATACCCTCGTCAATGCAATCCTCGTGCACCACACGCCCCTCGACCTCGAGCGTGGCGCCCGCCATGGCAACGACGCCCGCGGGGTCGAGCGCACGCAAGCTGTCCGCGATGAGCCACAGGGGACGACCCGTGCAGATAAACGCCTTGTGCCCTGCGTCGCGCAGACGATGAAACGCCTCGATCGCCGTCTGCGAAGGGCGAACCGCCGAAAAGTCCTTATCGGTCATATCGTCGGGATCGAACGACGTCAGCGTGCCGTCCACGTCAAAAAAGAGCACGGCGGATTCGGGGCACGCATCAATCATATGGGTTCCTTTCGGGGGCGAGAGCAAACGAAGCATCCATCATATAATGGAGCGACGCAACCAGAGAGGTCACCCATGGAATTTTACGCAAGCTGCCCCGAGGGCTTTGAATCCGCACTCGCCGACGAGCTCAAGTGGCTCGGGCTTTCGCATGTCCGCCGCCTGAAGGGCCGCGCTACGTTTGAGGGCGAGCTCGAAGAAGGCTACCGTGCCTGCCTGTGGTCGCGCCTGGCCAGCCGCGTGTTTGTGGTGCTTGGGCGCTTTGAGGCGCAGGATGCCGATGAGTTGTACGACGGCGTTTACGACATTGCCTGGGAAAACATCGTCCGCGCCGGCGCCACCATTGCCATCACTGCCCGTGGTGTGACCGAGCAGCTGCGCAACACGCGCTTCTCGGCCCTGCGCGCCAAGGACGCATTGTGCGACCGCCTCGCCGAGACCACGGGCCGTCGCGCCGATGTCGATGCCGCCGACCCCGATGTCCACCTGCTGCTTTCGTTGCGTCAGCGCCGCGCGAGTATAAGCCTGGACCTTTCGGGCGACCCGCTATTCAAGCGCCTGCCGCCCGCCGCGACTCGAGCCGGCGAGGGCGCGCACGTGCTGCGCCCCGACTACGCCGCCCTGGTGCTTTCGCAGGTCGGCTGGACCGCGCTATGCGAGCGCGAGCTGACGGCCGACGATTACGAGAACGAGGCTCTGCCCACGCTGGTCGACGCCTCGTGCGCCGGCGGCGGTCTGCTGCTGGAGGCCGTGAACATTCTGACCGACCGCGCCCCGGGCGCCGCACGCGGGCGCTGGGGCTTTGAGGGCTGGCAGCTGCACGACGCCGCTCTGTGGGAGCAGCTGCTCGCCGAGGCACGCGAACGCGAGGCGGCGGCGCGCGAGCGCCAGGCGCGCATCGTGGCCGTGGACATCGACCCCGCCGCCCGCAAGACCGCCGAGCGCATGGTCAAGTGCGCCGGCTACAAGCGCTTTGTCGATTTTTGCGCCGCTAAGCCCGCCACCGTGCTGGACCATGCGGGTGCTGTCGCCGGCGTTGCCGTGGTCGCAGACACCACCGAGACGCCGCTTTCGCTCATGCACGACGCCATGACGCTGGTCGGCGAGCTGCGCCGCGCGCCCGAGCTCGCTACCGCACCGGTCGCCGCGCTCACTCGCGACGGCTTGCTGGCCCGCGCGCTCCACGCCGAGCCCGCGCGCTCCATCGCCGTCATGCCCAACAACGAAGAGGCGACCGTCGAAGTCTGGCCTTCGCTCGACCACGCCGCCGCAGCGTTTGAGGCTGCGACCAGTGCGGATACCGAGGCCGAGGTTGCGGATGCCAACGAAGTCAACGACAAAGCTGCCGCTTCCGCCATGCCCGAACCTGCCGCCACGCTCGACCTGGGCGACGGCAAGCCGCTGCCCGTGCTCATCCCCGAGTCCGGGCAGTTCGCCAACCGCCTGCGCAAGAATGCCCGTCTGCGCCGCAAGTGGGCCAAGCGCGAGGGCGTGAGCTGCTACCGCGTCTACGATGCCGACCTGCCCGATTACTCCGCCGCCATCGACCTGTACGAGGGCTGCCCGCAGACACCGGGCCGTTGGCTCGTCATCGCCGAATACGCCGCACCCAAGACCATCGACCCGGCGCTGGCCCAGGCCCGCATGCTCGATATCTTGGCCATCGCGCCGCGCATCCTGGATGTTCCGGCCGAGCACGTGCACGCCAAGGCACGCATGCGTTCGCGCGGCGGCTCGCAGTACGGCAAGCAGGGCGCCGGCAAGGGCGGCTCGGGCGAGCGCGCCAACATCGCGCGCCGTCGCCTGCCGCTCATCGAGGAAGGCGGTCTTACCTTTGCCGTCAACTTTGACGACTACCTGGACGTGGGCATCTTCTTGGACCACCGCGTCACGCGCGATCTGGTGCGCGAGCACGCCAAGCAGGCACGCCGCTTCCTCAACCTGTTCGCCTACACCGGCACCGCTACCTGCTATGCGGCCGACGGCGGCGTCGAGGAAACCGTGACGGTCGACCTCTCCAACACCTACCTGGACTGGGCCGAGCGCAACATGCGCCAGAACGGCTTTGTGGGATCGCAACACCACTTTGTGCGCGACGACGTGCTCGCCTGGATTCGCGACCAGCGCCAGACGCGCAACCGCTGGGACCTGATCTTTGTCGATCCGCCCACGTTTTCGAACTCGTCCAAGATGGGCCGCCGCACCTGGGATGTTCAGCGCGACCATGTTGAGCTTTTGGCCGGCGTATCGCGCCTGCTCGCACAGGGCGGCCATGCCATCTTTAGCTGCAACCTGCGAGGCTTCCGCCCCGAGACACGCAAGCTCGCACGCGCGGGCGTGGTGCTACAGGACATAACGGCGCAGACCATCCCCGAGGACTTCGCACGCAACCAGAAGGTGCACCATTGCTATATCGTGCGCCGCCTGCCCATCGAGGACGCCATGGCCGAGGTCGGCTTTAGCGCCGAGGAAATTGCCGAGCGAACCGAGGAGCTGCGCAACCCCGAGGCCCGCAAGCCCCGTGCGGCAGTACCCGCGCACGCGCAGGCCGGCAACGGCAAGTCCAACTTTGCCGGCAAACCCTCCCCCGCCGGCAAGCCCAAAAAGAAGAAGTTCTACGCCAGCAAGCCTAAGGGCAGATAACAAAGTTGCGGTGGAATACGGACTGTTTTGCCTGGAATTAGGCAAATTTAGACCGTATTTCACCGCAACTCATATTGGGATGGTGGTTGGCGATCTAGCCTTGGGTGACTAGGCGGTAGCCAATGCCTACATGGGTTTGGATGTAACGCGGATGCGCGGGGTCGGACTCGATCTTCTTGCGCAGCGTGCCCATAAAGACGCGTAGGCTCGCCAGGTCGCTCTTAGTCGCCGTGCCCCAAATCTCGTGCAGGATAAACTGGTGCGTCAGCACCTTGTCGGCGTTGTGTGCCAGCAGGCATAGGAGTTTGTACTCGATCGGCGTCAGATGCAGCTCCTCGCCATCCATCGTGGCGATGCCGGCATCAAAATCGATATGCAGCTCGCCGGTATCGAACGATCCCGCAGAGGCAACGCCGCCCGTTTGCGCATACGAAAGGCGCCTGAGCGTCGTGCGAATGCGCGCGAGCAGCTCCTCGACCGAAAACGGCTTGGTCAGGTAGTCGTCGGCGCCGGCATCGAGCGCGCGGATCTTGTCCGCGTCCTCGCTGCGTGCCGAGACCACGATGATCGGCATGCCCGACCACGCGCGCACCGACTCCACCACCTTGACGCCGTCCATATCGGGCAGGCCCAGATCGAGCAGCACAATGCTCGGCGCCTGCGACGAGGCGGCGGCAATGGCGGCATGGGCGGTCTCCACGGCCATATGGCGCAAGCCGTGTGCCTCGAGCGCGGCAACGATAAGGTTGCGGACGGCGGGATCGTCCTCAACGACCAAGATGAGCGGTTTTGCGGCAGAGTTCGGCACGGCGCTACTCCTTATCAAACGAAACATCGGCGGCGGGAAGCTCAATCGTAAAGACCGAACCGTGTGGATCCGCCGCGGCAACCTCTATGCTACCGCCATGTGCCAACATAATGGAGCGGCACAGGGATAGTCCCAAGCCCACACTGCGGCAGCTGTCGGCCAGGCCATGGTTGGCGGTGTAGAACGACTCAAAGATGCGCTCGCGGTCCTCGGGCGCAATGCCCGGGCCGTCGTCGGCGACCGAACACCTCACGCACCCGCCGTCGACGCTAATCGAAATCACGATATGCGAGCCCGCGGGCGTGTAGGTAATGGCGTTGTTCACCAGGTTTACCACCAGCTGCACCATCAGGCGCGCATCGACGTTGACGAGCGCCGGCTCATCGCACGCCACCACCTTAAGGTCGTGCTCGCGCACGGCCGGGTTTACGTGGCGCAGCGCCTCCTCGACGATATCGTCCATAAGCTCGAGCGTAGTCGACAGATGCATGCCGCCGCCCTCGAGCTTGGTGATGGCGAGCAGATTCTCGACGGTAGCGTTGAGCCATTGCGCGTCCGAGCGAATGGATAGGAGCATGCCGCGGCGCGTCTGGTCGTCAAGCACGGCCGTGCCGGTCGAGCCCTGGTCGAGCAGCACGTCGGCATTACCCGAAATGCTGGTAAGCGGCGTGCGCAGATCGTGCGAGATGGAGCGCAGCAAGTTGGCACGCAGCTGCTCGTTTTTAGCGAGCACCGCCGCTTCCTCGCGGGCCTCCATGGCGCGGGCGCGATCGAGCGCCAGCTCGCCTTCGCTCACGATGGCATCGGCAAGCGTCCGCTCCTCGGGCGTCAGCGCATCGGGCTCGGCGACAATGGCGAGCACCCCCACCACCGAGTCGGGATCACCCGCGCGCACCATGGTGTCGCCCGAGTGCACGGTCAGGTATATGCCAAAGAACGCCGAGCCGCCATAGGTGGCATCGAGCGGCGTTCCCACATAGGCGGATGCCGAGAGCCGTGGCGGCATCTGGGGCGCTAGCTGGTGCACCGGCGCGGCATCGCCCACGGCCGTGTACATCGTGCGCGGCAGCAGGTCATCGTCTTCCGGATCGGCGCTATACCACACGACCGGACAGTCCGAAAGACGCGCCAGTTGCGTTGCCATAGCATGCACAATCTGTTGCTGATCGCCGCACCGCTGCAGCATGCGGTTGGTCTCGAGCACCATCTGCGTGCGACGGTCGCTGGCGGCAGCCTGCGCCAAGGCGCGGCGCAGGGCCAGCGCAATCGAGCTCGACACGAGCGAGACCACAAACATGATAAAGAACATGCCGGGATAGACGCGGTCGATGAGCGACAACGAGTAGCGCGGGTCGACAAACAAATAGTTGTAGAGCGCCACGGCAGCAGCCGAGCTCAGCAGGCAATACAGGCGGCTCCAGGTAAAGAATGCGCACAGCTGCACGGCGAACACATAGACGATCATGATGCTCGGCGCGAGTCCCGGATGGTCGAGCAGCGCGCCCACAATCGTCGCCGCGGCCAGCAGCCCCGCCGATACGCAGGCGTCATACAGAGGGCTGCGACGCGTCAGCGTTGTGCGCCGCCACCAAAAGTTCTCGGCAATATCGCCGTCCGCATGGACGTCCATCAGCGCCCCGCCCCTCTCTCAAAAACAAAAACCACCACAAAGGGGACAGGCACCTTTGTGGTGGTGGCCTCCTTGTGGTGGTTTCAAGTGTATAGCCTTTGCAGCCCGCAGTCGCTAGACAAACAGCAGACGTCGACTACGGGCGCTCGTCGGGAGCCAGGCGCTGCATCTTGCTCACGGCCTTAAACTTGGTGAACAGCGGCACGTACTCAAAGCTCACGTTGGAGTTCTCCAGGCCGTACCAGCGCGCGGGGGTGCCGGCAGCGCGGCGGATGATGTACTTGAGCGTGATGGCCGTACGCTCGCTGGGCTCCACGTCGCTTTCGGGCGCCAGCAGCTTGCGGATCATGACGAACTTAAACGTACCGATGTTGCCCGGATCCTTGTAGACCGAGTAGTCGTGCGTCTGCGCCGGCAGCTCGCCGCTGGCAGCCAGGTCCTGAACAACCTGGCGCAGGTAAGCATTGACGCGCTGGTTGATCTTATAGCCCAGGTACAGATGCACGCGGAATACGTAGTCGGTGCCGAACGTCTCGACCGAGTAGGCAAAGGTATGCGGCTCGTCCATGGTCTCGACGTTCACGAACCACCAGGCACGAGCGCGCTTGGGGTGCTTGTCCAAAATCGAGTAGACGATATCGCGGTCGATATAGTCGGTGTTGGTGTCCTTGGTCAGGTACACGATGTTGTCGCTCACGAGCTCGTAGCGATCGTCGTCGCGCAGGCGCTTGAGCTGCGGCAGATAGCTGCGCAGCGGCAGCAGCGTAAACTGGCGCTGCTCAACCGCCGTGCCGTTGTACCAGCACACCATGATGCCCATGATGAGCGCGGCCATAAGGATGGTGAAATAGCCGCCGTGGAAGAACTTGGTGAGCGAGCTCACAAAGAAGAAGCCCTCGAGCATAAGGAAGAAGGCGGCAAAGATCCACGGCGCGACCTTGAGATTGCGCTCCACGTGCAGATAGAAGAAGAGCAGCATTGTCGTGCACATCATGGTCAGGGTAATGGCCAGGCCGTACGCGGCCTCCATGTGCGCCGAGTTCTGGAACAGCAGCACCACGACGACGCAGCCCACGAGCATGACGTTGTTGACCATGGGGATGTAGAGCTGGCCCTTGGTCTCGGCAGGATAGAAGACCTGCATATGCGGCATGAGGTCCAGGCGGCTGGCCTCGGACACCAGCGAGAATGCGCCGGTGATGAGCGCCTGCGAGGCGATGATGGCCGCGACGGTGGAAAGGCCGACGGCAAAGGGGCGCAGACCCGGGGCGAGCATCTGGTAGAAGGGGTTGAGGTCGGCGATACCCATGAGCTCCGGGTTGCCGGCGTTGTTGATAAGCCACGCGCCCTGGCCCATGTAGGACAGCAGCAGGCAGCACTTAACGAACGGCCAGGTGGCGTAGATGTTGCCGCGGCCCACATGGCCCATGTCGGAGTAGAGCGCCTCGGCACCGGTGGTGGCAAGGAAGCAGCTGCCCAGAATCATGATGCCCGCGTGGTTGTTGGGGCTCAGCAGAAAAGCGATGCCACGCAACGGGTTGAGGCACAGCAGCACCGCGGGATACTGGCAGACAAAGAACAGGCCCGTGCCGCCCAGGAACAAAAACCACAGCGTCATGATGGGGCCGAAGGCGTGACCGATCTTGGCCGTGCCGATGCGCTGCACCAAGAAGAGCGCGATGATGATGGCAAGCGTGATGGCGACGACACGACCCTGGTCGTCACCGAGCACGGCATGGACCGCCGGGATGGTGCGCAGGCCCTCGATGGCCGTGGTGACGGTAACGGCAGGCGTCAGGATGCCGTCGGCGAGGAGCGCCGCGCCGCCCAGCATGGCGGGGATGATGAGCCACTTGCCGCAGCGCTTGACCAGGCTGTACAGGGCAAAGATGCCGCCCTCGCCGTGGTTGTCGGCGCGCAGCGAGATCAGCACGTACTTGACGGTCGTCAGCAACGTGACCGTCCACACGACAAGGGAGAGCGCGCCGAGCACGAACTCCTGCGTGACGCTTCCGATGCCGCCGTTGCCAGCAACGAGCGCCTTGGTTACATACATGGGGCTGGTGCCGATATCGCCATACACCACGCCCAGCGTGACGAGCATCGCCGAGATGCTCACAGGAATCGCAGCGTGCGAGGCTACTTCCTTTGCCTTTTGTTCCATAAGCCGGTTTCCTCCCAATTTTAACGTTCGACGGGATTATAGGTAATCAGCCCATATTTTAATGGCACCGTTTTCCCAGCTAGATAAACATTTATGCGGCCTTTAGGCCACCGCGGCGATATGGAATGTGACAAAGGGACGCCCCTTTGTCACATTCGTCATTTTCCGAGCCAGTTTTTGAACCACCACTCCATGGAGCGGCTCATCTCGGTCATAAAGGGACTGGTGTGCTTGCGTGTGTAGATATCCACCACGCGCTCGCCCACCTCGCGGGCGTGCGGGCGAAACATCGCATCCATCTCGGCCACCTGCGCATCCATCGTCGCGGCGTCGGCGCGACAATAACGCTCCTCGTGCACCAGGTTCACCACGGGATGCGCGATTGCCGGGCGCTCCTTACGGGGCGTGCCGATGATGAGCATCGACAGCGGCATGGTATAGGCAGGCAAGTCCAGCAGTGCGGCAACTTCCTCGGCGTTCTCGACGATATCGCCGATATAGCAGCTCCCCAGCCCCAGGGCCTCGGCGGCAACCACGGCGTTTTGGGCGGCGATCACGGCGTCCTGGGCCGCGATGGCAAAGTCGCCCAAACCCGGCGCACGACGGGGCGACTTGCCCGTGCGCTCGACAAACTCGGGCTCAAAGCAACCCACATGCTCAAACAGATCGATCCACTTGGCATAGTCGACTACAAATATGAGTGCCCAGGGCGCCTTGGCGATCATGGGCTGATGATCGCACAGGTCGGCCAGGCGGTCCAATGTGGCCTGCTCACGAATGCTCACGATGGAATACATCATCATGGCGCCTGCCGACGGCGCACGGCTCGCCGCATGCAGAATCGCCGCCCGCTGTTCGTCGGTCACCGCCACGGGACGGTCATCGTCATCACGCGCGAAGGCACGCGTAGACGAGCGATGCTCCAAGATGTCCAGCACCGCGTTGCCCGTAGTCTCGACCGGATAGCCGTATGTATCCACGACCGCAGCTCCGTCGCTGCCCATGTCCGCCTTGCAAACCTGCTCGCTCATCGCCCTACCCTCGCCATTTCTTTAAGAAGCCTTTACGTTTCCGTGTAATTCCCGTCCATTATCGCGCAGGTCGCCGCTACATTGCGCAACACCGCCACGCACGCGCGTTATTATGGCTGGTTGTTGTGCGCAGTCACCAAATGCAGCGCATATCTTGGTAACAATCGGGTAAACCCCCGCTTTCGTAGGTTTTAGTTTGTGAGGAGTCTCAGCATGTTCGCTGCCGCCATCTCGCTCGTCGGTCTTGCGGCGACCGTCTACCTTGTCTTGCGCGAGGCCAAGGCCATTCGCGCTCAGTCGGGCACCGTTGCCAAAAGCGCTCTTGGATGGAGCGTCGCCTTCGGCCTGTTCCAGCTCTTTTTGACCATTTGGGGCGCCATTGGCCTCGTCGCCCAAAACGAGCCGCTCGCCTTTGTGATGCTCATCCTGACCAATGCCATCCTCACCGGCTGCGCTTGGGCCAGCATCGCCCGCGACCGTATCGCCCCGCGCGTCTTTGCGTTTGCCTCCGCCGACGCCCCCGCACCCACCGGCAAGCTCGCCCGCCTGCGCGGCGCCTTTGTAGGCAAGCCCCTCGTCGCCGCCGTGCTGTGCCTGCTGCTCGCCGGCGTCTTTGCGCTGCTGGGCATGGAGGTCTCGTCCAACCACGACTTTACCTGGGTCTACCCCCTGTGCATCCTGCTCGAGTGGGCCATTATCACCGTGCTCATGACCGGCTTGTTCTTCCTATTCCAGCGCCACGGCGCAGCTCCCGCGGTCCTGGCCTTTGCCCTCTTTGTCCTGGGCATTGCCGAGTTCTTCGTCATCACGTTTAAATCCATGCCCATCCAGCCGGGCGACCTTTCGGCCATCTCCACCGCCGCCGCGGTCGCCGGCAACGGCTACACCTTCTCCATCTCGCTGTTCTGCGTGCTGTCCATGGGCTTTGCCGCCATCGCCATGCTGCTATGCGAGTACGCCGGCATCGTGGCGCCGCATCGCCAGAAGGGCGCCCTCAATGCCAAGCGTATGCTGCTCACCAACCTGCTCGTCGCTGTGCTGTGTCTGGGCGGCGTGACCGCACATGTCACGCTCATCGACTACTACAACACTCTCGGCATCACCGTCTACACCTGGCGTCCGCTCGAGAGCTACTGGCGCGAGGGCTACCTGCCTGCCTTTATTAGTGCGGCGCAGTCCATCAAGCCGCCCAAACCCGCCGGCTACTCCGTCGACGATGCCAAGGCCACGCTCAAAAAGTACGCCAAGGCCTACGACAAGTCCGACGCGGCCAAGAGCGACGAGCGCGCCGCCGCAAAGGAGCAGTTCGACAGCGAGAAGCCCACGGTCATCGCCATCATGAACGAGACCTTCTCGGATCTGTCAATCTACCAGAACATGCGCGCCGGCTACGAGGGCCCGCAGTACTTTAAGAGCCTGTCCAACTGCCTCAGCCGTGGCAAGCTCTACGTGAGTGCCTACGGCGGCGGCACCGCCAATACCGAGTTTGAGTTTATGACCGGCAACTCCATGGCCAACCTGGGTTCGGGCGTGTACCCCTACACCATCTACAACATGGAGACGACCGGGAACCTGGCAGAGCAGTTCAAATCGCTCGGCTATTCCACCACGGCCATGCACCCCAACCACGCCACCAACTGGAACCGCGAGAACGTCTATAAGGACTTTGGCTTTGACCAGTTCCTGTCCATCAACGATTTCCAGGGCGCCGATACCCTGCGCGGCATGGTGACCGACCAGGCTACCTACGACAAGATTCTGGAGCTGCTCGACCAGAACGCCGACCCGCAGTTCATCTTCGATGTGACCATGCAGAACCACTCGGGCTACGACACGGGCCTGCTGCCGGCAGATAAGCAGATGCACCTCAACATCGACACGACCGATCTGGATGCCAAGACCGTCGAGGACGGCACGCTGTCCGATGTCGACGAGTACGTCTCGTGCATCGAGCAGTCCGACCAGGCGCTGCGCTACTTCCTCAACGCCTTGAGCAGGCTTGACCGCAAGGTGGTCGTGGTGTTCTGGGGCGACCATCAGCCGTTCTTCCCGTCCAAGTTCAACGATAAGTGGTTTACCGACGAGGACGACGCCACGCATCAGGAGCGCTTGTGGCAGACTGACTACATCATCTGGGCTAACTACGACGTTGCCGGTTGCGACCAGACGAGTGAGGTCGACGACCTGTCCACCAACTACCTGTCCACCCAGCTGATGCAGCTGATCGGCGCACCGCTGACCGACTACCAGAAGGCGCATATGACGCTGCGCGAGTCGCTGCCCGCCATCAACTCCGTGGGCTACGAGGACGCCAGCCTGCGCTGGGCGCTCTCCTCCAACGTCACCGGTGACGACGCCGCTGCCGCAGCCGCCACCAAGGCGCGCGAGGATTACGCCAAGATGCAGTATTACGAGATGTTCCGCGACGGCAAGAACGTGTACACCGAGCACTTCCAGACCGAGGCCAACGAGACCGACCCCAACCTGGCGCCGGGTACGACGAAGATCAAGTAACAGGGTCGGGGGCCCGAATCGGCGGCAGGCGGAGGCGCGGGAAAGGTCTGCTGCTCAAACAGTCCTGCGCAAGACGGGGGCCACATTAAGTGGCCCCCTTTGCG
>NZ_QSPW01000008.1:0-53357 GCF_003466565.1 Collinsella sp. TM04-29
CTCTTCCGGAACCGCACCTCGCGGCCCGCGGGACCCAGCGCTCATGCGCGGTCCGGGCACGAGGATGCCCCCGAGTCGACTCCTCCTATGCGCCATGCGGCCCCCAGGGCACGTAGATGAGACCCAGGACACCGTAACGGTGGGCGCCGCCCACCGGTCAGCGGCCAGAGCATGGGGGGCACGCCCGGTCCCGTTCCGAACCCGGAAGCTAAGCCCCATCGCGCCGAGAGTACTGCGGGGCCAGCCCGTGGGAGGCCAGGGCGCCGCTGACCGGTGGACGGCACCGAGCCGTCATCGAACTTAGAAGGGGGGAGGCCTCGCGGCCTCCCCCTTTTTGCGTTAACACTTCAAAATATAGTCTCATTTCACCTGTAACCCGGTTGGACTTACGGGTGATGAGCTTTTATTTAAAGACAATACATCGAATCACAAGGGCAACCGCTATGACCACAATGATCAAAAGCAGGAATTGGAGTCGATGCTGTTTGCGTCGTTTACTTGATGAAACGAAGATCGTTTTCCCTTGTTTTGGCGTTTCGAGATAACGAGCCGAATGCGTTAAGGTTTGCTTGGGTCGAGGACCTCTTTGCTGCCGAGTTATGCGCGTTTCCGTCGGGTCGTCATTGATTGCGCTGTTTTTTGATAACGGTGCATCTTTCAGATATACGGGATCGCCCGATGCGACGCCCATATGCTTACGTCCCGTTTGGGTATCCTCGAGCGTTTGATATCGATTTCTCGTCACATACTCGGGCTCTGGATCATTAATGGGCTCTTGCGAGATGTGAGGGCGATGGAACCGTGGCGGCTGCGTGGAAGTATCTTCCCCCTGTGTCGGCATAAACATATTGTTTTGGTTTTGGTCGTCCATGATGCCCTTTAGCTCGTTACCAACAACGTGTACGCGCTCATTGTAAGCCCCTTGCTATTTGTAGCTGTGGACATACTCGTTATTTAAGCTCTGGTTCAAAGAACCTTAACCTTCCAAAAACCTGAGTCATATACACTTAGATATGCTTATGGTGCCTGACTCAAAAAACTTTATAGTCGGTGTATATATGAGCACCGGGTGGGCATATATAAGAGCGTCAAAAGAAGTCCCAGTCACCTAGAAGATGACTCGGCAGTCCTATAAAGGAGTGGTAAACATGGCAAGCATGGTTCCTTATCGTTCGGTTTTTGGCGTTCGTCCCTCTGCTAGCTCGCTGTTCGATCTGTTTGATGATATGAGTGACCTAGCGAACAGCTCGATTGCCTCAAAGGCGTTCCCCGTTGACGTTGAGGATAAGGGCGATGGCTATGAGGTCAAGGCTTATCTGACCGGCGTTGCCAAGGACGATATCGATGTCGAGCTTAACGAGGGCCGCCTGTCCATTAGCGTGAATGTCGAGGAAGACGAGGAGAACGAGGGCAAGAACTTCCTGCAGAAGGAGTTCAGTTCGTACAGCGCAACGCGTGGCGTGTATCTAAAGGACGCTTCGAGCGAGGGCCTCTCGGCTAAGTACGCTGACGGCATCCTTACCGTTACGGTTCCCAAGATCGTCGAGAAGAAGAACGTTACGAAGATTTCCATCGACTAACTTCGTTGGTGTTCTTCGCTATTAAAAGACAACAAAAGGGACTGGGAAGCGATTCCCGGCCCCTTTTGCTGTCTAGAACAGTCTATTGAATGGTTGCTGGCCGATGCTGGCTTGCGGGGCGTATCGAGAGTTTTCGCGATCCTTGGAGAAGGGTGGCGGAGCTGTCAACCTCGTCATCCAAGGTTGCGGCTAGAGCTTTGGCATAGCTTTTGACGGTAAGGCTCGGGCGATTGTTATCTTGGCTGATATGCATGGCAATGAGCTGTTCGGTGCGATCGGTAACGAGTTCGCGCGCGGCTTCGGCGGCTTGGTCGTTGGAGAGGTGCCCCCTTGCAGACAGGATGCGCTCCTGAAGAAAGCGGGGATATTCTCCCTCGCGCAGCATGGTCACATCGTGGTTGCTTTCGAGCGCGAGGACTCGACAATCTTTGAGGGTGTTCATGGCTTGGCTCGATAGCTCTCCGGTGTCGGTGGCAAAGCCGATAGAATCATCGAGGGTGTCGAATCGATAGCCGACTGGATTGATGACATCGTGTGATGTTGAGTAGGTTTGCACGTGGATGCCGGCAATGGATAGGGTGTCACCGGGATCGAACTCCTCGACAGACAGATACGAAAGATTTTCTTTGCTCGAAAGTGTGCCCCTGCTGGCATAGAGGGGGCCGTGCCAGTGCTTGCACCAGACATCGAGACCTTTGATGTGGTCGCTGTGCTCATGAGTGATGAGAAGAGCCGAGACGTTGACTGCCGAGAGCCCCAGTTCTGCCATGCGCTTTAATGTCTCGCGGCGAGAAAGACCGTCGTCAATCATGATGAGCCCTCGGGGGCCTTCGATGAGCGCGCAGTTGCCTTTTGAGCCGCTGCCAAGGATATGAAGGTGCAGAAGAGACATAATATTCCAAAGGATACAATGGGTGCGAACGAATAGAGGAGGAAGCAAATGCCAACGGTATCTCAGCATTATGGACACCATGCTGCATCGTGGGCTGATGATAGGGCCCTGGCAACGCGGCAGACGGCTGCCCCCGTGGTGCTCATGGTATCAGGTGGTGCGGACTCGACGGCATTGCTCCTTATGGCATGCACATCAAAGTTGGATATTCTGGATGGGCGTGGTGTGGCCCCCATCGCGCGCGAGCGACTGTACGTGCTGCATGTGAACCATCATCTGCGCGGCGAGGCATCCGATGGCGACGAGGCCTTTGTGCGCGGCCTATGCGCACAATATGGCTTGCCGCTGTGTGTTGAGCATGCCTATTTTGATGATGAATCGGGCAATATCGAGGCGGCTGCCCGCGAGGTGCGCTATGCCGCGGCGCGGAGGTATGTTCGCGAGCTCTGCGCCCAGACGGGGGCACCGCGAACGGCGGCTCGTATCTGCACTGCGCACACGTCTTCGGATCGCGCTGAAACGTTTTTGATGAACGCGATTAAGGGTTCGGGGCCCGCTGGCCTATCGAGCATTCCTCGCCGGAGGAATATCGTGGTGCGTCCCCTGCTCGACCTGACTCATGATGAGCTCGTGGGCTATTTGCAGGTGCATGGTCAGCCGTGGCGAGAGGACGAGAGCAACGAGGACGTGTCGTACTTGCGTAACTATGTGCGCCATCGAGTGATGCCGGTGGTGGCGCAGCGCAACGCGAGTGTCTGTAAGACGATTGGCGCCGCCTGCGAGATCTTGGGCGATGAGGACGCCTTTCTTTCCCAGCTTTCCGCACAGGCGTTTCGAAGCTGCCTGCGTAAGGAGGCGGCGGGTGCACTGGTTCTTGACGCTCGCCGACTGGCCGCGGCCGAGGTGGTGATTGCTCGGCGCATGGTGCGACTGGCAATTAAGCGTATCGACCCCGACGCTCGCCCGGAGATGCGGCATGTGGAGCGCGTGCTCGCCTGTGTCGCCGAAGGCTCGGGTTCGGTCACGCTGCCGGCGGGAATCGATGCGCGCGTGGAGTTTGGCATGCTGTCATTCAAGGCTCCGGCGGCGCGCGAGGGGTTAGTTGCCGATTGGGTCACCATTCCCGGTCGATTGCCGCTGGGGGCGGGCCGCGTTCTGGTGGCAGAGCCGATGGCCGTCGAGCCGGGGTGTGATATTGTGCGCCGTGCCCGCGAACTCGCGGGTGCCGGAGGGGCGGCCGCGATGGTGGATGCTGCGACGCTGGGCTTTGCCGATCGCGATAGCGAACGGATGCTCGCCGGCTCGTGCGGGGAGATTCCCGCCGAGGCGCGTTTGGCGCGTCTGTGGGTAGACGGTCCCGCGCCGGGGGATGTGATGTGTCCGTTGGGCATGAGTGGGCGAAGTAAGAAGGTATCCGACCTGCTCAACGAGGCTCGTATTCCCGTTTCTGAGCGCGCAGGCGTTCCTGTGGTGAGAACGGCTCCGGGAGGTGCCGTGGTATGGGTCGCAGGCGTTCGCACGGACGAGCGTTTTAAATGCACGGCCGCAACGCGCGTGGCATATCTGCTTCGTGTGGTCGATGCGGAGTAGCGTCCCACGCCAGCTATTCTGTGCGACGTTGACGGTATTCCCGCGCTGATGGCGTACGGGCTGGAAAATATACCCCGTGCGCTGCTAGAATGTGAAGTTCGCGTCCATACGGCGGTGTGTGGGCGATAAGCACAAGAAAGGGTTGTCATGGCTTCTCAACATCCGGATATCGAGAAGGTTCTGTTTACGCAGGAGGATATCGACGGTATCGTCTCTCGCCTAGGCGAGCAGATTACTCGCGACTACGCGGGTAAGGATCTGGTGCTGATTGCGGTCCTGCGCGGCGCCGTGGTCTTTATGGGCGACCTGATGCGCAAGATCGAGCTGCCGACCAACATCGATTTCATGGCTGTTTCGAGCTATGGCGACGGTGTGAAGTCCTCGGGTATCGTGCGTATCATTAAGGACCTGGATATCGACATCCGCGGTCGCGACGTGCTGATCGTCGAGGACATTCTGGACTCGGGCCTGACGCTCAAGTACCTGATGAAGAACCTCGAGAGCCGCAAGCCCGCTTCTCTGGAGGTTGCCGCCTTCCTGTGGAAGGACGTTGAGGACCGTACCTCGGCCGTCACGCCCAAGTATGTTGGAACCCATTGCCCCGATGCCTTTGTGGTGGGCTACGGCCTCGACTATGCCGAGCGCTATCGCAACCTTCCGTATCTGGGCATTTTGAAACCGGAGGTTTATTCGTAAGATGCCCGACGACCGTAACGATAACAATTCCCAGACTCCCCGGGAACCTAAGATCCCGGGGATGCCCGGAGGCAAGAAGCCCACGCGTACGGGCTGGCTGTATTTTATTTTGGCTTGCGCGCTTCTGGGCTATGCCTTCTTTAACATGGGCTCCGGCTTTGCCAATTCCAGCAATACCGTAAAGCTCGCGACGAGCGAGATGGTCAACGCCATTAAGCAGGATCGCGTCGAAGATTTGACCTATACGGTTCAAGACGGAAGCGTGGCGGGTCATTACTGGAAGACAAAAAAGGACAAGGGCGATACGAGCGAGCTCAAAAGCTTCTCCTCGACCTATGTCGGCTCCGATTCGCTTGCCGAGCTTATGGCGGAGCACCCCGATACCAAGTACATCGTCAACACCAACGATCCCGATTTTTGGGGCGACCTGGCGATGAGCGTGCTACCGACGATTGCCCTGATTGCCATCATGTTCTACTTTATGCGCCAGATGATGGGTGCCAACAACAGGAACATGCAGTTTGGCAAGACCAACGCCAAGACCAACGAGGCCACGCGCCCCAAGGTTAAGTTCGAGGACGTTGCCGGCGTGGACGAGGCGGTCGAGGAGCTCGAGGAGATCCGTGACTTTTTGAGCGATCCGGATCGCTATCGCAAGCTGGGCGCCAAGATCCCGCGTGGCGTGTTGCTGGTGGGCCCTCCGGGCACCGGTAAAACGCTGCTGGCCAAGGCCGTTGCCGGCGAGGCGGGCGTGCCGTTCTTTAGCATCTCGGGTTCCGACTTTGTCGAGATGTTCGTGGGTGTCGGCGCCAGCCGCGTGCGTGACCTCTTTAAGGAGGCCAAGTCCCAGGCCCCGTCGATCATCTTTATCGACGAGATCGATGCCGTGGGACGTCAGCGCGGAGCCGGTCTGGGCGGCGGTCACGACGAGCGCGAGCAGACGCTCAACCAGCTGCTGGTCGAGATGGACGGTTTTGAGGAAAGCGAGTCGGTCATCCTGATCGCCGCGACCAACCGTCCTGATATCCTGGATCCGGCATTGCTGCGTCCCGGTCGTTTTGACCGTCAGGTTACGGTCGACCGTCCGGATGTGAAGGGCCGCGAGCAGATCTTGCGCGTGCATGCCGAGAACAAGCCGATGGACGAGGACGTGAAGTTTGAGAAGCTCGCCCAGATGACCGTTGGCTTCACCGGCGCCGATCTGGCAAATCTGCTCAACGAGTCTGCGCTGCTGGCTGCCCGCCGCCATCGTTCCGTGATCTCGATGGACGAGGTCGAGGAGTCGATGGAGCGCGTGATTGCCGGTCCGCAGCGCAAGGGTCGTGTGATGACCGAAGCCGAGCGCACCACGATTGCCTACCACGAGAGCGGTCACGCCCTGGTGGGCCACATCCTGGAGCATTCCGATCCGGTTCATAAGATTTCGATTGTCAGCCGCGGCCAGGCTCTGGGCTACACGCTGCAGCTTCCGCAGGAGGATCACTTCCTTAAGACCAAGAACGAGATGCTCGACGAGCTCGCCGTGTTCTTGGGCGGTCGCGTTGCCGAGGAACTCATGTGCGACGACATCACGTCGGGCGCGAGCAACGATCTGGAGCGCGCGACCAAGATGGCGCGCGAGATGGTCACGCGCCTGGGCATGAGCGAGGAGCTTGGAACGCAGGTGTTTGGTGAGGCGCAGCATCAAGTATTCCTGGGCCGCGATTACGCCGATCACCAGGATTACTCCGAGGAGACGGCGCGCCGCATCGATATCGAGGTTCAGCGCATTATGCGCGAGGCCCATCGCCGTGCGGTCGAGATCCTGGATGCCCGCTGCGATCAGCTCGATCTGATGGCGAAGGTGCTGCTTGAGCGCGAGACCGTCGAGGGCGACGCCGTGAACGCCCTGCTCGACAACGAGTGGGACGCCTACCTTGAGCGCGAGGGCGATATCCTGGCTGCCAAGGAGGAGCGCAATGCCAAGGCGGCCGGCATGCCGACCAAGAAGCGCACGCCTCGCATGAGCGAGGAGGAGCTGGCGGCCGATGCCGCGGCTTTTGCGCAGGCGGCCATGCAGGAGGATGCCGAAGCCGCATCCGATGATGCTGGCGATGGCGATGCCGTCAATGCCGGTGCCGACACCGACGACGACAAATAGTCTTTGTGGCGAAAGCCTCTGCGGGGAAACCTGCGGAGGCTTTTTCTTCATTGATTGGGGACAGACTTAAATGAGCGTTTTCACGCATTTAAGTCTGTCCCCAATCAACATTGCTGCGGCGCTTTGCCCGACTAAAGCGTACAATAGCGCCTATGCGAAAGGGGAACAGATGATCAACGAAACTATGTATGCTCGCGGTGCGGAAAGCTCCATCATCCGTGAGATTTTTAGCTATGGCCTTGAGCGCAAGGCGCAAATCGGCGCGGAAAACGTGTTCGATTTTTCGCTGGGCAACCCGAGCGTTCCTGCTCCCGCTGCCGTCGCGGAGTCCATCAAAAAGGCGCTTGAACTGCCGAGTGACCAGCTGCACGGTTATACGCCCGCTCCGGGCCTGCCGCAATGTCGAGCCGCCGTGGCTGAGTCGCTTAACCGTCGATTCGGTACGAGCTATGAGGGCAAAGATGTCTTTATGACCGTGGGCGCGGCGGCTTCGCTCACCTGCACGCTCAATGCCGTTACGAACCCGGGTGGCGAGGTCATTGTTATCGCCCCGTACTTCCCGGAGTATCGCGTGTGGATTGAGAAGGCCGGCTGTACGTGTGTCGAGGCGCTCGCCGATGAAGATACGTTCCAGCTGAGCGTGGATAACGTGCTCAAGGCGATTACCGACAAGACAGCTGCCGTCATTATCGACTCACCGAATAACCCGACGGGCGCCGTGTATACGCGCGATACCCTGACGCGACTGGCCAATGTTTTACGCGAGGTCAACGCCAAGCGCGATCCCGAGAATCCGATCATGCTTATCTCGGATGAGCCGTATCGCGAGATTGTCTATGGCGCCGAGGTGCCTTGGGTGCCTTCGATCTACGAGCACACCATCGTGTGTTACTCGTATTCCAAGTCGCTTTCGCTACCGGGCGAGCGCGTCGGGTGGATCCTGGTTCCCAATACGAATCCTCAGGCAGCTCGTCTAATGCCCGCCGTTGCCGGTGCCGCCCGTACGCTGGGCTTCGTGTGCGCTCCGGCGCTCTTCCAGCGCGTGATTATCGATTGCATCGATGAACCGAGCGATGTCGAGGCCTATGCACGGAACCGCACGGCGCTCACCGATGCATTGGCGGAGTACGGCTACACCTATGTTGAGCCGGACGGTGCTTTCTACCTGTGGGTGAAGGCGCTCGAGCCCGATGCAAATGCATTTTGCGAGCGCGCGAAGAAGTACGAGCTGCTCGCGGTTCCCTCGGACAGCTTTGGTATGCCGGGCTGGTTCCGCCTTGGCTATTGTGTGAGTTACGAGACGATTATCAATTCGCTACCTGCCTGGAAGCAGCTGGCAGACGAGTATCGTTAAAAGCAAAGCGCTCTGCCTGTAATGTTTTACGTGAAACGGGGTTTGGTGTTAAACCGAACCCCGTTGTCATGTACGTTGTGTCGTTGGGATGGAGCGGTTTTACGACTATCGGAGGCTATGCGTACAATGAATATACGCGACGGCCATGCCGGATAAGGAGATCCGATGCCCTACCTGCTTTCCTGTGATATCCATACTCATACGATGTTCTCTGCGCATGCATATTCGACCATTGAGGAGAATGTGTACTGGGCGGCAGAGCGTGGCCTGCAGGTGCTCGGATCTGCCGACCATCTGAGCTCTATGGTTTCACCTTGCCCCAATGACCTGCGCAGTTACCAGTTCTTTATTAACCAGGATATCTGGCCGCGCATTTGGAGCGGCGTACTGGTGCTTCGCGGCGCCGAGGCCGATATCGTTTCGCTGGACGGCAGCTTGTTTGGCGAGGACATTCCCGTTTCGCTCGATATCGCCGGCGATTCGTATAGTCGTGAGCATTCGCTGTTCGATTTGGTTACGCGCAATTTGGATTATTTGGTTGCGAGTGTGCATAATCCGCAGCTCGCTGAAGGCGCGACGCTCGCCCAGACGACCGAGATGTATATCAATGCTCTGGAGCACCCCAAAGTGTTTATGCTGGGTCACACGGGTCGCTCGGGTGTTTCCTTTGATATCGATGAGGTGTTGTTGGCGGCAAAGGCCAAACACAAGATTATCGAGATTAACAACCATAGTCTTGAGCATGGTACCGATGCCGAGCATTGGGGCGCTTGCCGCAAGATTGCCGAGCGCTGCGCCGAACTGGGCGTGGGGATTGGCGTCTCGACCGACGCGCACATTGGTATGGCAATTGGCAAGCTCGACCAGGCGCGCAAGATGCTCGATGAGATTCACTTCCCGCTGGACCTGATCGTGACGCGCGATCGCGAGACGCTGCTGCGCGAGATGGCGGCAGCCGGCGTGTGTGACCTGCGCAAGAGCATGTAACGGGCTCATCTGCCCAACGAGAGGGGGCGGTCCAGACGGGCCGTCCCCTTCTTGTCCCAAAAATCTACCGGTGTTGGTTAGCGGCGCTCGAGGACCGCGACGGTCTCGGTGTGGTCGGTGTGAGGGAACATGTCGACCGGCGTGATCTTGAGCAGGCGATAACCTCCGTCGAGGAGCTGGTGTAGGTCGCGCTCTTGGGTCACGGGGTTGCAGCTGATATAGGTGATGCGGCGCGGCTTGAGTGCGCAAGCGGCTTCGAGAAACTCTGGTGTGGAGCCGGCGCGTGGCGGGTCGATGGAGAGAACGTCAACGCGCTCGTTGTTATCGGCGGCGTCCAGGATGTAATCGGTGGCGTCGTCGGCCATAAACCAAGCGCTGCGGGTGAGGCCGTTGAGCTCGGCATTGCGACGTGCGTCGGCAATGCCCGCCGGGTTGCGCTCCACGCCGAGCAGCATAATGCCGACGCCCCTGTCCTGAGCATCCTTCGCGGCGCACAGACCGATGGTGCCGCTGCCGCAGTAGGCATCCATAAGCACATCGCCCTGGCGCAGGTCCATGCCTTCGATGGCGAGCCGGTAGAGCAGTTCGGTCTGCTGCGGGTTGGTCTGGTAGAACGCGGTGGGGGAGATGTCGAACTCGCAGCCGAGCAGCTGGTCGCGCATGCACTCGGCGCCATAGACGATACGAGTCTCCTCACCCAAGATGGCGTTACCGGGACGGCCATTGATATTTTGGGCAACGGTGACGATATGCGGATCGAGTGCCGCGACGGTCTCAAAGAACTCCTGTGCATGCGGTAAGTCACGCTGGGCGGTCACGAGCGTAACCATGACCTGGTCGGTACGCCAACCGCAGCGGACGACGGCATAGCGAAGCAAACCAAGATGCTTGTCCTCATTAAAGGCGGGAATATGCAGCCGCTCAGCTTCGCGCGCGATGCCGTTGAGAATCTGACGGGCACCTGGCGCCTCGACAGGACACTCGGGTACGGCAACGATCTTGTGCGTGCCGCGCTCAAAGAAACCGCAACGGACAGCGCCCTCCTTGCCGGGAGCAAAGGGAGTGGCAGCCTTATGACGAAAGCCACGCGGCGCAGGATATTTACCCGGGTCGCCCAAGGTGACACCCATACCACGAATGGGATCGACAGCAATACCCTCGCGCTCGCAGAGCTCGGCAAACAGCTCTTCCATAGCAGCCTGCTTGGCCGCCAGCTGCTTCTTATAAGGACGATTGATCGCCGTGCATCCACCACAAGCCCGCATGATGGAACAAGGCGACTTGGGATCCACGGCCTTTCGCGCAGGCGAAACCGAATCTTTATGTGGGCGCTTGGTGCGAGTCTGAGATGCCTTGTCCTCGCTCCGACGAGAGCCGGGACGCTTGGCCTTAGCCTTACCCTTCGCATCCTGAGACGACTTGGATTTCTTAGAAGATTTTTTCTCCTCCGACCCTTCAGTCGCTTCGATCAAAGCACGACGAGCCCTACGCTCCGCACGAGATTCTGCCATGAATTAACCCCACTAATTTACAAATTGAAATCTGAAAGCATTGTACCGTGCCAAGCTAGCGGACGATATGCAAGCACCCATTTCATGTTAGTGATAAGCCCAACGACGTTTGCCCGCCGGGTGCCGGGGCTGGGGTTAAGTTTGTCGCGAGTTCCGCACGAACAGGAGAGCACTTAATGTGCTCTCCGTCGTGAGCAGGACTGTAGAGCAGCAAACTTAACCCCTGCCCCGGCACCCGGCGGGCAAATCCTCCCTTGTACTCTATCAAGGTAAAGTGTATGATGCTGAACGTTACATGATTCACTTTACTTAACTAAAGTGCCATCAAGGGGGAATACCATGAATACCGATATGTCTCGTCGTCAGTTTGTTGGTCTAGCCGGCTCGCTTGCCACGGTGCTTGGCCTTGGTCTCGTCGGCTGCGGCGGTGGTGCCGGCAAGGGCTCCGCTGCTGGCTCTGCCGCGGGCAAGGATGTGAAGGGCGCTGCGGAGTCCAAGAAGCTCGTCGTGGGCTTTGACAAGTCCTATCCTCCGTATGGCTTTGTGGGCGACGATGGCGAGTACACCGGCTTTGACCTCGACCTTGCCAAGGCCGTTGCCGATAAGCAAGGCTGGGAGGTCAAATACGAGGCTATCGACTGGGATGCCAAGGACACGCTGCTCAACTCGGGTGCCATCAACTGCATCTGGAACGGCTTTACCATGGAGGGCCGCGAGGACGACTACACGTTCTCCGAGTCTTACATGCTCAACGAGCAGGTGCTCGTGGTCAAGAAGGACGCGGGTATCAAGAGCTGGGACGATCTTGCCGGCAAGACCGTGATTACCCAGACTGATTCCGCCGCACAGGACGTGCTCGAGGGCGACCAGAAGGATCTGGCCGCGACGTTTGCCACGCTCGATACCATCGGTGAGTACAACACGGCGTTTATGCAGCTCGAGAGTGGTGCAGTCGATGCCGTT
The DNA here is from genome assembly GCF_003466565.1 of Collinsella sp. TM04-29. Taxonomy (NCBI): domain Bacteria; kingdom Bacillati; phylum Actinomycetota; class Coriobacteriia; order Coriobacteriales; family Coriobacteriaceae; genus Collinsella; species Collinsella sp. TM04-29. The sequence continues at coordinate 11,714 of NZ_QSPW01000008.1, forward strand.
GCCTGTGACCTCTCGATCGCTCAGTATCAGCTTGCCGCCAAGCCCGATGCCTATACGCAGCTCGACAAGCCGTTGTCCAGCGAGCACTACGCCGTTGGCTTTAAGAAGGGCGACACCAAGTCCGCCGATGCCGTGACCGAGTCGCTCAAGGCGCTCTATGAGGACGGCACGGTCAAGGACCTGTGCGATAAGTACGCAAGCTATGGTCTATCCTTCGACAACTGGGTTCTCAAATAGCGGCTTTCCCAGGCACCCGATTTTGCCGTTCAAACCGTCGCTTGCGTACATTTAGTACGCGGCACTCCTCTTTCACGGCAAACTCGGGCACCTGAAAAACCCGCTTTAGCATTGGGTTCGCTGTTCCGTTACTGTGAAAGAGAGCTTGGGTTGTCTATTCAGGTCATGATGCAGATGCTTGGCCAGGGATTCTTGGTCAGTTTGCAGCTGTTTGTGCTGACGCTGCTGGGGTCGATTCCGCTGGGAATCCCCGTGGCGTTTATGCGCATGAGCAAAATTGCGCCGCTCCGCTGGATTGCGCGCATCTACATTTCGGTGATGCGCGGTACGCCGCTCATGTTGCAGATGTTTGCCATCTACTTTGCCCCGTACTACGTGTTTGGCATTTCGCTCACGCCCGATTCCAAGTGGACGGCGTGCGTCGTGGCGTTCATCATCAACTATGCCGGCTACTTTGCCGAGATCTATCGCTCGGGCCTGCAGTCCATTCCGCGCGGTCAATACGAGGCTGCCGAGGTGCTGGGCTACTCGCGCATGCAGACGTTTCTGTATATCGTGATGCCGCAGGTCGCCAAGCGCATTTTGCCGGCGATGGGCAACGAGATTATCACGCTGGTCAAGGATACGTCGCTGGCATTTGCCATTGGCGTGGGCGAGATGTTCTCGACGGCCAAGGCGCTGGTCGCCTCGCAGGTGAGCATGGTGCCGTTTGCAATTGCGGCGCTGATTTACTGGGTCTTTAACTTCGTCGTCGAGATGCTGCTGGGCGCTGCCGAAAAGCGACTTGACTACTACCACGACTAGCCTGTTCCGTCGTGCTTTTCAAACACATGGAGGTTCCCGTGTCCGGAACGGTAATGAATATAGCGAACGCACGCAAGGCGTTTGGCGGCAATGAGGTGCTCAAGGATATCTCGCTCGAGGTAAAGCGTGGCGAGGTCGTGGCGATTATCGGGCCTTCGGGCGGCGGTAAGTCCACGCTTCTGCGCTGTGCCACGCTGCTCGAGACGCTCGATGGTGGCTCGCTCTCGTTTGGCGACCTTGCCGTCGCGACGGATGCGGGTTCGGGCGCGGTGTACGCAAAGGGCGATGTACCTAAACAGGCGCGCTCGCGGTTTGGTCTGGTGTTTCAGAACTACAATCTGTTCCCACACTATACCGTGATGAAAAACATCACCGATGCACCGATCCGCGTGCTTAAGCGCCCGCGTGAGCAGGTGGAGGCCCGCGCACACGAGCTTATTGCACAGATGGGACTTACGGGTAACGAGAACAAGGTGCCCTGCGAGCTTTCGGGCGGTCAGCAGCAGCGCGTGAGTATTGCCCGCGCCTTGGCACTCGACCCGGAAATCTTGTTCTTTGACGAGCCGACCTCGGCGCTCGATCCCGAGCTAACGGCCGAGGTGCTGCGCGTCATTAAGGACCTCGCTGCGCAGAATATGACGATGGTGATCGTGACACACGCGATGCAGTTTGCCCGCGACGTTGCCGACCGCGTGGTCTTTATGGACGGCGGCCGCATTGTCGAAGAGGGTTCTGCCGAGCAGGTCATCGACCATCCACGCGAGCAGCGCACCCGTGAGTTCTTGAGCCGTATCGAGGGATAGGCTCAGGTATTTACTCAACCATTAATTGAGGCGAAGCCGCCGCAGGTCTTACGGTCTGTGGCGGCTTTTTGTTTGCATCGACGGGGTTCAATAAACGCCTCACATGCTTGTCTCTTCCTCTCGCCGCCTGTATTCATACGTGCGCCGAAAGGTATGCATGGACAGCCGCCCGTGAGGGTAGGGTGGTGGCATAGGACATTTGGAGGGTGAGTCGGCTCGGCTGCCGACCATGCTGCTCCCGGGACGGCACCGACCGCGAACCCTCCCCGTTGGCGTCGCGCATTGCGCGCGGCCCTGCAAGGAGGTCATCATGGGTGCTCCCAAGACCGGTAACGTAAGGAACGTGGTGCTCGTAGGCCAAGGCGGGGTGGGCAAGACTTCACTCGCCGAGGCCATGCTCCACCTTTCCGGCAAGACCGCCCGCCTGGGCGGCCACGACGGCACCAAGCCCACGCTCGACTATGACCCTGAAGAGGTCAAGCGTTCATTCTCCATCTCGACGACCATCGCGCCGATCGACTGGAAGGGCGCCCGCATCAACGTGCTCGATGCCCCGTGCTATCCCGATTTTATCGGCGACGCCTATGCCGCGATGAGCGTCTGCGAGACGGCTCTGTTTGTTGTCGACGCCGAGGCCGGCCCGCAGCCTACGACGGTTAAGCTCTGGTATGCCGCCGAGGACCTGCGCCTGGCGCGCGCGGTGTTCGTAAACCGTCTGTCGCGTTCCGAGGCCAGCTTTGCGACCACGATGGACCTGCTGCAGGAGCGCTTTGGTACGCGTCTGGGCGCCGTGACCCTTCCCTGGGGCGAGGGCGAGGACTTTGACGGCATTATCGACCTGGTGCGCATGAAGGCGCGCCATTGCAACGGCGCTGAAGCCGTTGAGTCGGAGATCCCCGAGGAGTATCGTGCCCAGGCCGAGGAGGCCCATGACCATCTGTGCGAGTTGGTGGCCGAGGCCGACGACGAACTGATGATGAAATACCTGGAAGGCGAGGAGACACTGACGCAGGAAGAGCTCGAGGGCCTGCTGTCGAAGGCGATTGCCGAGCGCATTTTTGTGCCGGTCTTTGCGGGCGATTGCATTAAGGAGCAGGGCGTCAACTCGCTGATGGACGACATCGCCACGTACTTCCCGGCGCCGACCGACTACGGCGAGATGCCGCTCATCGACGGCGACTCGCTCAAGATCTCGAGTGACGATGACCGTCCGGTGGCATTTGTGTTTAAGACCCTGGCCGATCCGCAACAGGGTCGCATCAGCTTTATCAAGGTGCTGACGGGCACGCTTGAGCCGGGCCTTGAGCTGATCAATGCGCGCACGCGCAAGGGCGAGCGTCTGGCTCACCTGTATGTGATGTGCGGTCGTGACATGACTGAGGTCGGCCACGCCTATGCCGGCGATATCATCGTGGCGCCCAAACTGGCTGCCGATACGGGCGACACGCTCTCGATTACCGGTAAGGTCGAGGCTGCGGCGTTTAAGTTCCCCAACTCGCAGTACCGTATTGCCATCGAGGCCGAGAATCGCGGCGACGAAGAGAAGCTCTACACGTTTATCGAGAAGGCCTGCAAGGCCGATCCGACCATGAGTATCGACCGCGACGAGGAGACCGGGCAGACCATCATCTCGGCGGTGGGCGAGGCGCAGGTTTCGGTGCTGCTCAACCGTTTGGAGGACCGTACCAAGGTTGTGGCAAAGAGCGTGCCGATCCGCATTCCGTATCGCGAGACCATCCGCCGCACGGCAAGCGCCCAGGGTCGCCACAAGAAGCAGACCGGCGGCGCCGGTCAGTACGGCGACTGCTGGCTGCGCGTGGAGCCGCTCATTGGGCCCGACGGCACGAGCGACGGCTATGAGTTTGTTGACGAGGTCGTGGGCGGCCGCATCCCGCGCTCGCTCATCCCCGCCGTGGACAAGGGTGTCCAGGAGACCATGAAGGACGGCATCATCGCTGGCTACCCGCTCACGGGCATTCGCGTGGCTGTGTACGACGGCTCGTATCACAGCGTCGACTCCAACGAGATGGCGTTCCGCGCGGCGGCTCGCATCGGCCTGCGCAAGGCGTGTGCCGATGCCGACCCGGTGGTGCTGGAGCCCATCGAGGAAATTACGGTGACTATCCCCGAGAGCTATGCCGGCGCCGTGATGGGCGACATCTCGGCCTCGCGCGGTCGCGTGACGGGTATGGAGACCGACGAGCGCGGCGATACCGTGGTCATTGCCCAGGCCCCGCTGGCCGAGCTGACGGATTACTCGACGCGTCTGCGCTCTATTACGCGCGGCACGGGCGACTTTACCATGGAGCCCGCAGGCTATGAGCAGGTGCCTTATGACGTGCAGGCCAAGCTGGTCGAGCGCTATGAGGAGGGCCGCGCTAAGTAGCGTGTGGCTTTGTCTGCAATGTAGGTGCTGACGAAAAGGCCGCCCTGGGTAACCGGGGCGGCCTTATTTGATCCCTTGGGGACGGAGGAAAACGGATCATTTTTTGGGTTACGGGCGGCGCGGTCGGCACTAGTCTCCGGATGCCTGGTTGCGGCCGGTGGCGTAGTCGATCTGCACGTGCGGCTGCAGGTTGTAGCAGTACACGTGGAAGCACAGGGTTTTGCCGTGGTCTTCGATCGATTGTGCTTCCAGACGAATGCCACGACAGACGAGCTCCTCCTCGTTGTACATAGGCGTGACGCGATAGAGCACGTGGTTGCCCGTGTCGCGGACGTAGTCGAGGATCTGCTCTTCAAACGGCAGCATGCCCGTCTCGTTGAGATAGCGCGTGCCGGTGAGGAGATTCTTGCGGTTGGCGTTTTCGCCGCAGAGTGACCAGGCGATGAGGTGGCAGCGGTTGTAGAGGCTCTGGCCTGGAATAAAGTCGTAGCGCTGCTGGTGCCAACCGGTAGGATGGATACGCGAGATATCGCCGCGCTTGCCCTGACCGAGCGATTCGGGGCCCACGCAGGCGAGCGCCTTGCGAGTGCGGCCCAGGCTGTCGAGCTTGGAGAATTTCTTAAAGCAGCCCTCTTCGGTGGCACGATCGTATTCATCGAGTGTGAATGACGGCGTGCCGAGCGGATGCGTGCCGTCGGCGCGGAGGGCAACGTAGGGGTTGCCGGCGTAGTCGGGAATGCTGCTGAGATATACACCGCGGGCGCGGTTGAGGTCGGGGTTTTCGACCTCGTCGATGGGGGTGGCGACGCTGTCCGCGGAAGCGTCATCGGTGTCGCTTGCGGCGGAATCGGGGCCATCGCCAGAGTCTTGGCTATTTTGAGAGTCCTCGGAGCTCGCTGTTCCCGATTCGAGCCGGGCGACCAAGTCCGCTTCGTCGTCGGTACGGCTGGGACTCTCGTTTTGCTTCTCGGCCAGAGCCGCTGCCTGCTCATCGCTTTGCGGTGATAACAGCTTGGGCGCTCCGTCGAGCGACCCTGTGAACAGCGCAAACCCCAGCACCACGGCGGTGCCGATGGAAAGTGCTTGCTTGTAGGCGGACTTGCGCGACATTGAGGCTCCTGGATGGACGGTTGGGAATCTACCAGTCTAGCAGGAGCCGGCAGAGGCCGTTCTGTCGAACAAATACTTAAGATTTGGGACAAACGCTACTGGTTCATTTGCTTCATATTTGACGTATGGCTAGATCGAGGTGGAGTCGAGCCAGTTGAGCTTGCACTCGAGAATGCGCTGCTCGCCGGGTTGGCTGCTGCCATCAAGCAAGGCGAGCAGCATCTCGGCCGCCTCCCTGCCTTCCTGGTCGACGGGCTCGATGATCGTGGAGACGGTCGGCGTGGTGAGGTTGGTCCAGTCTTCGCAGTTGAGTCCCAAAAGACCTATTTGCTGCGGAAGTAGATGGGCCATGGGTTGGAGGGCCTTGTAGACACGGGGAAGCGCCCATTGGTTTTGTACGAAGATGAGCGTGCGCTTGGCGGGGTTGAACTTGTATTTAAAGTATTCGGTGAGCTCGTTGATCGACGGCTTGTTGTGATCGATGGGGATGGCTTTGTAGAGCTGCCCATTCGCGGCCAATGCCTCGGCATATCCCTGAAAACGTTCCATGCGAGTGCGCATTTCGGTCATGTTGGCGGCGATGGAAAAGAAGTCTTCGTAGCCGGCGTCGAGAAGCGCCTGCGTGGCATTGTACACGCCGTCGTAGAGGTTGGTTTTGATCCAGCTGGTGCCTGGGCTGTAGATGGCCGCGTCAAAAAAGACGACGGGCTTGTCGGCGCGCTTGATGCGGTCGTGGACTGCCTTGAAATTTGCCGTGGGCTGGATGATAAAACCATCGACGCCCAGTGAGAGCATTTTGTCGACATACATGAGCTCGGTCTCGGGGTTAAAGTTGCTCGTACAAACGACCGTCTGGTAGCCCGCGGGGAGCATGACCTGCTCCATGCCGTTGAGGACGAGGCCCGCCCATTTGTTGGTGTTATCCAAGATGATGATGGCGATGACGTGGGTCTGCTTGCCGGTGAGCGTTTGCGCTTGGGCGTTGGGAACGTATCCGAGTTCCTTGATGACGCGCGCAATCTTTGCCTGCGTCTTCTCGCTAAGCTTTTCTCGTTTGTCGTTGAGGTAATACGAGACGCTTGCCGTCGAGGTTCCCGCCTCTCGAGCGACGTCTGCGATCGTAACGCGCTGTTTTGCCACAGCGACTCCTTCCGACAGATGAGCATTTTCCAACATGATGACTTTGAGTCTTGGTGAGGGATGCGCTTTGGTGAGCGACTTTTTCCTTTCATATGAGTATGCAACAAATGCGGTATATGGGTGGGGTCGAAATTTGTGACCGGCATGCGCATCTGCCGTCTACCGAGAAAATCAAATACTTCTTGACTTTTGAAATCGAGGGTAAAATCGCAGGATTCATTTTTAGTTAAACGCATAACTAAATAGCGTAACCAACGCTCTGACCTGCGCGTTTACCGAAATAAACTGGCATTAAGAAAAACGAGCACCTATATTGGTCTTGTCGAAAAGACAGCAAGTCCAAACGGCAGGGGATGCTCCGGAGGCCTCCGCAAACGGTGTCTTGCGCACGCAACTCTATGAAAAGAGGGAAGCAATGAAGATCGTAGGCGTTGCCGCCTGTACCGTGGGTATCGCCCACACGTATATGGCCCAGAAGGCGATTCAGGATGAATGCGCCGCTCGTGGCATCGAGTGCAAAGTCGAGGCTCAGGGTGGTCTGGGTATCGAGAATGAGCTCACGCAGGAAGACGTTGATTCCGCCGACCTGGTGCTCGAGTCCGTCGACGTGGGTGTCGAGAACGAGGACCGTTTTGAGCAAAAGATGGCTGAGGGCAAGTTCCTCAAGGTCGGCACCTCGGATGTAATCGCCGATCCGGTAAAGATTATCGACCAGGCTGTCGAGATCATCAAGGCGACGGGCGGTGCCGTTGACGCGTCCAAGGCCGAGGCCAAGGCAGAGAAGAAGGCCGTCTCCGCTGCCCCGCAGGCCCCGACACCGGCGTCCAAGCAGTCCATCTTTGCCGATCCTGGCAAGACGCTGCTCAATGCATTCAATACCGGTGTTTCCTATTTTATCCCCATCGTCGTTATCGGTGGCGTGTTCCTCGCCTTCTCGTTGGCATCCGGTACTGCCGGTGCTAGCGGTATGGAGGTCACCAACCCGTTGATGGTGAGTCTTAACACTATCGGCATGGCCGGCATCTCTATGATGATTCCGGTGCTTGCGGCATACATCGCCTACTCGATGGCCGGTAAGCCCGCACTTGCCCCCGGCTTCGTCTTGGGCTACTTGGTTAACAACGCCGTCGTCACCCCGAGCGGCAACAGCGTTTCGACCGGCTTCTTGGGCGCCATGATCATGGCTGTCATCTGCGGTTACTTTGTCCGCTGGATGAAGACCTGGAAGGTCAACAACACCATCCAGACCATCATGCCCATTCTGATCATCCCGATTCTGACCTCGCTCGTCCTGGGCATGGCTTACATCTACATCCTGGCCACGCCGCTTGGCTTTGTGATGGATTGGCTCACCAGCGTGCTCGGCAGCCTGCAGGGCGGCTCCGCCGTCGTCCTGGGCCTGGTCATTGGCGTTATGACCGCTTTCGATATGGGTGGCCCCATCAACAAGACCGCTTCGACCTTTACCATGGCCATCATGGCCTCCGGCATCTACGGCCCCAACGGTATGTTCCGCGTCGCCGTCGCCATTCCCCCGATTGCTTGCGGCCTCGCTGCGCTCATCGCCAAGAACAAGTTCGATGACGCTGACCGTCAGATGGGCATCTCTGCGCTGTTCATGGGCTGCATCGGTATTACCGAGGGCGCTATTCCCTTCGCGGTCAAGGATCTTGGCCACACCCTGCCCGGCATTTGCATCGGCTCTGCCGTGGGCGCGGCGCTTGCCGCCTTCCAGGGCATCGACTGCTATGTTCCGCATGGTGGCTTTATTGTCGCCCTGGCCACCAACAACGTCGCGCTGTTCTGCCTGGACATCGTGATTGGCTCCTTGGTCGCCGCTGCAATCCTGATTGCCATGAAGCCCACGCTCGATAAGCAGGCCAAGTAAACCTTTAAGGACTCCGGTTGTGCGGAGGGATGGATTTGACTCCGCACAACCGCCCCTACACAACAAAATCCATCCGCACTGATAGGGCCCACATCTGGGTCCCAGGGAACTTTTGTCAAAAATCCTCTGGAGAAGGAGAACAAAATGTCCAACCTCACCATCCGCCAGGCCGTTCAGGGCATGCTCAAGCTGCAGGACAGCGGCGATCACGCAACCATGGTCGGCATTGGCCCCATGAGCCCCAACCTGATTCAGGCCGTGTTCGAGCTTGCCAAGGACGAGGATTTCCCGCCCATGTTTATCGCTAGCCGCAACCAGGTCGATATGGACGAGATGGGCGCCGGCTACGTCAACGGTTGGGACCAGACGCGCTTTGCCGCCGACATTAAGAAGGTTGCCGACGAGGTGGGCTATACCGGTCCGTACTACCTGTGCCGCGATCACGGCGGTCCGTGGCAGCGCGACGAGGAGCGTAACGCCCACCTGCCCGAGGACGAGGCCATGGAGCTCGCCCGCAAGTCCTTTGTCGCCGACATGGAGGCAGGCTTTGACCTGCTGATGGTCGACCCCACCAAGGACCCCTATCAGATCGGCAAGGTTATTCCGCTCGACGTGGTGCTTCGCCGCACGATCGATCTTATCGACTATCTTGAGCAGTACCGTCGCGAGCATAACCTGCCCGAGGTTGCCTATGAGGTCGGTACCGAGGAGACCAATGGCGGCCTGACCTCCACCGACAAGTACGAGGAGTTCATTTCTCAGCTGCAGCCCGAGCTCGAGAAGCGCGGCTGCCCCATGCCCACCTTTATCGTCGGCCAGACCGGTACGCTCACCCGTTGGACCGAGCAGGTCGGTCATTACAACTTTAAGAATGCCCGCGAGCTCGCCGACATGGCCAAGCGCTACGGCGTGGGCCTGAAGGAGCACAACGCCGACTACCTGGACGACGCGACGCTGCTCGAGCACATCCCGGCACACGTGACCGCTTCCAATGTCGCCCCTCAGTACGGCACCGAGGAGACCCGCGCTTACCTCAAGCTCTGCGCTACCGAGCAGATTCTGGTCGACAACGGCCTGTGCGACGATCCCTCCGATCTGTATCACACGCTGCTGGTCAAGGCCATCAAGACCGAGCGCTGGCGCAAGTGGATGACCGGCGACGATGTCAACCTGCAGGTTGACGACATTCTGGCCGACGACGAGCTCAGCCTGAAGATTCTGGATGTCTCCGGCCACTACGCGTTCAACGATCCCGAGGTCAAGGAGCAGGTCGAGAAGCTCTATCGCAACCTCGCTGCCCAGGACATTGACGGCAAGCGCTTTGTGATCGAGCACATCAAGCGCCCGATCAAGCAGTACGTCGTCGGTCTTAACCTCAAGGGCGTCACGAGCCGCATCGAGAAGGCTCTCTAAGTAGCTTTTCCTACACGACGCCGGGCCTGGGGCATGTCCCAGCTGCAGGCCCGGCACATAGGACAAAGGGACATCCCCTTTGTCCTATTTTTTGAGTTTTGGATTCCTTAGAAGGAGTTTGCACCATGAAGTTCTTTATCGATACCGCCAACCTTGACGAGATCGCCGAGGCCAAGAGCTGGGGCTGCCTTGCCGGCGTCACCACCAACCCGTCCCTGTACGCCAAGACCGGCGGCAAGCTCGCCGACTTTGAGCCCCATATGCTCAAGATTGCCGAGCTCTGCGAGGGCCTGCCCGTGTCTGCTGAGTCCACCGCGACCACTGCCGAGGGCATGATCGAGGAGGGCAAGCGTCTTGCCGCCCTGGCTCCCAACATCGTGGTCAAGCTTCCCGTGTGCGAGGCCGGCCTCGCCGCCTGCCGCACCCTGGCCGATGCGGGCGTGCGCGTCAACATGACGCTTGTTTTCTCGCCGACGCAGGCCCTCATGGCCGCCAACGCCGGTGCCCGCTACATCAGCCCGTTTGTCGGCCGCTTTGACGACATCGCCGAGGACGGCATCTCGCAGCTCGACAATGTCGTGACATGCATCAAGAACTATGACTGGACCGGCAAGAACGTCGACGACACCGTCGAGATCATCACCGCTTCGGTCCGCACGCCCAACCACGTGACCCAGGCGGCTCTTCTTGGTGCCGACATCGCGACCGTGCCCATGGCCGCTCTCAAGAAGTGCCTGCATCACCCGCTGACCGACCAGGGCCTCGCCTCTTTTGAGGCTGACTGGCAGAAGGTCGTCGCTCAGGCTTAACGACTGGGTTGCCCTCGGCATCGCGCCATCCGGTGCCGGGGTTGTTCTCAAGAGAGGAATTCGTATGACCAACCAGGAGCTGGCGAAGGTCGCCAATGAGGTCAGGAAGGGTGTCGTGACTGCGGTTCACGCGGCCAAGTCGGGACATCCGGGTGGATCGCTCGGTGCAGCCGACATCATGACGTATCTGTACTTTGAGGAAATGAATATCGATCCTGCCGACCCTCACAAGGCCGATCGCGACCGCTTTGTGCTCTCCAAGGGTCACGCGGCGCCGGGCCTGTATTCGGTGTTGGCAAATCGCGGCTATTTTCCCGTCGAAGAGCTCGAGACGCTCCGCCATATTGGCAGCCGACTGCAGGGCCATCCCAACATGAACGATACCCCAGGCATCGATATGTCCACCGGCTCGCTCGGTCAGGGCATCTCTGCTGCAGTTGGAATGGCGCTTGCCGCTAAGCACTGGGGCGACAGCTACCGTGTCTACACGTTGCTGGGCGACGGTGAGTGCGAGGAAGGCCAGGTGTGGGAGGCGGCTATGTTTGCCGGCAACCATGCGCTCGACAATCTTGTTGCCGTCGTCGACCACAACGGCTTGCAGATTGACGGCACGATCGATGAAGTCAACTCGGCCATGCCGCTTGCCGACAAGTTCCGCGCCTTTAAGTGGCATGTGATAGAGCTAGCCGATGGCAACGACATGGCGCAGATTGAGGCGGCTTTCGCCGAAGCTCGCGAGGTGACCGGCGCGCCCGTCGCTATCATCGCCGAGACGGTGAAGGGCAAAGGCGTCTCCTTTATGGAGAACCAGGTTGGCTGGCATGGCAAGGCGCCCAATGACGAGCAGTTTGAGCAGGCCATGGCCGAGCTCGCGGCAGCAGGAGAGGAACTCTAATGGCAGAGGTCAAAAAAGTCGCCACGCGCGTAAGCTACGGCGAGGCACTCGTCGAGCTGGGCAATGAGCACGATGACTTTGTAGTGCTCGATGCCGACCTGGCTGCCGCTACGCAGACGGGTAAGTTTAAGACTGCCCATCCTGAGCGCTTTTACGATGCCGGCATCGCCGAGAGCAACCTGATGGGTCTTGCCGCCGGCATCGCGACCACGGGCCGCGTTGCTTTTGCGAGCACCTTTGCGATGTTTGCCGCCGGTCGCGCCTACGAGCAGGTCCGCAATTCCATTGGCTACCCGCACCTCAACGTCAAGATTGGCGCCACCCATGCCGGCATTTCGGTGGGCGAGGACGGCGCCACGCACCAGTGCTGCGAGGATATCGCACTCATGCGTACGATTCCGGGTATGACGGTGGTCGTTCCCGCCGACGATGTCGAGGCCCGCGCCTGTGTGCGCGCCGCCTATGAGTTTGAGGGGCCGGTCTACATGCGCTTCGGCCGCCTGGCAACACCGGTCATCAACGATCACGAGGACTACGAGTTCAAGATCGGCCGCGGTGTTGTTGTACGGGAGGGCTCTGATGTCACGATCGTCGCGTGCGGTCTCATGGTCGCTGAGGCACTCGCTGCTGCCGAGGCGCTCGCTGCCGACGGCATCGATGCTGAGGTCATCAACATGCATACGATCAAACCGCTCGATGAGCGTTTGGTGGTTGCCAGCGCCAAGAAGACCGGTCGCGTGGTCACCGCCGAGGAGCATTCGATTATCGGTGGTCTTGGCGAGGCCGTTGCCTCGGTGCTCGCGGAGCAGCATCCAGTGCCGATGCGTCGCGTCGGCGTGCGCGATGTGTACGGCGAGTCCGGCCCTGCGGTCGATTTGCTGCATAAGTACGGTTTGGACGCCGACGGCATCGAAGCTGCGGTCAGGTCCGTGTTGTAAGGAAGGCTTTCCATGGGGTTTGTATCTGCCAACCAAGTGACGATTGGCTACGCCGCCGCCTCGCGCGAGGACGCGCTGCATTATCTGTCCGAGCAGGCTGTTGAGCTTGGTTTTGCCGATGACGCGTCTGCTGTAGAGGCGGCTTTTATTGCTCGCGAAAACGAGGCCGAGACTGGCCTCGTCGCCGGTTTTGCCGTTCCGCATGCCAAGAGCGATGCGATCCATACGCCGGGCGTGGCCGTGCTCAAGCTGTCCGAGCCTGTTGAGTGGCCGAGCTTTGATGGCGTGCCCGTCGATGTGGCGCTCGCGCTGTACGTGCCCGCCGGCGAAGCGGGAACCACGCACCTGCGTCTGCTCTCCAAGGCCGCCGTGATGCTGATGGATGCTGGCTTCCGTGACAGGGTGCGCGAAAGCACCGATCCTGTCGAGATTGCCGAGCTCATCAACGCCGGGCTCGAGGGCTAGAACGGGCTCTCCGTTCCATTAATCGATCCTTCTCCAAGGAAAAGGGCCGCGACGCTATAGGCGTCGCGGCCCTGTCTGCGTTTCCCCAGATAAAACCTGCCAAAATAAACCTGTCCCTTTTCAGCAGGTTGGCGCGATATGATATATACGTTATATACAAGTTGGAAAGTGTGGTAGAGTGGCGGCAATACAAGCCGGCGAAGGGGACCGATATGATCAAGGCTGTCATTTTTGACATGGACGGAACGCTGGTCGATACCGAGCGTTTGGACATGAGCGCATGGAAGGTGGGCGCTGCCGAGCTGGGGATTGCGATTGATGATGCGCTGGTCCATCAGTTTATCGGTCGCTCGATGCCTGATGTCAGGGACATCCTTGAGGAGCATTACGGCAGCCGCGAAATCGTCGAGACGGTCGAAGCCCACTACAGGGATGCTCTCGACGAGATGGTCAAGACCGATCTGGAGCTTAAGGCCGGCGCCGCCGAGTGCCTGGACGAACTGCTGGCTGCGGGCTATCACGTGGGTCTTGCGACGTCGTCGCGCCGCGTTGCGGCCGAGCGCAACCTAAAGACGGTCGGCCTCTTTGACAAGTTTGAGACGGTGACCTGTAACGAGGATACCCTGAACGGCAAGCCCGATCCCGAGATCTACCTGCTCGCCTGCGAGCGCGCGGGCTTTGCTCCCGAGGAATGCGCCGTGGTCGAGGATTCTCGCAACGGCTGCGTCTCGGGCATCACGGCCGGCTGCCATGTGTTTGCCGTCCCCGATATCGTGCCGCTGCCGCAGGACGTGGCGGATGGCTGCGAGGCCGTGCTCGATACGCTGTTCGATCTGACAGCGGCGGTCAAGGCCGTGCGCTAAAGGTATGCGCCGAGGTTGATGGCGGTAGCTTCGGCGTGGCCCCGCTTGCGTTTCCCCAGATAAAACCTGCCAAAATAAACCTGTCCCTTTTTGGTAGGTTACTGGTTCATGTTGCCGTGGATGTAGGGGGTGACCTCGGGGGAGATATGGCCGCAGCCTAGGTTGCGCAGGGCAGATTCGATGGCGGCGGGAAGCGGGGCCTTGCCCTCGTCGTTGACCGCGGTGCTGCCGAGGGCGGCGATCTTGGCGACGTCTGCCGGCGCGGCCTCGATATGCATGCAGCCGCCGACGAGGCGTGCGCGGACCTGGTCCAGGCCAAGGTCGTGCAGGTAGTCCTCACAGGTGCGGATTACATCGACCTTCTCGCGCGTGAGCTCCTCGCCCGTGGGGACTCGCGTGGCCAGGCAGGCTCCTGCCGGCAGGTTCCAGACGGGGTATCCCCAGGCGCGTAGCAGCTCGCGCTCCTCGTCCTTGGTAAAGCCGACCTCCATAAGCGGCGAGCGCACGCCGAGCTCCTGGGCGGCGCGCATGCCGGGGCGGTAGTCGCCGCGGTCGCTTGCGTTGCTGCCGTCGATGACGGTGGGAAAACCCAGCGACCTGGCGTGGTTGACGATGGTGGTAAAGCCGGCGCGCTTGCAGTGGTAACAGCGGTCGGCGTCGTTGCAGGCTACCTGGGGGAGCTGCAGCTGATCGACCGAGAGGTTGAGCACGGGGAGCTTGAAATGCGGCCCCTCATCGGCCTGCCCGTCAACCGCCCGCTCAAACGAAGCCTGCTCGGGCGTGCCGATGAGCGGCGTGGTGAGGTGAACGAGAAGCGTGCTGGCGGGCATGATGCGGGCGCAGACTGCGGTCAAAAAGCTGCTGTCGACGCCACCGGAAAAGCCGATGGCGACGCGTCCGTATGCCAAAAGCAGCTGCTCGAGCGCTGTGAGTTTGTCCTGAAGCCCCTCTGCAGGTGCGGTGGTGTCTGAAAGCATGAATCGATCCTTGCCGTTGAGTACTCGGTCGAAAACTATAATCCTACCGAGCCGCTTGTCATAAGACTTCTATCTATGTAACGAAAGTGCAATATGCTATATACGTTATATACAAGTTTACAGGTGCGGTAAAGTTGCGGGAGTACAGCAGCGCGAAGAGATGGGGGACCGATATGATCAAGGCCGTTATTTTTGACATGGACGGAACGCTGGTCGACACCGAGCGTTTGGGTATCAAGGCGTGGAAGGCGGGCGCGGCCGAGCTGGGATTCGCGATTGATGATGCGCTGATCCATCAGTTTATCGGTCGTACGCTGCCCGATGTCATGGGCATCCTTGAGGAGCATTACGACAGCAGCGAAACCGCTGAGGCAATCTATCGTCGCCATAAGGAGATTCGCGACGAGATGGTCAAGACCGATCTGGAGCTTAAGGCTGGCGCTGCCGAGTGCCTGGACGAGCTGCTGGCTGCGGGCTATCACGTGGGCCTCGCGACGTCGTCGCGCCACGTTACCGCCGAGCGCAACCTTAAGACGGTCGGCCTCTTTGACAAGTTTGAGACGGTGACCTGCGGCGAGGACGTCGTGCACGGCAAGCCCGACCCCGAGATGTACCTGCTCGCCTGCGAGCGCGCGGGCTTTGCCCCCGAGGAGTGCGCCGTGGTCGAGGATTCCCGCAACGGCTGCGTCTCGGGCATCACGGCCGGTTGCCATGTGTTTGCCGTTCCCGACATCGTGCCGCTGCCGCAGGACGTGGTGGACGGCTGCGAGGCTGTGCTCGATACGCTGTTCGATCTGACGGCCGCGGTCAAGGTCGTGTGCTAAAGGTAGGCGCCCAGGTTGATGTCGGTTATTGGGGCCGCGGATGGGCCCGTCGGGTGCTGCTCGGCCTTTTGGGTGCTCACACGCTCGAGCAAGAAGGGGCGTACGAGCTCCTGACGGTTAATGTCCTCGGTGGCCGTGACCGTGGTGACGGTGCGCGCGGCGGAGCCGATGCGGACTCGTTTGGTCTTGGCGGCAGGTTTATCCTCGATTTGTTCCATGAGCAGCTGCACGCCCTTGCGGCCGATCTCGTAGCCCGGTGGTGCTACCGTGGTGAGGGGGACCGATCCGCTCCAGGCAAGCGGGTTGCCATCGCAGCCGGCAACAAGAATCTGGCCGGGGACGGAAATGCCTTTGTCGGTCAGCGCCGAGATAACGCCCGAGGCCAATACGTCGGTCAGGCCGATGACAAAATCGGGGCGCTCGTCAGCAGGGCGTTCGGCAATCTGGGTACCGATGCTGTAGCCGTCGGCTGCGGTATTCCACTCTCCGGCATCGATGACCTCAATTTTGATATCGGGATGCAGGGCAAGTGCCTTGTGGATGCCAAGGACGCGCAGGGTGAGCTGCATAAATGCCGCTCGGCCTACAACGACGATGCGGTGTGCGCCGCGGGCGATGGCTAGCTCGGCGATAATGCGCCCCTGTGCCTCGTTGTCGGCGGCCACGTAGTAACCGGGTTCTGAACAATGGACGTCCAGATGGACGATGGGGACGGGAATCTTGGTCATGGCGGGGTGCCAATCGGGGGACGCCATGGGCTGAACCATGACGCCGGACATCTGCGTGCCCATAAAATAGCGCAGGTAATGATCCTCGAGAATGTCGTCGTTATCGGCATTGGCGATGAGCAAGTCATAGCCGTGCTTGCGTGCCTCGTTGTGGGCACCGCTGGCAATCTGGAGCGAAAAGCCGTGGTCGAGACGGGGGAGGACCAGGCCAAAGGACTTGGTGGCGCCGCCCGCGAGCTGACGGGCGCTTTGGTTGGGCAGGTAGCCAAGGCGATTAATGGTCTCGTTGATGAGCTTAAGGGTTTCGGGGCGCAACTTTTCGGGGTGGTTGAGCGCGTTGGATACCGTGCCCAGCGAGACCCCTGCCTCGCGCGCGACGTCGCTGATTTTTACCTTTGCCATAGCGGCCCCTTTGATGCGTTTCAAGTACAAGCCAGATTGTAGCATCGCCCGCCCCTGGGGTGTCAAAACCTGCCAATTAGGGACAGGTTTATTTTGGTAGGTTTTATCTGCGAAAACGCCGTTGCCAGCGCGACCACCACGAAGGGGACAGGCACCTTTGTGGTGGCTTGAGCTGCCCGGGCCTTCAATTGTCTCGATCTGTAACATCTGGGCGGCAAAACCGGCTCTACCTGTTACAGATCGAGACATAGTGCTGGGGCCGAACCGTAATGTCTCGATCTGTAACACTAAGCCGGCTTCCGGAGCCCCAGATGTTACAGATCGAGATCTTTCGCCGGGACAGAGCGCCGGCCCGATCAGGCCACCACAAAGGTGCCTGTCCCCATTGTGGTGGTTTGGACCGGCTGGGCATGTGTGCATCGGGTGGTATCTAAGTTGAGATACCACTTCTGGTATATCAGCTTGCGCCTGCGTGAGTACAATACTCGAACGTTATGCGTCTCAGCGCCCCTTGTGCGTGGACGTCTTGCAGTCACGCGAACGAAGGGATTTATCCTATGTGCGGAATTGTCGGCTACACCGGCTCTGATATTGCAAAGAACATCCTGGTCACGGGCCTCAAGCGTATGGAGTATCGCGGCTATGACTCCTCGGGCGTCGCGCTCGAGGTGGGTGAGGGCGCCGCGGCGCACCTCGACGTCATCCGCCTCGTGGGCAAGGTCGCGGGCCTGGAGAGCGAGCTTTCCAACATCGACAGTGACGCTACCTGCGGTATCGGCCACACCCGTTGGGCCACCCACGGCAAGCCCTCCGTCGTTAACGCCCATCCCCACACCAGCTGCGACGGTCGTATCGCCATCGTCCACAACGGCATCATCGAGAACTTCGCCGAGCTGCGCGAAGAGCTGGAGGGCCGCGGCCACCACTTTAAGAGCGAGACCGATACCGAGGTCTTCGCGCATCTGATCGAAGAGGCTTATGCCGAGACGCACGACCTGATGGCCTCCGTGCGCGAGGCTTGCACCCACGTGGTCGGTGCCTATGGTCTGGCCGCCGTGTGCGCTGACGAGCCCGGCGTGATCGCCGTGGCGCGCAAGGACTCCCCGATTGTGGTCGGCGTGGGCGAGACCGGCTCCTACGTTGCCTCCGACGTGATCGCGCTTATCGATGCCACTCGCGATGTCGTGGTGCTCGAGGACGGTCAGTTTGCCAAGCTCACGCCCGCGGGCGTCGAGTACACCGACGAGGCCGGCAACGTCATCGAGCCCAAGGTCACCCACATCGACTGGGAC
This sequence comes from Collinsella sp. TM04-29, assembly GCF_003466565.1. NCBI lineage: Bacteria > Bacillati > Actinomycetota > Coriobacteriia > Coriobacteriales > Coriobacteriaceae > Collinsella > Collinsella sp. TM04-29. The sequence goes on from NZ_QSPW01000008.1 coordinate 29,688, forward strand.
CTGGACATGGCAGAAAAGGGCGGTTATCCCGACTTTATGCTCAAGGAAATCCACGAGCAGCCGCGCGTCGTGCGCGATACGCTGGTGGGCCGTATGACCCCCGCCGGCGAGCTCGATATCGACGAGCTGGGCCTGTCCCTCGAGGAACTCAACGACATCGACCGCGTCTACGTGATCGCTTGCGGCACTAGCTATCACGCTGGCCTCATCGCCAAGAACCTTATTGAGGGCTGGGCTCGCATCCCCACCGAGGTTGAGGCGGCCAGCGAGTTCCGCTATCGCAATCCCATCATCACGCCGACGACGCTTGTCGTGGCTGTGTCCCAGTCGGGCGAGACGGCCGACACCCTTGCCGCCATTCGCGATGCGCGCATCAAGGGCGCCAAGGTCTTTGGCATCACTAACGTGGTGGGCAGCCCGGTGGCGCGCGAAAGCGATGGCGTCATCTATACCAAGGCCAACAAGGAGATTGCGGTTGCCTCGACCAAGAGCTTCATCGGTCAGGTCGTTAGCCTCACGCTTTTGGCCCTGCTGCTGGCGCAGGTCAAGTACCGCCTGACCACCAAACAGGCACGCATGATGTTCCGCGAGCTTTCCGATACGGCCGAGCAGATCCAGTGGATTTTGGACACGCAGACCGAGGCCGTGCACGAGGCCGCCCTGCTGTGCAGGGACGCGCAGTCGGCACTGTTTGTGGGCCGCGGTATGGGCGCTGCCATCTCCTACGAGGGCGCGCTCAAGCTCAAGGAGGTCAGCTACCTGCACGCCGAGGCGTATGCTGCCGGCGAGATGAAGCACGGCCCCATCGCGCTGATCGATCCGGGCTTCCCCGTCATCGCCGTGGCCACCAAGAGTGCCACCTACGACAAGACCGTGTCGAACCTTATGGAGTGCAAGGCGCGCGGTGCCAAGGTCATCGTCGTTGCCACCGAGGGCGACGAGGAGATCAACAAGATCGCCGACTGCATCATCCGCGTGCCGGCCGTCCGCGACGTGTTCAGCCCCATCACGGCGAGCGTCCCGCTGCAGCTGCTCGCCCGCGAGGTAGCCATCCTGCGCGGCTGCGACGTTGACCAGCCCCGCAACCTGGCGAAAAGCGTCACGGTCGAGTAGTTGGTTCCGCCGTTCTAACGGCCAAGGCCCGGCTCCGCGTCATCAGACGGAGCCGGGCCTTTTTGTACGGAGAAACCACCACAAAGGTGCCTGTCCCCTTTGTGGTGGTTTTGGCGGGTTAGCGGAGCTTGCTGGTCTCGAAGTACTCGGGGAACTGGTCCAGAACCTCGGTTTGGTTGCGGAACATCATGTGCAGGTGCTTGCTGACTAAAAAGCTCGCTTCGATAGGGTCGCGACCGGCGATAGCGCGGCGAATCTGCTTGTGCTCGTTCACGATGTCCTGATTGTCGAGAACCTGCGTGGCGGCACGCAGCCAGCGGAAGCGCTCCAGGTCGGCATTGGTCTCTTCGAGCCACGACCACACGGTGCTACGGCATGCGATGCTAAAGATCATGCGGTGCATGAGGTTGTCGCTTAAAAAGAATCCGATGCGATCCTCTTCGGCCATGGCCTTTTCCTGCAACGCGATGGCCCGGTCGAGCTGCTCGACGCCTGCCGAGGTGGCGCGCGCGCAGCACTCTACAATCACCTGTTTTTCCAGGTGCTCGCGAATGTAGCAGGCACTCTCGGCAAGGGTGAGGTTGATGGGCGAGACATAGGTGCCGCTTTGGGGCACGGTGCGCACCAGGCCCTCTTGCGCCAGACGCACCAGTGCCTCGCGCACAGGGGTGCGCCCCATATCCAGGTCGTCGCACAGCTGCTTGACGCCCAGCTTTTCGCCCGGTTTGTAGTCCAGATAGACGATCTTGCGTCGAATGGTGTGGTAGGACTGGTCCTGTAGGCTCGTTTCTTGCTCGCCGATGTGCATCGATTCTTCCATAGCGCCTCACAAACGTTCTTCCACACTCATATGCCAGTTGTTTATTATGCCGCGAATCAGTTCTCTGCGGTGGAAATTCAATCGCCGCCCGATAACTTTTGCGACATTTTTGCCTGCGTTTGTACGGGATTGCGCTCAACGTTGCCGTATCATAAGCCGTCGCAAACGTGAAATAGAAAGAAGGAATCCCATATGCAACTGGCGAATATCGTACGCGAGCGCTGGAAGGGTGTCTTGTTCTGCCTGATCATCGCCATTCCCGCAACGTTGCTCGGCAAACAAATTGAGGTGGTCGGTGGGCCGGTATTTGCCATCCTCTTTGGCATGGTCCTGGCGCTCGTCTTTCCCAAGAATCGCCGCGAACAGCTCGCCGCCGGCGTCACCTATACGTCCAAAAAAGTCTTGCAGTACGCGGTTATCCTGCTTGGCTTTGGCATGAACCTCTCGCAGATTCTGTCCAAGGGCGCCCAGTCGCTACCGATTATCGTGGCGACGATCTCGACCTCGCTTGTCATTGCCTTTGTACTCTGCCGCGTTATGAACGTGCCGGGCAAGATCGCGACGCTTGTAGGTGTGGGTTCATCGATTTGCGGCGGTTCTGCCATCGCCGCGACAGCACCCGTCATCGATGCCGACGATCGCGAGATTGCCCAGGCTATTTCGGTCATCTTCCTGTTTAACGTTATCGCGGCGCTCGTGTTTCCGACGCTCGGTGGTATGCTCGGGCTGACCAACGAGGGCTTTGGCCTGTTTGCCGGCACCGCCATCAACGACACCTCGTCCGTAACGGCTGCGGCGAGTGCTTGGGACAGTATGCATCCCGGTGCCAATGTGCTCGAGAGTGCCACAGTGGTCAAGCTCACCAGGACGCTGGCCATTATTCCCATCACGTTGGTCCTCGCATGCTGGCAGATGCATCTGGCGCGCAAGGCCGGCGGCGACGCCAAAAGCACGTTCTCGCTTAAACGCGCGTTTCCCATGTTTGTGCTGTTCTTTGTGCTGGCGAGCGTAATCACCACGGTGCTTCAGCTTCCCGTGTCCATCACGGCGCCCATCAAGGAGCTTTCGAAGTTCTTTATCGTGATGGCCATGGCGGCTATTGGCTTTAATACCGATATCGTCGAACTGGTCAAAAAGGGCGGCAAGCCCATCGCGCTGGGCTTTTGCTGCTGGATTGGCATTGCGTGCATGAGTTTGGGAATGCAGCACGTGCTGGGAATCTGGTAGAGAAGTAGCTTATTCGCGTGCTGGTTGCTGGTGAGCGCATGCCTGCGGTGGAGCGATAGGAGCTCTTGCGGGTATGGCTTGTCCGCAGGTTTATAAGTCCCGAAGAGCTCTTATCGCCCCGCCAGGATGGCGATGCGGGGCAACACCTATACTCGCAGGACGGCGCTTTCTGCTCTATAGTGTTTGGTGAGCAATATCGTTCAATTTTGAAACACTCGGTCGTGCGACCGTCGGCGGTTGTACGTCGCCGCGGACAGGGGCAAATCATGAATAGCGATGCCAAGCTGAACATCTTGACCGAGGCCCTGGCTGCTGCCGGGGCCTCGGCATTGGCAATCGATGCGCGTGGGGACGTCGCGATTTCGACCATGAATGACGCGGCGCTTGAGCGGGATGTGGCGGCTTTTGTCGCTGATCGTCTCGACCGTATAGGAGACGGCGCGCGTCTGATTATGGGGCGCGCGGGTACGCGCCTGAGCCTGACCGTTCGCCCCGCCGACAAAGAAGGCGGGGGCCTTTGGGTCATCGTGGTCCGCGAGGTGCGCGGCGCCGCGGCACATGCGGGCATCGAGTGGCTCAACGCCGACGAAGTTGAGGCCCGCTACGAATCGAGCGCGTACGGCATCGTTGAGGGGGCGGCCTCGGTAGCTGCGCCGGTCGCCGAGAGCTACGCGCGCGGCGTGCCCCTTATGCTCGAGGGCGAGCTGGGAGCGGGTCAGGTCGAGATCGCCAAGCGCCTCTATCTGGACGGTCCTTTTGCCGATCAACCCTTTGTTGCCGTTGCGCTCGATGAGCTTACCGATCGCGGTTGGCGCCACGTGCTCAAAAGCGCCGAATCGCCGTTGTTCCAAACGGGGCTGACACTTTGCATTGCGGGCTGGAATGCGGTTGGCCCCCAGCGCCTTCGCGAGCTCGTTTCCACGATGGCCGACACTGCGTTGGCGACGCGCTGCCATGTGGTGCTGACGGCGAATGACATGCCGGGCGGCAGCGAAAGTGATCAAGCCGCCTTTGTGACCGAGCGCTTCGCCTGTGCGGTGAGCGTGGCGCCGGCAATCGTCGAGCAGGGAGCCGCGTCGACGAAGGTTGCGCGCTATTTGGAATATCTCGCTGGTGCATTTGGGACGGCAGCGCCCACGCTGTCTGCCGCGGCGACGAAGGCACTCGATGCTTACCGCTGGCCGCGCAATTATCTGCAGCTCCGCGAGGTCTCGGAACGACTGTATATATTGGTGGGGGCGGGCACGGTGGATCGCGCTGTGGCGGAGGAAGTGCTCGCCCAAGAGGACGTGATTAAGACCGCAACCTTTGGCGCCCCGACACTCGAAAGCGACCTGTATATCCTGCGACCGCTGGCCGATACCGAGCGAGATATCGCGCATCTGGTTGTAGATCATCTCCACGGCAACCGAACCCGTGCGGCGGAGGTGCTGGGCATAAGCCGAACAACGCTGTGGCGCTTACTGAAGGACGATGACCGTTGAGCGAGGCGCCCGTGACCGCGCGCGACGCGTGTGCTACAGTCCAAAGCGTTATTGTTTCGATTTGGTTACGGCGTGCGGGGGCGTATGGCTGAGACTACAAAACCGAGCCGCAGAAGGCGGAGCGCCGCGCCGGTCAACCGACGCACGACATCGGTGACGTGGGGCAAACACGCCTCGGGGTTTGATGGTTCGTTCAAGCGCACTAAATACGGCTATCCTTCGGCAAGCGCCCGCTTGGCCATGCAGGCAGAGTCCTCGTTGTGGGGCCGCAAGTGCGTGGTGGGCTCAAAGCTCAAGCACGACGGCACGCTCGGTTACATCAGCCGCGGGGCGGCTCGTCGCAGCGGACTCAATCCGGCTGGTTGGCATCGTTATGTTCCGATCGCGGTCGTCGTTGCAGTGATCGTCATCGCACTCGCTGCGCTTGGCTACGCCGGCGGTGGCGCCAACTTGGACGCGGTGTTTAAATCGCCCGAGCTCGCGCATGCAGGCACAGAAGTTGTCGAGGGCGCTCAGACCCAGACGGGCGTCGCGCCCCAGCGCGGCATGGTCGCGGCAGCCTCCACCATCGCCGACGCTCAAAAGGACGAGGGCGAACAGGGCGACGGCGCCGAAACGACCCACACGAACGAAACGACGACAACTCCATCGGCAAGATAAGTTGCGAGTGGGGTGGCTAAAATAGCCTCGTCCCAAATTAGCTACCCCTATGACGCTCTTGGGTTACCTTACGTAGACGACGTTGTCGCGGCGGGGTTTGGGCTCGGGTAGCGTGTCCTCGGCATAGCCCAGAATGCAGTGACCGACACCGCGCAGGCTGCCGTCGGCGGGCAGGCTCCAGCTGGCCAGCAGCTCCAGGCCCTCGGGCGAGTCAAAGACCTCATGCGCGCGGTGAATCCAGCATGAATCGACACCCAGTGCATAGGCGGCGTTGAGCAAGTTGCCCATGGCGAGCGAGCCGTCTTCCAGATGCGTGGGCACGTTGCGGTCGACCAGTACCACCACAACCGTTTTGGCTCCGTAGAAGGGGTCGCCGTTGCTACCCATGACTTGGGCGTTAAGCTGCGAGAGACGCTCGACGGTCGCGGGATCGGTGACGGCGACAAACGTCACCGGCTGGCGGCCCATGCCGCTCGGTGCATATTGGCCGGCTTCGATAATACGTGCAAGCTTTTCGGCCTCGACGGGACGATCGCTGTATTTGCGGCAGCTGCGGCGGTGAATGAGCGCTTCGATAGTCTCCATGGTGCCTCCTTGTAGTGGCGTTGCAGATGCCCCGTTCATACCCGTCGGGCTCAAACGATAGACGGTCAATTGCCCGGCCAAAAGGATAGATTCCAATTGGGAAAGTAGGTTTGCATAAAAGTACCTTCAGAATGTGACAAACAAATGGGATGGTTAAACGTTTTATCCCGTCTACCCTGCGGTTTTTTACCACTTGCCTAAATGACGAACGTATAACCTCTGATAAAGGTTTTACTAAAGGAGTACCAACGTTTATCAATGCGCCGTGGTGGCGCCGGGCCAGGAGGTAACTATCATGTTCCAGGCTGGAGATGTCGTCGAGACCGACTTCGAAGGATTTCTGAAGCTGCTGCGTTCCAAGACGCGCGCTTTTGTGATGATTGACGATCACGAGTACTACATCACGCACACCGATGGCTATTGGCGTGTTCAGGATTGCGAGGCCCTCAACGACAAGGGCCACTTTACTGACTGCTCCGAGCTGGTCAATACGGTCTGCGAGGTTGTTGAGCTGCCTTGGATTTGCGGCAAGAGCCTGCATGACAGCTTTGCGGGCGCTACGGTCTACGAGGCCGTCGCTGCCTAACAGGCAATAAAACCCGATTTTCACGTGACCGCTGGCGCCGCCCCCGCGCCGGCGGTCTTTTTCTGCCGATAGGCCATAAAAGTGCACGCGTTTGCGGAGAGCCTGTTGACGATAGTCAAAACTCGGACTAATCTAGAGATATAAAATTGGTCAAAAATCGGACAATCGAATGGTGGGATAGATGAATAGTGCGGTTACGCTGGTCGACTTCGACCGGTTGCTCAATGGACTCGACCATATCTATTCGGAGTTCTCGCGCGCCTGCGGCCTTTCGGACTGCGCTTACTGGATGCTCGTCGATACCAGCACGGCGGGCGGCAGTATTGCCGTAAGCCGTCTGACAAGCGAATGGTTCTACAGCAAGCAGACCATCAACTCGGCCATTAAAACCTTGACGGCGCGGGGCTTCGCAACGTTGGAGTTTGCCGAAGGCAGTCGTAAGAACAAGGTTGTGAGCCTGACCGAAGAGGGCAGGCGATTTGCCGAGCGTTATGCGCTGCCGGCACTCAAGGCCGAGCAGCGAGCCTTTGGCGCGCTTGAGCCGTGTGAGCAGCGCGAGATTATGCGCTTGATCGGAAAATTCTCTCAGGTGCTCGGTGAGGAGTGCGAGGCATTTAAGCAGCATATCGCTGCCGAGAGCCAAGCCGAGAATCAAGGTGAGGGGGAGTCGTGCGACTGTTAATGAGGTTTCTGAAGCCCTATCGAGGGCTTATCGCAGTGACGCTGCTGGTGCTGCTGGTTGATAACGTCGGCACGCTGTTGGTTCCCACGATGCTGGCGAACATGGTCAACACCGGTATCACCACGGGTGATGTCGACTACATTTTGCGCAATGGCCTCTACATGCTTATCGCGACCGGCATGGCCAGCGGCGGCGCGGTGCTGGGCTGCTATCTTTCGGCGCGCTTGGCCGCCAACGTGGCCTGCGATATCCGCAATGCCGTGTACGACAAGTCGCTCGAGCTCGCGGCCAGCGACTTTGAGCGCTTTGGCACCGGATCGATGATCACGCGCTCGCTCAACGACATCAACGTGATTCAGCAGGCGATTCTGCAGACGATTCAGCTGGTGCTGCCCGTGCCGTTTTTGGCTGTGGCGGGCATCATCTTCGCCTGGTTTGTCGATCCCGCCATGGGCACGCTGCTGGGCGTGGTCGTTGCGATCGTGCTGGTGGCGGCGGTCTTTACGGTGGCTAACGCCGCGCCGATTTTTATGCGCCTTCAGAGCTTTATCGACCGCATGAACGTGGTGCTGCGCGAGAACATCGTGGGCGTGCGCGTCATCCGTGCGTTTAACAAGGAGCGTCACGAGGAGCGGCGCCTGGACGAGGTGTTCAGCGACTACGCCGCCAACGCCATCAAAGTCAACCACCTGTTTGTGGGCCTCGACAGCTCAAGCTTCTTTTTGATGAACATCGCCGAGGTGGCGGTGCTGTGGGTTGGCGGCAACCGCGTGGGCGCCCACGCCATGCAGATCGCGAGCATCTCGGCGGTGCTGGAGTACGCGCTTCTGATCCTGTTCTTTGTGATGATGGCGCAGATGGTGGTGCTAACGCTGCCACGCGCCGCGGCATGTCTAAGCCGTGCACAGCAAGTGCTGGAGATTGAGCCGAGCATCGTCGATGGCCAGCGTACGCTTGATGCGGCCGCGTCCGACTCAAAGGACGGGGCTGATGCGGTTGCCGTGTTCGATCATATGTCGTTTCGCTTTGACGACGCCGACGAGGACACGCTGTGCGATCTGAACTTTACCTGTCGTCGCGGTCAGACGACAGCGATTGTGGGCTCGACGGGCTCGGGCAAGTCGACGGTGGCAAAGCTTCTGTTGCGCTTCCACGATGCCACGAAGGGTGCCATTCGCTTGAGCGGCGTCGATTTGCGCGAGCTTTCGCAAGGTGAGATTCGCGGGCGCATCGCCTACGTGCCACAGAAGGCGTGGCTGTTCTCGGGCACCGTGGCAAGCAACCTGCGCTTTGGCAACGAAGACGCGACCGAGGCGGACATGCTTCATGCGCTGCAGGTTGCCCAGAGCACCTTTGTGCTCGATCAGCCGCAGGGGCTCGATACCCCGGTGGTGCAGGGCGGTACGAACTTTTCGGGCGGCCAGCGCCAACGTCTGGCCATCGCCCGTGCGCTCATGAAGCATGCCGATCTGTATATCTTCGACGATAGTTTTTCGGCCCTGGACTTTAAGACCGATGCGGCCCTGCGCCATGCGCTGCAGGACGAGACGCGCGACGCCGCGGTGCTCATCATCGCGCAGCGCATCTCGACGATTCTGCACGCCGACCAGATTGTCGTGCTCAAGGATGGCGAGGTCGTGGGCCTGGGCACGCATGGCGAGCTTATGGAAACCTGCGAGGTGTACCGCGCCATCGCGGAATCGCAGATGAAGGGAGGTGAGTAGCATGACCGAGGAGCTCGAGAAGCAGGGCGGCGTTGATGACGCCGTTGCCGCGGGGCTGGTCGAGGAAACGGCTGTCACGTCGACCGAGCTGGATGACGCCGCCAAGGCTGCAGTCGAGCGCGAGGCTCGCCGCCAAGCGCTCTACGAGGAAAACGAGCGTGCCGAGGACGAGCGTGCCCGCGCCGAGGCAGAGCGTATGCGCGACGTGGACGACGAAGAAGAGGGCGAGACGCCCCGGGATACCTGGACGACGGTGCGCCGCCTGTGGAGCGAGGCCGTCGGCGACCATTGGCGCTTCTACATCGTGTTCGCGAGCATCGTGTTCTACGTCATCTTTAACACCGCCGCGCCGGCATACAGCGCCCGCGTGATCGATGAGCTGTGGGGCCACATTCAGGTGGCGTTTGCCAACGGAACCACCTTCAACATCACTTGGGAGAACTGCGGCAAGACCATCTTCGTCTACTTTATGATCTGGACGGCCGCTGCCTCGTTCTATGCGCTCCAGAGTTTTTTGATGTCGAGTGTTGCTGAGCGCCTCAACCTGCGCCTGCGCAACCGCATCGCGCAAAAGCTCAGCCGTCTGCCGCTCGCTTACTTTGATGCGCATCGCCCCGGTGAGGTAGTCAGCCGCGCGACCAACGACCTGGACAAGATGTCTGAGAGCATGCAGCGCGGATTGCTGCAGCTGCTGGTGTCGATCGGCACCGTGACGGGCGCCATCATCATGATGTTCGTCTATAGCGTTAGGCTCACGTTGATCTTTTTGGGTTTTACGGTGGTATCGCTGCTGGTGACCAAGGTGGTCTCGCGCCGCACGCATGACGTAACCGGTGAGCGCCAGGAATGGGTCTCCAAGATTACGAGCGCGGTTGAGGAGGGTTACTCGGGCCGTCTGGTGATTCGCGCATTCAACCGCGAGCACCAGAGCTCTGCTGAGGTGCACGAGGCCTCGGGCGAGCTGGCGCGCGTGAGTGCCAAGGCCGACTTTATGATCAATGCCGTCGGCCCTGCGGTACGCTTTATCGGCCGTTTGGCGCAGATCGTGATCGCACTGGTGGGCTGCAGCATGCTGGTTGCCGGTCACATGACCGTCGGCGTGTTCCAGGCGTTCTTCCAGTTTATCTACGAGGCGTCCGAACCCATGACGCAGCTGTCGTTTACCTTTAACTCGCTGCAGAGCGCGCTGGCGAGTGCGGAGCGCGTGTTCGACCTGCTCGATGAGCCCGAGATGGAAGCCGATCCGCTGCCGGACGAGGCCGCCAAGCTGCCGGGTCGCGTAGAGGGCCGCGTCTCCTTTGAGCACGTGCGCTTTGGTTATTCGCCTGACAAGCCGCTTATGCGCGACGTGTCGTTTACCGCCGAGCCGGGCCAGAAGATTGCCGTGGTGGGAACCACGGGCGCAGGCAAGACGACGCTCATCAACCTGCTCATGCGCTTCTACGAGATTGACGGCGGGCGCATTACGCTCGACGGCGTGGATACGAGCCGCATGGACCGCGGCGAGCTACGGCAGCAGTTTGGCATGGTGCTGCAGGACGCCTGGCTATTTGATGGCACGATTGCGCAGAACATCGCCTACGGCTGTCCCGAGGCGACGCGCGACGAGATCGTGGCGGCTGCGCGCGCCGCGCAGGTCGACTTCTTTGTGCGTACCATGCCGCAGGGCTACGACACGCGGGTGGCCAACGATGCCGAGAGCATTAGCCAGGGTCAGCGCCAGCTGCTGACCATCGCGCGCGTGCTGCTCAACAACCCGGCGATTCTCATCCTGGACGAGGCGACCTCAAGCGTGGACACGCGCACCGAGCTTGCCATCGGCCGCGCCATGGACGCGCTCATGCGCGGGCGCACCAGCTTTGTGATTGCGCATCGCCTGTCGACGATCGTGGATGCCGACCTGATTTTGGTCATGGATCACGGCAACATTATCGAGCAGGGAACGCACGAGGAGCTGCTGGCTGCCGAGGGCGCCTATGCCGACCTCTACCTGAGCCAGTTCGCATAATGTGACAAAGGAATAGTCCCTTTGTCACATCAGGAATAAGGCGCGCCGGGGATGGATTCCCTGGCGCGCCTTTGCGTTGGCGTCGATGTTGTCGGCGGCCGTCCGCTTTTAGCGTTCGTCCACGAGTTTGGCGACGAGGGCCTTAAGCTCGGCCACCTCTTGCTCGAGCTCTTTGACCCGGCGTGCGTTCTCGGTGATGCCTTGGCGGTTGAGGGCGCTTTGCTCGGCTGCGTCGTCGGGCATGTACTCGCGATGCTGCTTGGCGTCGAAGGTCTCCTCGAACACGCGGCAGCCGTTGCGTTTGATAATGCGGCCGGGCACGCCCACGACGGTGCAGTTGTCGGGCACGTCTTTGACGACAACCGAGTTGCCGCCGATTTTGACGTTGTTGCCAATGCGAATGTTGCCGAGCACCTTGGCGCCTGTGCCCACGGTGACGTTGTTGCCCAGGGTGGGGTGGCGCTTGCCGGTCTCGTTGCCGGTGCCGCCAAGTGTGACGCCCTGATAGAGCACGCAGTTGTCGCCCACAATGGCGGTTTCGCCGATGACAACGCCCATGGCGTGGTCGATAAAGAAATGCTTGCCGATCTGTGCGGCAGGATGAATCTCGACGCCAGTGATATGGCGGGTGATTTGCGAGAGCACGCGGGCGAGCGAGCGATGTCCATGTTCCCACAGCCAGTGCTCGGGCACGTGGTTCCACTTGGCGTGCAGGCCGGGGTAAGAAAGGAAGATGACTAGGCCGTTTTGCGCGGCGGGGTCCTGTGCCTGGACGGTCTTGATGTCCTCGCGAATGGTATTGATAAAGCTCACCGGCCGCCCTCCCTTAGCGCCGCGACAATGCAATTCAATAAAGTATAGCGATTCGCTAGGGATTAGGAAGAGCAATCTTGCTCGGCTTTGCGCGACAGGTGTCAATTATGCAAACTTGCTGGTAATGAAGTCACGCTTTTGTAAGGTCGTGTGCGTTGCCGCGTCACAACCGTATACTGGTCAACTTGGACGTGTCCGCGCCCACAACTGAGAGGTTTTACTTCATGGGTTTCATCAATTTTATCGCCGAGCTGCTTAAGGATCCGCGCACCGCGATCGCCAGCTGGATTGCTGCCGGCCCGCTTATGGCCTATGGCTGCGTGTTCCTGATCATCTTTATCGAGACGGGCGTGGTGTTCTTCCCGTTCCTTCCCGGCGATTCGCTGCTGTTTGCCTCAGGTTTCTTTGCCCACAACGGCGGCTTTAACATCGTGGCTCTGCTGGCCGTCGCATGGACGGCTGCTATCTTGGGCGATCAGTGCAACTTTATGATCGGTCATTTCTTTGGCCAAAAGATCATCGCCTCGGGCAAGGTGAAGGCCATGACGCCCGAGCGTATCAAAAAGTCCGAGGACTTCCTGGACAAGTGGGGCCACCTGGCCATCTTCCTGGGTCGCTTCTTCCCGTTTATCCGCACCTTTGTGCCTTTCATCGCCGGCATGGGCGGCATGCACTGGCGCAACTTTGTCATCTTTAACGTGCTGGGCGGCATTACCTGGTCGACGGTCTTTACGCTGTTGGGCTACTTCTTTGGCGGCATTCCCTTTGTGCAGGAGCACTTTGAGCTGCTGATTATCGGCATCGTCGCCGTGTCGATCATCCCGACCGTGGTCGGTCTGGTTAAGGCTAAGCTGGGCAAAAAGAACGCGTAGCTCGAGCCGGCGCGCAAACCGTGCCGTTGAGGCCCGTCACCCTTTACGGTGGCGGGCCTTTCTACTTCGGTCAAATGAAAATACTTTACTTAGTTAAAGAAAAGCGTTTTATCAGACGCGTACGGGGAGTACAATCTCGTGCATGCGAATCGACGTGCCATCGGCTTTGATGCCGTTCGCGTGTCCCGTCCGGCTCTACGCTCCGGGCGTGCGACGTTGCGACGCGGTCGGCTTCGGTCTTTGCGTGCGGGTTCGCGAGTATGCAACTGTGTATGTAAGGAGCGACATATGACTGTCGAGAAGAAGGATATCGATTGGGGTAGCCTCGGCTTTGGCTACATGAAAACCGATTACAGCTACGAGGCTCATTGGAAGGATGGCGAGTGGGACGAGGGCGGCCTGACCACCGACCACACCCTGCATGTTTCCGAGTGCGGGGGCATCTTCCATTACTGCCAGGAGGTCTTTGAGGGCCTGAAGGCCTACACCGCCGAGGACGGCAGCATCGTCTGCTTCCGTCCCGACATGAACGCTGAGCGTATGTATAACTCTGCCCAGCGCCTCGAGATGCCCCCGTTCCCCAAGGACAAGTTCGTTGAGGCCGTCAAGCAGGTCGTTTCTGCCAACGCCGCCTGGGTTCCGCCCTTCGGTTCCGGTGCGACCCTGTACGTGCGTCCGTTTATGATCGGCTCCGGTGACGTGATCGGCGTGGCTCCCGCTCCTGAGTACACGTTCCGCATTCTCGTGACCCCGGTCGGTCCGTACTTTAAGGGTGGCCTTAAGCCCGTCAAGCTGCGCGTTTCCGAGTATGACCGTGCGGCGCCGCACGGCACCGGCAACATCAAGGCCGGCCTCAACTACGCCATGTCCCTCAAGCCCACGATGGAGGCCCATCGCGAGGGCTATGCCGAGAACCTGTATCTCGACTCCGAGTCCCGCACCTATGTCGAGGAGACCGGTGGCGCCAACGTCCTGTTCGTGAAGGAGGACGGCACGCTCGTCGTTCCTCAGTCGCACACCGACTCCATCCTGCCCTCCATCACCCGCCGTTCGCTCGTTCAGGTTGCTCAGGACCTGGGCATAACCGTCGACCAGCGCCCCGTCGAGTGGGCCGAGGTTAAGGCCGGCACCTTCGTCGAGTGCGGTCTGTGCGGCACCGCTGCCGTCATCTCCCCGGTGGGCGAGATCGACAACAAGGTTTACGGCGCCGACGAGACCGTGACCTTCCCGGCTGGTTACACCGAGATCGGCCCTGTGATGAAGAAGCTCCGCGAGACCCTGACTGGTATCCAGTCTGGTGCTGTTGAGGACAAGCACGACTGGGTCTATACCGTGGCGTAAGCTGCCATAGCTGTTCGGCCCGAGGGCAACCTACCTTTCCGGCGCGTCCTCGGACATGAAAGAACCTCCGCTGCGCACTTCGTGCGGCGGAGGTTCTTTCGTCCTGCGGAGTGCGCCGGAAAGGAAGGCCGTGCTTTTGTTTTGGTTCGCGCCATGTGGGGGTGGTGGCGACGTGCATTTTTGCGAGTATTCTGCAATCGAAGGCCCCTGCATACCGACCTCGGGCAAAAATCGGGATTTCTCGATGTTTTCTACGAATGATGGGCGGGGTTATGGGCTGACAGCGTTTTGATTTGCAGGGACATTCGCGGTCTTTGGCATTTATCGTAGCGCCCGAAGCTCTTGGTTATGTTGAATACTCCTAAAAATGCACGGCGCTTAGAGGGGGACCTTCGCGAAAAAGGAAACCGCCCCGTCGAAGTATGCGTTCGACGGGGCGGTTTATACATTTGGCCGATTAAGGATGCGCTGCCAAACTACTAGAACTTGACGGTCGGGGCCTGGCGGGCTGCTTCGGCGGCCTCGAAGCCCTGGCGCTCCTTAAACTGGAAGATGCCGGCAAAGATGACAGCCGGGAACGTCTGAATGGCGTTGTTGTAGCTGAGCACGCAGTCGTTGTAGCTCTGGCGTGCATAGCTAATCTTGTTCTCGGTATCCTCGAGCGATGCCTGCAGCTGCGTAAAGTTAGTGTTTGCCTTAAGGTCGGGGTAGGCCTCGGCTACGGCGAAGAGCTGGCGCAGCGCACCGGTCAGCACGTTGTCGGCTTCCATCTTGGCCTCGGGCGTGGTGGCCTTGACGGCGGTGTTACGCGCACTGATCACGGCGGAGAGCGTCTCCTGCTCGTGCTTGGCGTAGCCCTTGACGGTCTCGACCAGGTTGGGGATCAGGTCGTTGCGGCGCTGCAGCTGCGTGTCGATGTTCTGCCAGGCGTTATCGATGCGGTTACGCTTGGTGACCATGTTGTTGTAGATGCCGGCGATGGCGCAGACAATCACAATGACAACAACGATGCCGATGATGACGGTAATCATGATGTCTCCGTTTCGAATGGCCGCGGCGGCATGCGCCAGCTGCCGTTGGTATAACGCTACTAGTATACCCGCAACGTTTTGTCGTGCCGAACTTTCCGGTAAGCGTTATGTTTTCGGCGGGGTCGGCACCGGGGTAAAACGCGCGAGGTACAGGTGTAAGATATGCGACAGATTGACGAGTGTTGTCTTTGCCCTGAGGATGGCGATACCAGTGGACCTTCGCATTAAGAAAACCTACCGTGCCCTGTTCGATGCCTTCACCGAGCTTCTCGAGGAGCATCGTTTTGAGGACCTGACGGTTGCCATGCTGTGCGACCGCGCCATGATTCGCCGCACGACGTTCTACAAGCACTTTCGCGACAAGAACGATTACTTTGCCTTTTATATCGATGAGCTCATGTCCGGCTTGCCGCAAAAACAGCCCGATGAGGCCGGCACAGTGTCTGCCGAGGACGTGCGCGCGCTTCGGCACGCGATTTTGGACGATGCCATGGACCTGATTCTGGCCCATGAGCAGCTCATGGACAACATTTTGGCGAGCAGCATGTCGGGAATGCTGACCAACGTTATTTGCGACCGCATTGCCCGCTCCATCCGCGAGCGTGTGATGAACGTGCTTGCCGAGGATGCCCTGGCCCCCGTGTCACTCGAGACGACGTCTGAGTTTGTCGCCGGCGGTATTATTCGACTTTTCACGATATGGTGGGAATCGGGCCACGATCTTGAGCGTCGACCCGAGATGGCCGACGTGGTCGATGCGCTGTTTGAGCGGACCATGACACCGGTGCATCACTAAAAGTGGCGGAGAGAGGGGGATTCGAACCCCCGGAACGCTCTCGCGCTCAACGGTTTTCAAGACCGCCGCATTCAACCGCTCTGCCATCTCTCCGTGAGTCGTAATGATAGCATCGTTTTGAATTTGCAACAGGGAAGGCGAACGATGACGATCACCGAAATCGACGAGAAGTTCATGCGCGAGGCGTTGGCGGAGGCGCGAGCCGCCGCGGCGGTGGGCGAGGTGCCCATCGGAGCCGTAGTGGTGCGCGACGGCGAGATCGTCGCGAGGGCGCACAATCGGCGCGAGCTCGACCAGGACCCTTCGGCGCATGCAGAGTTCGCGGCCCTGTGCGCCGCCGCCCAGGCGCTTGGCCGCTGGCGCCTTTCCGACTGTACGGTCTACGTAACGCTCGAGCCCTGCTGCATGTGCGCAGGCCTTATGGTTAACGCGCGCGTGGGGCGCTGCGTGTATGGCGCGAGCGACGCCAAGGCGGGCGCGTTGGGATCCCTATACGATTTGAATGCCGACTCGCGCCTGAATCATCGGTTTAATGTGGCGACTGGGGTCCTGGCGGATGAGTGTCGTGAGGTGTTGAGCGGCTATTTTAGTGGGCTGCGTGGCACCGATGGTACTGGCTGCGGTTGTGGGGCCGATCTTGAGGCACATGCCGCTCATGCCGAGGCCCTTGCTGACGGCGAGGATCTTGCCGGCGAGACGCTCGACTTTGGTCCCGTGCAGCGCCGGCCTCGCCGTGTGCTGCTGGCGATTGATTCCTTTAAGGGCAGCGTTTCGAGTGCGCAGGCAGAGGGGGTCGTTGCCGAAGGCGTGCGCCGCGTTTGGCCCGATGCCGAGGTGTGCACATTGCTGCTGGCAGACGGCGGCGAGGGAACGCTCGACGCCATTGCCGCGTGCGGCGGTGAGGTTGTGACCTGCGAGGTTGCAGGTCCCTTGGGCGAGCGTGTGCCTGCCCGGATGCTGGTTGATGTCGAGCGCGAGTCCGCGGTCATCGAGATGGCCGAGGCGGCCGGCATTGGGTATTCGCCTTGCACGGAGTCGTCGGCGCTTGCGGCTTCGACCTATGGCGTGGGCGAACTGATGCTTCATGCGGTTCGCGCGGGTGCAAAGACTATCTATATTGGCTTGGGCGGCAGCGCCACCAACGACGGCGGCGCCGGCATGCTGCAGACGCTGGGCGCGCGTGTGGTCGATGATCGGGGCTGCGATGTCGCCCCCGGTCTTGCCGGCCTTGAGCAGGTGGCGAGCGTTGATTTGGCGCCAGCGCTGCAGGCTTTGGATGGTGCTCGTATCGTTGTGCTTTCGGATGTCGAGAATCCGCTCGTAGGGCGTCGGGGCGCATTGGCGGTGTTTGGCGGGCAGAAAGGCTTGCCGACGGGTGACGCCGAGGCGCTGAGCAGGTGCGACAGCTGGATGGTCGGCTACGGTCGTCTGCTCGATACGGCAATTGTCGAGGCTCGGGCCCTGGGGTTGTTGCGCACACCCGAGGGCGCACGGACATTTGGCTCGGTGCTCGGCGTGCCCGGAGCGGGCGCTGCCGGTGGCTTGGGCGCGGCGTTACTGGCGCTCGGTGCGGAGCTACGCTCGGGCGTGGAGACGGTGCTCGATCTGATTGGGTTTGACGAACATGTGCGCGATGTCGACCTGGTCATAACGGGCGAGGGCAATATGGACGAGCAATCTGCCGCCGGCAAAGCGCCGGTGGGTGTGGCCCGCCGTGCCAAGCGATATGGCAAGCCGGTGGCCGCTGTCGTGGGCGGTCGCGCCGACAACCTGGATGCGGTGTACGAGCAGGGCATCGACCTTGTCCTGCCGATCTGTCGCAAGCCCATGGACCTGGAGCGGGCGCTCGATCCGCAAGAAGCCGCAACCAACCTCATCTGCGCCGGCGAGTCTGCCGCGCGAGCCTACGACCTTGGCCGCCTCTAAAACCAATCCCTCCCCAATAACTTGCGGTGAAATACGGAGTGTTTTTGCCTTTAAGGCGCCAATTCAGTCCGTATTCCACCGCAACTTCGTGAATGGCCATCCGAGGCTGGTCGCCTTGTGCTTTGGGTCGGACCGTTTGCCACGAAATGCGGCCATCTACTACGTTTGACCGAGCTACCTCGACCATCCCGGATTTTGTGAAATTAAAACCGCAGGTAGAGAGCTTGCCGATTTCCGAAAAAGTCGGCTATGGTCGACCCCTGCGACCTAAACGTAGTAGATGGGCCCTTTTCGTGGCACAGCACCAGATCAGTCTATTTAGGACGGGGCCTCCTTGACTACTTTCGCCACCCTGATGCCCCACCAGTCAAAAAGTAGTCAAAAAAGCCCCGTCCCAAATTAGCTGTCTTGCCCCATCGGGCGGGAGCAGGTAAGATATACCGAGCGCCTAGCGCGTTCGATGGGTTCGGATGACGACATGTTCCGAATCTGGTCAGGTCCGGAAGGAAGCAGCCATAAGGAGCCTCTGTCGGGCATCCGAATCCATCGAGCGCACGGGCGCTTTTTTTGGTGCCGCGATGCGGTCCCGGTGCCGGCGGGCTGTTTGGTGTCTCGCTGGTCCTCGGCTTTGCCTGCGGGATCGCTCGACTACCAAGCGCCCTGCCGGCACTCGCGGGTAGCCGACCAAAACTGCCTGAAGGGTCACATTTATCTGATAATTGAATCCCTGGCGTTATGTCGCTCGCTGACTGCGCCAAAACTGTGACGTTTTTTACCACCGCTCAAGACTCTTCTGTAACGAGTTGCTTACGCATCTTCAGGGTTCGCCGTACTATCATGAATCAGATTGAAGAGAGATGATGATAGGGAGCGCCTTTTTATGATTGAGTTGCTCAGGCGTTTTGGTGGTAAGTTTCGCAGGTATATGGTGATCGGCCCTGCGTGCAAGTTGATCGAAGTGATCTTTGACTTGCTTACGCCGCTGGTGATTGCCCAGATGATCGATAAGGGCATCGGCGCACACGATGTCAACGCCGTCGTCCACTACGGCATGGTGCTTGCCGCCATGGCTGTGATCGGCATCTCGTTTACGCTCGTCTGCCAAAAGATGGCGGCGCTCACCTCGCAGGGCATGGGCACCGATATCCGTGGTGCGCTCTACGAGCGCATTAATAAGCTGAGCTATGCCGAGCTCGACCGTTTTGGCACGCCGTCGCTTATCACCCGCATCACCAACGACGTCAACCAGGTGCAGCTTGCCGTGGCGCTGGGCGTGCGCATGCTCATCCGCTGGCCCTTCTTGGCGGTGGGCTCTATGTGCGCGGCCCTTGCCATCGACCTTAAGCTCGGCATGATCTTTTTGATTTGCACGCCCGCCATCGGCCTGGTGTTTTGGTTTGTCATGGCGCGCTGCATTCCCTACTACAAGCAGCTGCAGGCAAAGCTCGACCGCATCGCGCTTATCTGCCGCGAGGGGCTTTCGGGCGCCCGCGTTGTTCGCGCCTTTGTGCGTGAGGACCACGAGCGCGAGCGTTTTGCCCAAGCCGCCGATGACCAGGCCAATACCGCCATCGCGGTGGGCAAGCTCTCGTCAATCCTTAATCCCGTCACGTTTTTGGTGATGAACCTGGGCGTGTGCGCCATCCTGTGGGTGGGCGGCATCCAGGTCGACGTGGGCGAGCTCACGCAGGGCCAGGTCATGGCGTTTGTGAACTACATGACGCAGACCCTGACCTCCATCGTGTACGTCGCCAACCTGGTCGTGGTCTTTACCAAGGCGAGCGCCAGTGCGTCACGTATCAACGAGGTGCTCAATTGCGTGCCGAGCATCACCGACGAGGGCAACCAGCCGGTCGCGCTGCCCAAGCCGGGCAATGTCGCTCCCGTTCCTGCGCTGAGCTTGAGCCATGCGAGCTTCTCGTTTGGCGCCGGCGCGGCCAATGCTGTCAACGATGTGACGCTGGAACTCCCGCTGGGCAAGACGCTCGGCATTATCGGCGGTACGGGCAGTGGTAAGTCCACGCTCGTCTCGCTCATCCCGCGCCTGTACGATGCAGGCACCGGCAGTGTGAGCGTGATGGGCTCCGACGTGCGCGCCTGGCCGCTCGACCAGCTGCGCCATGTGGTCGCGACCGTCCCGCAGCGCGCGTCGCTGGTGAGCGGCACCATCCGCAGCAACCTGACCTGGCGTGACGAGTCAGCGACCGACGATGAGCTCTGGGCGGCGCTCGATATGGCGCAGGCCAGCGAATTCGTGCGCAACAAGCCGCAGGGGCTCGATGCCCCGGTCGAGGCGGGCGGTAAGAACTTCAGCGGTGGCCAACGCCAGCGCCTGACCATCGCGCGCGCCCTGGTGGGCTCGCCTCAGATATTGATCATGGACGACTCCGCCTCGGCGCTCGATTTTAAGACCGACGCGGCGCTTCGCCATGCCATCCGCGAGCGCATCGTGCGCGGTGCCGCCGAGGGCGGGCTGCCGCTCACGACGGTCATCGTGAGCCAGCGCGTCTCGACCGTGCGCGATGCCGACATGATCTGCGTGCTCGACCACGGATCGGTTGCGGGCCTGGGCACGCATGACGAGCTGTATGCAAGCTGCCAGCTCTATCGCGAGATTTGCCAGTCGCAGCTGCGCCGCGAGGAGCTCGAGGGCCAGCAGGGGAGCACGGTGCCCGCGTCCGCCCCGACTGCCCCTGCGCCTACTTGCTCAAAGGAGGGTTGCTAGATGAACCCGTATACTTCTTCCGGTTCGGTCGCCACGATGACCGCTAATGTGTCCGGCAACGATAACCTCAACGACCTGGGTGACGGCCCACGCCAGCCCGGCGACCCTGAGCGCTATCCCGTGGGCGCGGTGACGCGCCGCCTGCTGGGCTATGTTCGCCCGCACCGTATTTCGTTTACGGCGTCGTTTGTGAGCGCCGCCATCTCGGTGATTCTGCAGCTCTACACGCCCATCCTCATTGGTGAGGGCATCGACCTGATCGTCGCCACCGGGCAGGTGGACTTCGATGCGCTGCTGCCGCTCGTTACCAAACTCGCGATTGTCGTGATGGGTGCTGCGGCCTTTCAGTGGCTGCAGGGCTACTGCGTCAACCGTCTGTCCTACGAGACGGTGCGCGACATGCGCGTGGAGGCGAGCGACAAGCTCAGCCGCATGCCGCTCGGCTTTGTCGACAGCCATGCCCACGGCGACCTTATGAGCCGCGTGGTCAACGACGTCGATCAGGTGGGCGACGGTCTGCTGCAGGGCTTTACCCAGCTCTTTACCGGCGTCATCACCATCGTGGGCACGCTCGCGTTTATGCTCTCCATTAACCTGGCCATGACGCTCGTGGTGGTGCTCGTCACGCCGCTTTCCATCTTTGCAGCTGGCGCCATCGCCAAGCTCTCCAACAAAAGCTTTACGGCTCAGCAGCGTATTCAAGGGCAGCTCGGCGGTCATATCGAGGAGTATGTGGGTGAGCAAAAGCTGGTGGACGCCTTCGCCTACGGCCCGCACGCTCAGCAGCGCTTCGATGCCCTTAACGCCGAGCTCTATACAGCAGGTGAACGCGCGCAGTTTATGGGTTCGCTCTCCAACCCCGGCACGCGCTTTATCAATAACATCATCTATGCCGTGGTCGCTGTGATCGGCTGCGTGGGCGTGATCACGGCCGTGCCAGCGGCGCTTACGGTGGGCGGCGTGCAGATTTTCCTGTCCTACGCCAACCAGTACACTAAGCCGTTCAACGAGGTCACGAACGTCATCACGCAGATCCAGACCGCGTACGCCTCGGCGCGCCGCATGTTTGCGTTGCTTGATGCGCGCGAGCAGGAGCCCGACGCGGCGGATGCCGTGGAGCTTGTCGCCCCGCAGGGCGAGGTGACCTTTGAACACGTGGACTTTAGCTATGTGCCCGACCGCAAGCTGCTGCAGGATATCTGCATCGAGGCTAAGCCCGGCATGCGCTTTGCCCTGGTCGGTCCTACGGGCTGTGGCAAGACAACGCTCATCAATTTGCTGCTGCGGTTCTACGATATCGACGCCGGCCGCATCTCGGTAGACGGGCGTTCGTCGCGCGACTACACGCGCTCGAGCCTGCGCCGTGCCTTTGGCATGGTGCTGCAGGATACGTGGCTGTTCGAGGGCACAGTGGCGGACAACATTGCCTACGGTTGTCCCGATGCCACACGCGAACAGGTTATCGAGGCGGCCAAGCGCGCGCATGCGCACAAGTTTATCGTGCAGCTGCCAGGCGGCTACGACACGGTGATTGGCGAGGACGGCGGCACGTTTAGCCAGGGTCAAAAACAGCTGCTGTGCATCGCGCGCGTCATGCTTACCGACCCGGCGATCTTGCTGCTGGACGAGGCAACGTCGAGCATCGATACCCGCACCGAGCTGCAGGTGCAGGCAGCATTCGACGAGCTTATGGCTGGCCGCACAAGCTTTGTGGTGGCGCACCGCCTGAGCACCATCCGCAACGCCGACTGCATTCTGGTGATGCGCGACGGCGAGATTATCGAGCGCGGCACGCACGACGAGCTGCTAGCGGCAGGCGGCTTCTACGCCGAACTCTACCGCAGCCAGTTTGCTCAGTGAGCAAGCCCGTGGGGCAAATTAATCAGGTTTGTTTGTCCCATAGAGCGATCGTGTTATATAGCGTTCTACCAGCGCGTGAAACAATTTGACGGTATTTCGTGAAACAATTTGACGGCGTTTTGTGAAACAGTTTTTCGGCCATTCGTGAAACGTTCTGCGGCGGTTTCAGTCCGAAGTACATACATGTTCGAAATCTGTCCAAAGATGTCGTCTGCGTCGCCAATCGACAGACGGTGGTTTACATCTGTCACGTTAGTACTAAGATATTCATCTAATAAATTGCATTAGTGGCTTTAGTTTTGGGGGAAACGAGGCAACGTGACTATGACGTGCTCAATGGTGGTTAACAGCAAGAGCGGTAATACCAGGATGGTTTCGGGCGCGATCAAGCGCACTCTGCAGGCTGCGGGCGTTGAGTTTGTCCATGCCGCGGCGTTGAGTGACGATGCAGATGCAGACCAGGTTGCGCTCGAGGCGCAGGGCGCCTGCGCGGCCGACACAGTGCTCGTCGGTTTTTGGTGCGACAAGGGCGCGTGCACGCCTTCGGTCGCGGCGTTGCTCTCCGCCTTGCACGGCAAGCGCGTGTTCCTGTTTGGCACCTGCGGCTTTGGCGCCGACCAGAGCTATTACCAGCAGATTATCGACCGCGTAACTTCCAATTTGGCTGGGGATGCCGAGCTTGCGGGCTGGGCGATGTGCCAGGGTAAGATGGGCCCTGCGGTCAAGCAGCGCTACGAGGCCATGCTCGAGCAAGATCCCGACAACGCCCGCTTTAAGATGCTGCTCGACAACTGGGTTGCCGCGAAGGACCATCCCACCAAGGAAGATCTGGACAACATGGCGGCGGCGGCCAAGAAGGCCGTGCTGGGCGAGTAACTTCGCCGTTCGCGGTGCCGCGCGTTCAATCGTACAAACGTGAAAGCCTCGAGATTCTCGAGGCTTTTTCTTGACACTTGTGGGCGCAACCGTGGCAAGCGTTTGGGGGTGACATTTTCCATCACCCCGATGACGAGACCGTCCTGGACGACACGCTCGCATGCGTTCGCTGGATGTATTCAGAGTGGGACGGACTTTCCGGATGGATGGGGATTCGGAAAGTGCGTCCCAGAATTTGCCTTTGGAGTGGGATGCAGTTTCCGGTTGAGGGCTCTGGCGGAAAATGCGACCCGGAATTTGCGATCAGAGTGGGATGCAGTTTCCCAACGGAGCCACAAGCGGAAACCGCATCCCACTCCGGACGTGAATTCCGGGACAAGCTTTCCGCGATGCGCATGCCAGGCTACGCTTCTGCTACGAGGCGAGCGCAGCTTCTCATCAGCCCACTCAACTCGCAACGGGTGAGGGGCGGCGGCAGGCGGAGGCGCGGGAAAGGTCTGTCGCGAGTTCCGCACGCAAAGGGGGCCACTTAATGTGGCCC
>NZ_QSPW01000009.1:0-2734 GCF_003466565.1 Collinsella sp. TM04-29
CGCTCCCGTTCTGGAGCATGACCGCGAAGCTGCCGGATGCGCACCTTTTGAGCGTAAACATCTCGGGCGACTCGGCTCCGTTGCAGCTTGGAAGCAAGGCAGAGGCGATCCAGGCCGATTTGAGCACGCTGCTCTCGGCGGCGCGGGCAGGTGGCGAGTAACGCGGAGCGGTAGACGCGCAATGAGGTTTTAGCCGCAGCCTCCGAACGAGAGGGCTCGGAGGCTGGTATTCCTGAATCGCAGGTCACGATGGGTTATCGGAATCGCGAAGAGCGGATACCGCCAGTAAGCCCCCTTCGGAATAGGCGTTGAGCAGCTCCTGGGCATGGGCGAACTCGGGGCCTCGTCGATAAGCGCATCGAGCAGCGCGTACTTATCCTCGTAATGCAGATAGAACGTTCCCCGGTTGATCTCGGCGCGGCGGCAGATGTCCGCCACCGTCATCTTCGCGAAGCCGACCTCGGCCGGCAGCGCGAAGAACGCCTCCTGTATGACCGAGAGGGTGTAGCGCCGCCGGCGGTCGATCTTGGTTTCTCCCATCGCCTCTCCAATCTGAGTCGTTTGACAATGTCCAGTAGCTGTTCGTTTATCGACAGGTGCACGCGTTTGTTCATTGCCCCTGCGAAAATCAACAAGGATACTGTTTATAGACACCTGTTTATTATAGCTGAAAGGGAGCACGGATGACCCTGTGCGAGAAGCTCGGCATCGGGCTTGTCAGCCGATCGTTTTCCCATCGGGCCGTCTATCGAAACGGCGGCACGTCATACGATTTGAGCGATTGCGAGCCTGCTGCTTGCAAGCAAGATATCGAGGCTTTTGCCCGCAAGGCGGGGGAGGCTGATTGCGTGTTTACGGGAGAGGCAGGTAGGCAGGCGTTATGAGCATCTGCATCAAAAATCAGATTCAGAATATGAATATCGTCATCGGCTGCACGGTGGGGTGTCCATATTGCTATGCCCGTAACAATGTGAAACGTTGGCATATGATTGACGACTTCGCTGATCCTGCGTTCTTCCCGAGCAAGCTCAAGATGATGGAAAAGAAACGGCCGCAGAACTTTCTCCTTACCGGCATGAGCGATCTCTCCGGGTGGAAGCTGGAATGGCGAGACGAGGTATTTGCAAAGATCCATGAGAATCCACAGCATCAGTTCCTGTTCCTGACCAAGAGACCCGATTTGCTGGATTTAGATACCGACCTGGAAAACGCATGGTTCGGCGTTACGGTGACGAGGAAAGCGGAGCTGTGGCGTATCGACGCCCTTCGGAAAAACGTCAAAGCAAATCACTTCTTCGTTACTTTTGAGCCGCTATTCGACGATCCCGGTACGGTCGACCTTTCCGGAATCAACTGGATCGTCGTCGGTACCATGACCGGGGCGCAGAGCAGGAAGGTTCATACGGAACCGGAGTGGGCATGGTCTTTGACGGACCAGGCGCACGCGCTTGGCATTCCAATGTTTATGAAGGAAGACCTCGTCTCTGTCATAGGGGACGAAAACATGATTCAGGAATTGCCGGAAGAATTCGAAAGAGTGCTGGAGGTGCAGAGAACATGGCGGAAGTGATCGATGGAATCCTCATCAATGAGGTGGAAGCAAAGAACATCATGACCAAGTCCAGCCTGCCGGTAGGCGGCTACTCGGTCAATCCCTATGTAGGCTGCACGCATGCCTGCAAGTATTGCTATGCCTCCTTTATGAAGCGCTTTACCGGACACAAGGAGGAATGGGGCACCTTTCTTGATGTGAAGCATTGGCCGGAAATCAAGAATCCGAAGAAATACGCTGGACAGCGGGTGGTTATCGGTTCTGTGACGGATGGCTACAATCCACAGGAGGAGCGATTCGGGAATACCAGGAAACTCCTGGAGCAGCTGATTGGCAGCGATGCAGATATTCTGATCTGCACAAAGTCCGATCTTGTGGTACGGGATATCGATCTGCTGAAGAGGCTTGGACGAGTGACCGTTTCATGGTCGATCAACACGCTGGATGAGAACTTCAAGAACGATATGGACTCCGCGTCGAGCATCGAGCGTCGTATCGCCGCTATGAAGCAGGTGTATGACGAAGGTATCCGTACGGTCTGCTTCGTGTCCCCGGTATTTCCCGGCATCACGGATTTTGAGATGATTTTTGAGCGAGTAAAGGATCGGTGCGATTTGTTTTGGCTCGAAAATCTCAATCTTCGGGGTGGTTTCAAAAAAGCGATCCTGGATTATATCGCCGAGAAACATCCCGATCTCGTACCGCTTTACGATGAGATCTATAACAAGCGCAACCGTAGCTATTTTGAAGCGCTTGAAGTAAAAGCCGAGGAAATGGCCAAGAAGTACGATTGCCCCTTTGTGGACAACGAAATGCCTTATGGCAGAGTCCCCCAGGGGCATCCGGTGATCGTGGACTACTTCTATCACGAGGAAGTCCGAGGGTCGGATAATAGCGGAAAAAGAAATCGTTAAACGGAAACCGACGACGATTCGCTCGAGCGATTAGCGTCCACGCGTGGCTTCTGCCGATTGGCGCAACGGGCGACGGATTAAGGGATCGCTCGGGCGGATGATCCCGCTGCAGTACAGGCGGTCGCTCAATTTAGCGGCATGAGCGTTTTCGCACGGAAAACCAGTATCCCCTGTGCCGAGTTTAATCGTAGCGAACACAATGGGCACTGAGCATCAATCGAAAGTAGTCAAGAGCCTTTTCGACGGCTTCTACCACCTCTACCCCAGC